>NZ_JBEPOP010000005.1:0-393028 GCF_040546855.1 Paenarthrobacter sp. 4246
CTCGGAGCAGACGGCTTCGGCTTCTCCGACACCCGCCAAGCCGCACGCCGCTACTTCAAAAACGACACCCACTCCATCGTCGCCAAAACCCTGCAACTCCTTGCCGCCAAGGGAGAAGTTGAAGAAGGTGCCTTGGAGAAGGCCATCGAGAAGTACCGGCTCCTGGATGTGAACGCCGGCACCACCGGCGGCGCAGGCGGCGACGCCTAACCACAGCGGGAAAAACCCTCGTACGCAGTTCGGTACCAAGGGTCACTCCAGCACCCAACGAAACGGCGGCTTCCACCGAAAGGTGGCGGCCGCCGTCGTGGTTTAACCGTGTGGGAAGAAGACTCCCGTGCATGTGAGCAGCAACAACGCAAGTTGTAGCCTTCTCACAAATGGAGCTTGCCCGGGATGGGCCGTATGCTCGTTCCATGGCAGAGCCGAGCAAAACCACCACCAAGCGCAAGGCAGCACCCCAGGCATTGTCGCCTGAAAAGGCCGAAACTCTGCGTCAACTCCGTGCCAACGTGGGCCAACTGTCCACCAGCACCATGCGCCAACTTGAGAAGTCGCTGCCCTGGTACAGCCGTTTGAGCTCCGATGAGCGCTCAGCACTGGGGCTCGTGGCACAGAACGGCATTGCGGCGTTCGTGACCTGGTACGAACGGCCCAGCTCGCCGTCATGGATCCTCACGGACGTGTTCGGCAACGCCCCCACAGAACTGACCCGATCCATCAGCCTGCAAAAGGCCCTCCAGCTGATCCGCATCGTCGTGGAGGTGGTGGAAGACCAGGTTCCGGTGATCGCGCCGGAATCGGACCAGCCCTCACTCCGCGAAGCCGTCCTCCGGTATTCGCGGGAAGTGGCTTTTGCGGCTGCAGACGTCTACGCCCGGGCCGCCGAGTCCCGCGGCTCCTGGGATACCCGCCTGGAAGCGCTGATTGTGGATGCCATCCTTCGCGGTGAAAACACCGATGCTTTGCGCTCAAGGATCGCAGCCCTCGGCTGGAAAGCCCAGGAGCGCTTCACGGTGATGGTGGGCAATTCGCCGTCGGAACCAAGCGCCAGCTACGTCAGCGAACTTCGCCGGACTGCCGGGCGTTTCGCCGAGGACGCCCTGGTGGGAATCCAGGGTGACCGGCTCATCCTGATCCTTGGTGGTGTCCAGGACCGTGACACCGCCTACCTCAAACTCAGCGAACTCTTTGCGCCGGGCGCTGTGGTTTATGGTCCCGAGGCCGGGTCTTTGTTGGAGGCCAGCAGCTCGGCGCAGGCAGCATTCGCTGGACTTACCGCCGCCCGCGCATGGCCCTCCGCCCCACGACCGGTTGCCGCCGACGACCTCCTTCCAGAGCGTGTTGTCTCCGGTGATGATGCCGCCCGCAGGTCCTTGATCAAGAACATTTACCGGCCGCTGCTGGCCGCCTCCAACGGCTTGGTGGAAACCCTGGGGACCTATCTCGAGCTAGGGCATTCCCTGGAGGCCACGGCACGCGAACTGTTCGTCCATGCCAACACAGTGCGCTACCGTTTGAAGCGTGTCTGCGACGTCACGGGCTGGGATCCGCTCCTCCCAAGGGAAGCTTTTGTCCTCCAAACCGCCCTGGTGGTAGGCCGGCTTTCAGCCCAACCGAAAGCCGCTCCTGAACGTCATACGTCGCGTTCACAGAACTGAACCGTTGTAGACTTCCTACAAACTGACCCAGTGAGCTTGGTGTACCAAAACACCAGTGGATCACGTGGCAATTTGGAAAGCTGGATACGTGCTTGCAATCGTCTGCCCTGGACAGGGCTCCCAGACCCCCGGATTTTTGGCCCCTTGGCTGGAACTCCCCTCCGTCGAAGGCCAGCTGGCCAACCTGAGCGAGATCGCAGGCATTGACCTCAAGGCCCACGGCACCACCTCGGATGAAGAAACCATCAAGGACACTGCGGTTGCCCAACCGCTGATTGTTGCGGCAGGGCTGGTAGCTGCTTCGTCGTTGTTCGACGTCGAACTCAGTACCCTCCCCGTGATCCTCGCCGGCCACTCCGTAGGCGAAATCACCGCCTCCGCCCTGGCCGGTGTCCTCACGGAAGCTGAAGCCATGACCTTCGTGCGGGAACGCGCCAACAGCATGGCCGCCGCAGCTGCTGTCACCCCTACCGGCATGAGTGCTGTGGTGGGCGGCGATCCCGCTGAGGTACTGGCAGCCATCGAAGCCTCCGGAGCAACGCCCGCGAACGTCAATGGCGCCGGACAGACGGTCGCAGCAGGCACCTTCGACCAGCTCAAGGCATTGGCAGAGAATCCCCCGGCGAAAGCTCGCGTGATCCCCCTCAAGGTTGCAGGAGCATTCCACACCTCCCATATGGCTCCGGCCGTCAGCGCGCTTGAGTCCCTCAAACCGTCGCTTTCACCGCAGAACCCGGCCGTTCCCTTGCTGTCCAACTACGACGGCAAGGAAGTTACTGCCGGACCTGCCGCCGTCGACAGCCTGATCGCGCAGGTTTCCCGTCCCGTCCGCTGGGACAAATGCATGGAAACGCTCGTCGGCCGCGGTGTCACCGGCGTGATCGAGCTGGCCCCTGCCGGCACCCTCGCGGGACTCGCCAAACGCGGCATGCCCGGCGTCAAGACTGTTGCTGTCAAAACCCCGGATGACCTGTCCGCGGCTCTCGCGCTCTTCGCAGAACTGGAGGGACAGGCATGAGCACTCCTGTGCTGAACAAGGCGGTTGTCAACGAGAATGCCCGTATCCTCGGCATCGGCGCCTACCGCCCCGATGTCATTGTCACCAACGACGACGTCTGCCAGTGGATCGATTCCTCTGACGAATGGATCCGCCAGCGCACCGGCATCATCACCCGCCACCGCGCTGCTGCTGACATCAGCGTCATCGACATGGCCGAAGGCGCCGCACGCGAAGCGTTGCAGCAAGCAGGCATCGAAGCGTCCCAACTGGGCGCCGTGATCGTGTCCACCGTGACGCACCCTTACGCTACGCCGTCGGCTGCCGCTGCGCTCACCGAACGTTTAGGCGCGACGCCGGCACCCGCCTTCGATATCTCGGCCGCCTGTGCCGGGTATTGCTACGGCGTAGCCCAGGCCGATGCCCTGGTTCGTTCCGGCGCCGCCCAATACGTCCTGGTCGTTGGCGCGGAGAAGCTTTCCGATGTCATCGACAACCACGAGCGGACCATCTCATTCCTCCTCGGCGACGGCGCAGGTGCTGTGGTGGTTGGCCCGTCCGACACTCCTGGCATCGGCCCCTCTGTCTGGGGCTCAGACGGCAGCAAGTGGGACGCCATCGGCATGACCCACTCCCTCGAGGACGTCAAGAAGCTGGGCGAGTCGGCCCGGCACTCCGATGAAATCGACGATCCCGCCATTCTTTCGGCAACCCAGGATGTTTGGCCGACCCTGCGGCAGGACGGTCAGACGGTGTTCCGCTGGGCTGTCTGGGAGATGGCCAAGGTTGCCCAGCAGGCTTTGGACGCCGCCGGCATTGAAGCAAGCGACCTCGCTGCCTTCGTTCCGCACCAGGCAAACATGCGGATCATCGACGAGATGGTCAAGAAGCTCAAGCTTCCCGAATCCGTTGTCATCGGCCGCGACATCGCCCAAGCGGGCAATACCTCCGCAGCGTCGATCCCGCTGGCAACGCACCGCCTGCTTCAGGAAAACCCTGAGCTGAGCGGCGGCCTGGCCCTGCAGATCGGGTTCGGCGCCGGCCTGGTCTTCGGCGCCCAGGTAGTGGTACTGCCGTAGATCGGGACTCGTCCCGGCTACCACCAGCCAACTGAATACGACTTACAAACCCAAACCGTAAACCGCGGTTTGCCCCCTTTCCGGCAGTAGCCGGTACAACAAGAAAAGGAGCCAACAATGGCTAGCAACGAAGAAATCCTGGCCGGCCTGGCTGAAATCGTCAACGAAGAGACGGGCCTCGCCACCGAAGCCGTAGAGCTCGACAAGTCCTTCACCGAGGACCTGGACATCGACTCCATCTCCATGATGACCATCGTTGTCAACGCTGAAGAGAAGTTCGGCGTTCGCATCCCGGACGAAGAGGTCAAGAACCTCAAGACCGTCGGCGACGCCGTCAGCTTCATCGCCAACGCACAGGCCTAGTCCTGACACCAGCTGTGCCGGGCCGGGACTAGCGTCCTTGCGCCCGGCACAGCCGCAATACCACCCAAAGATTTTCTTGCCTCCCCTTGCGAACGCTGCAGGAGGGATGGCTGATCCGACAGAGAGTGATCGCATGGCACGCAAAGTAGTCATAACCGGTCTGGGGGCCACCACTCCCATCGGCGGCGACGTACCCACAATGTGGCAGAACGCGCTGAAAGGGGTCTCCGGCGCCCGCACGCTCGAAGACGAGTGGGTGGCCAAATACGACCTCCCCGTTCACTTTGCTGCCCGGTGCTCGACGCCGGCACTTGAGGTTCTGAGCCGCGTCGAGGCCAAGCGCATGGACCCATCCACGCAGTTTGGTGTCATCGCCGCACGTGAAGCCTGGTCCGACTCCGGTATCGAGGAGATCGACCACGACCGTCTTGCAGTAGCCTTCGCCACCGGAATCGGCGGCGTCTGGACCCTCCTGGATGCTTGGGACACGCTCAGGGACAAGGGCCCCCGCCGGGTCCTGCCCATGACCGTTCCCATGCTCATGCCCAACGGCGTGGCCGCTGCGGTCAGCCTTGACCTCGGCGCCCGCGCCGGAGCGCACACTCCGGTTTCGGCGTGCGCGTCCGGCACCGAAGCCCTCCACCTGGGCCTGGACCTGATCCGCTCCGGCAAAGCAGACGTCGTAGTGTGCGGTGGAGCTGAAGCTGCCATCCACCCGATGCCGTTGGCCGCATTCTCCTCCATGCAGGCATTGTCCCGCCGCAACGACGAGCCGGAGCGCGCCTCCCGTCCATACGACACCGACCGCGACGGTTTCGTCATGGGTGAAGGCGCCGGCGCACTGGTCCTTGAGGCCGAGGAACACGCCATTGCCCGTGGCGCCCGCATCTATGCCGAACTGGCCGGAACGTCCGTCACGGCGGACGCTTACCACATCACCGCACCGGACCCCGAAGGCCTTGGTGCTACCCGCGCCCTGAAGGCGGCAATGTTCGATGGCCGCATCCAGGCCGAGGACGTAGTCCACGTCAACGCACATGCCACCTCGACCCCCGTCGGCGACAAGCCCGAGTACACGGCGCTGCGTGCTGCTCTGGGGACCCACGTAGACAACGTGGCGGTCTCCGCTACCAAGTCGCAGATGGGCCACCTCCTGGGCGCTTCAGGGGCCGTTGAGGCTGTATTGACCGTGCTGGCGGTCTACGAGCGTAAGGCCCCAGTGACCATCAACCTCGAAAACCAGGATCCCGAGATCCCCCTCGACGTTGTGACGTCCGTCCGCGATCTTCCCAGCGGCGACATCGTGGCACTGAGCAACTCCTTCGGCTTCGGCGGACACAACGCCGTCATCGCGGTCAGGAACGTCTGACCGGACTCGGAGCACGCTCCTTTATCGAAGTTTGGTTGAAACGTGAGAAGGGCCCCACCACCAGGTGGGGCCCTTCTCATTGCTATGGATGACGCTTCTTGTTGGACGCGGCCGGCGGACTTTGTGCGGTCAGCTTTCCTGGTGCTGCCCTGCTATCCGACTTGGTGCAGCCAGCGAACCGGAGCGCCCTCTGCTGCATGCCGGAAGGGTTCGAGTTCCTCGTCCCACGCCTCACCCAACGCCAGGGAGAGCTCGTGGTAGACAGCTGAAGGGTCGCCTGCGCCCGATTCATAGGCATAGCGGATGCGGTCCTCGGTGACCATGATGTTGCCATGGACGTCGGTGACGGCATGGAAAATGCCGAGCTCCGGGGTGTGGGACCAACGGGCGCCGTCCACTCCTTGGCTCGGTTCTTCGGTGACCTCATAACGCAGATGGGCCCACCCCCGAAGGGCCGACGCCAACTGCGCCCCCGTGCCGGGCGTACCCGTCCACGACAACTCCGCCCGGAACATTCCAGGCGCAGCAGGTTGAGGGGTCCACTCAAGATCGGTCCGCTTGTCCACGACCGATCCAATGGCCCACTCTACGTGCGGGCAAAGTGCCGTAGGGGCCGAGTGCACAAACAGGACACCGCGGGTTGTTGCAACAGACATTCCATCCTCCATAGCTGTAGGTACGTCTTCCCCAACGACCTCTGCCTGGATGTTTGCTGTTGCTGCCGGATGCCGTGAAATCTCTGTGGGCCCTGACAGGCTATTCAGTTATGTGAAGTGCTACTGACGATCTTGGCACAAAGAGAACCCTCAACTGTGAATTGAAGGTTTCCCCGTGGTGCTCTTATTTTGCCGTACGGCGCCGGTTTCCGCCAGTGCGGCTCATGAGCGGTCCTGCTCAGGCCCTGGGGTGCGCCTGCTGATAGCTTTTCCTCAGCCTGTCCACGGACACATGGGTATAAATCTGCGTGGTCGCCAGGCTGCTGTGTCCAAGAATTTCCTGGACAGCGCGCAGGTCCGCTCCCCCGTCCAAAAGGTGGGTTGCCGCGCTGTGCCTGAGCGCATGTGGTCCCGTGGCCGACGTATCGCCCAAGGCTTGCAGCAACTCGCTGACCACGGCCCGGATCTGGCGTGGATCAACCCGGTTGCCCCGCACGCCCAAAAAGAGGGCCGGCCCGCTGCTGGAGGTGACCACTGCAGGACGTCCCCGACGAAGCCAGTCATCGACAGCCACAGCTGCGGGGACCCCGTACGGCACAGTTCGCTCCTTGTTTCCCTTGCCCAGGACCCGGAGAGTCCGGCGGTCCGGGTCGAGGTCATCAATATCCAGGCCGGCAAGCTCTCCGACGCGAACTCCGGTGGCGTAGAGGAGCTCCACCATGGCCCGGTTGCGAACAGCCATGGGGCCTCCTTCTGCGGCCGCCGTATTCAGGTCGTCCACTATCCGGGTTACCTGCTGCTGCTGAAGGACTCCTGGCAGAGATTTGTCCCGTTTGGGTGCCTGAAGACGGATCGCCGGGTCTGCGGCAATGAGTTCCTCCCTCAGGGCCCAGGCAGTGAATGACCTGGCGGTCGCGGCCCGGCGGGCCAGGGTAGCCCTGGCCATGCCCGCTTCACTCTGCGCGCCAAGCCAGCGACGCAGGGAACCCAGCTCGAGCTGTCCGAGCTCTTCGATACCCTCCTGCACGGCAAAACCGAGGAGGCTCTCCACATCTGCAAGATATGCACGCACAGTGTGTGCCGACCTCGCCCGTTCACCCTCCAAGTAGCGGCGAAAACCAGCAAGAGCGCTGAGCATCGATGATGGCAGTGATTGTCCGTTCACACGTCCCACTGTGCCAGCATCCGGCACCAACAGGACGGATCAACATGTTTCCAATCCCGGTCAGGTGTTTTTTGCCCGTTTCCAAGCCCCTCGTTCCGAGCTGGCCAATCCCATGAGTCCCAGTCGTCCGAGGCCTGCGCGCACAGCATCCGGGCTCAGCCCTGCCACCACGGTCAGTTTCTCCACTGAACTGGTTGATCGGAGGGGCAGAGCATCCAGAAGAATGAGATCCTCCAGCGACAAGCCATCGTGTACTGACACGTCGGCGCTTTTTTCCTCACTGGTGGATTCTCCGATTGCTCCGGCCAGTTCGGCGATCTCGCCCACGTCAGTGACGCACACCGCTCCTCCGTCCCGCAGCAGGCGGTGGCAACCTGCCGAGTTGGCGCTGTGAATGGATCCAGGAACGGTCGCGACAACCCTGCCGGTCGATTCAGCATGATGAGCAGTATTGAGGGCACCGGAGCGCCAACGAGCCTCCACCACGACGGTGACGGACGCCAAGGCGGCGATGATTCTGTTGCGCTGCAGGAACCGGTAGCGGGTAGGAGCGGACCCAGGTGGCACCTCCGAGATGACAGCCCCTTGGGTGGCAACAGCCCGGAGCAGGTCCTCGTTGCCGGAGGGGTAGAAGCGATCCACCCCGCCAGCCATCACGGCAATGGTAGGCAACCCGGCTCCCCCACCGCTGAGCGCCCCACGGTGTGCATGGGCATCAATGCCATAGGCGCCTCCGGAGATCACAGTGTAGCCACGCTGCACCAAGCCGTACGCGAAGTCTCCCGTAACGGATGCCCCGTAGCTGGTGCTGTCTCTTGACCCCACCAGGGCAATGGTTCGATCCATGGGCGGCAGCGGCTGCTCCTGGCCCCGCCACCACAGACAGAGCGGTTCCTGGAGTCCAAGGTCCTCCAGTTGCTCCGGCCAAAACTCATCCCCGGGAATGATCAAGCGCCCTCCCAGCCGACGCATGGTGTCCAGGTCACGCTCCGGTGCAAGGTCGCTGACACGCGGCGCCCATCTCCGGAGAGTGGCCGGGAGTCCTACCCACGTGGACGGTCCCCCTGATTCCACCATCAAGGCGGAAATCTCCCGTTCCACAGTGGGGCCTGTGGCCAGTTCTCCAGTGGCCACGCCCAAGGCATCAACCGCGCCCAGGGCTCTTACCAGGGCGAGGCCAACGGAGTCCTGCGGCTCCATGAGCCGGGCAAGTGCTGCCCGCGCAATCCGTTCCTTGTCCTGTATCCCCGCTGCTGCCACTGGGTTGGTTCCCTTCGTCTTGATTTCTGTCATGTCACACCTGCCGCTTGTCTCAATCCGAGCGCTTGGCCGATGTGGTCAACGTCCGGTGTCCCGCTGTGTCCCAGATCTGCGAGCGTCCATGCCAGCCGAAGGACGCGATCGTAACCGCGGGCAGTCAACGTGCCACGTTCCAATGCCGTGTCCAGGATCCGGGTAGTCCCCGACGGCAGCCGCAACTCTCCTCGCAAGGTGCGTCCTGGCACCTGGGAGTTGGTTTCAAGCCCCAGTTTCCGCAACCGCTCCAACTGGATTTCCCTTGCCGCCAGTACCCGGGCCGCTACAGCCCCTGTGTCTTCTTCTCTTCCTGCCTGACCGAAATCCGCCAAGGACACCCGTTCAACCTGGAGCTGGATGTCCACCCGGTCCAGTAGTGGACCCGACATCCTCCCGAAGTAACGCCGACGCATCGTGGCAGTGCAGGTGCAATCCATGCCTTTGCCTGACGCCTTTCCGCATGGGCAAGGGTTGGCAGCAAGGATGAGTTGGAAACGAGCTGGGTACGCAGCGGTCCCTGCCGAGCGGTGAATCACCAATTCCCCGCTCTCCAGCGGCTGCCGCAGCGCATCGAGCACCCGGCGTTCATACTCCGGGGCTTCGTCCAGGAACAAGACGCCGCGATGGGCCCGGGAGGCAGCACCCGGGCGTGGAAGTCCGGATCCACCGCCAATGATGGCCGCAGCTGTGGCACTGTGATGCGGGTTCTCGAAAGGCGGCCTACGGATCAGCCGAACGGCCGACGATTGCACGGCGGCCAACGAATGGATGGCCGTCACCTCCATCGCAGCGTTATCTGCCAAATCCGGGAGCAGTCCCGGCAGACGCTCAGCCAACATTGTTTTTCCAGCGCCCGGCGGTCCGGTCAGCAGCATGTGGTGGCCGCCGGCGGCCGCGACTTCAAGGGCCTGACGCGCCTCGCCTTGCCCAGACACGTCACAGAGGTCTGGCGCCATGGCATGATCGCCGCCGTCGTCATCAGGGACGCACCCGTCCCCGGGGTCGTAGTCGAGGGCCAACTCCTTGGGGTCGGCACCGAAGTCGAACGCGAGCCTGGCGAGCGTCCTGTATCCGCGGACGTTCGCCCCCGGTACCAAGGAAGCCTCCACGGCGTTTGAGTCAGCCACCACGACGTCGGGATAGCCAGCCTGAACGGCCGCCATCACCGCCGGCAGGATGCCTCGGACCGGCCGCAACCGGCCGTCCAAACCCAGCTCCGCGATGAAGACCGTCCCACCGATGGAACGGACGTCGTTGGCGGCGCAAAGAACCGCCATGGTGATCGCCAGGTCAAAGCCGGAGCCCCGTTTTGGGAGCGACGCCGGTATCAGGTTGGCTGTGATCTTTCGCCGGCTGAGGGGGATCCCGGAGTTTTGGGCAGCCGACCGGATTCGTTCCTTGGCTTCATTCAGTGCAGCGTCCGGCAGGCCCAGAATGACAAAGTTCGGAAGCGTCTGGCCTATATCGGCTTCAACCTCCACGATGTAGCCGTTGAGGCCCACCAAGGCAACGCAATAGCTGCGCCCCACTCCCATTCAGCCCACACCCCGCAGGTGGTCAAGTTCAGGCTCGCCCACGCCGTCGTCGATGACCGACACGACGTCGACGCGCCTGCGGGGCGCCTTCAGTTCGTGTTCCCGGCACCACGATGAAGCCAAGCGGTGGAGCCGGGCCAACTTGGCAGCTCCCACCGCCTCAAAAGGATGCCCGTAGTCAAGGCTCCGGCGGGTTTTGACTTCAGCCACCACCAGGGTGTCTCCGTCGATCGCGACGATGTCGATTTCACCGTCTGCGCATCGCCAATTCCGATCGACGATCCGCATCCCCTGGTTTTCCAGAAAACCGGCCGCCAGTGTCTCGCCGGTCCGGCCCAGCAGGTCTTTTGCTCTCATGACCATCACCTCCGCTGACCAGCTTTCCGGCTGGGGGCGGTGGGTGGCAGGGGCTCACGAGGCTATGTGGGTAAACTCTCCTGGATCACTGCTGTGGAGGAAGAGTCAGAAGCTAGTTTCCGAGATCGCCTATGTCTCCAAGCCCGCCATCCTTGGGCAAGGACAGGTCTTCACTGCGGGGCAGTTCCTCGACATTGACGTCCTTGAACGTAATCACGCGGACGTTCTTCACGAAACGGGCTGAACGGTAAACATCCCATACCCAGGCATCCTGCAGGGTCAGGTCGAAGTAGACTTCACCGTCCGCGCTGCGTGCCTGTAGATCCACATGATTGGCCAGGTAGAACCGTCGTTCAGTTTCCACGACGTAGCTGAACAGACCGACAACATCCCTGTACTCGCGGTAGAGCTGCAGCTCCATGTCGGTTTCATAGTTCTCAAGGTCCTCGGCACTCATAGTTCCATCTTGCACTATCTGCCAGCCGGCATGCGCCACACGTAGCATGCCCCCGAGGCCACAGCAGAGCCGCAGGAGTGCGCGGTGTGCCGTCAGCCGGCTTCAGGCCCCGTGAGGTTCCAACTGGTCCGGTGGTAGGCGCTGGGCCCTTGGAGCCGGATCACGTCCCTGTGGGCGGACGTGGCATATCCCTTGTTTTCGTTCCACCCGTAGGCAGGGACCTCCGAATGGAGATCCACCATGATGCGGTCACGGGCCACTTTGGCCAGGACGCTGGCGGCGGCAACACTGAGGCAGCTCATGTCTGCTTTGACACGGGTATGCACGGGAGCATCGCACCAAGGTCCCGGAGCGGGCTCGTCAAAAAGGGAAGCCTGAACATCCGGAGAGAGCC
Source organism: Paenarthrobacter sp. 4246 (assembly GCF_040546855.1). Taxonomy (NCBI): domain Bacteria; kingdom Bacillati; phylum Actinomycetota; class Actinomycetes; order Micrococcales; family Micrococcaceae; genus Paenarthrobacter; species Paenarthrobacter sp. 4246. The sequence goes on from NZ_JBEPOP010000005.1 coordinate 11,330, forward strand.
AATTGTGGCTGCCATCCAGGAGGACGACGTCGGGCGTGACCCCGCCGGCCAAGATCTCCAGCCACGCACGCGTCCCTGCCAGCCGCAAGGCGGCAATGATGCCAATGTCATCAATTTCCTTGGACGAGGCGTGCCCAACGGCGGAGGCAACAGCCCACTCGCGGACCAAGGGCTCCAGTCTGTCACGGTCCTCGGGCTTGAGGAGTTTGCTGTCCCGTACGTCGGCCAACAAGCCATGATCCTCGAGGTTGACCACAGCAATCCCTACACTGACGGGTCCGGCCAGGGCGCCACGGCCGACCTCATCCACGCCGGCCAACAACCGTACGCCGGGCGACAGGAAGGACCGCTCAACATCAAGAGTGGGAAACCCCACAGGGATCTTGGCCTTGGTGGTGGGCTTGACCTTCTTCTTGGTCTTGGCCGGGACTTTGACCTGCGCCTTGCCCTTGTGGCCGGCAGCCGTTGTTTCCATTACTTTGCCGGGGTGCTTTCGGGGACATCGCGGAAGACGTCCGGAAAGTTGTCGAGGTAGGTCCAGCGATTGACGGGCCAGGCTATGACAGTAGCCCTACCCTCAATGTCTTCAATGTTGATGAAGCCCCCATTGCTCTCCTGGTGGGCCCGCGAGTCAGCGGAATGATTGCGGTTATCGCCCATCACCCACACCTTGCCCTCCGGAACAACGATGTCGAAGGCATTGGGCTGCGGTATCTCCGCCGGGTTGATGTACGTCTCATCCAACGGCACACCATTAATACTGACACGACCCTGGGCGTCGCAACAGGAAACCCGGTCCCCGGGAAGCCCGATGACACGCTTGACGAGGTGCTGCTCATTGTCGTCGGCAGCCAACCCCACAAACTCCAGCGCGTCCCCAACCCAGTCCATGGGCCCGGCCGGCTCCTTGGCCACCGGCGTCAGCCAGTTCTGGGAGTCCTTGAACACCACAACATCGCCACGTTGCAGGGCGAAAGGTTCAGGAACCAGGAGGTTGATGAAGATGCGGTCGTTGACGTCAAGGGTGCTTTCCATGGATTCCGACGGAATGTAGAACGCCCGGAAAAGGAAAGTCTTGAGCAGGAAGGACAGCACCAGCGCGATGGCCACCACGGTCACAATCTCTTTGACCCAGACCAGGACAGGATTCTTGCGGGGCTTCTCCACTGCGTGCGCGCCGCCCGTGGATCCACGAGCGGCTGGATTGCCGCTGTCGCCAGCAGAGGCAGCGTTGCCGGGAGCACTTGGCTCGTCGTCGGGTTGGCGGGAATCAGCCACCCCGGCGGCAGGTGCCGTTCCGTCCGAGACCCGGGCGTCGTCGTCGTACCGCTCGGGATTCTCTGGAGCTTTGTCCGGCATCTACTGTCCGTTCTTCGATGTTTCGGCCTGCGTAGAGCGAGGCATCTCTGCAAATCTATCAAGTGGCCAGATGATCTGGACCGGTCGTCCGATCACGCGTTCCACAGGAACCATGCCGCCGCCCGGTGCACCCAGCAGTCCCCGGGAGTCGGCAGAGCGTGAGCGGTGGTCGCCCATCAGCCACAGGCGGCCTTCGGGCACCACGACGTCGAATTTTTGCTTGCTGGGTTCATCCCCTGGATACACGTAGGGTTCCTCAACCGGCTGGCCGTTGACTGTGAGGTGGCCACTGGGATCGCAGCACTGGACGCGGTCCCCTGCGACGCCGATGACCCGCTTGACATAGGTGGTGTCGCTTCCGGTCAGTCCAAACCACTGGCTTGCAGCCGAGACGGCGTCAACAAAAGGGCCTTGTCCGCTGCTCAGCGGAGCGAACGAGCCACGGCCGTCGAAGACCACGATGTCACCGCGCCGGATCGGCTCGGAGGTAAAGGCTGTCCGTGACACCAGGATCCTGTCCCCTGCCCCGAGAAGGGGTTCCATGGATTCGGACGGGATGTAGTAAACGTCCAGCCACAAGGACCGGACCAGTCCGCTGATGGCTACGGCGAGGACCAGCGCCAGGAAAACAAAACGCCAGCCCTGTTTCCGGGGCTGGCGTTCTGATGTGTCCATGACTCGTATCCCTGTTGCGTTGCGGATTGCTCCGGAACAACCGGGCACGAATCCTGGACCCGTTACATAAGTCGCAGGACTTACTTGGCGAAGTCGCGCTTTTCCTTGATCTTCGCAGCCTTACCGCGCAGTGCGCGCATGTAGTAAAGCTTGGCGCGGCGGACGTCACCCTTGGTGACGACCTCGATCTTGTCGATGATCGGGGAGTGTACCGGGAAGGTACGCTCTACGCCGACACCGAAGGAAACCTTGCGCACGGTGAAGGTTTCGCGAACGCCGTCGCCCTGGCGGCCCAGGACGAAGCCCTGGAAGACCTGGACACGGGAGTTCTTGCCTTCGATGATGTTGACGTGAACCTTGAGGGTGTCACCCGCGCGGAACTCAGGAACATCGTTACGCAGCGAGGCTGCATCTACGCTATCGAGGATATGCATTAATCCACTCCTGGTGAACGCCACAGGTCATTCACTTTGGGTTACGGCGGACAAGCCCGGGGCACGAAAGGCCGCCGGAAATTTCCGCCGAAGTTTCTTAGTGTCCGGCTCCGCCACTGATTGGCGCGGCCGGGTTGTCCGACTGTTGGCTGAACTCCCCCTGTGGCAGGTGTCAGCCCAGTAGACACAAGGGTTAATTCTGCCATATGCGCTGCCATCGGGCCAACTGTCAGGACTGTTGAACGTTCGACGGCGGCAGCGGACCTCAGATTGCGGCGTCGCCACCGGGCCGGGAGCGAAGGCGCCCGTCGACGACGTCGTACCCAAGGTCAGCGAGGGCGTTGCGGTCCGCGCGGCTCAACGCACCGGCGTCGAACGTCTCCAAAAGGTCCGGACGGCGCTCTGCGGTCCGCCGGAACTGCTCGTGGCGTCGCCATTGGGCGATCTTTCCGTGGTTGCCGCTCAGTAGGACAGCAGGGACGTCATGGTCGCGCCACGCGGACGGCTTGGTGTAGACGGGGTACTCCAGGAGGCCGTCCGAATGGGACTCTTCCACCAGGGATTCAGGGTTTCCCACCACGCCGGGAAGGAGCCGGCCGATGGCCTCGACCATGGCCAGCACGGCAACTTCGCCGCCGTTGAGAACGTAATCACCGAGGCTGACGGGCCGGACAGTGAAGTGGTCCTGCGCCCAGTCGATGACGCGTTCGTCAATGCCTTCATACCGCCCACAGGCGAAGACAAGCTGCTCTTCCTCGGCGAGCTCATAGGCGAGGGCCTGGTTGAACCGCTCCCCTGCCGGCGACGGAACAATAAGTACCGGCTTGGAGCCTTCGCGGTCACCGGCCACCGACTCGAGGGCCTGCGCCCACGGTTCCGGCTTCATCACCATCCCGGCGCCACCACCATAGGGTGTATCGTCCACAGTTCTGTGCTTGTCCGTGGTGAACGCGCGCAAATCGTGGACGTTGAGTTCCAGCAGGCCGTCCTGGCGGGCTTTACCTATGAGTGAGAGCTCCAACGGTGCAAGGTACTCCGGGAAGATGCTGACAACGTCAATCCTCATTCAGGCTTCATCCCCCGCGCCGTCCTTGGGCTCCTCGGATGAGTCGTCGTTGACTTCAAAGAGGCCGGCGGGTGGTGTGATCAGGATGTACCCGTCCTCAACATTGACCTCGGGAACGATCTCCTCGACGAAGGGAACCAGGATTTCCTTGCCGTCGTCCATCTTGACCATCAGCAGGTCCTGGACGGGCATGGTGTTGAGGGCGGCCACCTTGCCAACTACCTGCGAACCAACACGGGCCTCGAGGCCAACCAGCTCGTGCTCGTACCAGCCTTCGTCGTCGTCTTCGTCGCCAAGCTCTTCGGTCTCGATGAAGAGCTTCGCACCGCGGATGACTTCCGCTTCGTTGCGGTCGGCGATCTCGTCGAAGCCCAGCAGCAGGATGTCCTTGTTCCACCGGGCACTGCGGATGGTCAACGGGCCAGCCGATGCCGGTTCCACAATGAACTCGGTTCCTGCGACGAATCGCTCGGAAGGAGCGTCGGTGAGCACCTGGACGGTCACCTCGCCGCGGATGCCATGGGGTTTGCCGATCCGGGCCACCTGGAGCTGCATGGGTTCCTCTGAATTCTTGTGTACCGCGCCGCCGGGCAGCCACGGTGATGAAATGGTGGATAAAGCAATCCGGCCCCTCCACCATATTCGGTGAAGGGGCCGGACCTAAGACAAGCAGTGCTGAGCGCGTTACCGGCGGCGGTCGGTATCGACGACGTCGACCCTGACCTGCTCGCCACCTGCCAAAGCTGCAACCACTGTGCGCAATGCGCGTGCGGTGCGTCCTTGACGGCCGATCACCCGTCCGAGGTCCTCCTGGTGAACGCGCACCTCAAGGGATTCCCCGCGGCGGTTGTTCTTGGCACTGACCTTGACATCCTCAGGGCTGTCAACGATCCCACGGACCAAGTGCTCGAGCGCTTCTGCCAGCAACTTACTCAGCCTCGGTGGTCTCTGCTTCAGCCTCGGCCGGAGCTTCAGCTTCGTCCTTCTTGGCCTTCTTGGTGATGGCTTCCGGAATGATGACGGAACCCTTCTCCGGTGCTACGAAGGCTTCCTTCGGAGCTTTGGTCTTCAGGGTGCCTTCCTGGCCCGGGAGGCCCTTGAACTTCTGCCAGTCACCGGTGATCTTGAGGATCGCAGCAACCTGCTCGGTCGGCTGGGCGCCAACGGAAAGCCAGTACTGGGCGCGCTCGGAAGCGACCTCGATGTACGACGGCTCTTCGGTGGGGTGGTACTTGCCGATTTCTTCAATGGCACGGCCATCGCGCTTGGCGCGGGCATCCATGACGACAATGCGGTAGTACGGTGCGCGCATCTTACCGAAGCGCTTAAGGCGAATCTTTACGGCCACTTTTGTGGTCACTCCTGTTTCTGAAACGAGGTGAACCCGACGTTCTGCACCCGTGGGGCGGGCCATACTGGACGGTTCGAAGGACAAGATACGAGCACGGAGAGAGGGGCCGCACCGATCGAGTACCTGTCTATTGTGCCAGATGCCCGAAGTAAATACGACTTACGCCACGTAGGCCCGTGTGTTGTTGGTCACCCGCGCGGCTGCAAGGTGCGCCCACAACCGGGCGGGGGTGCTATTCGGACCAGACGTAGAGTCCGGAGCGCTCCACCTTTTCAACGTCGGTTGCCAAGGCAGCCAACTGCTGGACGTACTGGCGGGATTGGGCGGCATCGAAGGGCATGTCGTCCTGCGCAGCCCAGGCGGCGGCAACGTCATCGAGGACGTTTGCCTCGCCTTCGCTCTCGTACGTCAACAGCTCGGCCAGTGCCCTCACCATGGCTTCGGGGACACCCAGGAGTGCATCACTGGTGACATCAACCAGGGCAAGTTCGTAGTCAGCACCGGCTGCGTGGACCGCCTGGCCGGCAAGGTCACCCAACTGCTCCACTTCGAAATCGGTGATGCCGTCAATCCTGACGGCGGGGCCGGTGACATCCGCGCCCTTGTCCAGGGCAGCCGCCCTCTTGAGTGCTTCATCGTGGGTGGCTACAAAAATTTCGGCAAAGCCCATGGAAAGTACTCTCATTCCTTCGTGCTGACGGGGCGGCGGCACAAAACCCGATTGGATCCGTGCCGTCACTGCCCAGCCTAGTGCAGGAGTGGGCGGCGCAGCAGGAGTGTGCCACCGCAGCAGGACTAGCGCTGCTTAGCGGACGGCGACCCGCAGTTTGTTCCGCCATGGATCCTCGAACTGTAGTTCGGCGCCAGTGTGGTGGTTCTGCACCCCTGCGATCGTCAAGCGATCCGCCAGCGCTGCCACGTCGTCGGCGTCGGGGACCTCAATGAGCACTTCTCCCAGCCCCAGCGTGTCCTTGCGGGGCCCGGCGCCACGGCTGTTCCACACGTTCATGGCCATGTGATGGTGGTAGCCGCCGGCGGAAACGAACAACGCCTGGCCATGCCAGCCCGCGGTCCGCTCGAAGCCCAGGGTTTCGACGTAGAAGTGGTGGGCAGTTGCGACGTCACCCACTTGCAGGTGGACGTGTCCGATTCCGGCCGCCGCCTCGCGCTGCCCGGTCACCGCAGCTTCGCTCAGGTGCTGCTGGAGGAATCGCTGCGGAGGCAAGGCAACATTGTCCATCACCACATTCTTGCCGTCCCATTGCCAGAGTTCACGCGGCTTGTCGTAGTAGAGCTCAATGCCATTGCCTTCGGGATCGGTAAAATAAAATGCTTCGCTGACCAGATGGTCAGCACTGCCCGCAAACGCGCGGGGCTCGTACTCGGCGGCGGTAGCAATGGTGGCAGCCAATGAAGGCTGGTCGTGGAACAGAATGGCCGTATGGAACAGGCCGGCCTCCCCGCGTCCTGGAATCTGGAGCCCGGAGGCCGGGGCAAGATGCACCACGGGCTTCCCGACCCGCCCCAGGTAAAGCCCGCCATCCTGCTCCGCCACGACGTCAAGGCCAAGGGCTCGCTGGTAGTAGTCGCTCATGACCGTCATGTCGCCAACCTTGAGCATGACGGTGCCCATGGTCAGTTCGGCAGGCAGAAGATCCTGGCTAAGTGGTGTGGTCATGTGAAGCTCCCGAGTTCGAGGTACCGCTCATCAGCACCTTTCTACTTTTCTAAATTACTTGAAGCTTCAATTTATTCCTAACGGACCACTGAACCGCGCAGAACGATGTGCTTGAGGTTGGAAACAGTCTCCAGTTGGATCCGGGGGTCCTCGGAACACAGCACGACGTCGGCACTCGCCCCTTCGCTGATGCCTTCGGCTCCCAGCCACTCCCGGGCACGCCACGCCGCGGCGTCCAGGACCGCGGCCGGCGGCAGGCCGGCGTCGTGCAGTTCCTTCATTTCATCGGCGATCCTGCCGTGCTTGATCACGCTGCCGGCGTCCGTGCCGGCATAAATGGCCACACCGGCCTCAAAGGCCTCCAGCACTCGCTCGCGCCGGCGCAGCCAAAGCCGCACCATGTGCTCCGCATAGTCAGGAAACTTTGGGGCAGCCTGGGCAGCAATGTCCGGGAAAGTAGCGATGTTGACCAAGGTGGGAACGATCGGCACGGACTGCTCCACCAAACGCGGAATGTGTCGTGGCAGCAGGCCCGTGGCATGTTCGATGCAGTCGATATTGGCATCCAGCATGTCGTCCACTGTGTCTTCGGCAAAGCAGTGGGCCGTCACCCGGGCACCTTCATCGTGGGCGGCAGAGATGGCGTCCTTGACGATTCTCGCGGGGAAAGAGGCAGCGAGGTCACCCACGCCACGGTCGATCCAATCTCCCACCAACTTGACCCACCCGTCTCCATCCCGGGCTTCCTTCCGGACGGTCTCAACAAGTTGCCCAGGTTCGATTCCATGCCCCAAACCGCGGAGGTACCGCCGGCTCCTGGCAATATGCCTTCCGGCCCGGATCAGCCGGGGCACGTCTGCGCGTTGCTGGACCCAACGTGTGTCGCTGGGTGATCCGGCGTCCCGGATCAGCAGAGTCCCGGCGTCGAGGTCAGCGTGCGCCTGCGCGAGAGTGGTCCGCGAGTCAACAGCGCCGCCCACACCCAAACCGATGTGGCAGTGGGCATCAACGAAACCCGGGAGGACCCAGCCATCAAGTACACGGTCCGGCGCCGTCGTGGGGCGCACAAAGGTCAAGGTGCCATCCACGGACCACATCCCATGGCGCTGGTCGTTCCGTGACGCGAGCACGGGTCCGGTGAATTCGATGATCTTGGCCATGGAAAAAGCCTAGTCTGCAGGTCCTGGGAAGTTCAGGGCGCGGCAACCCCGGACTCCATGTGACTGGGAGCCCCTGGGGAGCTGTGGTAGCTTCGTCTACGACCACACGGGGGCCCCTGCAGGGGCTGAGATCGGACTGATGCAGTCTGCGACCGTTGAACCTGTCCGGGTAATGCCGGCGAAGGAAGTGAGTAATCCTTTGAGCACCACCAAAACACAGCACAGCCCTGCCCAAAACGGGTCCGACTCCGGTGCAAAGACGCCGGAAACCGTGACCCAATCGCTGAAATCCCATTCACTGGCCTACCTCGAGGACCCTGACCACGGGATCCGGGTGCCCGTCACGGAGATCGCCTTGGAGCCGTCTCCCAACGGCAAGGCCAACCCGCCGTTCCAGGTGTACCGCACGGCGGGTCCCGGCAGCGATCCCGTTGTGGGGCTCGAGCCATTCCGCGCTCCATGGATCGACGCCCGCGGTGACACGGAGGCTTACCGCGGGCGGGAACGAAACCTGCTGGACGACGGCAAGTCAGCGGTTCGGCGCGGAGAAGCATCAGCGGAGTGGAAGGGCACTCAACCAGTGCCACGCCGCGCCGTCGAAGGTAAAACCGTCACACAGATGCACTATGCCAAGCGGGGCATGGTGACTCCCGAGATGCAGTTCGTCGCGTTGCGGGAGAACTGCGACGTTGAGCTGGTCCGCAGCGAAGTTGCGGCAGGACGGGCGATCATTCCGAACAACATCAACCACCCCGAGTCAGAGCCGATGATCATCGGCAAGGCCTTCCTGGTGAAGATCAACGCCAACATCGGCAACTCAGCCGTGACGAGCTCCATCGCGGAGGAGGTGGACAAACTGCAGTGGGCAACTCAATGGGGCGCCGATACCGTCATGGATCTCTCCACTGGGGACGACATCCACACCACCCGGGAGTGGATCATCCGCAACTCCCCGGTCCCCATCGGGACGGTCCCCATCTACCAGGCTCTGGAGAAAGTCAATGGCGAGGCCAACAAGCTGACGTGGGAAATCTTCCGGGACACCGTGATCGAGCAATGCGAGCAGGGCGTGGACTACATGACCATCCACGCCGGCGTGCTCCTGCGCTATGTGCCGTTGACTGCCAACCGGGTCACGGGAATCGTCTCCCGTGGCGGGTCGATCATGGCGGGCTGGTGCCTGGCGCACCACCAGGAGAACTTCCTCTACACGCACTTTGATGAGCTCTGCGAAATCTTCGCCCAGTATGACGTCGCGTTCTCCCTGGGCGACGGCCTGCGCCCGGGTGCAACCGCCGATGCCAACGACCCCGCCCAGTTCGCCGAATTGGATACCCTCGCCGAGCTGACACAGCGGGCATGGGAGTTCGATGTGCAGGTAATGGTGGAAGGACCTGGCCACGTGCCGTTCCATCTGGTCCGCGAAAATGTGGAGCGCCAGCAGGAACTGTGCAAGGGGGCCCCTTTCTATACCCTGGGACCTTTGGTCACCGATGTCGCTCCCGGCTATGACCACATCACCTCAGCCATCGGCGCAACCGAGATCGCCAGGTACGGCACCGCCATGCTCTGCTACGTGACCCCCAAGGAACATTTGGGCCTTCCCAATAAGGACGACGTCAAAACAGGTGTCATCACGTACAAGATCGCAGCACACGCCGCCGACCTCGCCAAGGGTCACCCCGGGGCCCACGAGCGGGACGACGCCTTGTCCAAGGCCAGGTTCGAGTTCCGTTGGCGGGACCAGTTTGCCCTCTCCTTGGACCCCGTCACGGCAGAAGCCTTCCACGACGAAACGCTGCCGGCAGAACCGGCCAAGACCGCCCATTTCTGTTCCATGTGCGGCCCCAAGTTCTGTTCGATGCGCATCAGCCAGGACATCCGTGACGAATACGGATCGGAAGAGGCGCAGACCGCCATCGCAGAAATGTACAGCGGCATGCGCGGAAAAAGCCAGGAATTCCTGGCATCGGGCGGAAAGGTCTATTTACCGGAACTTCAGGTACCCGGCAGCCCAAGCCCGCTTGAGGCCGGCTCAGGAAGCCTGAACTGACATGGCCCGTCCAACGTCGCCAACAAATGAGCGGATGATGTGATCGCCGTCCACTGAATCCTGGGGCCGGTGTCCTCCCGCAGCAACACGGCGGAGGGCTCCGGTTTCCTGGAGGTATCCGGCGATTTCCTCGTACAGGGGTTCCCACCCACCGGTGAGGACCAATGTGGGGACGCCGGGCACGATGTGTAGCGGAGCCTCCCATGGCGGGGCCTGGAGCCTGAGCCTGCGGGCGGAACGCCGCGCTTCGGGAGTATCCAATCCCCCCGTTTCGGCAGAAAACGCCCGGCGGTAGTACTCACGTTGATAGTCGGCGTCGTTGAGCTGGCTCCGTACATCGAACAGGGGTTCCATCAGGGCACGGTGGGAGGCTGTGGCTGGAAGCTCGGCTGTCAGGGATAAACAAGCCGGCTCAACCAGGCTCAGCGAGTGCACCAGGTCCGGACGTTCGATGGCAGCAAGCATGGCGGAGATGGCACCTTGCTCGTGCGCAACGACGTGGCCACCACCCGTATCCGCCAAGGCATTGAGGACGATGGCAACGTCCGCGGAAACGCTCGATCCCACGGGCTCGGCTGCGGCGTCAAAGCCATGCCGGCGCAGGAAGAGCGCGTCATAAGCGAGGGCCATGCCGTGCTGTTTCGGCCATGCAGCAGCACCGAAGCTGCCCAGGCCGTGAACGAAGACTACGCGCTGCTTATGCATTGGTTCAGCCTATTCCACGGCCCTGACATCCCAACTGCAACGCGGTTGGGATGTCAGCCACGGGCTACTTGCCGAGGAATTTGTCGAAGCCCTTGGGAAGGTTGAGCGATGAGGGATCGAAGTCTGCCGCTCCTTGGCCGAAAGCCGCACCCGACGGTGCAGCCGAGGCTGCGTTCGCCCGCTTGGCTTCGGCATCGCGCAGCTCCTGAGCCGCTTTGGCAGGGTTGCCTGAACGGGCCTTCTTCTTGGGCGCGTTCTTGCCGCCCTTGCGGCCTCCGCCGGGGCCACCAAGGCCAGGCATCCCGGGCATCCCCGGCATGCCGCCACCCTGGGCAAGTTTCTTCATCATCTTCTGGGCCTGGGCAAAGCGCTCCAGCAGGCCATTGACCTCGGACACGTGGACACCCGAACCCTTGGCGATACGGGCGCGCCGTGAGCCGTTGATGATCTTGGGAGCGACGCGTTCGTGCGGCGTCATGGACCGGACGATTGCTTCGACGCGGTCGATCTCCTTCTCATCGAAGTTCTCCAGCTGCTGACGGATGTTCTGAGCACCCGGCATCATCATGAGCATCTTCTTCATGGAGCCCATGTTGCGGATCTGCTGCATCTGGGCAAGGAAGTCGTCCAGGGTGAAGTCTTCCTGGTCGGCGAACTTCTTCGCCATCCGGGCAGCTTCGTCCTTGTCCCAGGCCTTCTCAGCCTGTTCGATCAGGGTAAGGACGTCACCCATGTCCAGGATGCGGGAAGCCATACGGTCCGGGTGGAAGAGTTCAAAGTCGTCCAGGCCTTCACCGGTGGAGGCGAACATCACCGGCTTGCCGGTCACTGACGCAACCGACAGGGCGGCACCACCGCGGGCGTCGCCGTCGAGCTTGGACAGCACGATGCCCGTGAAGTTGACGCCTTCATCAAAGGCCATTGCCGTGTTGACGGCGTCCTGGCCGATCATGGAATCGATCACGAAGAGGACTTCGTTGGGGATGATGGCCTGACGGATCCGGCGGGCCTGGTCCATCATCTCGGCGTCGACACCAAGACGGCCCGCGGTATCGACAATCACGACGTCGTGGAGCTTCTGGCGCGCTTCCTCGACGCCTGCCTTCGCTACGGCTACGGGGTCGCCTGCAGGGTGCTCGAGCTCGGAGGTGGCACCAGGGTGCGGAGCGAACACCGGGACGCCGGCGCGCTGGCCCACCACCTGGAGCTGCGTGACGGCGTTGGGGCGCTGAAGATCGCAAGCAACCAGCATGGGGCTGTGACCCTGAGCCTTAAGCCACTTGGACAACTTGCCGGCGAGGGTCGTCTTACCTGCACCCTGGAGACCGGCGAGCATGATGATGGTGGGGCCGGTCTTGGCCAGGCGGATCCGGCGTGTCTCGCCACCGAGGATCTCGACGAGTTCCTCGTTGACGATCTTGACGATCTGCTGGCTCGGGTTCAACGCACCCGAAACCTCGGCACCCAAGGCACGTTCGCGCACGCGGCCGGTGAACTCACGGACCACTGATACTGCAACATCCGCGTCCAGCAGGGCGCGGCGGATCTCCCGGACTGTGGCATCAACATCAGCCTCGGTGAGGCGGCCCTTGCCACGAAGGTTCTTGAAGGTTGCTGTCAACCGGTCAGAGAGTGAATTGAACACGCGCCGTGCACTTCTTTCGATGGTCTGCGAATGGCGGCCAATGCGGCACACCAGAGTCTTGACGATTGCCCCCAGCAAACATGTCTCAACCCAACAAATCTGAATCGACTAGGGGACTCGACTATCTAGGGTACCAAGTCGCACCTGCAAGATGGCATGCTGGCACAGTGACCAGTAAAACAACTGTAAAAACGTTGCTCATCCTCGGCGCGTCCGGGGACCTGACAGGAAGGCTCCTGCTGCCAGGACTTGCCGGACTGCTGGCCTCCGGCAGGGTTCCCGGATTACGGCTGGTAGGTGCGGGCTCGGACCCCTGGTCTCCGGAACAGTGGCGGGAGCGGGTTGCGGGCGCGTTCAGCACGGCCTCGGGCACGGCTGATGATGCCGGCCGCGCGGCACTGGCAACAGTCGCTGGCACCACCGAGTACCATCAGCTGGATGTCACAGCGGACGGTCCCCTGGCAGACCTCCTGGCCACATTGCAGGGACCCGTCGCCATCTATTTCGCTCTGCCTCCCCACGTCAGCCAGAAGGCCTGCGAGGTACTCCACAGCGATCAAGTCCCTGCGGGGACCCGCCTGGTGATGGAGAAGCCCTTCGGCTCAGGCACCGAATCCGCCCACGAGCTGAACAAGACGCTCGCAGCCCTGGTCCCCGAAGACCACATCCACCGCGTTGACCACTTCCTGGGCAAAGCCACGGTGTTGAACATCCTCGGTCTTCGATTCGCCAACCGGTTCCTGGAGCCCGTGTGGAACCGCGAACATATTGAAAAAGTGGAGATTGTCTTTGACGAGGATTTGGCCCTCGAAGGACGCGCCCGCTACTACGACACTGCCGGGGCGCTCCGGGACATGATCCAGAGCCACCTCCTGCACATCATGGCTTTCCTGGCGATCGATGCGCCGGCAACCATCGAGGAACGGGACCTGCGCGACGCCGTGGCAACCGTTCTGCGTGCCAGCAGCATCAAGGCGCCGTTCAAGGAATCCACACGGAGAGCACGGTACACCGCAGGAACCCTCGGGGAACGGACGGTACCGGACTACGCAGCGGAAGACGGGGTTGATCCTGCCCGCAATACCGAGACCCTTGCCGAGGTCCGGGTGGACATCGACAACTGGCGCTGGAAAGGGGTTCCGTTCATCCTGCGCTCCGGCAAGGCCATGGGACACCGGCGCAAGGAAGCCGTCATCACCTTCCGCCCGGTCCCCCACCTCCCCAAAGGTTTCTCCGGCGTGGACTCCCCCAACCAGTTGCGTATCGGCTTCGGTCCGGACGTGCTCCAGCTTGACGTCGATGTGAACGGCCCCGGCGACATCTTCACCCTGGACCGCGCCAGCCTGGTGACCCAGCTCAGCGCTGCCGGCATGCTGCCCTATGGAGAGGTGCTGGAAGGCATCATCAGCGGCGATCCCCTCCTGTCCGTCCGCGGCGATACGGCCGAGGACTGCTGGCGGATCATCGAGCCGGTGCTGCGCGCCTGGGAGAGCGGCGACGTCCCCTTGGAAGAGTACGACGCCGGCAGCGCGGGGCCGGCGGACTGGCCCACCGGCGTCGTGTACTCAAGACAGGCAGCGGACTAAAGACCACCCGCCTCGCGTCCTCAACGCGAAAGCGGGCCGGGTACCTTGACTGGTACCCGGCCCGCTTTTGGGTGAAGGACTCAGATTGCGGCCGAGCCGCGCTCTCCGGTCCTGACCCGGACTGCTTCGTAGACATCCACGGTCCACACCTTGCCGTCACCGGCGCGTCCGGTGTTGGAGCTGGCGATGAGGACATCCAAGATGTCGTCGGCCTGCTCATCCGTGGCGAGGACCTCAATGCGGATCTTCGGCAGCAAATCCACGTTGTACTCGGCTCCGCGATACACCTCGGTGTAGCCGCGCTGGCGGCCGTAGCCGCTGGCCGCGCTGACCGTCAGGCCCTGGACCCCGTATGATTCGAGGCCTTCCCGGACTGCTTCAAGCTTTTCGGGACGGACGATCGCTGTAATGAGCTTCATGCCTGGACACTCTCCTTGCCTTCTGCGGGGGTCTTGGCCGCGGCGGTTTCCGACTTTCCAGTCATGGCGTTGTGCAGTGGCTGGAAGCTGCCGCCGTGGCCGTTGACTCCGAATTCGTAGGCCGTCTCAGCGTGGAGGCTGAGGTCGACGCCAACGTTCTCCTGTTCCGTGGAAACCCTGAAGCCCATGGTCTTGTGGATGGCGAAGGCGATGATGGCCGTCATGATGGCCGAGAACGCGATGGCGATGCCGGCCGCTGCGAGCTGGGCCCACATCTGGGTCATGCCGCCGCCGTAGAAGAGGCCGCCACCCACGCCGTCGGTGGGAAGGGCGATGAAGCCCAGCGCCACGGTGCCGATGATGCCGGAGACAAGGTGGACGCCCACAACATCCAGGGAGTCATCGAAGCCCCAGCGGAACTTGAGGCCAACGGCCAGGGCGGAAGCCACACCGGCAACCACGCCAAGCCCAAGGGCCCCGACCGGGCTGACGTTGGCACAGGCCGGGGTGATGGCTACGAGGCCGGCGACCACACCGGATGCTGCGCCCAGCGACGTCGGGTGACCGTCACGGATTCGCTCGGTGATGAGCCAGCCGATCATGGCCGCTGCAGGAGCTGCCAGAGTATTGATCCAGATCAAGCCGCCCTGCTCTGCTGTTGTTGCTGCACCGCCGTTGAAGCCGAACCAGCCGAACCAGAGGATCGCTGCGCCGAGCATGACGAACGGGATGTTGTGCGGGCGGTGGTTCGGGTCCTTGCCGAAGCCACGGCGGTTGCCGATGATGAGGACCAGGACGAGTGCCGCCACACCGGCGTTGATGTGCACCACGGTGCCGCCGGCGAAGTCGATGGCCGGGCCGAGGGCCTTGCCGATGGCGCCTTCGGGACCGAACAGGCCGCCACCCCAGACCATGTAGGCCAGCGGGCAGTAGACCAGGGTCACCCATACCGGAACGAAGATGCTCCAGGCGCCGAACTTGGCGCGGTCAGCGATCGCGCCGCTGATCAGTGCAACGGTGATGATGGCGAAGGTGGCTGCGTAGCCTACCTTGATGAGCCCATCAGGGGTATCGATGCCTTCGAGGCCGAAGGTGGCAAACGGGTTGCCCACGATCTCCATGAAGCCATCGCCGGAGCTCATTGATGCGCCCCACAGCACCCAGACGACGCCCACGATGCCGATGGAGATGAAGCTCATCATCATCATGTTCAAGGCTGCCTTGGCACGTGTCATGCCGCCGTAGAAAAATGCCAGACCAGGTGTCATGAACAGCACAAGCGCCGCCGCCACCATGACCCATACGTGACCTGCGGTAAGTTCCATGGTGCACGTTCCTCTCTTGCTAGATCTGCGGTTCAACCGCTGTCCTGACGCCGTTTGCGTCCTGCTTAAGAGTTTTGTGCCGCCGTGTTTCACCTGCTCGGGTTTTATATTGCGCGCTGGTTACAACAACCTCCCCAACGTAAATGGTGCATATCTCCGGTGTTACGGATATGTTTCAGGCGTCGGACTTCTCTGGAAATCCCCAGTTTTTAACCATCCGGCCCCACATCACCTTGAAGGACCACCCCGTATGACCGAGTCGCCCAGATCCGTGAAAGCTCCAAGGATCCGGCAGGAGAAAGCCCCGTTGCCCCGCGATATTAAGGTGATGTTGGCTGCAGCCTTCCTGATCGCTTTGGGCTTTGGGCTGGTGGCGCCCGTATTGCCGCAATTTGCCACCACATTCGACGTTGGCGCCACGGCTGCCGCTGTGATCGTCAGCATCTTCGCCTTCATGCGGCTGGTGTTTGCTCCGGCAGGCGGTGCCCTGATTGGTCGCTTTGGAGAACGGAACGTCTACGTCTCGGGTCTGCTGATCGTGGCCGTGTCCACGGCGGCGTGCGCGTTTGCCCAGGATTACTGGCAACTGCTGATCTTCCGTGGCCTCGGAGGAGCCGGCTCCGTCATGTTTACCGTGGCCGCGATGGGACTGCTCATCCGCCTCGCACCCCCTGAACGGCGAGGGCGGGTCTCCGGTGCGTATGCCTCAGCCTTCCTGATCGGCAGCGTCCTGGGGCCCGTTGTAGGTGGTCTGCTGGCAGGTTTCGGACTCCGGGTACCATTCCTGGCGTACGCAGGAGCGCTCCTGGTGGCGGCGCTGGTGGTCCGGACCATGCTGAGCGGCGAGGGCAACGCCGCAGAAGATGCTGAGCCAGCCCCGGCCATGACCCTGAAGGAAGCCCTCTCCGACTCCGCTTACCGTGCCGCGGTGTTCTCGAGTTTCGGTAACGGCTGGGTCACGTTCGGCGTGCGCATGGCCACCATTCCACTGTTCGCGGTGGCTGTCCTGCAGTCCAAACCTGAGACGGCAGCCTGGGCTTTGGCCATCTTTGCCGTGGGCAATGCCTTGGCATTGACCTTTTCCGGGCGTTTGGCCGATGCCTGGGGACGGAAGCCCCTGCTGATCCCCGGACTGCTCATCACGGGCGCGGCCACCGGCGTTATCGGTCTCACCACGGACCTGACCGGATTCCTTATCGCTTCTGCGGTGGCTGGGTTCGGATCCGGCCTGTTGGGCCCGGCCCAACAAGCCGCCGTTGCTGATGTCATTGGCAGGGGCCGCTCCGGGGGCAAGGTGCTCGCGGTCTTCCAAATGGCTGCGGACACGGGTGCCATCATCGGACCGGTTGTGGCGGGCCTGCTGGCCGACCAGCTGGGCTATGGCTGGGCGTTTGGCATCACAGGTGGCGTTCTGATCCTCACGGCAGCAGGTTGGTTGCTGGCCCGCGAACCCCTTAAACCCAAAAACTGACTGGCAGCCACGGCGTGCCCTGAGTCCTCAGGGCGTTCCATGCTGCCAGCCAGTTGAGTGCGGAGGCTTTGGACCCGCGCTAGTTGAGCAGTGCGTCCACGAAGCTCTCGGCGTCGAACGGTGCGAGGTCGTCGGGGCCTTCGCCCAAGCCAATGAGCTTGACCGGCACGCCCAGCGATTTCTGGATGGCCACAACGATCCCGCCCTTTGCGGTTCCGTCCAGCTTGGTCAGCACGATGCCGGTGATATTGACCACCTCGGCGAAAACGCGGGCCTGGTTGAGGCCATTCTGCCCGGTGGTGGCGTCCAGTACCAGCAGGACCTCGTCCACTTCAGCCAGCTTCTCGATGACGCGCTTGACCTTGCCGAGTTCGTCCATCAGGCCGGTCTTGTTCTGCAGTCGTCCTGCGGTATCCACCATGACGACATCGACCTCTTGGTCGATGCCGGCTTTCACGGCCTCGTAAGCCACCGAGGCGGGGTCGGCGCCGTCGATGTCCGACCTGACCGTAGGGACGCCTACACGCTGTCCCCACGTGGCCAACTGCTCGGCGGCAGCTGCGCGGAAGGTATCAGCGGCACCCAGCAGGACGTCCTTGTCTTCGGCAACCAGGACGCGCGCCAGCTTGCCCACCGTGGTGGTCTTGCCGACGCCGTTAACACCAACAACAAGCACGACGGCGGGTCGGTCACCCTTGCGCTCGACGTTCAGGGTCCGGTCCATGGAGGGATCCACCAGCTTGATGAGTTCCTCGCGGAGCATCGCCTTGACGTCCTCGGGGCTGCGGGTGCCCAGTACCTTGACGCGCTCACGCAACGCATCAACCAACTGCAGGGTGGGTTCGGTGCCGAGGTCGGCCAGGAGGAGGGTTTCCTCCACCTCATCCCACACGTTTTCGTCGATCTTGTCGCCAGACAACAGAGCCAAGAGGCCCTTGCCCAGGATGCTGTTGGACTTGACCAAGCGGGCGCGCAGGCGGGTCAGGCGGCCTTCAACCGGCGCCGGGGTGTCGATGGCAATGGTTTCGAGCCCGGCGGCATCATCGGGCACATCCGCACCCTCAACAGTTCCGTCAAAGGTGGGAGCCGGGGCTTTCACCGCATCCGGGCGCCCTTCCACCAAGGTTCCGCCGCCCGCTGCCGGCGACTGCAGGGGGTCGTTCGCATCCCGGGTTCCGGGGTACTTCGCTCCGGACTTCCGGGCCTTCAGGAGTACCGGCACGAGTCCGCCGACCACCACGAGGGCAGCGAGAATGGACAGAATTATGGGTAGGAAATCGTTCACTCCCCTACCTTCTCATAAAGCTACGCCCCGGCACCGAGCCTCTGGCTGATGACGGTGGAGACGCCATCTCCCCTCATCGTCACCCCATACAGTGCGTCTGCCACTTCCATGGTCCGCTTCTGGTGGGTGATCACAATCAACTGGCTGGACTCCCGCAGTTCCTCAAAAATCGTGATGAGCCGGCCCAGGTTGGTGTCGTCCAATGCAGCTTCCACTTCGTCCATGACGTAGAACGGCGACGGGCGGGCTTTGAAAATCGCCACCAACAGTGCCACTGCCGTGAGGGACCGTTCACCGCCGGAGAGCAGGGACAGCCGCTTGATCTTCTTGCCCGCGGGCCGCGCCTCCACTTCGATTCCCGTGTTCAGCATGTCGTCGGGATCCGTGAGTACCAGCTTTCCCTCACCGCCGGGGAAAAGCCTGGCAAAGACGTGGTCGAACTGGGCGGAGGTGTCGGCAAAGGCCTCAGTGAAGACCTGCTGGACCCGGGCGTCCACCTCTTTGATGATGTCCAACAGGTCTTTGCGGCTGGATTTGAGGTCTTCGAGCTGCGAGCTGAGGAACTGATGGCGTTCTTCCAGTGCGGCAAACTCCTCCAGTGCCAGGGGGTTCACTTTGCCCAAGGCAGCCAGCTCCCGCTCAGCCTTTCTGAGTCTTTTCTCCTGCTCAGCCCTGACGAAAGGAATGCCTTCCACGACTGCTTCACCATGCTCATCAACTGGTGTCCGGAGCTCTGCCCACTTGTCGGTAGTGGTTCCGGCGGGCACTGGAACAGGCAGCCCGGGTCCGTAGTCTGCCACGAGTTGTTCGGCGGAGAGGCCGAGTTCCTCTATGGAACGTGTCTCCAAGGCCTCGATACGCAGGCGCTGCTGGGTTCGCGCCATCTCGTCCCGATGCACGGAGTCCGTCAGTTCGGCCAGCTCCTTAGCCAAGGCCTCGTTGCCGGTCCGGACGAGCGTCAGTTCCGTCTCCAGCCGTTCCCGCGTCTGCTCTGCGAGGTCGCGCTCCCAGCCGGCGGCCTCCACCGAGACATCGATGAACCTCAGGGCCTGTTCCACAGCTGAGGCCACTGCTGCCGCACGCTGCGCCTGGGCTCGGCGACGCTGGGCCCTACGGGCCGCCTCTTCACGGGCGCGCCGTTCCGTTGCGGCCGCCCGCTCAAGGGACGCGGCACGGTTGCTGATGGCCCCCAGTTGCTCTTCTGCCGTCCTGAGGGCCAGGCGGGCTTCTGTTTCGAAGGAACGGGCCATCCTGGCTTGCGCGGCGAGTTCGTCGCGCTGATCCGTGGACGGCTCCTCGTCCGGGGCCTCCTGTGCGGCGGCGAGCCGTTCCGCGGCGACTTCAAGATCCAGTTGGGCTTCAGCGATATTGGCTTCGGCCTTGGCCATGGAGGCGGCCAGCCTGTCGCTTTCGCCCACGGCACTGCGGAGAACGGAATTGAGGTGGCCCAGGCGCTCCGCCACTGCCGCCAGACGGGCATCGGACTCGTGCAGGCGTTCAAGGGCGGCGTCGGCCCTGTCTTGCGCTTCAGAGCGGCGGGACTGGGCGCCGGCCAGGGCAAAACGACCCCGCTCCAAACGGGATGTGACCTCCTGGAGGCGTGCATCGGCGTCGTCCACTGCTGCCTGGACTTCAAGCAGCGACGGCGCTGTGGCCGAACCGCCGGTGACGGTCAACGCCGTAAAAACATCGCCCTCGCGCGTGACCGCTCTAAGTTCCGGGTGTTCGTTGACGAACGCTGCCGCGGTCCGAAGGTCATCAACGACGGCGGTCCCCACCAGCAAGGCCAACGCCCCTTGGGCTGTGGGATCGGAAATCTTCACGACGTCCGCAGCCCAACGGCTGCCGGAGGGAAGCAGCACACCGGCGCCATCGTCAGCACCGCCGGCAGATCCGCCGGACAAGAGCAATGCTGCGCGGCCGGCGTCGTTGTCTTTCAAAGAGGCAATGGCTGCCAGTGCGGCATCAGCACCTGCCACCACCAAGGCGTCCGAGGCACTCCCCAGAGCCGCAGCAATGGCAGCCTCAAATCCCGGCTCGATGGCCACCAGCGCAGCCAGGGGCCCAAGAACGCCCCCGGCCGAAAGCAGGCTGCCGGAGCCGTCCTTGCGGTTGAGTCCCAGTTGAAGGGCATCCCGGCGCGCCGTCAAGGCATCCCTCTCGCGGACAGCCTCCCGTTCCGCAGCTTTGAGTTCCTCAATTTCGGCCAGGACGGCGTCCAGGACATCGTTCGCATTTTCGTAGTCGGCGTCCAAGCTCTCCTCGCCGTCCTCAACGCCTGCCACCTGGGATTCAAGGGCCGTGAACTCGCTCTGGGCCTTGCGGCGACGTTCATCGCCGGACGCGAGGGATTCCCTGAGCCGGCCACGTTCAGCTTCGGCGGCTTCGGCCCTGGACCTGGCGGCTGCCACTTGGCCTGCAAGCCTGGCGAGCCCTTCCCTGCGATCGGCAGCGGCGCGCAGCATGGCCGTGAGTCTCTTGTCTTCAGCGGCCGCCAGCGATTCAGCAGCGTCCTTGGCCACCGTGGCTTCAAGAAGTGCGGCTTGCTTCGCCAGGATGTCGTGCTCCAGGGCAGACTCTTCCTCGCGGACCCGGGCGGCTTGGCGTTCCAGCTGCTCCGGGTCCCGGCCCGTATCTGCCGCGGCCTCGGAGGACCCCAGAAGCCGGCGACGTTCAGAAGCAAGGGATCCAAGGGAACGCAACCTCTCCCGGCCGGCAGAGAGCTGGTACCAATGATCGCGCGCGGCGTTGAGCTTCGGGGTTGCTTCGGCAGCCTGCTGTTCCAAGGCAGCCTGGCGCCGACGTCCGGTCCCCAGTTCCGCCTCCACCACCTGGCGTCGTTCCTTCAACGCGGCTTCGTCAGCAACATCCTGTTCAAGACTTGAAGTGAGCTGCACCAGGTCATCGGCCAGGAGGCGGGCCCTGGCATCCCTGACATCGAACTGGACCGTCTGGGCACGGCGGGCGATTTCCGCCTGCTTGCCCAGGGGAGTCAATTGGCGCCGGATTTCCGCAGTGAGGTCGCCGAGCCGTGCCAGGTTGGCCTGCATGGCTTCGAGTTTGCGGACGGTCTTTTCCTTGCGGCGGCGATGCTTGAGGATTCCTGCGGCCTCTTCAATGAAACCCCGCCGGTCATCCGGCGTGGCGTGCAGGACCCTGTCCAGCTGGCCCTGTCCCACGATGACGTGCATTTCACGGCCCAGGCCGGAATCGGACAGGAGTTCCTGGATGTCCAGGAGCCTGCAGGGTGCTCCGTTGATGGCGTATTCGGAGCCGCCGGTCCGGAAAAGTGTCCGGGAGATGGTGACTTCGCTGTAGTCGATGGGGAGCGCGTTGTCCGCGTTGTCTATGGTGAGGGAGACATGCGCACGGCCCAGAGGCGGCCGGCCCGACGTGCCGGCGAAGATGACATCCTCCATCTTGCCGCCGCGCAGGGTTTTGGCACCCTGCTCCCCCATCACCCATGCCAAGGCATCAACCACATTGGATTTGCCCGACCCATTCGGACCGACGACAGCAGTGACGCCGGGCTCAAAGTCGAACGTCGTAGCCGACGCGAACGACTTGAATCCTCGGACAGTCAAACTTTTCAGGTGCAAGGCGCTTCGGTTCTCCTGGGTGGCCCGGGTGGTTGTATCCCCTAAATCTACTGCCGTTTGAGCGAAATCTACGGATCTGTTGCCGGAACGCCTTGTGGTGGGCAGGCCACACCCCTACACTCCTGCCAAGGGCAACTTGACCTGTTCGTTCCGGTGATCCGGCGGCAGCATGAACTTCGGTTCAGCCACTTCCGGATCCGGTCCCGATCTTCGGAACGTCGAGACAAGTGCATAATGCCCTCTGTTCCATAACTGAAGATCTTGGTTTGACCCTGGCTGGGGAGCGGCAAGCAGGGACCGTGCGCTGAACGGCGGTCCCGTCTACGCATTTTTGGCGCACCACCCCCCAGGAGTTCTGATGCCCGGTCCCTCTGCTACCCGACCCCAGCGAGTCCTCAAGGGCTTCCTCGTACCCCTGGTCATAGCCATGGTGGCCGCGCTTCTGCCCTTGGCAGCCCCCGCTGCGGTGGCGGCAGGTCCCTGTGATCCCGTGGTGAACGCCGTGGTGTGCGAGAACTCCAAGACCGGAAGTCCACCCTCCGAGTGGGATATTGATGGTGCCGGCGACGACACAATCCAGGGATTTTCCACGGAAATCAGTGTCAACGCCGGCCAACCCATCCGCTTCAAGGTGGATACCAACGCGTCCAACTACACCATCGCGATTTACCGGACAGGCTGGTATGCGGGCAACGGAGCCCGAAAGATCGCCGATGTCACGCCTTCAGTCCTCCGGCAAAACCAGCCAGCTTGCCGGACTGATGTCACCACCGGAATTTACGACTGCGGCACCTGGGCGGTATCTGCAACGTGGCAGGTACCCTCCACAGCCGTGTCAGGGGTCTACATAGCGCTCCTTCGACGTCCCGATACGGGCGGCATGAGCCACATCACGTTCGTCGTCCGCAACGATGGCAACCGTTCTGCCGTGGTCTTCCAGACCGCGGACCAGACCTGGCAGGCCTACAACTCCTACGGCGGGGCTGACTTTTACCAGGGCGTGAACGGCCGCGCCTACAAGGTCAGCTACAACCGTCCCGTGGCAACCAGGGGAGGTCCGGATGGCCGGGACTTCTATTTCGCCAACGAATACCCCATGGTGCGTTTCCTGGAACAGAACGGCTACGACGTCAGCTACATCAGCGGCCTCGATGCTGACCGCAACGGCGGAGAATTGCTGAACCACAAGGTATTCCTGTCAGTAGGACACGACGAATACTGGTCAGGTCCCCAACGTGCCAACGTCACGGCGGCGCGGGATGCAGGTGTGAATCTACAATTCCTTTCGGGCAACGAAATGTACTGGAGGACACGGTTTGAGCCATCGATCGTTGACGGTGCCGCCAACCGGACGTTGACCTGTTACAAGGAAACATGGGCAAATGAAAAGATTGATCCCACTGCCCAGTGGACGGGCACGTGGCGTGATCCCCGCTTCGCGGCCCAGGCCAACGGCGGCGGCCTGCCCGAGAATGGTCTGACAGGCACGCTGTATATGTCCAACTTCTCAGACCTGCCCGTGACGGTGTCCGCCGAAGAAGGTAAGACCCGGTTGTGGCGCAATACACCTTTGGCGGCGCTTCCCGCCGGTTCATCCGCAGCGCTGGCTCCCCATACTGTGGGATACGAATCAAACGAAGACCTGGATAATGGATTCCGTCCAGCAGGTTTGATCCGGTTGTCCACCACCGTGGGAAACGTTCCACAATATCTCCAGGACTTTGGAAACACCGTGGCTCCGGGGACCACCACGCATAATCTCACCCTGTATCGGGCAGCCAGTGGCGCGTTGGTCTTCTCGGCGGGCAGCGTCCAGTGGACCTGGGGCCTGGACCAGATGCACGACGGCAATGGTGCTCCAGCCGACACCCGCATGAGGCAGGCGCAGGTCAACATCCTCGCCGACATGGGCGCGCAGCCCGCTACGCGGGCGGCAGGACTGGTCGCTGCCGTCGCCAGCACCGATACCACCAAGCCCACCGCCGCCATCTCCACGCCTGCCAACGGCGCCACCGTGGCGC
Organism: Paenarthrobacter sp. 4246; assembly: GCF_040546855.1. NCBI lineage: Bacteria > Bacillati > Actinomycetota > Actinomycetes > Micrococcales > Micrococcaceae > Paenarthrobacter > Paenarthrobacter sp. 4246. The sequence goes on from NZ_JBEPOP010000005.1 coordinate 35,162, forward strand.
ACGGCAGCAGCGTCACCGTAACCGGCACGGCCACAGATGTGGGCGGAGTGGTAGCCGGTGTCGAAGTTTCCACCGACGGCGGTGCCACCTGGCACCCCGCCAAGGGCAAGCAGAGTTGGACCTATACATATATCCAGAAGGGCCTCGCTACGGCCACTATCCAGGCGCGGGCCATCGACGACAGCGCCAACATCGGTGCCGCCGTCACCAGGAACCTGACCCTCAGCGGACCGTACAGCGTATTCGGCCAAACAGTTCCTGCGGTCAAAGACTCAGGTGACGGTGGAGCCTACGAAATGGGTCTGCGGTTTACCCCGTCAGTGGACGGCTTTATCACCGGCGTCCGCTTCTACAAGAGCACCGCCAATACCGGCACGCACACCGGCTCATTGTGGAGCGCAACCGGCGAGCGCCTGGCGACAGCCACGTTCACCAATGAAACGGCCTCCGGCTGGCAAACAGCCCTGTTCAGCCAGGCCGTGCCTGTTGCGGCCGGCCAGAAATATACGGCGTCCTATTGGGCACCCAATGGCCACTACGCCACCAAGGACTATCAATGGGCGAGTTTCGGTTCCACCGACGCGCCTTTGAAGGTTGCTGGTGGTTTCGGGGCTGAACCGGCGGGCGTCTACAGCACCTCGCCAGGATTCCCCACCACCAGCTTCAACGGTGGCAACTACTTCGCGGACGCGCTCTTCAGCACGGTAGACAGCTCCCCCATGACCGTCTCGGGCCACACGCCCATTCCGTCGTCGTCGAGCGTGTCCGTGAACACCAAAGTTAGTGCTGTCTTCTCCAAGCCCGTCACGGCAGCAAGCGTCCAGCTGACGTTGCAGTCACCGTCGGGACCTGTGGCCGGCACTACGGCGTACGACGCCGCGACGCGGCGGGCGACTTTCACGCCGTCGAACGCCCTGGCGTTCAGCACCCAATTCACAGCGACGTTGTCAGGCACCGATTCGATCGGCGGCCCGGTCACTGCCGGCGGGACGTGGTCCTTCACCACTGCAGCGACGTTGCCTGTTCCGGGTTCTTGCCCGTGCAGCCTCTTCGATGATTCCGTCACACCCGGGATCGCCGAACTGCGTGAAGGCGTGCCGTTGACGCTCGGTGTGAGATTCTCCAGCGTATCGGCTGGTGAAGTGCTGGGTATGCGCTTTTACAAGTCCGCGGGGAACACGGGTACCCACAACGGAGCCTTGTACACCGCGGCAGGCCAGCAGTTGGCCACGGTGGCATTTACCAACGAAAGTTCCTCCGGATGGCAGACGGCGATGTTCAGCCAGCCAATACAGATGGCTGCCAACACGGAATACATCGTTTCCTATAAATCGTTGACGGGTACCTACTCGGCTACCGCCAACGGCTTCGGGTCCGGGCTCAGTGTTGGACCATTGAGGGCAGCATCTGATGCCGGCGCCTATGCCTACAGCGGTGACTTTGCCGCTTCCCGATCGACCGCCAGCTACTTGGTGGACGTCGTAGTGACAGTGCCGAACCCACCGTTCACGGTCGGCTCTCATTCGCCGCTGCCGAACGCTTCAAGTGTTCCGCTGAACACCGCGGTCAGCGCAGTGCTGTCCGAGGCAGCAGTGGCATCCAGCGTCGGTTTGACGGTGAAAGTGACCGGAGGCACGGCTGTAGCCGGCACGACGGCCTACGACTCTGCTACCCGCAAAGTCACCTTCACCCCTACCGCTCCGCTGGCTGCAGGAACCTCCTACACGGCGACGGTAACGGCAACGTCAGTCTCCGGACAACCGATGTCCGCCGGCGGAACCTGGACGTTCACGACTGTTCCCCCACCGCGTACCCCCGGCGTTTGCCCCTGCACGCTCTACCAAGACACCGTGACGCCCACAACGCCCGACGCCGATGACGGTGTCGCGCTGTCGCTCGGCGTCCGGTTCGCCAGCGATACGGCGGGCCAGATCACCGGGGTGCGCTTCTACAAGGCGGCCGGCAACACGGGAACCCACACCGGTTCGCTCTTCACGGCAACGGGACAACTCCTCGCAACTGTTACTTTCACCAACGAGTCAAGCACTGGCTGGCAAACCGCAACGTTCAGCCAACCTGTCACCATCGAAGCCGACACTGAGTACGTCGCTGCGTACAAGACTCCCACCGGCAAGTACTCCTACACCGCCGGCGGATTTGGTGCAGGTTTGACGAGCGGACCTCTGCGCACTGCCAATGACTCAGGTGCCTTCAGCTACAACGGCGACTTTCCCGGAGCATCGTCCACGGCCAGCTATCTGGTGGACGTAGTGTTCGCTACGCCCGCCCAGCCCCTGACGGTAACCGAGCAGGTCCCTGCCCCTGGCGCCACGGGCATTCCTACGGACGTCAAACCATCCATCACCTTCTCGTCCGCCATCAACCCAGGAACATCGTTCACCCTGACAGCGAACGGCACTCCGGTAGCCGGTGCAGCTGCCCTGTCTGCGGACAGCCGGACCGTCACCTTCACCCCCACCGCGGCTCTGCCCAACAGCACGGTGATTTCGGCCAGCGTGAGTAACGTCGTCTCCCAGCAGGGGCAGTCGTATCCGACTACCATCTGGCAGTTCACTACTGCGGCACCCACCGTCCAGGTGTCCACGATCTTTGGATCGCTGACGCCCCAGGTAGTTTCCGCGTCCGACTTCATGCCTGTTGAACTCGGAACCGCCTTCAGTGTTTCGCAGGCAGGGAACGTCACGGGCATACGCTTCTACAAGGGGGCGGGCAATACCGGCACCCATGTTGGATCGCTGTGGAACTCGGCAGGTACGCGGCTGGCGCAGGTGACCTTCACCAACGAAACGGCCACGGGCTGGCAAACTGCCACCCTCTCCGCACCAGTCGCATTGGTGACAGGCCAAACCTACGTGGTGTCCTACAGGGCACCCAATGGCCGCTACTCCTACACCTCTGCGTTCTTCAACCAGACCTACACAAGCGGGGTGTTCACGGCCAGCGGCCCGAACAACGGCCGTTACCGGTATGGATCCGGGGGCGTCATGCCAACCAACTCCTGGAACGCAACCAACTACTTTGTGGATGTGGTGTATTCCACCACTGCACCGGCCCAGCAGCAGGCTGCACCCTCTCCGTCGCCCACAGCTACTCCGACGGCCACGCCCACACCGTCACCCACGGCAACGGCGACGGCTACCGCTTCCCCAAGCCCCTCGCCTAGTCCGACTCCCAGTCCAACGCAGACAGGTGGGTTGCTCTGCGGGTTGCTGGGTACCTGCTGAGGCCAGCAGTATGCCGCCACCGAATACTCACCTTTCTTGAGAGATCTTTTCGGCAGAACGAAGGAGGACGTGCGCGAGTGTAAGACCAACGACGCACCATACAAGAGCGGCCCAAGGAAATGGTTGCGCTCTACATAATCAAAAACATAGATAGTTGCACAGCTGCGCAAAGCCTCATCAGTCTCAATAGTTCTCCGATTGAATCCACCGATGCCAAGACCGACAAGGTAGAGGTCGGCCTTGGCATCACTTCGGCAACTTCAACATTCTTTTCGAAAGCAGTCATTGCTTTCTCCTTGTTCAGTTTTGCCCGCAGATAGCGTGACGTGACGCACGGTAACACCAAAGGCGATGTTTGACACTTCATTAGATTTGGAGGATCCCAGTTGTCTTAAAATCTGAGAAGTATGCATGTGACTTGCATAACTATTGAGTTTATGAATCACATCGCGCCTGCTGTGGGCTTGTAATTTAATAGCCCATCTAACGCATTTGATTTATGCCAAGCGGCAGGTGCCGGCGCGCAGGAGCAGATGTCCTGCTCGCGGTGAATGACCCGCGCCAAGCTGGCTCAGCGAACAACGCTTGGAGACCACGCGTGGGCGATGAACAGGCTCGGCTGTGAGCCCGGTGCGGTGCCCAACTGCCAAATGTTGCTGTCGCCTTCCACTGCATCATCTGCCAAGCCATAGAGCAGGTTCCGGTCGTCCAGCCATTCGATCTGGTCATCCACGCTGCGCTTCTCTGGAAGAACCGTTTCCTGACCGGACCCGAGGTCAAGGACGGCGACCTTCCAATGGGCGACCAGACCGCCGCCGTCGTTCTTCTTGTAAGCGATCCGGGTGCCGTCAGGCGAGATCGACGGGCACTCCACATGGTCATGGATAGCGGTGAGGGTCTTCGCGGACAAGCTCCCCCGGACCAGCCAGATACGGCCCGACGATGCCGCTGTGGCGTAGAAGACATCGCTCTGTCCAGGAGCAAACGTCACCCCCCAAATGTTCCTGTCCGTGGCTACCAGGCGCTCACCGTTGACCAACAATGCGAAGTCCTCAAGGTTTCCGGATGTGCCCCCGGGCAGGCTGATCTCAGTGGCTGTGGAAAATCCCGAAGTAGCGTAGGAGTGACCCGTGACAAAAACGGTAGTGGCAATCATGGAGCCGTCAGCGCTGACCCTGGTCCTGCTCGGAATGCCCGGGAGTGGCCATGTGCGTTGGATCTTCCAGTCGTGGTTCATGACTGCTGCTTCGAAGGCGGTCACCAGCCCGCGGTTGGTCTTCAGGCACACCACGGTATCGGCCGTTCCATAGACGCGGTCGCACTCTTGTTCACTCACCGCACGGGTACCGCCCGGAGCGGACAGGGGCACAGTTGCAACATTGCCATAGCCCTGGCCTGAGGCCGTGTTCCGGAAGAGGACAAAAGGAGCAGCCGGAAGTGGCTGGCCAGCAGTGACACCCACGGACGAAGCCGCAGTCCTGCTCTCTTCGAACCGCTGGTAAGCGCCCACGGCATAGATCCCGGCTGCTGCCAGTACCAGTGCTGTCACGGCGAGGAGAACGCCCCACCGCGCCTTGCTGTCGGTCAGTGTCCCACTCATGCCCCGCTGCCCACGTCCTGGTGTGCGGCTGGCCTGGCGCTCCGCAGGATCACGGTGACTGCCACCACTGCACAGGCCAGGAGTCCACTGGCCACCACCATGGCTGTCGGCGCACCCACGGCATACCAGAGCACGCCAAAGCCCGCAGAGGCGGTCATCCGGCTCAGCGCCACCACCGTTTGGGCTGAAGCAATTCCCGTAGCAAGCTTTCCCGCCGGTGTGAGTTGGCTGGCCAAGGCGGCCAGGACACCATCGGTTGCGGCGTAAAACGCTCCCAAGAGGATCAGGCAGCCCACAGTGCCCCACAATCCACCGAAAGGCGCCGCAGCGAGAAGGTATGTTGCCAGCAAGGCGATATGTCCGCCCACGAAAACCGGAATTTTGCCCACCCTGTCAGCCAGCCGTCCCAGGGGAATTGCGAGGGCAAGGAACACCACATTGGTCCCGACGAACAGCAACGGGAACCACTGGACGGCGAACGAATCCCTGGCCTGCAAAACCAGGTAAATGAAGCCGTCGCCGATGGTGACCACACCCAAAAGGCCTGCGGCGATCAACAGCTTGCCCAGCCCCGGTTCCTTCAAATGGCTCCACGAAAAGGCGAAGAGCCGTTTGCCCTCCCGGCCCTCAGTACTCTTCAGGCCATGGGCACGGATATCCGGCACGACCAGCGCCAGGACCGCGACCCCGATCACTGCGAAGGCAAGAGAGACCACGAAGACTGTGCTGAACCCATTGGGAATCATCAACAGGACAAAGAAAGCGATCAACGGCCCGGCAGCCGCCCCAATATTGTCCAGCATTCTGTGAACGCCAAAGGACCGCGCCAAATGTTCCTGTTGGGCGGACACCGAGATCAGTGCGTCCCGCGGTGCCGTCCGAATGCCCTTGCCGATCCTGTCGCCGGTCACGATTGCCGCAATCGCCCAGAAACCGCCGGCAAAGAGGAAACCTACTCTCGCGAGCATGGAAAGGCCGTAACCAGCCAGCGCTATCCGTTTGGGATGCCCGCTGCGATCCGCTGCCCACCCGGCCGCAATCCTGACGATGGCACTGGCCCCTTGGTTGATGCCGTCGATGAAGCCAAACGCGATAGTGGACAGCCCCAGAAATCCCGTCACATACAGGGGAAGGATTGCCGTGACCGATTCGGAAGAGACATCCGTAACCATGCTCACGATGCCCAACCACAGGATAACCGGGGACAAACGGAACGGCACCTCCGCTGCCAGTGCCGTTGCGTTGTTCCGTGGCTTGTCCCGTTTACCGCCGCTGCGGTCTGAGAGCGAAATGTACATCGGTTCCCCTACTCCGCCGTTGTGTGCAGGCTGCCCAGTAGCTGGAAGCGCGAGCTGCCGGTTCCTGTGGTGGACACTGAAACCGTGACCGTGTCAGCGCCCCGCACAAAGCGCGCCGCCACCGCGCCGTCCGCGGCCGGCGCCTCCTCGGTCCAAAAGCCGTGTGACACCAACGATTGGCGGAAGAAGTCCAGGACTTCAGCCCGCGGCTTGGCGATAATGCCGTCCGCTGTCAGCTGGAGGATGTCACCGGACGTGGAAACGGAGGTAGACCCAATTGTGGTCCCGGCTGGGAGCGAGAGGACGCCGTCGGGCCAGCCGTCCACCAGCTCACCCGACGCACTGCCGGGCTCAGGGAGTGCACCAGTGATCAGCGGCGCCGGCGCGGAAGGTTCAGGCAAACCTGTTGGCGTGGCCGTGACAGGAGGGAGGACTTCGAGGGGCTTGGCAGTAGACGGCCCGGCATTGTCCTCTGCGCCGCCGGTCCCGCTGCCGCTTCCCTCGGTTGCACTGCCCCCGGTTGCACTGTTCGCAGCGTCCGACGCCGTACTGCCGGACGTCGGCGCGGTCGTGCCGCTGGAACCGGCGCCGGCATCAGGGCGCGAACTGGACGACGGAGGAGCTTGCGCGGACGTGGCTCCGGGCCTGGCCAGCTGGTCGAACACTATGGCCACGGCGGCAATGAGCACAGCAAGGCAGATACCTGCTATGACCAGCCGCCGCGCCATCATGGCTTGCCTGGACCGGCTGGGCCGCGGTAGTGGACGTTGGATCCTGCATCAAGAACGGCCGCGGGTAGAAGTGACGCCACCCGGATTGAGGTGGCGTTGATCCTTGCGATGGCGATTCGAAGCGCCAAGCTGTTCATGGGGACAGTCTGCCATTGCGATCCGGATTCCGGAACAGTTTTGGCCCTACCATCGTCCGTTCCGTGGCCGGGGTTGGCATACCGGACACGTATAGGAGGAACGGTTCATGAACTGTTCCCTTTTCATGACACTGTGAAGGCCGATTGCCTCGCAGCGGCTGCACAATTCGCCGGCACGCCCGTACGCGTTGAGCGAGCGTGCAAAGTAGCCGGAGTCTCCGTTGACATTCACGTAAAGGGAGTCGAAGCTGGTTCCTCCAGCGGCCAATGCGGCGTTCATGACGTCCTTTACCGCTTCAACCAGCCTCTCAGCATCCGCCCGGCGCATGGTGTCCGTAGCCCTGGCGTAGTGGAGACGTGCGCGCCATAGGGCTTCGTCCGCGTAGATATTGCCGATGCCCGAGATGACTGACTGGTCCAGGAGCGCCCTCTTGATGCCCGTCTTCCGGTTCTTGATCTTTCGGTAGAAGGCGTCGAAGGAAAAATGCGGATCCAGCGGATCCCGGGCAATGTGGGCCGCTTCCTCTGCGATCTCCGGCAGGGGTGTTTCTCCCAAACCACCGGGGCCGCCGTCCGGCGTCGGTACCAAGGACGTCACGAACAGGCCGCCGAAAATCCTTTGGTCCACGAACCGCAATTCTTCCGGCATGCCTTCCACCGGGCTGAGCTTAATCCTGACCTTGAGGTGCTTTTCGTCCGAAACCTCCGGGTCCTGCATCAGCAGTTGGCCGCTCATTCCCAGATGGGCCATGAGAGCCACCGCAGGGGGGTCGTCAGCGGGGCCTGTTTCGGTGTCAGACAAACCAGGCATGGCAAGGGGCATCCAGAGGAATTTGCCTCTCCGCACCACATCCAGCACCGTGGCGTGTTCCAGGTTCCCGATGAAATCTTCCGTTCCGAGCGCATGCCGTCGGATGGACCGCGGATCAAGGACATCGACGCCGGTCACCGAACGGCCGCGGACCCAACGCGCCAAGCCGCGGCGTACTACCTCTACTTCGGGAAGTTCAGGCATCGGGGCTCAAGCGGAAGCAGGACCGGCAGCAGTCGGATCCAAGGCAGTCAGAGCACGCCAGGCATCAGCGGCGGCTTCCTGTTCCGCTTCCTTCTTGGAATGACCCGAGCCCCGCCCGTAGGGGGTTCCGCCGATGTTCAGTACGGCTTCAAAAGTACGGGCATGGTCCGGTCCGGAACCTTCCACGGCATAGTGGATGGCTCCCAGTTGCCTGCTGGCAGTCAGTTCCTGGATGCTCGTCTTCCAGTCAGTTCCGGCGCCAAGGGCTCCGGCGTCCTTGAGGAGCGGACCCACCAGCCGCATCACTAATTGGCGGGCGGTCTCCATGTCGTTGGACAGATAGGTGGCGCCAATCAAGGCTTCCATGGTGTCGGCCAGGATGGAGGCCTTGTTCTTACCGTCGGTCAGCTTCTCGCCTTGCCCTAGGTAGATGAACTCGCCAACGCCAATTTCCCGGCCGATCCCGGCCAAGGCGCGCGTACTGACGACGGCGGAGCGCCGCTTTGCGAGTTCGCCTTCAGGCAGCGTGGGGTTCTCACGGTACAGAGAGTCAGTAACGGAGAATCCCAGGATGGAGTCGCCGAGGAACTCGAGGCGCTCGTTGGTGGGAATCCCGCCGTTCTCATACGCATATGAGCGATGTGTTAGAGCAAGACGAAGCGTCTCGGTGTCAATGGAGACACCGAGACGCTTCAGAAGCTCTTCAGTTGAAGACATCCTTGGTCAGCCTGTACGGCAGATTAGGCGTCTGCGACCTTGCGGCCCTTGTATTCAAGGAACAGCGCGGTGCCGGCAGAGTCAGTAACGACCTTTGCCTGGTGCGGCAGGCTGTAGGTAACCTGACCGTTTTCGATGGTCTTGACCAAGTTGGGGGCAGTTGCCTTCCACTGGGCACGGCGGGCGCGTGTATTTGCGCGAGACATTTTCCGCTTGGGAACAGCCACGGCTATCTCATTTCTCTCTTAGACGAACACTTACTAATCGGTTTGCCGGTCAGTCTTAGCCAGATCAGCTAGGGCAGCCCAGCGAGGGTCAATGACCTCGTGGTGGTGCCCCGGCTCGTCTTCCAGGCGCGCTCCGCATTCGGAGCACAGACCCTGGCAGTCTTCCCGGCACACCGGCTGGAACGGCAGCATAGTAACAACTGCGTCCCGCAACACCGGCTCAAGATCGATTAGATCGTACTCGACTCGACGTTGCTCTTCATCGTCTTCTCCGCCCGAAAGCTCTACGCCTTCATAGAAGAAAAGTTCTTGCACATTGACTTCAAGGTCATACGCAAGGGGATCCAGGCATCGGCCACACTCGCCGGTTACATCGACGATTACGGTGCCGGATACCAGAATTCCTTCGTGTACGGCCTCAAGGCGAAGATCCAACTCGATGTCCGAGCCTTCCTTCACGCCAATGAGCGCCACACCAAGGTCACTTGGCGCAGGTACATGCTCGTTGAGTGTCCGCATGGTCCCTGGACTGCGTCCAAGGTCCTTGACTACCAGCGCCAAGGGCGAACTTGCATCTCGCTTAATGAGAACTCCTGTAGAACATATGACCGACGTACCATCTTAGCCTGATCACGCTTGAGGACTCAAACTGACTCCGGGCGCGCACAAATGCGCGATGGTTTCAGCTTGGGGCACTCCGCGTAAGGGCGCGAGGTACCCATCAAGACTACCCCTTGCGCGGGTGTTCCGTTGCAGGCTCGCCAGCGAGGAGACGTTTCAGCACAGACTTGGGAACGAAATCCGAGATGTCCCCTCCCAAAACGTTCACCTCTTTGATGAGCGTAGAAGACAAGTGAACATAGTGCGCTTCAGCAGGAAGGAACACAGTTTCCACACCGGCCAGCTGACGGTTCATGGTGGCCATGGGCAATTCGTAGTCGAAATCGGACGATGAGCGGAGGCCCTTAACGATGGCCGATATGCCCCGATGGCGGCAGTACTCAGCCAACAATCCCTCTCCCATGGGCTCCACGATGATTCCGCGAAGGGATGCCAGCGTTTCGCGGGCCATTTCCATGCGGTCTTCCAGGCTGAACCGGTACTTCTTGGCGTAGTTGGTGGACACAGCCACAATGACTTCGTCAAAGAGGCCGGCCGCCCGGGCAATGACTTCGAGATGTCCGTTGTGGATAGGGTCAAAGGATCCAGGGCATACCGCTCGTCTCATGAGACGAACCTACCCCATAGCTTTGCCGGGATACCATGGCAGACATGGCATCCGCAGGCAGCAGCCCCTTCCTCGACACGAGCGCCGGCACCACCCCGGGTACCAGAACAGCACCGTGGCAGCGGGCCGCAACCGGAGCCAATCTACTCTCACCCGAAGGAGGGCTGGGAGTGACCATCTTCGAGGAGATGACCACACTTGCCCTCTCCACCGGAGCCATCAACCTTGGCCAGGGGTTTCCTGACGAAGACGGGCCTGATGAGATCAAGGCAGCAGCCCAATCCGCCATAGCGTCCGGGGCCAACCAATACGCACCCGGCAAAGGCCTTCCCGTCCTAAGGGAAGCGATCACGGCACACCAGCAGCGCTTTTACGGCCTGGCCCCGGACCCTGACACCGAGGTCCTTGTCACCACCGGAGCAACGGAGGCGATCGCGGCAACACTGCTCGCCTTCACCCAGCCGGGTGACGAAGTCCTGACCTTCGAGCCCTTCTACGACTCCTACGGCGCCATCATTGGCATGGCAGGTGCCACGCACGTCACCGCTCCCCTGCTGGCACCGGACTTCCTCCCTGACCTCTCTGCCCTTGAAAGCGTCTTCAGTCAGCGGACCCGCATTGTCCTCCTCAATAATCCGCACAACCCGACGGGCGCCGTCTTTCCCCACCATGTCCTGGCGAAGATCGTGGAACTCGCTGCCAGACACGATGCCATCATCGTCAGCGACGAAGTCTACGAGCATTTGACCTTTGGCGTGGACCACATCCCCGTCACTTCCCTCCCTGGGGCATCGGACCGGACCATCACCATATCCTCGGCCGGCAAGACCTTTTCCTTCACCGGCTGGAAAATCGGCTGGCTCAGCGGTCCTGAACACTTGGTTTCTGCTGTGCGCACAGTGAAGCAGTTCCTGACCTACAGCTCGGGGACACCCTTCCAGGGAGCCATTGCAGTCGGCCTCGGCCTTCCCGACGGGTTCTATACCGGCATTGCCGGTACGCTCCAACACAAACGCGACATCCTGGCCGAAGGGCTGCGTGCGGCAGGGTTCGGCGTGTACATCCCCAGCGGCACCTACTTCATCAACGTGGACACCGCCCCCTTGGGGATCCGCGATTCCGTGGACCTTGCGCGGCGCCTGCCGGGAGTGGTGGGAGTTGCCGCAATTCCGGTTCCAGTCTTCTGCCATCCGGAGGGAGCCGAGCGCACCCGCAGCCTGCTGCGCTTCGCTTTCTGCAAAAGGACATCCGTCCTGGAAGAAGCCGCGGAACGCCTCGCCTCGCTCAAGGACCGGCTCTGAGTACCGCCGGCTCCGGACACCACGTCGCCTCGCGCTACCTCCGGACAACCGGGCAGCACGCCACCATTGACGCAGATACCCTCATTGAGGGCAGCTTCGTCCTCAGCATCGGCGGGGCCGAGCAATCACACGTCAACCTCGCGGATCCGCGGGAGATCTTTTATGAGTACCTGCGCAGGATCGGTCATGTGGTGGATTTGGCTGCGGCGCCCGGGGCACCCATCCGCGCACTGCATCTGGGCGCAGGGGCGTTGACCCTTGCCCGCTATATCCAGGCCACCCGCCCGGGTTCGGCACAGTATGCCGTTGAACTGGAACGCGAACTCCTGGACTTCGTGCTCCACAAACTGCCCATGCCCGACGGCACCACGTTGACTACCCACATTGGCGACGCGCGCGACGCGTTGGCGGAGCTTGACGCCGAGGTGACATTCGACGTCGTGATTCTTGATATCTTCTCCGGACCAGAGGCCCCGGCACACATCGCGTGCACAGAGTTCTACGAGGAAGCTGCCGCACGGCTGGGCCCTGACGGGGTCTTGATCGTCAACGTGGGAGACGAACCCGCCCTGACCTTGGTTCGGAGCCAGGTGACGGCCCTGCGTGAGGCCATGCAGGATGTTGCCGCCGTCGCGGAGACGGGCATGTTTGAGGGCCGATACCCCGGCAACATCATTCTTGTGGGCACACGCAGACGGTGGACGCCGGAATGGACGGTGGAGTTACTGGCCCGCGGACCGCATCCTGCCGCTGTCCTCACCGGGATGGACCTGGACCGGATCGCCGGCTAAGGTTCCGGTCCCGCCCCCCCTAGGCCAGCTCGACCCGCTAGGCCGGTTCGGCGAACCATAGCTTGGTTTCGCCGTATTTCTTGTCGGCGAAGCACTCCATGGTCTCAGGCCACTCCGGTTCCGGGCTCCGCGAACTCCGCTCGACAACCACCACGGCGCCATCATCCAAGTGCGGCGCGAGTTTTGCCAACACCTCGCTCAGGGCCGGTTCGTCCAGGGGGTACGGCGGATCGAGGAAGACCAAGTCCCACAACCCGCCCTCACGTGCCCGCTCCAGGAACGATTCCACCTTGGAACGGTGGACCGAGACCTTCTTGCTGCCCAGGAGCTGGTTCACCAAGTCCGCGTTGCGCTGGCAGACGTCGCTCGCCTTGGCGTCGAACTCCACCAAGTCCACGCTGCGCGCGCCCCGGCTGGCGCTCTCAATCCCCAGGGCTCCCGAGCCAGCGTAAAGGTCCAGGACACGGGCATCTGCGATGACCGCCAAGGATTCCAGGCGGGAAAAAAGAGCTTCCTTGACCCGGTCGGTCGTAGGCCGCGTGGCCGTTCCGGGGACGCTGGTCAGCGGGTTCCCACCGCCGACTCCTGCAATGATCCGGCTCACAGGATTGCTCCGGGAGCTAACGCACCTTGCTGGCCGCCATTCCCTGGGTTTCTATCCGCGTTCAAGGAACGCCTCCTTTTCAGGGTTCAAGTATTCGTCGATGGCTGCGGCAAGCCCCGGCTGGTGCTGGAGGGTGGGGTCATCTGCGACAAAGCCCTGAGCGTCCGTGCGTGCGCGGGCAATGATGTCCTCATGCTCCAGGACACGGAGCAGCTTCAGCGTGGAGCGCCCACCGGATTGCGAAGCCCCCAGGATGTCGCCTTCGCGGCGCAGCTTCAAGTCTTCCTGCGACAGTTCAAACCCGTCTGTGGTTGATGCCACCGCCTCAAGCCGCCGGCGACTCGGGTGCCCGGGTTCCAAGGTGGTCACCAGCAAGCAAGTGCCGGGCAAGCCGCCCCGCCCTACACGGCCGCGAAGCTGGTGAAGTTGGGAAATTCCGAAGCGGTCGGCGTCCAGGATCACCATCAGGGTGGCGTTGTGGACATCCACACCCACCTCAATGACGGTGGTGGAAACGAGCACTTTGACCTGGTTGTCGGCAAAGGATGCCATGGTCTCGGACTTCAGCTGCGGGTCCTGCCGGCCATGAAGCGGCGCCACTGGGACACCGGCCAGGGCTGGCTCCTGCAGAAGTCTCTCGACGACGGCTGTCACCGATGCGAGCTCCCGCGCCGATCCTTCCTCCGCGAGGTCGGCGTCGCTGGGTTCGGCCTCTCCCGGACTGAAATCGCCGTCGTCGTCCGTTCCAATCTTGGGGCACACCACGTACACCTGGTGGCCCGACTCAACCTCCTCACGCGACCGTTTCCAAATACGATCCACCCAGCCGGGGTTCTCCGCCAGTCCCACCACATGGGTGGAGATGGGGGCCCGACCAGCGGGAAGCTCATCCAGGATGGACGTCTCAAGGTCTCCGAAAACCGTCATAGCCACGGTGCGGGGAATAGGGGTTGCTGTCATGACCAGCAGGTGTGGCGGCCGTTGGGCCTTGGCCCGCAGGGCGTCACGTTGCTCAACGCCGAAACGGTGTTGCTCGTCCACCACAATCAAGCCGAGATCCTGGAAGCTGGTCTTGTCACTCAGCAAGGCGTGGGTGCCAATAACGATTCCGGCATTGCCCGAGGCAGCGTCCAACATGGCCTGCTTGCGCGCCGCGGTGGGCATGGAGCCCGTCAGCAGCGTCACGTGGACGGATTCCTGCGCCGGGTCCCCGCCGAGCATCCCGGCCCCGCCGAAGACATCGTCACGTGCCAACGATCCCAACGTCCGGCGAATCGAGTGGAAGTGCTGTGCCGCCAACACTTCCGTGGGTGCCAACAGCGCAGCTTGGCCGCCGGCATCCACCACCTGCAACATGGCCCTGAGGGCAACAACGGTTTTTCCGGAACCCACTTCACCCTGCAACAGCCGGTTCATCGGCGCATCCCGCGCCAATTCTTCAGCAAGCGTCTTTCCGACAGCGGACTGGCCGGCAGTCAGGGTAAAAGGCAGGTTCCGGTCAAAGCTGCTGAGCAATCCGTCGGTGCGGGGCCGGCGTGCGGTGGCTTCCTCGGCTGCAAGTTGGGCGCGCCGGCGCGCGAGGGCCGTCTGCAGGACCAATGCTTCCTGGTACCGGAACCGCTCCTGCGCCCGTTGCCAGTCCTTGGCGGTCTCCGGCGAATGGATCAGGCGATAGGCTTCAGCCACGCTGAACAACCCGTCCCTGCGAACGATGCTCGCTGGAAGTGGGTCTTCCACGTCGTCAAGGTCCATGGTCTGGAGCAAGGCCGTGATCACCTTGTGGATGGACCAGCTGGTCAGTTTGGCGGTTGCCGGATAGACAGGGATGGGCATCGCGGCAAGCTTTTCGGGATCCATGGAACCTTCAGCTTCCGGGTCCTCGTCCAGCAGCAGAAAGTCCGGGTTGGTAAGGCCAAGTGAGCCACCATAGCGGGTGACCTTGCCGGAGAACATGGCCCGCCGGCCTGTCTGAAGTTCCGCTTTGGCCCTGAAACCGTTGAAGAAGCTGACCTTCAACGTGCCCGGAGCGCCGCTTCCACCGGCTTCGTCCGTCACCACAACATCAGTGATGGAGCCGCGGCGGGCCCTCATCTGGCGAGTGCTGTTGGACAGGACCCGTGCAATCAGGGTGACTTCCTCATCCAACGGAAGATTGCTGATAGGGGTCAGCTCGCCACGGCTCAGATACCGGCGCGGGAAGTAGTTGAGCAAGGAACCCGTGGTTTTGAGGCCCAGGTGCTTTTCGATGACTGCCGCGGACCGCTTGCCGATTCTGCGCTCGAGGGGTAGTTCCAGCTCAGTCATCATGCCGTGGCTGGCCTGTGACGCTGGGTTCCTGTGACGTTGGTGCCGTTCCATCACCGCTGGGCAACGCCAATTGGCTGACAGCGATGTCGGTGGGCTCACCCAGTGACCGGATCAGGGCCACTGCCGGCTCGGGATCTGGAACGTGAACGTGGACCCTCCACCGATAGCTTGCTTCAACCGTGGATTCCTCGTCCTCGTCATTCTGGCTCCGGGCACCGCCAACCTGGCTCATGATGACCGAATCACCCATCTCATCCAAGCGCTGCCTCAGGATGGCTGCATTCAAGGGGGAAAGGTTGATGGTGCACATGACTTCCACGCCGTCGTCGGCCGGCATGCGCTCATGGATGTGGGGGTCCTGCAGCTTATAGCCGTGGAGCCCGTCCAGGAGTTCGTCCTGGAGTTCTTCGCCCAGGACTGCAGAACGCAGGCAGTCAAGGATCAGCAGCATGCCAACGCCCCCGGCGTCCACCACGTGGGCTTCCTGAAGTTGAGCGAGCTCGCCCTCCGTTCGGACAACTGCCTGGTAGGCAGCTTCCACGATGGCGTCAAGGGCGAGGCCCAGGGCGTGGTTGCTGTCGTCCGAGTTTTGGGAAGCATCCACGGCCTGCGCAGCGTCCGATGCAGCTTCCAGGACCGACAGCATGGTTCCGGCTACCGGCTCGCTTAACGCGGACCATGCCCGGATCTGGGCCCTGTTCAGCGCTGTGGCGAGCAACGGTGCACTCAGCCGCGATTTGCCGGCCAAGGGTTCAGCAGTGGCACACAGGAAGACAGCGAACAGCGTGCCCGAATTACCCCGTGCTTGCTCCATGGCAGCTTGGCCGGCACGCCACAAGACTGCGCCGACGTCGTTACCCGTTTCGGTACTGTCCGGGGCTGCGCCGTCAAGGGCGGACACCGCTGCGCGAACCGTGAGGTAAAGGTTGGTGCCGGTATCGCCGTCGGCTACGGGGAAGATGTTGATCGCGTTGAGGCGATCGCTGTGGTTGCCGAGGACCACCTCCGCCTTGCCGAGCCAACGCTTCATGGCGTGCGCATTCGCGGCGATCTTAGTCTGCAAAGTGATCCCATCCAACGGTGTCAGCAGCTTGCCCGGCGATCCGGACGCCGCTGCCTGGCGGCTCGACAACGGCTTGAACTGAGCCTATCGCAGTGAACCCCCGCGGCAGCTGAATTCCTGCTGGGAAGGTGGCAAGCAATCCATGGTCCTCTCCCCCGCCCAAGACCCAGGCCATCGCTTCGCGTCCCAGGAGTACTGCAGCCGGTTCCAGAGGCAGCGCATGGGTCTTCAAGGCCACGGGGTCGAAATCCAGGGCAACATTGCTGGCGGCAGCGAGCCTGCCCCCGTCCCGAAGCAGGCCGTCGGAGATGTCCATCATGGCGGTTGCACCTGCGCGGGCCGCCAAGGGTCCTGCTGCCAAAGGAGGCTGCGGACGGCATTGGCTCTCCACCAAGCCCCGCTGCTCTGTGTCCAGGCTGCCCATGGGAAACCCGCTTTCCAACAGTGCCCAACCAGCAGCGGCCCTGCCCAAGGTCCCTGCTACAGCCACGACGTCCCCGGGTTTGGCTCCCGACCGCAGCACAGGCGCCACACCGCCGAGGGTTCCGACGACGGCCACCGTCACCGCCAGCTCGCGGCCCCTTCCGAGATCTCCGCCGGCAACAGAACAATCAGGGGCGCCCAGGCCGATGATTGCGGCAGTGAGGCCATCGGCGAATGCCTCGACCCATTCGACGGGAGTGTCCGGCGGCATGGTCAGGCTGACGACAAGGGAGGTGGCGCTGCCGCCCATGGCATTGATGTCGCTCAGGTTTTGCGCCGCAGCCTTCCATCCGACGTCATATCCGGTGGTCCGGTATCCGTTGTTCCACTCCAACCTGAAGTCCTGGTCCTGGGTTTGAGTGTCTATGGAAATCAGGGCGCGGCCATCCGGTGCAGCGATCAGGGCAGCATCGTCTCCCGGACCCAGCAGGATGGCGGGGCTGAGGTTCAGGCGCGGAAAGATCCTGGCAAGGAGCTCGGATTCCGACAGGTCTTGGACGGTAATTTGTTCTGCGGGCACGGCTCTACGCTATCGCGATCCACTGACAGAATAGTGCCGTCCACTTGTCGCGAAGCACGCGCGTGAATGTGACCGGGGATACATGAATCTGCCGGGCAGCCAGCGCGGGATAGGCTGGATGGATGCACCAAAAGACCCTCCGCCGGACAGCCCTGGCCGTTTCCATGGCCGCTGTGTCCGTCCTCGCTTTGTCGGCTTGTTCCCCTGCCGTTGATGTCATGGCCGCCACCGACGCCGCCAATCCTGCCTGCGCCCCGATGATGGTTGCCCTCCCCGACCAGATCGGCGACGCCGCACTCCGCAAGACCAACAGCCAGGCCACGGCAGCATGGGGCGAGCCGTCGCAGGTCATCCTCCGGTGCGGAGTGAATGTTCCCGGGCCCACCACAGACCGCTGCGTGAGCGTCAATGACATCGATTGGGTCATCAAAGAAGGCGATCCCGTGTACACCCTGACCACGTTTGGCCGCGAACCGGCCACCGAGATCCTGATTGATCCGGTCAAGTTGGAAGCGGCGAACATCAGCTCCGCGACGGTGCTCACTGAACTCGCGGCCGCGGTGGGCAAGATCAAGGCAACCGGCAAGTGCGTGGGCCAGGAAGACCTGCAGAACCTGCCGGCCGGCAAGTAGTACCGGCCGGACACGGTCAGCAGGCCACTGGTCAGCGCAGGCCGGTCTTGCGGGTCAGCGCCAGATGAATCAGTTCGTCGATCAGCTCGCCGTAGGCCAGACCTGACGCCGCCCACATTTGCGGGTACATGCTCTTGGGTGTGAAACCCGGCATGGTGTTGATCTCATTGATGATCAGCTCACCGGCAGGGGTATAGAAAAAGTCCACGCGGCTGAGGCCTTCGGCTCCCACCGCATCAAAAGCCACAGCAGCCAGTTCACGCACACGGCTGATGGCTTCTTCCGGCATATCGGCCGGGCAGCTCAGTGCGGCCGCACCGTCTTCGACGTACTTGGCAGCGAAGTCATAGAACTGGTGCTCCCCCGCTGCCACCGCAATTTCACCGGGCATGGACGTTCGGGGCGCGTCGGTGCCCCGCCCCTGGAGGACGGCACATTCAATCTCGCGGCCCTCAATCCCGGCCTCGATCACCAGCTTAAGGTCATGGCGGCGGGCTTCTTCAATCGCGGCGTCCAGGCCCTCCAGGGAATCCACTTTCGAGATTCCCATGGACGAACCTGCGCGGGCAGGCTTAACGAACACGGGGAACCCGAGCTTGTCGACCCGCTTCCTGACAGCCTCGGCGTCGGTCAGCCATTGGCGGTCCGTCACTGCAATGTACGGTCCAACGCTCAGGCCGGCGGACTCGAACACCACCTTCATGAAGTGCTTGTCCATCCCCACTGCGGAGGCCAGAACTCCGGCGCCAACATAACGCGTGTCGGAGAGTTCCAGGAGGCCCTGGATGGTTCCGTCCTCACCCCACGGCCCATGAAGCAGCGGGAAGACCACGTCCACGGATCCGAGCTCCTGTGGCACGGCATTGGGCTGGGTCACGATCAACTGGTGCTCGCCGCCCACTTCGGCCAACGTCACGGTCTTTCCCGACGGCGCCACCTCAGGAAGCGCTGCGGAACTCAAGGACCACTGGCTGGTGTCGCCCGAGGCCAGGACCCACTGTCCTGATTTGGCGATGCCGATGGGAATGACCTCGTACTTGCTCTTATCGATGGCCCCCATCACGCCGGCGGCGGTGACGCAGCTGACGGCGTGTTCGCTGGAGCGTCCGCCAAAGAGAACCGCTACGCGGGGGCGGCCGGTTGCAGGGGTGGAGTGATCTGTCACCATCAGTAGTCGCCTTCGGACTTCAGTGCCCGGGCCAGCAAACGTGGCCCCAGGTCATCAACGGACATTCTGCCTTCCAGCACCGCTACCACGGCTGCCGTAATGGGCATTTCAACGTTCAACTTGCCGGCAAGCTCGTGCACGGCAGGGCCGGATTTGATGCCTTCGGCGGTCTGCGTCATCTGTTCTGCGACCTGTTCCAGGCTGAGCCCTTCTCCGAGCAAACGGCCGGCAGTGTGATTGCGCGACAACGCCGATGAACAGGTGGCCACAAGGTCGCCCAAGCCGGCCAGGCCGGCCATGGTGTGGGCTTCACCGCCGAGTGCCAGGGCAAGCCGGGAGGTCTCTGCGAGTCCCCGGGTGATCACCGAAGCTTTGGTGTTGTCGCCCATCTGCCTGCCTTCGCATATGCCCACGGCAAGGGCAATGACGTTCTTGACGATTCCGCCGATCTCAACACCAACAACGTCCGTACTGGTGTACGGCCGGAAGTACGGCGCGGTGCAGGACAACGCGATCGCGGCGGCGGTATCAGCGTCGCTGCAGGCAACCACGGATGCAGTTGGTTGCTCCCTGGCGATTTCCATCGCCAGGTTGGGACCGGAAACCACTGCTACACGGGACGCGGGAAGGCCCAGTTCCTGCGCAATGACCTCGCTCATCCGCGCGTCAGTCCCCAACTCCAGACCCTTCATCAGGGACACCACCACGGCATCGGGGGCCAGCAAGGGCTTCCACTCGCCCAGTTGCGGACGCAAGGATTGGGCCGGAACGGCGAGGATCACCAACGTGGCGTCCTTCAGCACCTCCGCTACGTCCGTGGACGCGGTGATGGTTGCGGGAAGCTCAATGTCTTTCAGGTACTGGGCATTGCGATGCAGCGAATTGATCTGCTCCACCACCTCGGGACGGCGGCCCCAGATCCGGATGCTGCGTTCAGCGCCGGCAGCCTCCGCGGCGTCGGCGAGGATTTTGGCAAACGTGGTGCCCCACGATCCGGCACCCAAAACCGCCACAATGTCCGGTACGTGGACGGGGCTCTGGAGAATGGTCACTTGCCGTCCTCCGGTTCCGGCGCCTCGGAGGGTCCGCGCTCAACGAAACGGCCGTGCTTTGACTGTTTGTGAACAGCCGGATCCCAGCGTTCAGCAGGAGCGGGCTCGTTGCGGAGTGTCGCCAGCAGCGCGGTGATGGCGTCCATGATGACCTCAGTTGCCTCGGTCAGCGTGGCGCGGTCCATCGGCCGGTCCGCGAAGGCACTGAGGTCCACCGGTTTCCCGACAAGCACCCGAACCGTTTTGCGCGGGAAAAGGTGGAACCGCTTGGCATACCGCGGGAAGACATCCTGCGCACCCCAGTGCGCCATAGGCACTACGGGCGCACCGGTCTGCAAGGCGAGCCGGGCAGCCCCTGTATGCCCTTTCATGGGCCAAAGGTCGGGATCGCGGGTCAGGGTGCCTTCGGGGTAGATAATGATGGCACCGCCGGCATCAACCACCTCCTTGGCGACCTGCAGCGAGCGGTTCGCACCCGCCGTCGATCGTTCAACGGGTATCTGTTTGGTGGCGTTCAGCAGGGCCCCAAGTACGGGCACCTTGAAGAGGCCCTTCTTCGCCAGGAAGTGCGGCGGACGCTTCTGGTTGTACACCATGTGCCCGATCACGATGGGGTCGATCTCGGTGCAGTGGTTTGGCGCCGCAATGAAACCGCCGGGCGGAAGGTTCTCAACACCTTCCCACTTTTTGGCCATCAGGAGGTTCATCAACGGGCGTGCGATGCCCGCCAGCAGCACGAACGTGGCACGGCTCTTGGCCGATTCCTTCAAGGGATCCCCCGCTACTTGGTGGTGGTGATATCGAAGTCGGCGCCCAGGCCGGCCAACTTCTCGGTAAAGCGCTCGTAACCGCGGTTGATGATGTCGATGCCTGTCACCCTGGAGGTACCAGTGGCTGCCAGCGCCGCGATGAGGTGGCTGAAGCCACCGCGAAGGTCCGGGATGTCGATGTCGGTACCCCGGAGCGGGGTTGGTCCTGAGATGACAGCGGAGTGAAGGAAGTTCCGCTGGCCGAACCGGCACGGGACACTGCCCAAGCACTCGCGATGCACCTGAATGTTCGCTCCCATCCGGGCCAACGCATCAGTAAACCCGAACCGGTTTTCGTAGACGGTCTCGTGGACGATCGACACGCCTTCTGCCTGTGTCAGGGCCACGACCAGGGGCTGCTGCCAGTCCGTCATGAAACCGGGGTGCACGTCCGTCTCCAGGACCAACGGGGAGAGCTTTCCGCCCTGGTGGTAGAAGCGGATGCCGTCGTCGCCGATGTCCATGCCGCCACCCACTTTGCGGTAGGTGTTCAGGAAGGTCATCATGTCCCGCTGCGACGCGCCTTCAACGAAGATGTCGCCCCTGGTCACCAACGCAGCGGACGCCCAGGACGCGGACTCGTTGCGGTCCGGGAGAGCACGGTGGTTGTACCCGCGGAGATCCTTGACTCCTTCAATCCTGATGGTGCGGTCAGTCTGGACGCTGATGATGGCGCCCATTTTCTGCAGGACAGCAATGAGGTCAATGATTTCGGGCTCAGTTGCGGCGCCGATGAGCTCAGTGATGCCCTCAGCTCGCGTTGCGCTCAGCAGCACCTGCTCCGTGGCACCTACCGATGGATACGGAAGGGAGATTTTGGCTCCATGGAGGCCATGCGGTGCGGAGATGTGGATTCCGCCCGGGCGCTTTTCCACGACTGCACCAAACTGGCGGAGCACGTTCAGGTGGTAATCGATGGGCCTGTCGCCAATTTTGCAGCCACCCAGGTCAGGGATGAAGGCCTCGCCAATGGCATGGATCAAGGGCCCGCACAGCAGGATGGGAATCCGGGAATCCCCGGCGTGGGCGTCAATGGCGGTACTGGACGCAGTCTTGGCATCCTTCGGGTCAAGGGTGAGGTCACCCGTTACCGGATCCTTCACCACTGTCACACCGTGCAACTGCAGCAGGCTGGTAACAACCTCTACATCCTTGATTTCCGGCACGTTCCTCAGCACCGATGGTTCGCTGCCCAGCAACGCCGCCACCATGGCCTTGGGCACCAGGTTCTTGGCACCGCGAACGGTCACTCGTCCTGTTAAGGGGACGCCACCGCGGATTGTCAGAACACTACTCATCTATACCGGTTTCCTCACGACTACTCGCCCCCCAAACTTACAAAGGCTCCAGCTAAGCATAGAAGCTCGCGTTACCGAACCGAAATGGACGCACCCGGCGCCGCGAGCTTCAGGCATCAGTTGAACGTTGACGAAAAAGGACCGGCGGGCACTCCCTCAGGGTGCCCGCCGGTCCATAATCTGCAGCTCTGCGGCCTCAGACGGCGGCGCTATCCAGCTTGAACCTTCGCAGGAAGCGTCTTGGGCTTGAAGGAAGGACGCGTGGCCTCGTAGGCGGTGATGTCTTCTTCATGCTGAAGTGTCAGGCCGATGTCATCGAGGCCCTCCAGGAGGCGCCAACGGGTGTAGTCGTCAATGTCGAACGGAGCCACGATGTTGCCGCACTCCACGGTCTTGCTGACAAGGTCAACCTTGACTTCGGTACCGGGAGCGTTCTCCAGCACTTTCCAGATGAGCTCAATGTCATCCTGCGCGACCTGCGCGGCGAGCAGACCCTGTTTACCGGAGTTTCCCCGGAAAATATCGGCAAAGCGGGAAGACAATACGGCTTTGAAACCGTAATCTTTCAGCGCCCAGACGGCGTGCTCGCGGGATGAACCCGTGCCGAAGTCCGGTCCGGCCACCAGGACCGAACCGGCGTTGAACGGGGCCTGGTTGAGGATAAAGGAATCATCCTTCCGCCAGGCGGCGAAGAGTGCGTCTTCGAAGCCTGTTCGCGTGATGCGCTTGAGGTAGACAGCAGGGATGATCTGGTCGGTGTCCACGTTGCTTTGGCGCAGCGGCACGCCGATGCCGGTGTGGGTAGTGAATGCTTCCATGGTGATCCTCCTAGACTGCGGTTCCGGTCAGGCTGCCGGCCGTGACGGACTCCAGGTCCGACGGCGAGCTCAGCGTGCCGCGCACAGCCGTGGCTGCGGCAACGACAGGTGAGACCAGGTGCGTGCGGCCCCCCTTGCCCTGGCGGCCTTCAAAGTTGCGGTTGGACGTTGACGCGCAGCGCTCCCCCGGCTCCAACTGGTCCGGGTTCATGCCCAGGCACATGGAGCAGCCGGCGAAACGCCATTCGGCACCGAATTCCTTGAAAACCTTGTCCAGGCCTTCAGCTTCGGCCTCCAGCCGGACCCGGGCCGATCCGGGGACAACCAGCATACGGACGTTGGGGTCCTTCTCACGGCCGCGGATGATGTCGGCGGCAACGCGGAGGTCCTCAATCCGGGAGTTGGTGCAGGATCCCAGGAAGACGGTATCCACACGGATGTCCTTCATGGGCGTGCCGGCTTCCAGGCCCATGTACTGGAGCGCCCGCTCGGCCGCGGCCTTCGCGTTCTCGTCACCGAAGTCCTCCGGGGAGGGCACCTTCGCCGAGAGGGAAACGCCCTGGCCGGGATTGGTACCCCAGGTCACGAACGGCTCCAGGGTGTCCGCGTCCAGGTCAACCTCAACATCAAAGGTGGCGTCGGCGTCGGTGTTGAGCGTATTCCAGTACTCGACGGCCGCATCCCAGTCGGCACCTTCCGGTGCGTGGGGGCGGCCCTGCATGTAGTCATAGGTGGTCTGGTCCGGAGCCACCATGCCCGCCCGGGCGCCTGCCTCGATGGACATGTTGCAGATGGTCATGCGGGCGTCCATGGACAGGGCCCGAATAGCCGAACCGCGGTATTCCAGGACATATCCCTGGCCGCCGCCTGTGCCGATCTTGGCAATGACCGCGAGGATGATGTCCTTGGCCGTCACGCCCGGACGCAAGGTGCCTTCGACGTTGATGGCCATGGTCTTGAACGGCTTCAGGGACAGCGTCTGCGTTGCCATGACGTGCTCAACCTCGGACGTACCAATACCCATGGCCAAGGCGCCGAAGGCCCCGTGGGTTGAAGTGTGGGAATCGCCGCAGACGACGGTCATGCCCGGCTGGGTCAGGCCCAGCTGCGGGCCGACCACGTGCACGATCCCCTGCTCCTTGTCACCCAGGGAGTGCAGGCGGACGCCGAATTCCTTGCAGTTGGCACGCAGGGTTTCAATCTGGGTGCGGCTGGTGAGGTCGGCAATTGGCTTGTCGATGTCCAGCGTGGGGGTGTTGTGGTCCTCCGTGGCAATGGTGAGGTCAACGCGGCGCAGCTGCCGGCCAGCCAAACGCAGGCCCTCAAAGGCTTGCGGTGAGGTCACTTCGTGAACCAGGTGAAGATCGATGAAGAGAAGATCGGGCTGGGCGTTGGCTCCTTCGCCTTCACCTTTGCGCACTACGTGCGCGTCCCAGACTTTCTCGGCCAGTGTCTTTCCCACGGCCTTACTCCCTTCACTGCGTTGGCTTGTTGCGTTGTTCTTGGTCCACTGAAGCAGCATCGCTGCGAAATAGGCCAGCGAAAGAACTTGCATCTCAGATATTGAGACGGCAATATCATTACATGGACAATTCTAGTGGAGTCGGTGTCATTGATAAAGCGGCCCAAGTACTTGATGCACTCGAAGCCGGGCCCACGACACTCGCGCAACTTGTAGCCGCTACGGGCCTTGCCCGGCCTACGGTTCACCGCCTCGCGCTGGCGCTGGTCCACCACCGGCTGGTGAGCCGCGACATCCAAGGACGCTTCGTCCTGGGAAGCAGGCTCGTGGAGTTGGCCTCGGCTGCAGGCGAAGACCGGCTGATCGCTTCCGCGGGACCGGTCCTGATCCAGTTACGCGACGCCACAGGTGAGAGTGCCCAGATTTTCCGCAGGCAGGGCGATTGGCGCGTCTGCGTCGCATCAGCCGAACGTCCCATCGGCCTGCGCGACACCATCCCGGTGGGCACGCAACTGTCCATGAAGGCCGGCTCCGCCGCCCAGGTCCTGCTGGCGTGGGAGGACCACGACCGCCTTCTTGAAGGGCTGCAAAACGCCCGCTTTACGCCCACCGTACTGGCAGGAGTACGACGTCGGGGCTGGGGTCAGAGCCTCGGGGAACGCGAGCCTGGGGTCGCCTCGGTCTCTGCCCCCGTTCGTGGACCGTCCGGCCGGGTTATTGCGGCTGTGTCGATTTCGGGTCCCATTGAGCGGCTTACCCGCCAGCCGGGCCGCCTGCACGCCGAAGTAGTCTGCAACGCCGCCCGGGTGCTGACGGAAGCCCTGCGAAAGAACAACGACTAGGTACGGTATGGACAACTACGCCGTCTTCCTCCGCGGTATCAATGTTGGTGGCATCAACATCAAGATGGCCGACCTCAAGGCTGCACTCAAGGACTACCCGTTCGGCAAGGTCAAAACCCTCCTGGCCAGTGGAAACGTGGTGCTGCAGAGCGAGCTCAAGGCCCAAGAGGTCAAGGCGCAGTTCGAGCAGTGCCTGCGGAAGACCTTCGGCTACGACGCCTGGGTGGTGGTCCTCACGGCAGCAAGGGTGGCCGAACTCGTGGAGGCTTGCCCCTACCCGGCAGATGACAAATCCACCCACAGCTACATCACTCTTGCCTCCGATACTGCGATGCTAGATGAACTCTTCGAAGCAGGTGCTGCCCTGGGCGGCGTCGAGCAGGCACGCCTGGGCCCCGAAGCGTCCGCGTGGCTGGCACCCGCCGGCGGCACCCTGGACAGCCCGTTCAGCAATCTCTCCGCCAAAGCCCGCTACAAAGCCGGCACCACCACCAGGAACCTGCGCACCCTCATCAAGGTCCGGGACGCCGCAGCGGCCCTCTAAGCTGCACTCCACTACTTGGAGCGCGCCGCCTTCAGTGCCGCATTGAACGCTTTCAAGCGCGTAATTTCCACCTCAACAGGCTCCACGACTCTCTGCTCGGCTACTGATGCCACAGCGGCCTTCAAGCGCTTCGCTGCCCCCGACGCCCTGACTCGCGCAGCCCAGCCTCCAAGAATCCTGCCTGTGATGGCAAGGACGATCCCCAGCCCCACTCCCCCAGCGACCATGAGGGTTGGCCACGGCCACCCTTCCGTTCGGGGAACCTCCGGCACCGGCATTTGGAAGTATCCGAGAACGGCCAACACCCCCAGCCACCCCAGGCCTCCCACGGCAAGGACGAATGCCAGCCATTGGAGCGTGTTGAACAACGACCACCACAGTGGCCGCTGCGCGGCCTTCAGGTCAGTGCCGGCGATGGCTTGATCCAAAGCGTCGGGCAACTGCTCCCGGCCGTCCCGAGCCACGGCGCGAATGGCTGCCCGCCACGGTCCCGGAGCGCCGGCGGATGCTTCGTCCGCAAAGTCCCGTACAGCAGCATCGGTCCGTGCGCGCTCCGGTGCACCGGCGGGCGGCAACGATGTCCGGCTGAGTTCGGGCCTGGTGTCCTCCCGCCGCAGGTTCAGCCTCCGCAAGGGGTCCGGACGGAAGCGCAACAGCCAGCGCGTCACAGGCCATCCAGTCCTTCGAGCCGATTCCCTCTTGAAGGACCGCTGGACGGCGTCCACCACCACCGGCACGTTGGCCGCCGTCGCCAGTTCTGATGCAAGCCGCGATTTGGCGCCTGCAGTAATGCCATGGGCTTCACCTTCGCCGGACGCGTGGGCGAGTTCGGCGCCGGCCTTGACGACGTCGGCCGCCAGCCTCCGCGTTGTTGCCTCGCGTTGGACCACGACGTTCCTGATGGCAGCACGGACGGCGGGGACGCCGTCGCCGGTTATTGCTGACGCACCCACTACGCGGACTGCCCCCAGTCCGTCACGCTCCAGGATGCCCTCCAGCGATTGCATCACCGCAGAAGCATCTGTTGCGTTGAGCTTGTCCATTTGGTTCAGAACCACCAGGGTGACGGCGCCATGGGAGGCCATGGGCCGAAGGAAGTCATTATGCACGGCGGCATCAGCGTACTTTTGCGGGTCCAGTACCCAGACGAGGACATCCACCATGCCCACCATGCGCTGGGCGACCTCCCGGTTTTCCACCCTGGTGGAGTCGAAGTCCGGCAGGTCAAGGAGCACCAGGCCTGTGTCTGCATCGGCCAGTCCCGGGACAGGGGGCAGCGGATGCCGTTCCTTGACGTCCAGCCAGTCGAGCAACGGGCCGCTGCCGTCCTCACCCCAAATTCCCGCCAACGGGGCTGAGGTGGTGGGGCGTCGCGCCGTCGCGGTGGCGAGCCCGCTGCCGGAAACGGCATTGAAAAGTGAAGACTTACCGCTGCCCGTCGCCCCAAAGAAACCCACCACGGTGTGCCCGGCCGACAATGAGCGCCTGGAGGTGGCACGCTCCAGGACGTCATAGACCGATTGCAGGTTTTCGTCCGGAAGCACGCCTTCAGCGAGTTCGCGGGCCGTGTTCAGCGCCTCGAGCCGGCGCTGCAGTTGGGATGCCTCGCGGACCTGGCCGTGGCGGCTCATACGGCCCCCGCCAGGCGGCGAAGGGTCTTGGCATGCCGGGCCAACTGGGTCCCTGAGCTTGGGTGCGCCGCTTCAAGGCGGTCGAGGAAACGCAGCCGTTCATCGTCCAACAGCCGTTGGCACTGCGTATGCAGGTCATCCCGCGCCTGCTGCGCCAGGCGACGCACGGCGTCCTCACCGAACACGGCTTCCAAAAGCTTCTGGCCGACTACTGCCGTGCCGCCGGCGATGCCGATCTCCAGCCCACTTAAGCCTGCGGTCATGGAAAACACCACCACCATGAGCGCTGCACCCAGGCCGTTGACGCCAAAGGACAGCCAGCGGGCCTGGGTCCGTTTCCCTTGCCCCTGGGTGCGGATCATCTCCATCAGGCCTTCCTGCCAGGTCCGGATGGCAGCGGCGGATTTCGCATCGAAGCCCTCGCTTGTCCCCGACAGATCATCGGCGCCAAGGAGGTGGCGGCCCGCAGAGTCAGCACGCCAGCGCCGGTCCACGTTTTCTGCTGCGGTGGCGGCCTCGTCCAGGATTACTGCCTGCAGCCCGGTCTCGATGGCGGTCTCCACCTTCACCGCGGGAGCCGGCTCCCCGCGGAAGAAAGCGCCCACCCGGTCCCGCATCCGCCCAATGTTTTGCTCCAATGCCCGGAAGAATTCTCCAGTGCCCACAAAGTCCTGCCACCGCGCCAGTACCTCTCCGCGGAGCAGTGCACCGTCCTTGGTGGCCTCAAGAATGCGGGAGAGGGCCAGCTCATACTCCTGAACGCAGGTGGTCTGGAGTTCGTGCGCAGCGGCATCCTGGGCTGAAGCCGCATCAGCGATGCCCTCCAATCGGACGCTGACGGCTTTGACAGCTCCATTAAGAGTTCGCCGTGCGACGTCCGCTCTTCCGGCCGCATTCGCTGCCAAGGCTCCCAGCCATTGACGCAGCGCTGACACCGATTCCGCCGGCAGCATTCCCAGCCCGTCCAAGGCACTTTCAGGAACGACGAAAAGCTCCGCCCCACTGAGCCCTTGCCGGTCCAGCATGGCTTTAAGGTCAGTCCTGACTTCTTCTTCCGCGGCCGGGGGCACGCGGTCCAGCACCACGGCTACGGTGATGTCACGAGACGCCGCGTCCAGGAGCAGCCGCCAGGGGACGGCGTCGGCGTAGCGGTTAGCCGTGGTGACAAACACCCAAAGGTCCGCGGCCGCGAGCAGCTGTCCAGCGAGCCTGCGATTGTCATCTGAGATCGAGTCGACGTCCGGCGCGTCCAGGAGCGCTATGCCCTGCGGCACAGCGTCATGCCCCACCAACACCAAGGATGTGATCGCGTGGGCGTCCGGCGCGGCACCTGTCTGGTTGGCGGGCATCGGATTTGTTGACACGGTGCCTCGGATGCGGTCCAAACTGGGAAGTATCCTGTGGCCTTCAAACCATCCGGCGTCGTTGGGGTGATGCAGGAGGATGGGTTGGCGAGTGGTGGGCCTGATGGCTCCGGCCCTGGTCACCGGATAGCCCACCAGCGCGTTGACCAGCGTTGACTTCCCCGCACCTGTGGAACCCCCAACGACGGCGAGCAGCGGCGCGTCCAGGCTGCGGTAGCGGGGGATGACGTAGTCGTCGAGTTGCGCAAGAGAATCGCGAATCCATTGACGGGCTTCCGGGGCCTCCGGCACGGCGAGGGGAAGGGTGGTGGCCGCAAGCTCCGCGCGGGCAGCTTCCAAGGCCTCGACGGCGGCGGCCGCACCTTGAGCTACGGGGGTTTGCCGGATAGCTGCCGGGTCTTCGTTTGCGGTCACAGCATCATCATGCCAGCCCGATCCATGTGCCGGGCGCTCGGCAGGCGCTATGGGCACAACGAAGGCAAAAAGAAATCCCCCGGAACCGTAGTTCCGGGGGATTCAGTGGTGACCCCAGCGGGATTCGAACCCGCGTTACCGCCGTGAGAGGGCGGCGTACTAGGCCGCTATACGATGGGGCCTTGCACTTTTTATCACCGTTTCCGGCGATCAAGCTGAATGAGTATTTCATACTTTCAGCTTCGCTCCAAATCGCTTCAGCGACCTGAAGGTTCCAAATTTCCGGCGTATTCACGCGGATTTTCAGAGCTGGGATACCAGGACTCGAACCTAGAATGACGGTACCAGAAACCGTAGTGTTGCCAATTACACCATATCCCAAAGTGACTTTCAGGCCGGAGTTCCGCGCTTCGGTTTCCCTCTGCTTTTCCCTCCGTGCCCCTCAGCACGAGTAATGACTCTACCGGAGTCTTGCCACCTGCACAAATCGGGAAGCCGTTACCTGCATCACATGATTCGCAAGGCCGGATGCGTGCCCTCAACGGTGCTTGGGGCTGTGGCCAGCAACTGCGTCAGGGAGTCCACTTGGCGTCCGGTGAACTCCTCCACTACTTCTCCGGTCCTGTTAAGCCACACGCCAATCAACCCGGCCGCCGTGGCGCCATCAGCGTCGAGCAGCCTGTTATCCCCGACATAGAGAGTCTCGCCCGCCGCCGTGCCCAGAAGGCGCACGCCCTCAAGGTAAATGGCAGGATCCGGTTTTGGCACGCCAACAGTATCTGTGCCAACCAAAACCTTGATCCTGGAAAGACCTGCACCGTCCAGCTTGGCGCGCTGGTAATCGTGCACGTTATTGCTCACGGCCCCATAGGGAATGCCGGCGGCGTCGAGCGCATCCAGCACGTCTCCGACGTCGCCGAAGGCCCTCACGTACGCCGTCTGGCGCTGGTGGTACTCAGAGACCCAGGCCTGGGACTCGTCGCCTTCACCAAGTTCCACACCGAAGTGACCCAACGCGGCCCTGCCGCGAAGTAGCCGCTGTTCATTGAACGTCAACTCGCCGGCCAGGTACCGGTCATAGAAATGCGTGGTCTCGTGCGTAAAAATGCGGCCGAACTTCACCCACCCGGCCTGGTCCAGGCCGGGCAGGAGATGTTCGCTGACGTCACGCAAGGCTGTGGTCATGGCGTACTCAAGGTCCACCAGGGTGTCATCGATGTCGAAGAGGACACCGCGGATAGTGCCGAAGGAGCTTGCGATTGCCATGACTGAAGCCGTCCTTAGCCGCGGAAAGCGCGAACGCGGGCCAGGGATGAATCCTTACCAAGGATCACCATGGATTCGAACAGCGGCGGAGAGATGCGGCGGCCGGAGATGGCCGTGCGCACAGGCCCGAAGGCGGCCCGGGGCTTGATGCCCAAGTCCTCCACAAGAGCCTGCTTCAGCGCCGTCTGGATGTTCTCAGCCGTCCACTCCTCGATGGGCTCCAGCGCTGCCAGGGCGGCGTCGAGGACCTCGTCCAGGTCGGCAGGGAGTCCCTTCCGGGCGTCATCTGCTACGTCAATGGCGTCGTCTGCCTTGAAGAGGAACGCCAGCATCTCAGGAGCCTCACCCAGGAGGGTAATGCGTTCCTGAACCAGCGGGGCGGCCTCGGCAAGAATCTCTTCCTGCCGCGGTGTGAGGATCTCCCCTACGAACCCGGCAGCGCGGAGGTAAGGGACCAAACGCTCTTTGAAGTCCTCCGGCGCCAGCAAACGGACATGCGTTCCGTTGATGGCCTCGGCCTTCTTGATATCGAAGCGGGCCGGGTTGCCCAGGACATCGTGGATGTCGAAGTTGGCCACGAGCTGTTCCACGGTGAAGATGTCCTCATCTGCGCTCAGCGACCAGCCCAGCAGGGAGAGGTAGTTCAGCAGGCCTTCGGGAATGAAGCCTCGCTCCCGGTGCAGGAACAAGCTGGACTCGGGATCACGCTTGGAGAGCTTCTTGTTGCCCTGGCCCATGACGTAGGGCAGATGCCCGAACTCCGGCATGTACTCGGCCACACCAATGGCGTAGAGCGCGCGGTACAGTGCAATCTGGCGCGGAGTGGAGCTCAGGAGGTCCTCGCCGCGAAGGACATGGGTGATTCCCATAAGCGCGTCATCCACCGGGTTCACCAGGGTGTACAACGGGGCGCCGTTGGCGCGGACCACTGCGAAGTCGGGCACGGAGCCGGCCTTGAAAGTGATCTCGCCGCGGACGAGGTCGTTGAAGGTCAGGTCCTCGTCCGGCATGCGGAGGCGCAGGACAGCCTCGCGGCCTTCTGCCTTGAACTGGGCCAGCTGTTCCTCTGTCAGGTGACGGTCAAATCCGTCATAGCCAAGCTTCGGGTCGCGGCCTGCGGCTTTGTGGCGGGCCTCGATTTCATCCGGAGTGGAGTAGGACTCATAGACGTGGCCGCCGGCCTTGAGCTTGCCTATGACGTCCTGGTAAATGTCGCCGCGCTGGGACTGGCGGTACGGTTCGTGCGGGCCGCCAACCTCTACGCCTTCATCCCAGTTGATCCCGAGCCACTTGAGGGCATCCAGCAACTGGTGATAGCTCTCCTCGCTGTCACGGGCAGAGTCCGTGTCCTCGATGCGGAAGATCAGCTTGCCGCCGGTGTGGCGCGCATACGCCCAGTTGAACAGGGCGGTGCGGATCAAGCCAACGTGCGGAGTTCCCGTAGGCGACGGGCAAAAGCGGACGCGGACCGGAGTCTCGGCGTTGACGGCAGGGATGGCGCTGGAGGCAGCGTTCGACGCAGAAGCAGTAGTCATAGTAGTTCCAACTTTACCGCTTGGCACCGCCCCGGTTTCCCGGCTGGAAGCGCTCGACGGCGGCACTGACCTTTCGCGCGAAAGGTCAGTGCCGCCGTCGGGCCTTGGCTTTTTGAGGTTTCGCTGGGAGCCTAGCGGCGAACCACTGGGTTGGACAGCCGGCCGATGCCTTCGATCTCCACCTCGAAACGGTCGCCCTCGCTGACCAAGCCGACGCCTGCCGGGGTACCGGTCATGATGACGTCGCCCGGGAGCAGGGTGAACGCGTGCGAAACGATCGAGACGAGTTCGCGGACGCCGCGGATCATCTGGTTGGTGCTGCCGTCCTGGCGGAGTTCACCGTTAAGGCGTCCTTGGATGGACAGGTCTTCGTGGTCGAGCTCGGTTTCGATCCAAGGGCCCAGCGGCGCGGAGGTGTCGAAACCCTTGGCGCGGGCCCACTGGAGGTCCGTCTTCTGGACGTCGCGGGCGGTGAGGTCGTTGCCGCAGGTGTAGCCAAAAATGACGTCGTCCGCCCGGTCCTCCGGGACGTCCTTGCAGATGCGGCCGATGACCACGCACAGCTCCGCTTCGAAGGAGACCTCCTCCGAGAACTCAGGAAGGATGATGGGATCGTTCGGGCCGATGACCGAGGTGTTGGGCTTCAGGAACAACAAGGGCTGCTGGGGAACTTCGTTGCCGAGTTCCGCTGCGTGCTCGGCAAAGTTCCGGCCGACGCCAATGACCTTGCTGCGGGGAATGATGGGCGCCAGGAGCCGCACGTCCTCGAGCTTGTGCTTCACATGGGTACGTTCGACGCCGTTGAAGAAGGGGTCGCCGTTAATGACAGTGATTTCCTCACTGCCGGGCTCACCTTCGACAACACCGTAAAGGGGATCAGAATCAACTACAAACCGGGCGATACGCATGGGCTCAAGCCTACCGTCCGGCCTTAGCTCCGGAGGTAATCCAGCTGCGCTGCCACGGAAGTCTCCGCCGCCCATCTGACGGAAGGGTCGACGTCGGGATACACGGCGTCGGTGACGGCGGGTATCGAAGCGTCCTGTCCGAGGCTTTTCAGCGCTGTCCTGATCTGGTCGAGGCGCTGTTCCCGGTGGTCGCGGTACTCCCGGCACTTCTCGTCCAGGGCCGGCAGCACGGGGCCGTGCGCGGGCAGGAGCGTTGCCGGGCCGAGGGCTTCCAACCGGTCCAGACTCG
The DNA here is from genome assembly GCF_040546855.1 of Paenarthrobacter sp. 4246. Classification (NCBI taxonomy): domain Bacteria; kingdom Bacillati; phylum Actinomycetota; class Actinomycetes; order Micrococcales; family Micrococcaceae; genus Paenarthrobacter; species Paenarthrobacter sp. 4246. The sequence continues at coordinate 68,461 of NZ_JBEPOP010000005.1, forward strand.
CAAGGTAGTCCCCCAGCCTGCCATCCGGGTAGTCCAAAACAGTGGTGCCGCGTCCCAGAATGGTGTCCCCTGTGAGGACTGAGCCGTGCGGGCCGTCATCGGGGAGATGGAAGCATACGGAATCGGAGGTGTGGCCCGGCGTCGCAACGACGCGGATTTCAACGCCGCCGGCCGTCAGGGCTTCGCCGTCCGAGAGTGGCTCGCCCCCGTGACAATGCTCAGGGGATGCTGCCCGGACCGGGGCCCCTGTCAGCTGATGGAAACGGGCCGAAGCCTCAGTGTGGTCCGCGTGGCGGTGGGTGATCAGCACCACATCTACCGCGCCCGCCGCCGCGAGTTCGGCCAGATGCCGTTCATCGGCCGGTCCCGGGTCCACCACAGCCACGTGGCCTGAGCCCGGCGCAGCAATGATGTACGAGTTAGTGCCGTCCAGACTCATGGGTCCGGGGTTTGGGGCCAACCGGAAGCGGGTAAGTGCACTGCTTCGCTGCAGGGAAGAGGTTCCATCGCTTGGAGTGTTGCCTGCAGCCGCCATTGATTCTGAAGTCACTCCCCCATCTTGACACCTCCGCCGACCCTCTCTCACATCCCCAGCCCTCCCCGCCGACCCTCTCTCACATCCCCAGCCCTCCCCGCCGATCCTCTCTCACATCCCACGCCCTTCCCGCCGACCCTCTCTCACATCCCCAGCCCTCCCCGCCGACCCCCTCTCTCACATCCCACGCCCTCCCCGCCGACCCTCTCTCACAGAGTCTCAAGAGTGGATCGATTCGAAGAGACAACACAGCAGCAGGCCTCAACCCGTGAGCGAGCGCCACCCCAAACCCTTGGAACCTGAGAGAGCGTCCGCCCCAAACCCTTGGAACCTGAGAGAGCGTCCGCCCCAAACCCGCGGAACCTGAGAGAGCGTCCGCCTCAAACCCTAGGAACCTGATAGAGCGTCCGCCCTAAACCCGAGGGACCTGAGAGAGCGTCCGGGGAGCAGAACGGCGGCCCTTCCGCTTGATAACCAAGGGAAGGGCCGCCGTCGGGCGTTGTGGGTTGTTACCTGCTAGACCAGGCGGGTCAGCCAGCCGTGGGTGTCCTCGACGGTTCCGGTCTGAATGCCCAGAAGCTGCTGGCGGATGGCCATGGTGGTGTCGCCGGCCTTTGCGTCTTCGGAGCCGATGAATTCCGTGGCGTCCTTGAGCACACCGATCGGTGTGATCACGGCTGCGGTGCCGCAGGCGAAGACCTCGGTGATTTCCCCGGAGGCCACGCCGTCGCGCCACTCATCGAGGGTGATCTTGCGTTCGGAGACCTCGCGGCCCATGTCCTTGGCCACCTGGATGACGGACATGCGCGTTACGCCCTCGAGGATCGTGCCGCTGAGGGCGGGAGTCACCAGTGAGCCGTCCTTCATGACGAAGAAGACGTTCATGCCACCGAGTTCTTCCACGGCGTCGTCGTTGAAGTGGTCCAGGAACAGTACCTGCTTGCAACCATTCGCTTCGGCTTCCTGCTGCGCAATCAGGGAGGCAGCGTAGTTGCCTCCGCACTTGGCCGCACCGGTTCCACCGCGGCCCGCACGGGCGTATTCGCGGGAGATCCAAATGGAGACAGGCTTGAGCTCGCCGCCAAAATAGTTGCCGGCAGGAGAAGCGATGACGCGGAAGGACACTTCACGGGCAGCACGAACACCCAGGAAGGCCTCCGTTGCGATCATGAACGGACGCAGGTAGAGGGCCTCGCCGTCGCCGGAGGGAACCCATTCCTTGTCAGCCTGGACGAGTTCACGGATGGCGCCCAGGAAGTACTCCTCGGGCAGTTCCGGCAGCGCGAGGCGGCGGGCCGACTTGTTCAGGCGCGCGGCGTTGGCTTCGGGACGGAACGTCCAGACGGAACCGTCGGCGTGGCGGTAGGCCTTCAGGCCCTCGAAAATCTCCTGGCCGTAGTGCAGCACTGCAGCTGAGGGATCCAGGGAAATCGGTCCGTAAGGTTCGATCCGGGCATTCTGCCAACCGCCATTGCCATCGGCGTCAACTTTGTAGTCGACGACGGCGGTGTGGTCGGTGAAGTAGTCGCCGAAGCCTGGGTTCGCCAGGACGGCTGCACGCTCCTCAGCAGACTTCGGTGTTTCCGAAAGCTGCTGGCTGAATTCGACGCCATGGGCAGTCTGAGTCATGTTTCCTCCACAGTCAGCTACCTGGCAGGGCGAACCGGGTCCCCAAAAAGGGTGTGGTTCAGCGATGGACCAGGGAAGCAGGTAAATAATTCAAGACAAGCTTACGCCTGAGTAATGAGCCTAAAGTGCGGCCGCAATGGCATCGCCGATGGCAGCTGTGCTGCGTGGCTCGCCGGTGCGGCTTTCGACGTCGGCGACGACTGCCGCTTCAATCTTTCGGGCCGCCGTGGTGTAGCCAAGGTGGTCCAGGAGGAGCACTGCGGAGAGGATGGCCGCGGTGGGATCGGCTTTTTGTTGTCCGGCGATATCCGGAGCGGAGCCGTGGACGGGCTCAAACATGGACGGCGCGGTGCGGTCCATGTTGATGTTGCCCGATGCCGCCAGGCCGATGCCGCCGGTCACGGCAGCAGCGAGGTCGGTGAGGATGTCGCCGAAGAGGTTGTCGGTGACGATGACATCGAAGCGGGAAGGTTCGGTCACCATGAAGATGGTGGCGGCGTCGATGTGCAAGTAATCGTGGGTGACGTCAGGGAATTCCTGGGCCACTGCTTCGACGGTGCGCTTCCACAAGTGCCCGGCAAAAACCAGGACGTTGTGCTTGTGGACGAGCGTGACGTGCTTGCGCGGACGATCGTTGGCACGACGGAACGCATCGCGGACAACGCGCTCTACGCCGTGGGCAGTGTTGAGGGAAACTTCGGTGGCTACCTCGTGGGGGGTACCGCCGCGCAGGGTTCCGCCGTTGCCAACGTAAGGGCCCTCGGTCCCTTCGCGCACCACAATGAAATCGATGGCGCCGGGGTTGGCCAAGGGGCTGCCGACCGTTCCGTACAGTCGCGAGGGCCGCAGGTTCACGTAGTGGTCCAGGCTGAAGCGGAGCTTGAGGAGCATTTCGCGCTCGATGATGCCTGACGGAATCCGGGTATCACCCGGTGCAGCGCCGACTGCTCCAAAGAGAATGGCGTCGCGGGTGCGCAGGTCCGACAGGACCCCATCCGGGAGTGTCTCGCCGGTCTCAAGCCAGTGCTGGGCACCGAGCTTGTAATTGGTCAGCTCAAGAGCAACGCCTTCTGCGGCTACAGCCTTTTCGAGGACCTTGACAGCTTCGGCGATGACCTCGGGGCCAATGCCGTCGCCTGGGATGACAGCGAGATTGATGGACGTTGCACTCATGGTTCTATCTAGCCAAGCAATCCACATGCTGGTCAAAATCGTCTCACTCTGCGAACACCCATTCCCGCTCCAGATCAGACCACAGCATGATGCCAGCTCCGGGGACAAACGCATAGAGTCTAAGCGTGGATAGAAGGCACGCAGTTTATGAATGGTTCAGGATCAACCGCTTCATCGTCGACCTGACGGCAACGTGCCTGCTGATCCTCCTCTTCGGGCCGGTCTACCTACTGGCCGACCGGCCATGGCTGTCCCTCTTGTCCTGCAGCCTCCTGATTCCCCTCGCCTGGCGCCGCACCCGCCCGGCCGCGGCGGCCGGCGTCGTCATCCTCGTTTGCCTCATCCAGTGGGCGGTGGGCGCCGAACCAGTGGCCGGCCAAATCGCCGTTCCCTTGGTCATCTACGCTACTGCCGCCTACGGACCCGCGTGGGCCAGCCGGACTGTCCTTATTGCCGGCCTGGTGGGGGGCATCATGCTCACCACCAGGCTGTATTCGACCACTGTCGAATCAGGAATCATGGGACTGACAATTGGCGCCCTGTACACGGTCCTGATCTGGATGCTGGTGCTGGTGAGCTGGACCCTGGGCGATCTGACAAGGGTGCGCAGGCTCCAGCTGCAGGCGCTGGAGGACCGGACCCGGCGGCTTGAAGTCGAACAGCTGCAGGAGCGAAAGCTGGCCGCTGCCGATGAACGCTCCCACATTGCCCGGGAAATGCACGACATTGTGGCGCATTCACTGTCGGTCATCATCACACAGGCCGATGGCGCCCGGTACGCAGCCGCAGCGAAACCGGAACTCGCCACCGAAGCCCTCGCCACGATCGCAGCCACGGGCCGGGACTCGTTGGGTGAGATGAGGAGGCTGCTGGGGGTCCTTCGCTCCGACGACGACTCCCCTACCCGCCCGCAGCCCAGGCTTTCGGACCTTGATGAACTCCTCCTGGGTTTCCGCGCCGCCACACTGCAAGTGGCCTTCGAACAAATCGGCATCCCCCGCCGGGCGCTGCCTGCGGGCGCCGAACTCACGGCGTACCGCATCATCCAGGAGGCCCTCACCAACGTCATGAAACACGCCGGGCCAAAAGCGACGGCGGGCGTCACCCTCACGTGGCAGGCCCGGGGCCTGCAGCTGGACATCGTCGACGACGGCCGGGGAGCCGCTGCCGATCCACCGGCGGCCGGTGGCGGCAACGGATTGCTGGGAATGGGCGAGCGCGTCTCGCTCTACGATGGTTCCTTGACCGCAGGCCCTGAACAGGGCGGCGGTTTCCGCGTGTCCGCTTTCATCCCGTATTCGGAGGCCTAACCAATGGCAGAAGTTCCTGCACCCATCAGGGTTGCGCTTGTTGATGACCAGCACTTGGTCCGTTCGGGTTTTGGCATGCTGATCAATTCGCAGCCGGACCTTGAAGTAGTGGCCGAGGCCGGCAACGGGATCGAGGCTGTCCAGGCTCTGGGTGCAACCGCAGCCGATGTTGTCCTGATGGATGTGCGCATGCCGGGGATGGACGGCATCGAAGCGACCCGCCGCATCCTGGAACAGGCTGCGGCACAGCCCGCCGGTTCCCAACGCGCGGAGATCAAGATCGTGGTCCTGACCACCTTCGATCTGGACGAGTACGCGCTCGCCGCGATTCAGGCCGGCGCCAGCGGGTTCCTCCTGAAGGACGCGCCACCTGAAGAACTTCTGGAAGCCATCCGCACCGTCTACCGTGGGGACGCTGTGATCGCACCCTCCACCACCCGCCGTTTGCTGGATCATGTGGCACCGCTTCTGAGGACGCAAACCCCGCAGCAGACTGAGCACGCTGCCGCTGTCGAACGCCTGACAGCCCGCGAGCGCGAGGTGTTCCAACTCATCGCCCAGGGTCAGTCGAATCCCGAGATCGCGGCAGGATTGTTCCTCTCTGAAGCCACGGTGAAAACGCACGTGGGACACATTCTTGCCAAGCTAGGCGCCAGGGACCGGGTCCAGGTGGTGGTCATCGCCTATGAGACGGGCGTCGTAGCTCCGGGGACCTGACAGCTCAGACCACGGTATGAGCAGGCTTGCCGGACAATGGGCCCCTGGCCCGATCCCGTAGAGGTGCAGCAAAACATAGCGTGAAACCATGACAACTTTCACGCCCCTCTCCCACCCGTCAGGCACAGATCGGCCCACGGGGTCCGATGATGCCCACGCCCGACCCGCCGTCGAGGCCCATGAGCTGACCAAGAGCTACGGTCGCGCCGATACCACCGTCACTGCACTGAACAACGTGTCTGTCAGCTTCGACGCCGGAAAGTTCACGGCGATCATGGGGCCATCCGGTTCGGGCAAGTCCACCCTGATGCATTGCCTTGCCGGCCTTGATACGGCGGATTCCGGCCGCATCGTCCTGGGTGGCACGGAGTTGACCGGCCTCAACGACCGCCAGCTCACCGCGCTCCGCCGGGAGCGGATCGGCTTCGTTTTCCAGGCATTCAACCTGGTGCCAACCTTGACGGCCGAACAGAACATGACTCTTCCGCTCGCATTGGCGGGAACCACCGCCGACGCCGAATGGCTGGATACCGTTGTCGGCACCCTTGGGCTGAAGGACCGCCTGAAGCACCGTCCCCATGAGCTTTCCGGTGGCCAGCAGCAGCGCGTGGCAGTAGCCCGGGCACTGTTGACCCGTCCCGACGTCGTGTTTGGCGATGAGCCCACGGGAAACCTCGACTCCAAAGCCGGCGGCGAAGTGCTGGCGTTACTCCGCCGGAGCAGCCAGGAGATGGGCCAGACCATCATCATGGTCACCCATGATCCCGTGGCCGCCAGCTATGCCGACCGCGTTGTCCTGATGAGCGACGGCGGCCTGGTGGGCGAGATCCACGATCCCACCGCGGACTCCGTCCTGGCAGCCCTCGGCAAGCTGGGGGCCTGAGCATGCTGCGTGTTGCCGTTTCCCAACTGACAACGCATTTCCGGCGGTTCGTCGCCATCGGACTCGCGGTCATGTTGTCCGTCATGTTCCTCTCCGCCACGCTGATGGTGGGTGCAAGCACTAATGCCTCCTTGGGGGCCAGCATCGGTGAGGCGTACCGAAACGCTGACCTTGTTGCCACGTCCAGGAACGGCGAAGCATTCACCCAGGCAGCTGTGGAGGCTGCCGCGTCCGCTCCTTCAGTGGAGGACAGCTACGCCGAGCGGTCCACCTATGTCATGTTCGAGGCCGGCGGCGGCGAGCAGTATGGGCGGTTGCGCAATGCGGCGCCCGCTTCGTTGGAGGGCGCGGTCCTGTCGTCGGGGTCCATGCCGGCAAAGGCTTCGGACGCTGTGATCGACGTCAAAACGGCCGGGCATCTTGGCCTGACCGTGGGGAGCACGCTTGAGCTCCACGGCGCCGGACCGGTCAAGAACGCCAAGGTGAGCATTACGGGCCTCATTCAGGCCACCAATGATCCGTTCTCGTCGTCGGCAGCTCAGTTGATTGCCTCGGAAGCTGTCCTGAACGCGGTCCAGGACGCCGGGGCGGGGTTTACGGGGGTGCAGTTCTCGCTCAAGCCCGGCGAGGACGTGGCCGCCGCCAAGGAGTACATCACCCATCGCATGGAAGCTGCGGGGGCTACTGGGCCTGTGCTGGAAACGGCCCAGGAGAAGGTGACCTCCACTGTTGCCATGCTGAGTGCTGGGCAGGACCAGCTGACCATCGTGCTGCTCGCGTTCGCCGGGGTGGCCATCCTCGTCTCCACTTTGGTGGTGGCCAACACCTTCTCCGTTCTTGTGGCACAGCGCACCAGGGAGTTGGCACTCCTGCGCTGCCTCGGTGCCGGGCGGGCACAAATCCGTGGCTCCGTCATGCTCGAAGCCCTGGTGGTCGGTTTCCTTTCCTCTGTGGTGGGCGTCCTGGCGGCCACGGGCTTGATGACCGGGCTGATCGCCTGGGCCAAGTCCCAGCCTGAGCAAGCCTTCGCGACGCTGGCTGTACCGCCGTCGGCCATTATCGCCGGTCTGGTGGCAGGAACCTTGTTGACCGTGGTGGCGGCGTTGGTTCCCGCCAAGGCGGCTACCGCCGTCGCACCACTTGCCGCCTTGCGGCCCAGCGATGACGCGTCCGTCCGGAACAAGCGCGGCAAGGTACGCCTTGTCCTGGGCTTGGTGTCCCTGCTGGGGGGAGCGGCAGCGCTGGTGTACGGCAGCGTAAACATATCGCTGGGCGTTGCGCTGCTGGGCGGAGCTGCCTCGTTCGTGGGCATTCTCCTCTGCTCCACGCTGTTCATCCCCACGGTGGTTGCCCTGGCCGGCAGGCTCGCCGCGCCCGCGGGAGTGCCAGGCAAGCTCGCGGCCGTGAACGCCACGCGCAACCCTGCCCGCACCTCCGCGACCGCGGCCGCGCTGCTCATCGGCGTCACACTGGTCTCGCTCATGATGACGGGTGCGGCCACATCCCGCCAGGCATTCAACGACACCCTGGCTGAGAACTACCCTGTGGACCTGTCGGCGCAGACCGCAGTGGATGGTTCAGGCGACCACGGGCAGGCACTCGCGAGGATCAAGGCGCTCGACGGCGTCAGTGCTGCGGTCATGCTGCAGCCTGTAGGAACGCTAAGCGATTCCGCTGCACCGGACGGCGGCATGATCATCTACGGCATCTCCGCTGCAGACGCTGCCTCCGTGCTGCGGGACAACAACCTGAAGCCAGCCTCGGGAACGGTCTACCTTCCCGAAGACTCACCCGAAGGAAACGCGACCATCACGACGACGGCGGGAACGGTTGCGCTGGACGCCAAGGTACTGCGGACCCGCCACGTCCCGGCGTTCGTGGAAAGCTCCAGCATCGCCGCTTCCCCGCTGCCGGAAACTGCGTCCATGGTGTGGGTAAAACTGGATGATTCCGTGTCCACGGACCGGGTGCAGGCTCTCCAGAAAGACATCGCGGCAGCATTGGGGGTGCAGGAGCGAACCGTCAGCGGGGCCGCGATCGAGCGGGTGACGTTTAACAGCATCATTGATGTGCTCTTGTTGGTCGTCACCGGTCTGCTTGGTATTGCCGTGGTGATTGCGTTGATCGGCGTGGCCAACACCTTGTCCCTCTCGGTCCTTGAACGGACCAGGGAGAACTCCCTCCTCAGGGCCCTTGGCCTCACCAAGGGCCAGTTGCGCGGCATGCTGGCCATCGAAGCCGTGCTCGTTGCCGGGGTGGCCGCCATCATGGGTGCGGGCATGGGCATCGTCTACGGATGGCTGGGGGCGCAGGCAACACTGGGAGGCGTAGCCAGCGTTGTTCCGGCCGTACCGTGGCTGCAACTGGCCGCGGTCTTTGGTGTGGCTGTGGTGGCAGGGCTCCTGGCGTCGGTGATCCCGGCCCGGCGCGCCGCACGCCTCTCCCCCGTCGAGGGCCTGGCCACCGCTTAAGCCATCAAGGCTCGCTCACATCACGACGTCAAACGAGAATCGCTCTCTCACTTCACGCGGTAAAACTGACGGGAAGTGAGAGAGCGATTCCTCTTTATGGATGTTATGTGAGAGAACGTCCTAAGCTTCGGCGGGCTCTTCGTAGCGGGGGAAGATAGGGGCGGGAGCCGGCAACTCCGTACCTGCAACAATCGGCGTGTCGATAGCGGCGAACTGCCTCGCCTCGCCTTCGGCTTGGCCCAGGACTTCAAGCAGCTTGGCGGACGACGACGGCATGACCGGCTGGGCAAGGATCGCCACGATCCTCACTACCTCCAAAGTGACGTACAAAACCGTGTTCATACGGGCGATGTCGGTCTTCCGCAGCACCCAGGGGGCTTGGTCCGCAAAGTAGGCGTTGGTATCGCCCAGTACGGTCCAGATGGCTTCCAACGCGCGGCTGAACTCCTGCTTGTCGAACGCTGAGCGGGCTGTTTCCAGCAACTCCCCTGCCTGCGTCAGCAAGGCAGTGTCCTCCGCCGTGAAATCTCCGGGCACCGGGACCTTGCCTTCGCAGTTCTTCGCCACCATGGACAGCGAACGCTGGGCAAGGTTTCCGAAGTTGTTGGCGAGGTCTGAGTTCATCCGGCCCACGATCGCTTCGTGGTTGTAGTTGCCGTCCGCACCGAACGGAACTTCGCGGAGGAAGAAGTACCGGCACTGGTCCAGGCCGTACTGCGCTACGAAGTCCTGGGGCGCGACGACGTTGCCCAGCGACTTGGACATTTTCACGCCGTTGTTGGTGAGGAAGCCATGGATCATGACGCGCTGTGGCAGCTCAAGTCCGGCGCTCATGAGGAACGCAGGCCAGTAGATCGCGTGGAAACGCGAAATGTCCTTGCCGATCACGTGGACGTCGGCAGGCCAGAACTTCTTGAAGGACTCCGACTCGATGTCCGGATAGCCAACGCCGGTGAGGTAGTTGGTCAGGGCGTCAACCCAGACGTACATGACGTGCTTCTCATCGCCGGGGACAGGAACACCCCAGTCGAAGGTGGTACGGCTGATGGACAGGTCCTCCAGACCACGCTTGACGAAGCTGATAACTTCATTGAAGCGGGACTGCGGGGCGCCGAACTCAGGCTGCGCCTCGTAGAGGGCAAGGAGCTTTTCCTGGTAGTTGGAAAGCCTGAAGAAATAGCTCTCCTCCGCCGTCCAGGTGACCAGGGTGTCCGTCTCCTTGGAGTAACGCAGACCGTCCTCTTTCACCACGGTGTCGTCCTCGACGTAGTACGCCTCGTCACGGACGGAGTACCAGCCCTCGTACTTGGACAGGTAGATGTCGCCGTTGGCTTCCATCTTCTTCCAAATGGCCTGCGAGGCGGCGTAGTGGTCCTGGTCGGTGGTGCGGATGAAGCGGTCATGGGAGATCCCCAGGTCCTGGCTCATCTGCTGGAACGCAGCCGAGTTCCGGTCGGCGAGCTGCTTGGCAGTGATGCCTTCCTTCTCGGCAGACTGCTGCATCTTGAGTCCGTGCTCGTCCGTTCCGGTCATGAAGAACACTTCATGGCCGTCAAGGCGCTTGAAGCGCGCCATGGCATCAGTTGCAATGACCTCGTAAGCGTGGCCGATGTGCGGTACGCCGTTGGGGTAGCTGATTGCGGTGGTGATGTAGAACGGGGATTTCTCTGGAGACGTCACTCTAAAAAGTTACCTTTTTTTGGGATGAAATAGCTTAGTTAAGTTCGGTCAGCGTATCGCTGAGCCGCACCAGCTCGTGGTCGTGGGAGGCCACGAGGACGGCGATGCCATCGCTGGTGGTGTCCTTCAGGATCCCGATGATGCGGTTGGCTGCTGCCCTGTCCAGGCTGGCCGTGGGTTCATCCACTACCAGCACACGGGTGCCCAGGATCAGCGCGCGGGCGATAGCGACGCGCTGGCGCTCACCGCCGGAGAGCTGTGCAGGACGGTGCCTCATGCGGCGACCCAGGCCCACCAGGTCCAGGAGGTCCTTGGCCATTTCCGTCCGCTGTTCCACTTCGCCATCGGGCACCGCGGGAAGCAGGACGTTCTCCAGGGCGCTCATGCCGTCGATCAGGGCGCCGCCCTGGTCCACATAACCGATGAGCGCGCGGCGGCGGTCGGCGATCTCGTCATCGCCCATGGTGTCCAACGGCAGGCCCTCCCAGAAGACCTTGCCCGACGTCGGGAGCGTCAGTCCGGCGCTCACCGTCAAAATGCTGGTCTTGCCGGAGCCGCTTCGGCCGGCGATGCAGTGCATCTCTCCGGCGTGCAGGGTGAGGTTGAAGTCGTCGACGACGTCCACTTCCTCGGCGCCGCCCTTGTCGCCACCGTAGTGGATGGTCACGCGGCTCAATTCCAAGGGAGTTGCGTGGTCGGAGGCCTTCACGATCGTGTTGGCGCGGGTCTGCAGCGACTCTTCCGTGGATTCCGGGGTGGCCGTCAGCTCGGGGTTGAGTTTGTCAGTCATTTGACTACTTTCGTTGCAATCGGAATCCAGCAAATTACGGCCAGCAGACCGGCCAGACCGGCCCACAGGGCCGCGTAGGGAGCCAGCAGCAGTCCCAGCCCCAGGGCGCCAAGGACGCCCAGGGGAAGAGCCACTGTGCCTACAAGGGCGTTCTCGAAGAAGCGGACCTGGCCCAGCATGTCCGGGTTCCAGCCCATGGCCTTCAAGGTACCGAGGTACTCCCGCTTGGCATGGAGTTCAAAGCGCCCGGTCACGAGTGTCAGCAGCAGGCCCACCACTACTCCGAAGACCGCCAGGATGACGCTTGGCAAGGCGATACTTGCAGCTGCCAGGCCACTCAAAGCACTGGCACCGGCTGCCCGCGGGATGTCAATCAGCAGGGCGATCAAGGCACCCACTGCAGCACCAAACACGCCTACTGCCACGGCAAGGGAGATGGAGTTGAACCGGTTGGTGGTGAGCTGCCGGTTGGCAAACGTCAACGGGGAATCTACCGTTACCAGGCGATCATCGTGCTGCGGTTCCTGATCGATCACTACACGGTGACGCAGCTGCTGGGCTGCCAGCAGCGCGGCCCCACTGTAGATGATGAGCATGGTCACGGAAACAATGACGGTGGCAATGTTCCAGCTGAGCAAGCTCAGGACGAGACCGGCCGCGGCTAGGGCCGCAGCACCCACCGCAAACTCTTCAAGGACCCAGGACCGGATGCGTTTCTGCGTCCAGCCCATCGCCCTGAGAATGCCTGCTTCGCTCCGGCGTTGGCGGATATAGCTGACCGTCGAGGCGCCGGTCAGGAGGGTTGCGCCCAACAGCGTCAGGAAGAGCAAGGTGATGTTGGTACCGGTCAGCGAACCGGAGACGGCGTCGGCCGCGTCCTGGCGGACCCAGGACTGCTGGACGGTGCCCAACGGTGATTCCTTGCCGGCGTCGTCCTTGCTGTAGCCGGGGACAAAGATATTGGCATCTTCGCGTGCGGAACCTGCAACGACTGTGGCTTCCAGGCCGAGCTCGCGAATCTGCGTGGCCAGCTTTTCCACCTCGGGCTGGGCCGTCTTCCAGTTGCCGGCAGCGGAGGCCTTGACCCGGACGGCGTCAATGACGTCGGCGTTGGTGTCATAGCCACGGGCTGCGGCTAGACCATAGTAATCGGTGATGGCACCGGCGGACTGGCTGACCAGACCTGTAGCGCTCAACGAAGGCTTCAGTTCGGTACCCTCGACGTCCTTGCCCTCAGCGTCCTTGGTGAGCGTCATCGGCGTGGGATCGTAGCCGCCCAGGGGCAGCTTGTTGACGTCCCCGGCTGCTGACTGGACGTCGGCCGGGTCAAAGGTGCCGTACACCATGGGCAGCGGCGCGGCCGGCTTCTTACCCGTTTCCAGGTCTTCGCGGTAGGAGCGCTCATCGACTGGTTTGCGCTGCGTCTGGTCCACGGCTGCACCGAAGGAGGACTTCTCAGGCAGGCGATTGACCGTCACCCAGTCCCCCGGCGTCGCGCTCTTGTCCGAAGCACCGTTGGAAGCTTCGTCGCCGTCCTTGTACTTGGGGGCTGCGGCAAACGCCGCGCTCCAGGTGGCAGGGTTGTACAGGCCCTGGCTGAAGGAGGCCGTGCTTCCCAGCAACTTGCTGTGATCTGTTGAACCCGGCCATTCGAGGGCGAACGGGGACTTGGAAACGAAGGGGAGGTAGTCCTTGTCCAGGCTCCGCGTTACGGTGCCTACCTCATTGACCACCTTGCCGCTGGCATCCAGTTCCTCGATTTTCACCGAGTACTGCAGGTCAAGGGATGTGCCGGAGCGGACAATCAGCGGGATCGCCTGGGAATCGTCGGTCAGCAAACCGTCACGCTTGGCCTGCTGGTACTGGGTCATCAGCGGCGCCCAGTACTTGAGCTTGACGCCCAGGAAGTCAGGACCCTCTTCCAGCTGGTCCATGCTGAGGCCTGTGGTGAAAAGGCTTTCGAAGTGGCGTCCGATTGCTCCTGCGTCACGCGCATCGGCGGGCGGAGCCTTCTCAAGGGGTGCCAGGAAGTCGCCTGCGGATCCCAACAGCGCCCTTTCGGCGGCGGGGTCCACCGCGACGACGGACTCGGTCACCTCAGGGGCCAGGGGCAGCGCCACGGAGAGGTTGAAGAGGTTGTGCTCGGAGCCAAGTGCGGGAGCCGGGAACTTGATGCCGGTCTCGCCTTCGGGTCCGGCGATCCTGACGTTGGAGCCTCCCGCGGCCTGCTCCTGGATCAAGCGGCCCTTGCCCAAGGTGCCTTCAGCGCTGGTCTTGAAAAGCGTCTGCTGGTTCACACCATCAGAACTCGTGGCAGAAGCGGTCAACCGGTACTTCTTGGGGGTATCGGACAACACCGATTCCGCGGCGGGCCATTTGCTGGAATCCATGGCCGAAGGGTCCCCCGCGGTCACAGCTCCGGCCAGGCCGGCGTTGTACCCGAGGTAGTCCATGGCATTGAGGCGGGGAGCCTCCAGGTTCTGCGAAACGCGCGAAACCAGGCTGATGGGTGCGGCCACAGCCGTTTGGCCCATGGTGCGGATCTTCTCCAGCTGCTCAAAGCTGATGCCGCCTTGGCCGTTGGCTATCTCCGGCTGGATCAATGCACCGCCGTCGCCATCTTTGGCCTGGTCAGGCTTGGCCTGGACCAGGATGTCGTAGAGTCCCCGCGAGTTTTCATCCACTGTCCGGTTCAAAGCAGCCTGGGACTGGCTTTGGACGAGGACGGACAAGCACATTGCGACGATCAAAATGGCCGCGGTCAGCAGCAGCACACGGCTTCTGATGAACCTTTGGACGGCGTTCATTGGGCTCCCTGAGACCTTGATTGCGGGCGCGCACACAGAGACCGGAATTCCTCAAGAGACACAAGGGAATACCGGGCTTTAGGTGCAAAAGTTGTGGCCGGCCTGCTGCCGGGTCCGAATCCCGGACCCAGCCATTGTAAGCAGACCGGCCACGCCTGCGTGCCAAAGGTGTGTCGCCGGCACGCGAACTCAACTGATGGAAATCAGTTGCAGCCCTAGTCCTCCAGATCCACTTCCCGGACCATGTCGGCTCCGATACCAGCCTTGATGGCCTCCAGGACCTGCTGCGGAACAGAGCTGTCGATGGTCAGGAGCGCAAGAACCTGGCCGCCTTCAGTCTGGCGCGCCACCTGCATGCCACCGATGTTGATGTTGTTCATGCCCAGGATGTGTCCGATGGTGCCGATGACGCCGGGACGGTCTGCATAGGCCACCACAACCAGGTGCTCGCTGATGGGGATTTCGACGTCATACCCGTTGACACCCACGAGCTTCTCCACCTGCTTGGGCCCCGTGAGGGTACCGGCTACGGAGATCTGGGAACCATCGCTGAGGGCACCACGGATGGTCAGGACGTTGCGGTAGTCCTCAGCGTCGGGGGTGGTGATGAGGCGGGTATTGATGCCGCGCTGTTCGGCGATCACGGGAGCATTGACGTAGGAGACCTGCTCCGTCACTACATCGGCAAAAACGCCCTTCAGTGCGGCAAGTTCAAGCACCTTGACGTCCAGTGCGGCAATTTCGCCCGCCACTTCCACGTCGATCTGGGTGAGGGAAGCGTGGGTCAGCGCAGTGAAGATCCGGCCCAGCTTTTCGATCAGCGGGATACCCGGACGGACATCCGGAGCGATGACGCCGCCGGCGACGTTGACAGCGTCGGGCACCAGCTCGCCCGCAAGTGCCAGGCGAACCGACTTGGCGACCGAGACGCCGGCTTTCTCCTGTGCTTCGTCAGTGGAAGCACCCAGGTGCGGGGTCACAATGACGTTGTCGAACTCGAAGAACGGCAGGTCGGTGCTCGGCTCCTTGACGAAGACGTCCACGCCGGCGCCGGCGATCTGGCCTTCCTTCAGGGCAACATGGAGTGCTTCCTCGTCCACCAGGCCGCCACGGGCTACGTTGACCACGTAGGCCGTTTCCTTCATCTTGCGGAAGGCGTCAGCTCCCAGCATTCCCACCGTTTCCGGCGTCTTGGGCATGTGGATGGTGATGAAGTCGGAATTCTCCAGAAGTTCATCCAAGGTGACCAGCTTGACGCCCAGCTGGGCGGCGCGGGCTGCAGTGATGTAGGGGTCGTACGCAAGGATCTGGGTATCGAAACCCTGGAGGCGTGCTGCCACCAAAGCACCGATGCGGCCCAGGCCGATGATGCCGATTTTCTTCTCGAAGAGTTCAATTCCCGTGTACTTGGAGCGCTTCCACTCACCGTTCTTCAGCGCAGAGCTGGCCTGCGGAATGTGGCGGGCCAAGCTGAGGATGTGCCCTACCGTGAGCTCGGCAGCGGAGACAATGTTGGACGTCGGGGCGTTGACCACCATGACGCCTGCCTGAGTGGCGGCCTTGATGTCTACGTTGTCCAGCCCAACACCAGCGCGGGCGATGACCTTCAGGTTCTTCGCGGCGGCGATGGCTTCGGCATCCACCTGCGTAGCCGAGCGGACCAAGATGGCGTCAACGTCAACGATTGCGGACAGCAGCTGGGAACGGTCTGCGCCGTCGGTCTGGCGGATTTCAAAGTCCGGGCCCAGAGCCTCGACTGTGGCGGGCGAAAGTTCCTCGGCGAGGAGGACGACGGGTTTGCTGGCTGACACGGGGAGGCACCTTACTTTGGACAACTTTGGGACAGGACTGGACAAGGAGCGGATGCGTGGCCCGGGGCACGGCGCCGGGACCAGCCCAGAATATCGAATCCGGGCAGGGATTCCGGTGCCGGCGGGGGATGTTACGGCCGGGCCGGTAGCCGTTGTGAAGAAGTTCACAGCCAAGGAAGCTGATGAAAGAGGGAGCGAAATGCCGGTGATACGGCAACGCCCGCCCGGCTTTGTCCACCGGGCGGGCGCGTCGTTGTGGCGGAGGCCGTCAGGCCAGCGCCGAAGGATCAGCGGGCTGCAGAACCTTCAACGTAGTCAGCGTCCTGCTGCTGCCAGGAGAAGAGGGAGCGCAGTTCGCGGCCGACCTCTTCGATGGGGTGCTGCTCTGCCTTGGCACGCAGTTCCTTGAACTCGGTGCCACCGTTGTCCTGGTCATCGATAAAGCGCTTGGCGAAAGCACCGCTCTGGATGTCCGCGAGGACAGCCTTCATGTTTTCCTTCACCTCGGGGGTGATGACGCGGGGGCCGGAGACATAGTCGCCGTACTCTGCGGTATCGGAAACGCTCCAGCGCTGCTTTGCGATGCCGCCCTCCCACATGAGGTCAACAATGAGCTTGAGCTCGTGGAGAACCTCAAAGTAGGCGATCTGCGGCTGGTAGCCAGCTTCAGTGAGGGTTTCGAAGCCGTACTGGACCAGCTGCGAGACACCGCCGCAAAGGACGGACTGCTCGCCGAAGAGATCGGTTTCGGTCTCTTCGGTGAAGGTGGTCTTGATAACGCCGGCGCGGGTTCCGCCGATGGCCTTGGCGTAGGACTTCGCCAGGTCCCAGGCAGAACCGGATGCGTCCTGTTCAACGGCGATGATGTCCGGGATACCGCGGCCGGCTTCGAATTCGCGGCGAACAGTGTGGCCCGGAGCCTTGGGGGCGATCAGGATGACGTCAACGCCGGCCGGAGCTTCGATGTAACCAAAGCGGATGTTGAAGCCGTGGGCGAAGGCCAGGGCCTTGCCTTCGGTCAGCTTGTCCTTGATGGAGTCGTTGTAGATGGCGCGCTGGTGCTGGTCCGGAGCCAGGATCATGATGACATCTGCCCATTCGGCGGCGTCGGCAACGTTCTTGACCGTGAAGCCTGCGTCTTCTGCCTTGGCGGCCGACTTGGAGCCCTCCTTCAGCGCGATGACAACCTCGACGCCGGAATCGCGGAGGTTCAGTGCGTGGGCGTGGCCCTGCGAGCCGTAGCCAACGATGGCTACTTTGCGGCCCTGGATGATCGACAGGTCTGCGTCGTCGTCGTAGAACATTTCAGTCACTTGCGTAACTCCTCTTGAGTGGTTTTCTTAGATATTGATTGTGGTGCTGCGGTACTGGGCTCAACCAACCGGCGATTCACGCCGAGCGGAGCGCCCTGTCACTCATGGAGCGGGATCCCCGTCCAACGGCCAAGGTGCCGGACTGCACGATTTCACGGATGCCGAACGGCTCGAGCACTGAAAGCAGAGCAGCGAGCTTCTCGGGGGTACCGGTTGCCTCGATCACCAACGAGTCTGTGGACACGTCGACGACGGCGGCACGGAACAAGTCTGCAGCTTGGGTAACCTGCAGGCGTGTCGCGGCATCCGCACGTACCTTGACCAGGATGTGGTCGCGTTGTACGGAAGATTCGGAAGTCAGCTCCACAATCTTGATCACGTTGACCAATTTGTTGAGCTGCTTGGTGACCTGCTCAATGAGGTCGCCGTCGGCGTCGACGACAACCGTCATGCGGGACATGCCGGGAACCTCGGTGGGTCCCACAGCCAGGGAATTGATGTTGAATGCGCGCCGGGCAAAGAGGCTGGCCACGCGGGTCAGCACGCCGGGCTTGTCTTCTACCAGAACGGACAGTGTGTGGCGGGTCATGCCTAGTCCTCCTCTTCCCATTCCGGGGTCATGTTGCGGGCAACCTGGATCTGGTCATTGCTGACGCCCGAAGGCACCATGGGCCACACCATCGAGTTGGGGCTGACGACGAAGTCGATGACCACTGGGCGGTCATTGATCTCGAGTGCCTTCTGGATGGTGGCGTCGATGTCTTCGTCACGCTCACACCGCAGTGCTGCACAACCGTAGGCATCAGCCAGTTTCACGAAGTCCGGGATCCGGACGGTGTCGTGGCCTGTGTTCAGGTCCGTATTGGAGTAGCGGCCCTCGTAGAACAGCGTCTGCCATTGGCGGACCATGCCCAGCGAGGAGTTGTTGATGATGGCCACCTTGATGGGGATGTTGTTGATGGCGCAGGTAGCCAGTTCCTGATTGGTCATCTGGAAGCAGCCGTCACCGTCGATGGCCCAGACCACGCGGTCCGGCTCACCAACCTTGGCACCCATTGCTGCCGGAACCGAGTATCCCATGGTTCCTGCTCCACCGGAGTTCAGCCAGGCGTGCGGCCGTTCGTACTTGATGAACTGGGCGGCCCACATCTGGTGCTGGCCCACGCCTGCAACGTAGATGCCTTCGGGACCGGTGAGCTCTCCAATGCGCTTGATCACGCGCTGGGGTGCAGTGAGCCCGTCTTCCGGCTCGGTCCAGCCCAGCGGATAGGTATCGCGCAGGTTGCCGAGGAAAGCCCACCAGGAATCCAGATCCGGAGTGCCACTCAGTTCGAACTGCGTCTTCACGGCTTCGGTGAGTTCGGGAATGATCTCCTTGACCGAGCCAACGATCGGGACGTCCGCGGTGCGGTTCTTGGAGATTTCCGCGGGGTCGATGTCAGCGTGGATGACCTTGGCAAACGGGGCGAAGGTCTTCAGCACGCCAGTAACGCGGTCATCGAACCGGGCTCCAAGAGTGATCAGGAGGTCGGCCTGCTGGAGGGCAGTCACGGCGGAGACTGAACCGTGCATGCCGGGCATGCCAACATGCTGGGGATGCGAATCAGGGAAGGCACCGCGAGCCATCAGTGTGGTGACCACCGGAGCGCCGGTAGCCAGCGCGAGTTCCATGAGCTCGGCCGAGGCGTGGCCCTTGACTACGCCGCCGCCCACGTAAAGGACCGGCTTGCTGGCAGCAGCGATCAGCTTGGCAGCTTCGCGGACCTGCTTATTGTGTCCTCGCACCACGGGGCGGTATCCCGGCAGGTCCACCTTGGGCGGCCAGGAGAAGGTCATCTGGCCCACCTGGGCGTCCTTGGCAATGTCAACCAGGACGGGTCCCGGCCGGCCCGTGGACGCGAGGTGGAATGCCTCTGCCATGACGTGCGGGATGTCATTGGGGTCGGTCACCAGGAATGAGTGCTTGGTGATGGGCATCGTGATACCCACGATGTCTGCTTCCTGGAAGGCATCGGTGCCGATGACTCCACTGGACACCTGGCCGGTGATGGCCACCATCGGCACGGAGTCCATGTGGGCGTCCATGATGGCGGTAACGAGGTTGGTGGCACCGGGGCCCGAGGTGGCGATGCAAACGCCAACCCGTCCGGTAACCATGGCGTAGCCTTGCGCGGCGTGGCCGGCTCCCTGTTCGTGACGGACCAGGATGTGATTCATGCTGGAGGCCATCAAGGGGTCGTAGGTGGGCAGGATCGCGCCACCGGGCAAACCGAAAATATCGTCCACGCCGAGTTCTTCGAGCGAACGGACGATTGCTTGCGAGCCGGACATCACCGTTGGGGGTACAACGGTGTTCGGCCCAAGTACAGGAGAGAGAGGTGCAGCAGCGTCGACGACGACGGCCTCAGCCGTACGGTCGACCTTTTCCGGAGCTTTGTAGGCTCCAGCGGACTTTGCAGCCATCAGCGAGGGGCTGATCGGCGATCCTTTGCTCATCGGACTCTTCCTTAGTGGATCTTCAATAGATGGGGTCGTGCTTGGGGAATAAAAAAACCCCTCAGCCTTCCGGCTCTTCGAGGGGTTTGCGCGTGACGGTTCGTTACCAGTCGGGCTAAGCCACGCGCTTGGTAAGGACGACGACGCCGACGGTAACGAATGTGATCATGCGTTCAGTGTTCCCTCTAAGTGAGATACGTGTCAATTGACCACAATCGTATCTCACTATTTGGACAGCAGTGTCCGCCTGCCGGACTCCGCCCGTCAGGACGGGCGGAGTCGAAAGCAGGAACTACCCGCAGTACGCCCCCGTGGAGGCGCTGTGGACAAGCTTGGCGTATTTGGCCAGGACGCCCTTAGTGAACTTGGCCGGCAGCGGCTCCCAGCCCTCCTTGCGGGCTTCGAGCTCGGCTTCATCCACCAAGAGGTCGAACGAGCGGGCGGCGATGTCCACACGGATGCGGTCCCCGTCCTTCACGAAGGCGATGGGCCCGCCGTCGACCGCTTCCGGCGCAACGTGGCCAATGCACAACCCGGTGGTACCGCCCGAGAAACGGCCATCGGTGAGCAGGAGCACATCCTTGCCCAGTCCCGCGCCCTTGATGGCTCCGGTAATGGCCAGCATCTCGCGCATGCCCGGGCCGCCCTTAGGGCCTTCGTAGCGGATCACCACGACGTCGCCCTTATTGATTTCGCCGTTGTCCAACGCGCTGAGGGCCCCCTGCTCACGCTCGAAGACACGGGCAGTTCCTTCAAAGACGTCCGCATCGAAGCCAGCGCTCTTCACCACGGCGCCTTCTGGAGCCATGGAGCCGTGGAGGATGGTGATGCCGCCGGTCTTGTGGATCGGATTGTCCAAGGCACGGAGGATCTTGCCATCAAGATCCGGCGGGTTGATCGAGGCGAGGTTTTCGGCAAGTGTCTTGCCTGTCACGGTGAGGCAGTCACCGTGCAGCAGCCCGGCGTCGAGCAGTGCCTTCATGATGACGGGCACGCCGCCGATCTTGTCCACGTCCGTCATGACGTAGCGACCGAATGGCTTGAGGTCGCCGAGGTGCGGAATCTTGTCACCGATGCGGTTGAAGTCATCGAGCGTCAGCTCAACTTCTGCCTCACGGGCAATGGCCAGCAAGTGCAGGACGGCATTGGTGGAACCGCCGAAAGCCATGGTGACGGCAATGGCGTTTTCAAAGGCCTTCTTGGTCATGATGTCGCGGGCCGTGATCCCCAGGCGCAGCAGGTTGACCACCGCTTCGCCGGATTTGCGGGCGAAGTCATCACGACGACGGTCTGCCGACGGCGGGGCGGCTGAGCCCGGCAGGGACATTCCCAGCGCTTCGCCGATGCAGGCCATGGTATTGGCCGTATACATGCCGCCACAAGCGCCTTCGCCGGGGCAGATGGCTTTTTCGATGCGGGTCAGGTCTTCCATGCTCATCTTGCCTGCAGCGCAGGCACCCACGGCTTCGAAGGCGTCAATGAGGGTGACTTCCTTCTCCGAGCCGTCCTCGAGCTTGACCCATCCGGGCATGATGGAGCCGGCGTAAAGGAAGACGGAGGCGAGGTCCAGGCGGGCAGCAGCCATGAGCATCCCGGGAAGGGATTTGTCGCAACCAGCCAGCAGGACCGAACCGTCAATACGCTCGGCCTGCATCACGGTCTCCACGGAGTCGGCTATGACCTCGCGGGAAACGAGCGAGAAGTGCATGCCTTCGTGCCCCATGGAGATGCCGTCCGAAACGGAAATCGTGCCGAACTGCATGGGAAAGCCACCGCCGGCGTGGACGCCTTCTTTGGCGCCTTGTGCCAGGCGGTTGAGGGAAAGGTTGCAGGGCGTGATTTCGTTCCATGAACTGGCGACACCAATTTGCGGCTTGGCGAAGTCGTCGTCTCCCATGCCAACCGCGCGGAACATCCCACGGGCGGGTGCCGCGTGGATGCCATCGGTGACCACCCGGCTGCGGGGCTTGATGTCCGGCGTAATGTCTGTCGCAATCTCGGTGTCACTCATGACCAAAGTCTATGGGTACCTCGCTGCCGCCGCCGCTGTTCCATGCCGGGTTAAGCAGGATCAACCAAATATTGCAGGGAAATCAAGGTTTCCCGGCATGTCGATACCGCGGTCCCGGGGTTACGTACCAGGAGGGGACTCCTGGAGTTCCTTGGCGATTTCCGCGGCCTCGCTCCTGAGCATGTCAAGGACGATCGCGATGGTTCCCCGGGCGGCAACTTCCTGGCGGGAAAGTGCCACGATGCTCCTGCTGGCCTTCACCTCCGTGAGTGGCCGAAGCACCAGGCCCCGCCTGGCACTGGCCCGGGCCGTGTACCGCGGGAGGAGGCAGATCCCATGGCCCGCACCTACCAGCGCCTCCAGCACCCGCAGGTCCGGATACCGCTGGCCACGGTTGGCTTGACGGCCCGCATGGAGCTCGATTTGGCGAAGGACAGTGTCAAAGGGAAACCCCTCCGGCACACCGATCCAGGGGTAGTCAACAACATCGCTGGGACTCAACCTCGCCTTGGCAGCCAGCGGGTGGCCCGCAGGCACGGCGACATCGAGGGCTTCTTCGAGCAGCGGAACCACCGTCAATCCCTGCCGGGCGAATACTTCCGGGCCGTCCACGCTGTGGGCCAGGACAATGTCATAGTCGGCCACCAATGGCGCAAAGTGCGCGGTTCCCGGGTCCTCGAAATGCGCGTCGAAAGTCAGCCCCTCTACAGAGGACACCCGGTGCAGCATTCCGGGCAGCAGCATTTCTGCCGCGCTGGGGAAGAACGCCGCGGACACGCGGGTCTGCCACCCCTTCCTGTAGGTATCGATGGTGGACTCAGCCCGCGCCATGGCGGTGGCGATGTCGGCAGCCGCGGCGGCCAGGGCATATCCTGCTTCGGTCAGCCGCACGCTCCTGCCGACCTTTTCCACCAGCACAACACCAATTTCCGCCTGCAACGTCTTCAGTTGCTGCGAGACTGCCGACGCCGTGACATTCATCGCCTCAGCCGTGGCACCCACACTTTGACGGTCTGCCAACTCGCGCAGAATCTGCAGCCTTTTCACGTCCATTCAGCCAGACTAGGCGACCGGAAGGAATTCTTTTCCACGGATTTACCACCCCGGAGTTTACTCAGCAAACTGACCAATTCCGTTGGGAAGTCCATGCAACAGCAGGTCAAACGCTGGACAGCCCATTAGCAGGCACGTAACGTCAGGAACACCACGAACTGCACCGCTGTGAGCAGAAGGGCATCCACATGGACTGGATAATTTGGGTCATTGTCGTTGTGTTGGTCATTGCCATTGTTTGGTGGCTTATGAACCGCAACAAAGCACGTAATTCCTCCTCAACCCCCGCTCCCGCCGCAATGGAGCCCGCCAACACCACGTCCCTGCCGGATGCGGCCGCAGCAACAGCAGGGGTGGCGGGCCTGGCCGGCGTGACCAACCTGGGTAAGGCGGCCGCCGAGGGCAGTGGTCCCACCGGGGATGAATCCCCTCGGGATCCCGCAAGGGAACCAGCCCGGGAATCAGTGGACGAGTCCATCGCTGATGAACCGGCTGAGCTCAAAGCCCGCAGGGACCAGGAGGCTGACGACGAGTGGTTGGCCAGGGACACAGAAGCCGAGCCGGCAGTCCCTCTGGGTGACGAATCACCTCGGGAACCCGCTCGGGAACCAGCGGCTACCCCGTCGCCCGAACCCGCGCCGTCTCCCACCCCCGGCCTCACAGTTGAAGAGCCAGTTGTTGCCGTTCCAGTGGTGGAGGAACCTGTGGTGGAGGAGCCCGTGGTGGCCCAGCCGACAGTAGACACCGACGCCACTGTGTACTCGGCTGACACGGGTCGCTCAGCCGGTGCCGGCGACGTTGACGACTGGGATGGGGGTTCTTCGGAGCCCGCAGGCAAGGATGACGCCGCAGACAAGGCCGAGTGGGAATCGTCGTGGACCGACTCGTCCGGGGCGCCTGTCCACCACCACGAATACACGGACACGCACTCCCCCACCCTTCCGGGCGCCGAGTCCGCAGCGGCGGAGGATCCCACAACCTCCGGGCACCTTGCCGCCGAGCACCCATACGGAACCGGCTCCTCCAGCGTTGCGGGAGACGCCTACCCCGTCAAAGCCAACGCGACGGCCATGACGTACCACGACGAAGACACTGTGGACTATGACGACGTTGCCGCTGACGTGTGGTTCGAATCGGCCGCGCATGCAGAGGCTGCGGGGTTCAGGCCACCCAGGCGCACCAGGCACTGACCCGGTAAGCCACCACTGGACCAGCAACTACGGACCTCTGTAACGGACACTGGCATGGGCACGCACTCACCGGAACGGCGAAGGCGGCTGATGCTTGCCTCCGCGTTCGCGACAATCCTGGTGATGACGGGCTGCACAGGCAGCCCATCATCACCGGGAACGGCAGTAACGCCGAACCCCACCACCACGGCCCCAACGCCTTCCAGCCCCGGCAGCATCCAGGGGTCAGCAGGCGGCCAAGGGACGGCCAGCGGCCAGCAGGCTCCAGAGATCACTGAAAGGCTCGACGTCGGGTTGCAGCTGCCGTGGTCGGTGGTGTTCCTGCCGGATGGAACCGCAGTGGTATCTGAGCGCGATTCCGCCATGGTCAAAGCCATCAGTGATGGCCGGTCCACCACCGTAGGCGAGGTTGCCGGCGTCGCCCCTGGAGGCGAAGGCGGCCTCCTGGGCCTCGCAGTGTCGCCGACGTTCCAGAACGACCGCTGGCTGTACGCCTATTTCACGTCCGCCAGCGACAACCGTATTGCGAGGATGAAGCTGGGCGAAGATTCCGGGGGGACGTTGTCGCTCGGCGAACCCGATGTAATTTTTTCAGGAATTTCAAAGGCCTCAACCCACAACGGTGGGCGAATCCGCTTTGGCCCCGACGGCTACCTTTATGTGGGCACTGGAGACTCGCAACGCCGGGAACAGCCGCAGGACACCAACGCCTTGGGTGGCAAGATCCTGCGCCTCACCCCCGAGGGACGGCCAGCACCCGGAAATCCCTTCGGTGACAATCCCGTCTTCAGCTACGGGCACCGCAACGTCCAGGGTTTGGCATGGGACAGCGAGGGAAGGTTGTGGGCCAGCGAGTTCGGCCCGGACGTGGATGACGAGTTGAACCTGATCACGCCGGGCGGCAACTACGGGTGGCCCACAGTCACCGGCGCACCGGGAAGGAACGGCCTGATCGATGCAAAGGTCGTGTGGCCTTCGACATCCGAAGCTTCTCCGAGCGGCCTGGAGATCGTCGGCGACGTGGCGTACACAGGCGCCCTTCGCGGTCAACGGCTGTGGACGGTACCACTCGACGGCGAGTCAGCTGGAGAACCTGTGGCCTATTTCACAGGACAGCACGGGCGGCTGAGGGATGTCGCCCGGGCCCCGGACGGCACTTTATGGCTGGTCAGCAACAACAGAAACCCCGACTTTGCGCTGATTCTGCGGGTCGCGTCGTAGGTTCAGCGATGGGGCACGGGTCGATTTCACAGTTGGGCGAATGTCGTGTAGAGTTACATGTCGTTGCGGAGATCGCCGGGGAAAGAAAAGCTTCCGGTTTGGTCGAATTCAACAGCTGCACCTCTAGCTCAACTGGCAGAGCAATTGACTCTTAATCAATGGGTTCCGGGTTCGAGTCCCGGGGGGTGCACCAAGGAAGGCCTTGGAGTGAATTTCACTCCAAGGCCTTTTTTCATTTCCGCAGGGCTTTGGAATCACCCCTACATGGCATGCATCACCCCGAGGACTTGGTGGTTTTGAGGATTCAAAATCTGGTGTAGAGTTATTTGTCGTTGCGGAGCTCAACGAGGAATGTAAATTCCCCGGACAGGCTCGAAACAACAGCTGCACCTCTAGCTCAACTGGCAGAGCAATTGACTCTTAATCAATGGGTTCCGGGTTCGAGTCCCGGGGGGTGCACCAATAACAAAGGCTCCGGATCGTGAAAACGATCCGGAGCCTTTTGTGTTTCCGCTCCAAGGCGTTCCGGGACGGAACACCTTGGAGCGGGCAGTGGGGTTGGTCAGCTCTTCGCGACGTCGGTGGCTTCGTCGCGGGGTTCCGACTCAGGAGCCGGCAAACCAGCCAGCCCCCGGACGACAATCCTGAGTTCCTCCCGCAACCGTGCGGTATCAACGGCAACGGGCGACAAGACGTCCTGCTCAAGCTTCACTGCTTCTGCGAGAGCTGCACTGCCGGCCTCTGTCAGGGTCACCACATGGCTCCTGCGGTCGGAGTCGCTGCGTTGGCGCGCGATGTGCCCGTGCAGCTCCAACCGCGCAAGAGTAGTGCCCATTGTCTGGGCCTTGACGCGTGCAACTTCGGCCAATGCCGCCTGCGTAATTGCGCCTTTGGCGGCAAGCACTTGCATGGCAATGACCCCGGCATGGGTAAGGCCGATGGACTTCAATTTTTCGTTCCACGAGATTTC
Organism: Paenarthrobacter sp. 4246; assembly: GCF_040546855.1. NCBI lineage: Bacteria > Bacillati > Actinomycetota > Actinomycetes > Micrococcales > Micrococcaceae > Paenarthrobacter > Paenarthrobacter sp. 4246. Next base: position 94,521 of record NZ_JBEPOP010000005.1, read on the forward strand.
CACCAGGCGCGCAGCTGTCGAAAGCAATCGGGTGGTGGGCCATCTCTCCATATCTGGCATGCCGACAGTATATGCGCGGACGGGGAGCCAGCGCGGCTCCTCCCCCACTAAACTGGGAAATCGCGATCCCCAGCAAGGAGCATATTGTGGCAGAACGACTTATCCCGGGCGACGTTGCCCCCAACTTCACACTTCCTGACGAAACCGGCAAGAGCGTCAGCTTGTCGGACTTCCAAGGGCGCAAAACCATCGTGTATTTCTACCCTGCAGCTTCCACCCCGGGGTGCACCAAGGAAGCTTGTGACTTCCGTGACACCCTGGCGTCGCTCCAGGCTGCCGGCTACGACGTCGTTGGCGTCTCCCCCGATCCCGTCAAGGCACTGGCAAAGTTTGCAGCTGAAGAACAACTGACGTTCCCGCTGCTCTCGGACGAGGACCATGCAGTGGCTGAGGCTTACGCGGCCTGGGGCGAGAAGAAGAACTACGGCAAGACCTACATGGGACTGATCCGGTCCACCATTGTGGTGGACCCCGAGGGGAAAGTGTCCCTGGCGCAGTACAACGTCCGCGCAACCGGGCATGTTGCCAAGCTTCGCCGGGACCTCAAGCTGGACAAGTAGCGGGTACACTGGAGGCCGATAGCGGGCTGCCCCCAGGGGCACCAGCCATCAGCCAGCGCGAGTGGTGAAATTGGCAGACACGCAGGATTTAGGTTCCTGTGCCTTCGGGCGTGGGGGTTCAAGTCCCCCCTTGCGCACTGCATGAAACACACAGTGGCCAAGGGCCACACGGAATACCCCCGGTTGCAGAGCTTTGCAGCACGGGGGTGTTTTTTCCTCAAGCAGCGGGGATGGCTTCCTGAAAATGTGCTGGGAGGTGCACTCAGGACGTTCAACTAGACTGGAATGCGGTCTGGCCGAAGCCGGCCACAGCACTTCCAACCGGCTTGAGGGGACAAGAGTGGCAAGCAGCAAAATGCGGCGCCTGACCGTACAGTTCGGAGCTGCCGTAGCGGTTTTGGGGCTGGCAGCGTGCACGGGAACACCGGGCCCGGCACCGTCTTCGTCCTCCAGCAGCACCGCTCCGGTGGAGCCCACCGCCACCTTCAACTTCGGCACAGCATCCATGCCGCTGGGACTCGATCCCGCCATGACCGCCGATTCCGAGTCCTACCGTGTCACTCGGCAGGTCCTCGAAGGCCTGGTCGGCGTGGATGGCGCCACCGGTGAGACAACTCCACTTCTGGCTACGGAGTGGAAAGACAGCAACAACGGGCTCAGCTACGATTTCACGCTCCGCTCCGAGGTAACCTTCCACGACGGCACTCCACTGGACGCTGCCGCTGTCTGCGCAAACTTCAATCGCTGGTTCACCTTTCCCTCTGAACTCCGGAAACAAGCACCCGGCATTTCGTTCCAAGGGGTGTTCAAGGCTTATTCCGATGAGCCGGTGTTCTCCATCTTCAAGGACTGCAAAGTGGTCTCGGCCAACGACGTCCAGATCAACCTGACGCGGCCCTTCACCGGTTTCCTGCAGGCGCTGACCCTCCCTGCTTTTGCCATCTCCTCGCCCACCGCCCTTGAAGCGCAAAAAGCGAATGTGCTGAACCAGACCTTGAACGGCCAGGCCGTGTCCGCCTATGCAAGCCACCCCGTAGGCACGGGCCCCTATGAATTCAGCGCTTGGGATGAGAACAGACTCACGCTCTCCACGTACAAGGGCTACTGGGGCAACAGGGGCCAGATAGCCACCATCAATTTCATCCCCTTCGATCGCGCCGAAACGCGGCAGCAGGCCCTCCTGGACGGGAAGATCGACGCTTACGACCTCGTAACACCCGGAACCTTTGACCAACTGGTCAAGAAGGGTGTCCAGATCATCCAGCGCGACCCGTTCTCCGTGATGTACCTCGGGATCAACCAAGCCGTCGCGCCCCTGGAGAAGCTCGAAGTCCGCCAGGCCATCGAAATGGCCGTAGACAAGGAAACGCTGATCCGGCGGTTCTTCATCGACAACACGGCACAGGCCTCGCAGTTCGTGCCGCCCAAGCTCAGTGGCTTCAACAACAATGCCCCGTCCCTCGGGTACAACCCCGAGAAGGCCAAGGAACTTCTGGAGAAGGCGGGCTACAAGGGTGAGGAAATCAAGTTCTACTACCCGCTGAACGCCACCCGCGCCTACATGCCCACGCCCGAGAAGATCTACGCCGAAATCAGCCGCCAGCTGGTTGCCGTGGGCTTCAACATCAAGCCAGTGCCCGTGGACTGGGAGGGTGGCTACCTGCAACGGGTTCAGTCGGCGGGAGATCGCGGACTGCACCTGCTGGGCTGGAACGGCTCTTACGCCGACGCCGATAACTTCCTGGGGCCGCTGTTCGGCGAAACCCGGCCAGAGTTCGGCTATGCGGATTCGGAAGTCTTCCACAAGATCGAGCGGGCACGCGCCATGCCCGACGGAGACGACCGCAACGCCCAGTACCAGGCCATCAACGCAGAGATCGCGGCCTCGGTACCGGCAGTGCCGATCGCCTTCCCCATCTCCGCTTTGGCGTTGTCCAACAAGGTGGAAAGCTACCCGGCTTCACCGGTCCTCAACGAAGTTTTCACGAACGTCCGCTTAAAGCCTTGACGTTCGTCCGCAATTTCAGTATTGGGTCTGCGCGGGGATATTCTGTGACAGCCAGTGCCGCCGCTAACGGAGATTGATCGTGACCTTCATTTCCAAGACTCAACATGCCGACGTCGTCCTTATTGGCGGCGGAATCATGAGTGCCACCCTTGGTGCGTTCATCAAGCAACTCGAACCCACCTGGACCATCTCCCTGTTCGAACGACTCGACGAAGCGGGGCTTGAAAGCTCCGGACCGTGGAACAACGCCGGCACCGGGCATGCCGCGCTGTGTGAGCTTAACTACTCCCCCGCAGCCAAAGACGGCTCCGTGGACCCGTCCAAGGCCCTCCACATCAACGAGCAGTTCCAACTGTCACGTCAGTTCTGGTCCCATCTGGTGGACACCAAGGTCATTGGCTCCCCCAAGGGCTTCATCAACACCGTTCCGCACATGAGCTTCGTCATTGGCGACGACCACGCGAACTTCCTCAAGACCCGGTACGAGGCACTCAAGCCCAATACCCTGTTCCGCAGCATGGAATACACCGAGGACCAGGATCAGATTGCCAAATGGGCCCCCCTGATCGTCAAGGGACGGGACCGCAAGCAGCGCGTGGCCGCTACCCGCGCAGCTGAAGGCACCGACGTCGACTTTGGCGCCCTGACGCGTGAGCTCACAACCTACCTGCAGGACAGCGGCGCCGAGGTCAACTACGGACACGACGTCACCAACATCAGCCGCGCAGCCGGTGGTGGATGGGACTTGTCCATCAAGCACCCCAAGTCCGGCGAGCACGGCCGCATCCACGCGAAGTTTGTCTTCGTGGGAGCCGGCGGCGGCGCCCTCCACCTGCTTCAGGCCTCCGGCATTCCTGAGAGCAAGGGCTACGGCGGATTCCCCGTCTCCGGCCAGTTTTTCCGCTGCACCGACGACGCCATCACGTCACAGCACAGCGCCAAGGTTTACGGCCAGGCATCCGTGGGCGCGCCGCCCATGTCCGTCCCGCACTTGGATACCCGCTACGTGGACGGCAAGCGTTCCCTCCTGTTTGGCCCGTACGCCGGATTTTCCACCAACTTCCTGAAGACCTCCAGCTACTTGGATCTTCCGCTGTCCATCCGACCCGGAAACATCATTCCCATGCTGGCTGTGGCCAAGGACAACATGGACCTCACCGCGTACCTCATCAAAGAGGTTGCCAAGCGGCACGAGGCCAAGGTTGAGGCTCTGCGTGAGTACTACCCCGAGGCATCCGGCGGCAACTGGGAACTGATTACCGCTGGCCAGCGTGTACAAATCATCAAGAAGCACCCTCAGAAGGGTGGCGTCCTGCAGTTCGGCACCGAGGTCATTGCCTCCCGCGATGGTTCCATTGGCGCCCTGCTGGGTGCCTCGCCGGGTGCTTCCACGGCTGTACCGATCATGATCGAATTGCTGCAGAAGTCCTTCCCCAAGAACTTCAAGGGCTGGCAGTCCAGGCTCAAGGACATGATGCCGGGCTACGGCGTCAAGCTCAACGAGAACCCTGAGCTGGCTGCCGAACTGGAAGCAAGCACCGCGCGGTCACTGCAGCTTGACGTGGCCAACGCCGTCCAAAGCTAGGCCATACCCGGGGCTGCGGCCGGTTCCCGTCAGACGAATCGTTACGTAGACCCTGGGAGTCAATGCAATGTTCCGCCTGGCCAAGCTTTCTCTGGGAAACCGGGCCCTGATCGCGCTGATCACCGTCTTTGCGGCGGTGTTCGGCGTGATCACCATGGGGTCCCTGAAGCAGGAACTCATTCCGTCCATCGAGTTCCCGCAGATCACTGTGGTGACCTCAATGCCAGGCGCCTCCCCGGAGGTCGTGGACAAGCAACTGAGCCAGCCCCTGGAAACAGCACTGAACAGCGTTGAGGGGCTCGAGTCCACCACATCGACCTCCCGCAATGGTGTATCGCAGATCACCATGGTGTTCACGTATGGGTCCAACCTTGACCGGGCACGGAACCAGATCGACCGGGCCATCTCGAACGCCAAGCGGGTGCTGCCCGCCGACGTCGAGCCCCAGTCCATTGCCGGGAACATCAGCGATTTCCCGATCGTCTACTTGGCCGTATCCTCGGACAAACCCCTCAGTGAACTCAATGCCGACCTCCTGCGGCTGAGCGTTCCCCGGCTCCAGAAAATCGACGGAGTCCGCGGCGCCGAAGTGACAGGCGGGGCCAGCCAGCACATCCTGATCCAGCCCCGTCCGGCAGATCTGGCCAGCAGCGGTGGGTCCGTTCAGGCCATCAGCAACGCACTGAAGAACAACGGAACGTTGGTCCCCGTGGGGACCATCGAGGACCAAGGCAAGACGTTGTCCCTCCAGCTCGGCAGTCCCGTGGATTCCTTGGACATCATTAAGGGACTTCCCCTGACAGGTGCAAAGAACGCTGCCACCATCGGGGCAGTGGCCGACGTCAGCATCGAGGACGATGCCGCTACCTCCATCACGCGCACCAACGGCAAGCCGACACTGGCGCTGTCCGTCACCAAAAAGCCCGGGGGCGATACTGTGGCGATCTCGCATGCCGTGCGCGACGCGATCGGCCCCATGCAGGACGAACTGGGCAACAACGCCACTTTCACACCGGTCTTCGACCAAGCCCCGTTCATCGAGAAGTCCATCAAGGACCTCACCACCGAAGGCCTTCTTGGACTGGGCTTCGCTGTGGCCGTCATCCTGGTGTTCCTGATGTCCGTGCGATCCACCCTGGTGACCGCCGTTTCCATACCGCTGTCCCTTCTGATCACCTTCATTGGCATCTCCGCAACCGGCTATTCACTGAACATCCTCACTTTGGGTGCACTGACCATTGCGATCGGGCGTGTGGTGGATGACTCCATCGTGGTGATCGAGAACATCAAGCGACACCTCAGCTACGGCGAACACAAGCTCACGGCCATCCTGACCTCCATCCGCGAAGTCGCCGCAGCCATCACGGCCTCCACTCTGACCACCGTGGCCGTCTTCCTGCCCATCGCCTTCGTGGGCGACCTCGCTGGAGAGCTGTTCCGGCCTTTCGCCCTCACAGTAACCATCGCTCTGTTGTCGTCATTGTTGGTCTCACTCACGATCGTTCCTGTGCTGGCCTACTGGTTCCTCGCGTCCCCGGCAAAGGGAGCTGAAGCCGCGGCCTCCACCCAGGAAGCAGCGAAGAAGGCCCGGGATGCCGAGCAAAAGAGCAGGCTCCAGCGCGGTTACCTTCCGATCCTCGCGAAAACCCAAAAGCACCCGGTCATCACGCTGTCGGCGGCGGCCTTGGTGCTCGTGGCTACCGTTGCCGTTTCACCGCTTCTGGCCACGGACCTGCTGGGCCGTTCCGGTGAGAACAGCATGACCGTACGCCAGGTCCTTCCCGCCGGGACCAGCCTGCAGGCCACCAGCGATGAGGCCGCCAAAATCGAAGACGCCCTGAAGGGCATCAACGGCATCAAGGACGTCCAGGTCACCTCCGGAAATGCGCAGACAGGATTCGCTGCCCTGACATCAACCGGTACGTCCAACTCGACGTTCACCATTGTCACCGACGAGAAAGTGAACCAGACCAAGCTCCAGGATGAGGTTAGATCAAAACTTGAAGGTGCCGCGGGGAAGGTTACCGTCGGGTCCCAGCAAGGCGGTTTCGGTACGTCCTCCACAGTGGACATCACCATCCGGGCTGCCAACTCCGCCGACCTCCAAACTGCCAGCGACGCCATGGTGAAGGCCATGGACGGAGTGCCGGGGAGTTCCGAGGTAGCTACCAACCTCGCGTCCAAGCAATCGGTGGTCCAAGTCCGCGTTGACCGCGCCAAAGCCGTTGCAGCCGGCCTGACGGAGGAGCAGGTAGGCGCCTTCCTGGCCTCCACTGTCAGCCCCATTCCTGCCGGCACCATCCGGATCGATACCAACGACTACCCGGTGCAGATCGGTGAGGGCACTCGCTTCACCAGCATCGCTTCGGTCCGGGCACTTCAGCTCCCCACAGCACGGGGTGGAGTGGCGTTGGAGTCCATTGCCGCCGTCGAGCAGGTTGATACTCCCGTCTCCATCACCAGCAGCAACGGACAACGCACGGCGCGGGTGACCGTGACGCCATCGGGTTCCAACCTGGGCAGCGTGAGCACCGCCGTCCAGGAGCGCCTGGCATCGGTGGAACTTCCGGCCGGAGTCACGGCCACCATTGGAGGCGCCACAACCCAGCAGGCGGAGTCCTTCCGGCAGTTGGGCCTGGCACTGCTGGCGGCTATCGCAATCGTTTACGTCATCATGGTGGCGGCGTTCAAGTCACTCATCCAACCGTTGATCCTGCTGGTGTCGGTTCCCTTCGCCGCCACGGGCGCGGTCGGTTTGCTGTTGGTAACCGGCGTTCCACTGGGCCTGCCCTCGCTGATCGGCATGCTGATGCTGGTGGGCATCGTGGTGACCAACGCAATCGTCCTGATCGACCTCATCAACCAGTACCGCAAGCCCCACAACGGCAGCCCTGGCATGAACGTGGCGGACGCCATTACACACGGTGCGCGCCAGCGCCTCCGCCCCATCCTGATGACGGCGTTGGCCACGGTGTTCGCACTGACGCCCATGGCATTGGGCCTCACGGGCGGCGGCGGGTTCATTTCGCAGCCCCTGGCCATTGTGGTGATCGGCGGACTGGTTTCCTCCACGGCCTTGACGCTGGTGCTGGTCCCCGTCCTTTACAAGCTGGTGGAAGGACGCAGGGAGAAGAAAGACCTGCTGAACGCCCTGCAGGACAAGCCAACGCCGTCCGGAAACGGCACGTCCGGCAGCGCGGCAGGCGGCACAGCCAACGGCTCATCGGACGAGTTCCAAGACTGGACCACTGGCATGATTCCCAGGGTCAAGGGCCGCCGCGCAGCCCATCATCCCGGCGAATAGCGCCCACCTACAACAGACTCACCTTGCAGGGCAGGGCCGGGAACAATTCCCGGCCCTGCCCTGTTACAGGTATCGATACATGCAAATGCATCTAGTTTGAGATACACTGTTGAAAGACCCCGGGACCACGGGCAGGGAGAAAGGCACATCATGCAGATCGGCGTATTCAGCGTCAGCGACATCACCACTGACCCCACCACGGGCCGCACGCCTACGGAAAACGAACGCATCAAGGCGTCCGTTGCCATCGCAAAAAAGGTCGAAGAAATCGGCATGGATGTCTACGCCCTGGGCGAGCACCACAACCGGCCATTCTTCTCCTCCTCCCCCACCACCACCCTGGCTTACATTGCCGCGCAGACCGAACGCATCACGCTCTCCACTGCAACCACGCTCATCACCACCAATGATCCGGTGAAGATTGCCGAAGACTTCGCCATGCTTCAGCACCTCTCCGACGGCCGCGTGGACCTGGTCCTTGGCCGCGGCAATACGGCGCCGGTCTACCCCTGGTTCGGCAAGAACATCCAGGACGGCGTAGAACTCGCGATCGAAAACTACAGCCTGCTCCGCAAGCTGTGGGATGAGGACACCGTCAACTGGTCCGGCAAGTTCCGCACGCCGCTGCAGAACTTCACCTCCACCCCTCGACCACTCGACGGCGTCGCTCCGTTCGTGTGGCACGGTTCGATCCGTACGCCGCAGATCGCAGAAGTTGCTGCGTACTTTGGCGATGGCTTCTTTGCCAACAACATCTTCTGGCCCAAGGAGCACTACCAGCAGCTGATCGGCCTCTACCGCGAGCGTTACGAGCACTATGGACACGGCAAGGCAGACCAGGCGATTGTGGGCCTCGGCGGGCAATTCTTCATGAGGAAGAACTCCCAGGACGCTGTCAAGGAATTCCGCCCCTACTTTGACAATGCGCCGGTCTACGGTCACGGACCGTCGCTGGAGGACTTCACTTCCCAGACGCCATTGACCGTAGGCAGCCCCCAGGAAGTCATTGAAAAGACCCTGACCTTCCGCGAGGCCTTTGGGGACTACCAGCGCCAGCTGTTCCTGATCGACCACGCCGGCCTTCCCCTGAAGACTGTCCTGGAGCAGTTGGACCTCTTCGGCGAGGAAGTCCTTCCCGTCCTGCGCAAGGAATATGCTGCCATGAAGCCGGCACACGTGCCGGATGCTCCGACGCACGCATCCCGCGTTGCCGCAGCACTGGAGGAAAAAGTCAGCGAATCCGCAATTGCCGGTGCCGCGGGGCAGGACGCCTGATGTCCGGTCCAACGGGCGCTGCGTCCTCCGCCGTTCGCCTCGCCGCCGAAACCTGGGAGTCGTTGTTCCGCTCCCAGGTGGCGGTGATGCGGAAGCTTCAGTCAGGACCGGCATTCAAAACGCTTCCCGTGAAGGAATACGACGTTCTGTTTACGCTCTCCAAGTGCCCGTCAGGGCAGCTCCGGCTCAATGAAATCAACGACAAAGTGCTGTTGAGCCAGTCGAGCCTGAGCCGCTTGGTGGACCGTCTCGAGAAGCGCGGTTTGGTGGAGCGGACGGCAGCCCCCGACGACGGCCGCGGAGTGTTGCTCTCACTCACCGAAGCAGGAAGCGAACTTCAAAAAACGATCGGGCGGGAACACGTGCGGGACATCGCCCACTTGGTGGGACCGGCCCTCACCCCCGAAGAACAGCGCGAACTCCTTCGTCTAACGGAAAAACTCCGTGCGTCCGTGGCGGGACACTAACGAAGGCTGACGGGCTCCCGGAGATCCTCTACCGGGAGCTCGCCATTGACCGAGGCACTGACTTTGAGGGTCTTCAGTGTCAGGCTGCCACCCACAGTGGAGAGGAACGCCGTATCCGAGGAATCCCGGCCGGCCGTGATCCTCAGCATGGATTCACGGGGTGCCAGGCCCGTGGGATCGATGATGTACCAAGCGCCGTCAATGTACGCTTCGGCCACGGCATGGAAATCCATGGGACTCAACCCGGGGGCGTACACAGCAGCGAGCCGTGCAGGTACATCCTTGGCCCTCAATAACGCGATGGCCAGGTGGGCGAAATCGCGGCACACTCCTTTGCGGTGCAGCAACGTTTCCACGGCACCATCGGTACCCCGGGACGACCCGCTGACGTAGCGGAGTTCCGCGTTGACCCAGTTGCGGACCGCTTGGAGCAGTTCAGCTCCTTGCAGCGAGCCGAACTCGGCATAGGACGTAGGCAGCAACCTGTCAGACTCCGCGTACCGGCTGGGCCTGACGTAGCGGATCAACTCCATGGGAGTGGACGTTTCAGGGATGCCAAAGCCGTGAACGGTGGCGCGGTACTCCACGGTCACTTCACTTGGCTCGGTGAACTCAAGGTAGTGGAAGCGGCCACCGTGGTGGTCGCTGAGTTCGGCGACGGGAAGCTCGTCACCGGCGGAGGTGATGGACAGGGACTCCGTCACTGAGTCGTAACCGGAATTCCGGGCCACGGCTATTGCCATGGCTACTTTGGTGTTGGCTGCGGTCTTGAAAACGAGCGTGGCAGCAACGTTGCGTTCCATTAATCTCCGGGATGTGTTGCGGCGGCAGTCCCCAACGGCGCCGTATGTGTGAAGCAGCCAATCGCGGGACTATTGATTGACCTTCAGAGACAGTAGCATCCGCTGGACATTGGCGAATTCAGAACCGTGGACCGCGTACTTCGCGGCCAGGTCCAGAGTGTCGAAGGATTTGGCCGGCGCCACCTTCTCATCGGCGGCAAACGCGTGAAGGGCGGGGACGTCCCCAAACGAATAGTCGCCCTTCCCCGCCGGTCCCAACACCCGGTTCCGGAGTTCGCACGACTGCCCATCGGCGCCTGCCACCATGTTGGTGATGCCGTAGGAACCGAAGAACTTGTAGCCCTGGATTACCCGGAAAACGACGCGCGGATCAATGGTGTCCGGACCCTCCGAGTGGGGGACGTCCAAGGGCACGCTGCTGATCACCACGTAAGGCCGCCCCTGTCCGGCAGGGCAATCCACCGGAGCGGATGGAGGCAGGCCTGTCTGGAGGGTGGCAACATAGCTACCCCCACCGTCCTTGACTTCCACCTTCACTGCTCCCGCCAGAGAACCCGCATCCGGAGTTACCGACTGGGCAATCCAATCCCTGGGCAGTTCGAAGCTGACAGTCTTTGCCGAATCCGAATAGGTCTTCCATGACAGCGCTGTTGCTGCACCACTGGGACTGGGGCTGGCGCTTGCCGGATCAGATGGGGCTGCTGTCCCTGCCGAACCAGGCGTCGCGGAAGGTGAGCTGCCCGCTGTGCCAGGTTCCGGCGTCGGCGTAGAAGTGACCTGGGGTCCCTTGTTTTCAGCTGAACAGGCGGACGCTGCGGCGAGCACCGACCCTGCCAGCACCAAGGCAGCGAGCTTCACCGGAACGCACTTCAGGTTCATGATGCCCTTCATGACCACAGCCTATAGGCGGCGATACCGCGACACGCACAGGACTAGGCTGAGGGTATGGCTCCCGATCAACAGGACTATTTCGAGGACGACGTCCCCACCATGTCAGCGGTTGATATAGCCGACTGGCGCTTACGGACGTTCGCCCTGTACGACAAAGTGCGTCAACTAGCAGCCACCAACCCGTTCGACGCCCACGTTTTCTGGCGCCAGGAGCGGGACCTGATGTTCGCCACCCATCCAGCATCAGCGCTGACTGCAGAGATGAAGGCCTCATTCTCAGGACTCCGCACAGCCGGCTACGATCCCGCCTTCCGCAAATACGCGGTGCTCTCTCCCGACGGTTCCGGGCAGGAAATGAATGTTGAGACGGGCACCGATGGCGTGGTGCCGTTCGTCCGCATCGGTACTTTCGAGCTGCCCGGCCTGGGCTCGTTGGCGGCGTGGCGGCTCCGGAGCTACGGAGGAGGGATCTTTGTCCCGTTCCGCGACGCAACAGCCGGGAAGGACGGCGGAAGCTACGGGGCGGGTCGCTACCTGCTGGACACGGTCAAGGGCTCCTTCCACGGGACAAGAAATTCGTCCGGAGAACAGGAGTTCATCCTCGATTTCAATTTCGCCTACAACCCCTCCTGCGCCTACAACGAAGCTTGGGCGTGCCCCTTGGCCGGGCCGGACAACCGCCTGGCCACGGAAGTTCCCGTGGGCGAACTGTACGTGGGCTAACCAAACGTTCCTCCCGCGCCAGCAGCTGCGAGCGCCGCGACGGCCGCCAGTATGGTCAGCGGCGCCACGATCAGGCCGGACACGGCGTAGCCCTTCCATGTGATCAGCACATTCATCCGCATCAGCCGGTCATGCCACAGCAGGGTGGCCAGCGAAGCCCACGGTGTGATCAAGGGACCTGCGTTCACACCCACCAGCAGCGCGGCCATCCGCTCCGGACTTCCCGCCAGGGGCTCAGCCACAAGGTAGGCCGGCAGGTTGTTGACCACGTTGGAGCCCAAGGCGCCCGTCATGGCCAGCCTGAGCAGTTCAACAAACCCGGTTCCCTGGCCTGCCACCTGTCCAAGCAGGACTGAGGCACCAAGGTATTGGGTAGCCTCCACCGCCAGGAACAGGCCACAGGTGAACAGCAACAACGACCACGGAATCAGCGTCACTGTGAGGACCCTGGGTCGTCGGAAGGCAAACATGCCGACAAGGATCACGGCTGCCGTTGTGGCCGGAATCCAGATGGCAACACCGGACACCAATGCGGGCAAAAGCAATACCAGGACTGCGGCGCTGACCACCAGCAGGGGTGTGTCCGTGACTTGAGTCGCCGGTGGCACTTGGGCTGGAAGTGCAGAATCGAGGGCGTACGTCTTGCGAAGGTCGCGCCGGAACACCACCGCGATGAAGGCCAGGGGAACCAGAATTGCCGCCAATGACGGCGCCCACATCAGCTGGGCAAACTGGGCTGGACTGATGTTGCCAAGATTGTGCTGAGCCAACAAGTTGGTCAGGTTGGAAATCGGGAGCAGGAGACTTGCCGTATTCGCCAGCCACACCGTTGTCAGGGCGGAGGGTAGAACTGGGAGACCCGCTTGGCGGGCCACCGTGACCACCACGGGGGTCAAGAGCACCGCCGTCGTATCCAGCGACAGGAAAACGGTGCTCAAGACGGCCAACAAAGCCATAAGCAGCCATAGGAGGACACCGCTGCCCCGACCCCAACGACGCAGCCGCCGCGCGATCCATTGAAAGGTGCCGGCTTCGCTGACGAGCTCTGTCACCACAGTCATTGCCACGACGAATCCCAGGATAGGCGCCACCCGGTCCACCAGGACCGCTACTTCCTGCCATGGCAGGACTCCCGTGGCCACGGTGACACCGCCTGCCACGAGGAGAACCAGTCCGATGATCGCCAGCCGCATGAGTCGGATTCTAAGCCCGGTGGCTGGGTATCCCGCCCAGGTTCTTCCGGGCCACGACCCAGGGAACAGCACGTCACCGTACCGTAAGCAATGGAGCCCCTACTCCGGGGTCGTGAAGCCTAGCCTTGAGCTATGAACCGTTTGCGGAGTTTCATCCGGGGCCACAGGACCCTTACTGCAATAGTCGGGGTGCTGGTCCTGTCAGTGGTGGTGGGGGCTGCGCTCTTCCAGCCGTGGAGGCTGTTCACCAGCAGCAGCGTCAATGAGGCCTTGCCGGTGCTGGGGGTGTCCACGGGTCAACCGTCGGCTGACGGGACGGAGAGCGCGCCGCCCAGCCAGGCCGTGCCCAGCCAAGCGCCGGCCAGCGGCCCGGCATTGGTGGGCGGCGGCACTTTCCAATCCCAGGAACATGCAACCACCGGCACGGCGCAGCTGTTGATGCTCCCGGACGGCAGCCACCTGCTCCGCCTGGAGAATTTGGCAAGCAGTGACGGACCTGACGTCAAGGTTTGGCTCAGCAGCCAGGAGGCCGGCGGCGACTGGTTCAAATACCGTTCGGGACGCTATGTGGACCTTGGCGCCATCAAGGCCACCCACGGCAACCAAAACTATGTTGTTCCGGCCGGCACTGACATCGCAGGGCTCACGTCCGTGGTGCTTTGGTGCGATCGTTTCAGTGTTGCTTTCGGCTCGGCCCCGCTCACCTGACGTGTTGCGGGGCCCGCCCTGCGCGCCAAAACTCTGCCACGGGACGTAAAGCGGGCCCCGCAACGCAGGGGCATCACGCAGAGAGGACGTAGGATGTCATCATGACCATGCCTGCTCCCCGCCGCATCGCCCGTGTCCGGCCCGCCCCTGTTCCGACCGCCGCCGGCCAAACCTTGGCTCACCAGTTTCCGGACGAGCACTTCTTTGTGGCCAACGACGCCCTGGATTTCACTTCGGTGGAAGGCAACCGGTGGACCGTGATGGAGTCCCCTTTCCCGGCATCGAGGGCTAATGCCAACAGCCCTGCCAGGGAAGGATGGGAGCTGGGCGCCGTGGTGAGCCAGGATGCCTTCACTTTCCTTGCGCCTTCAGTACCCGTGAACGTCTTTGGCATGGCACACAACACCGGGCAAGCGGGCCGTGACCTGCCGCCCCAGGCTTTCCACAAGGCGGCCTCGAGCGTAATCGGCCCGGGTGAGGCCATCCAACTGGACTCCACCGTGGGCTACGTCGACCCGGAAGCGGAACTGACGGTCGTCGTCGGGCGCCCTGCGCGAGGCTTGACGCTGGAAACGGCTCGGTCAGCGATTCTCGGCTACACCATCGGCAATGACGTATCGGCGCGGGACCTGCAAAAGACCGACGAGCTCTGGATCAGTGCCAAGAGCCAGGACACTTTCACTCCGGCGGGGCCTTGGATGGTCACGGATCTTGACGATTCGAACCTGGAGATCGGGATCGTGCACAACGGCAATGAACTCAAGTCCGCCAGTTCTGCTGACCTGGGCTGGAAGGTGGACGAGATCCTGGTCTACCTGAGCTCGTTCATGACCCTCCAGCCCGGCGATCTGGTGCTGACAGGGTTCCCCGCAGAGTGCGCCCGCATCCAACCCGGTGACACCGTAGTGTGCCGGGTTGAAGGAATCGGCGAGCTCCGGAACCCCATCACCAGCGCATCCTGGGAGGACCAACCCGCTTAATGTGTCAGGCTTAAGCCATGGAGACAACTGCGGACGCAACTGAGCTGCGCCCGTCTCCTCCCTCACAGAAACCACCCCGTACACGGCACCGCGGAGTCTTTAGATACCCCGCCGTGCGGCAGCTGGCCCGTTTCACCGGAGTCGGGGTGGTGTGCACGGCAAGCTCGCTGGCCATCTACGCGTTGTTGCGTCCATGGATTGATCCCCAACTGGCCAACGCCGTGGCACTGATTGTGACGTCCCTGATGAATACTGCGCTGAACCGCCGGCTCACGTTCAAGATCACGGGAAAGAACAACCGCACCCGGGACCACCTCAGCGGCGTCATGGTGATCGCCGTTGCCTTGGTCATCACGGGCGGCAGCCTGGGCGTCCTGCACCTCATCCGGCCGGAAGCCACAGTCACCGAAGAATTGTGGACTACTACGTTGTCCGGCTTCGTGGCCACAGCGGTCCGGTTTACCCTGCTGAGGCATTGGATTTTCCGGCGCGCACGCCACGTGTAACCCTCCGTGCTGCCGCAACCGCCACAGTGCAGCTATCCGGCTTGCGGGGATGCCAGGTTCCGGACGCGTCCGACGGCGGTTTCCACGGCGTCGGCGGCCTGCTCCAGTTCTGTGTCGGTAACAGTCGAGGTGAAGCTGAAGCGTACGGCCGTCTGTGCCGTTTCAGGCGCGATGCCCAGGGCCACCAAGACGGGTGACGGAGCATCAGATCCCGCAGCGCAGGCCGAGCCACTGGAACACACTACGCCCAGGCGCTCAAGCTCCAGCAACACTGACTCTCCACTGGTGCCCGGGAAACAGAAGGACGCCACCGATGGCAACCGCTGCAGCCGGTGGCCAGTGACCACAGCGCCTGGGACACCAGCCCGGATCCGTTCGATGAACCGATCCCTCAAGCCTGAGACTCGAACCGCCTGCTCCGGTTGCTCCGCGCTGGCCAACGACAAAGCAGTGGACAACGCCACGGCGCCAGCTACGTTCTCCGTCCCCGAGCGCCTACCCCGTTCCTGGCCCCCACCGTGAACCAAGGGCTCCACCCGGAGCCGCCCTTTGGTGAAGAGCACACCGGATCCCTTGGGTGCACCCAGTTTGTGTCCGGACATGCTCAGGGCATCCACCCCGAGCGCTTTGACGTCCAGGGGCAACCACCCGGCAGCCTGGACAGCGTCGGTGTGGAAGGGTACACCGTGTTCCCGCGCCACTGCTGCCAGGGCTGATATTGGCTGGACCGTTCCGATCTCGTTGTTCGCGTACATGATGCTGACCAACGCAGTTTCCGGCCGTAACACAGCCCCCAGTCCCTCAACGGAGACCAGGCCCTCACCGTCCACCGGCAGCACGTCCACAATGAACCCGTGCACCCGCTCCAAGTACCTCGCCGATTCCTCCACTGCGGGATGTTCGATCGCGCTGATGACCACCCTGTTCAGTGCCGGATCAGCCGACCGCCGGGCCAGCGCGATGCCTTTGACGGCCAGGTTGTCTGCCTCAGTGCCTCCGGAGGTGAAAGTGACCTCACCCGCACGGCAATTGAGGATCTTCGCGACGCCGGCACGCGCTCCGGCGAGCGCTGCTGCAGCCGATTCACCCAGGGTGTGGTGGCTGGAGGGGTTGCCGAAGTCACCGCTCAGGTACGGCCACATGGCCTCAAGTGCCTCGCGGCGTACGGGGGTGGTGGCTGCGGCGTCGAGGAAGATCATGGGAGCGTCAGGCTGTCTCTAGAACAACGTCGAGGCCGAGGTCGAGCGCGCTCACGCTGTGGGTCAGGCCCCCAATGGAGATCACGTCCACGCCGGCAGCGGCAATTTCGGTGACGGTGGTGACGTTGACGTTGCCGCTGGCTTCCACAATGGCCCTGCCGTCCACCTGCTTGACCCCGGCACGGAGCTCCTCGATGGAGAAGTTGTCCAGCATGATGGTGTCCACGCCGGCCGCCAGCACGGGCTCGATCTGCTCTGCACGGTCCACTTCAACTTCAAAGTGTGTGGTGTGGCCCAACTGGGCTTTGGCAGCAACCAGCAACCCGGTCAGCTTGGTGGAGTCGCCGCCGGTCATGACGGCCAGGTGGTTGTCCTTGGCCAGCACGGCATCGGACAGACTGTAGCGGTGGTTCGCTCCCCCACCGCAGCGCACAGCGTAGCGTTCCAGCACCCGCAAGCCTGGCGTGGTCTTGCGGGTGTCCGTGATCCTGGCGCGTGTGCCTTCCACAAGCCGGACGAATTCGGCGGTCTTCGTAGCAATGGCACTCATCCGCTGCACCAGGTTGAGCCCAACGCGTTCAGCGAGGAGCACGGAGCGGGCGCTGCCGCTGACCCGCGCAAGGTGCGTGCCGGCGTCGAACGCTTCACCATCGGCGAGCAGCAGTTCCACCTCGGTGTCCGGGTCCACAAGCTGCATGGCATCGCGGAATACGGTGCCGCCGCTGAACACGCCAGGAACCCGCGCGTTCAGCACGGCGGTTGCCCGGGCATTGGCGGGGATCAGCAACTGGGAGGTGATGTCCCCGCTGGGCGCGTCCTCAGCGAATGCCCGTTCCAGGATGTCCCGGACAGGGGCTGCGGGGAGGGTCAGGTTAGTCATGGACGAGGCTCACTTTCCGGCTCATGGTGTAACGCTTGTCAATATCGTCGACGGCGGCTGTTTCGCTCACGCTGTCACTGCGGTAATGCGCCCCCAAGGACTCCCGCCGTTCCCGCGCCGCATGGACGAGCAACTGCGCCGCCAACAAAAGATTGGAATCCTCATGTTCCCGGACATCGAAGGAATCAGGAACATTCAAGGGCAGAACCTCACCCTCCCAAGACCCAAGAACCTCCGCGGCCTCAGCCAACAACTGACCATCACGCAACACGCCCGCTTTGGCTGTCATGAGGAGCCGCAGCGTGTGGCGTGAGAACCCACTGGAGGAGGCAGGGTGGGCGAGCGGATGACCCTCCAACAATTCCAGCGGCGCCGGAGGCCTCGACAGCGCCGTTGTCGCGTGAGCGCCCGAACCGGCCGCCGAGCTTGCGAGGCGATCGCCGGTTCGAGGCGCGAGCGCAGGCGCCAAGGGGCCTGCGGTGCCGTCAGGCGACTCACCAGAGAGAAAAACGTCAACAGCCCGCCGCCCAAACACCAGCCCCTCAAGCAGGGAGTTACTTGCCAAGCGATTGGCCCCTTGCACGCCGGTACAAGCCACTTCGCCTGCAGCCAGGAGCCCAGGAACAGAGGTGCGGCCGTAGAGGTCGGTCACCACGCCACCCATCCAGTAGTGGGCCGCCGGCGCCACCGGGACCAGTTCCCGGGTCCAGTCGACGCCTGCCTGGCGGGTCCTCTTGCTGAGGGTGGGAAAACGCTTGACCAGGTAACCGCTGCCCTGCTGCTCTTCGATCACGGTGGCGTCGAGGAAAACGTGGCCGTTGGGGTCGCCGAGTTTTGCCAAGTGCAGGGCGATGCTGCGGGAGACGACGTCCCGGGGTGCGAGTTCGGCATCCGGGTGGTAGTCGGACATGAACCGGTGACCCCGGCCGTCCACGAGGACGGCGCCTTCCCCACGGACGGCCTCGGAGATCAGCAAGGGGTCGTTGTTGCCTTCCATCTCCCGGGCTCCGGCCGGAAGCACCATGCAGGTGGGGTGGAACTGAAAGAACTCAAGATCGGCTACGGCCGCGCCGACGCGCCATGCCAGCGCCAGGCCATCCGCCGTGGCGACGGAGGGGTTGGTGGTTTGGGCGAAGAGCTGTCCGGCGCCCCCGGTGGCCAGCAGCACGGAGTCCCCGTGGACGCCAAGGTGGCGCCCGTCGTGAAGGAAATTGGCCCCCACCACACGGCCCCCCTGCTGTCCGCCCAGCGAGAGCGACGTGACGTGGGCGTGCCCGATGACCTGGATTTTGCCGGCTGCCTGAAAGTCCAGGACTGCGCGAATCAGCGCAGCCGCCACCCCGGCGCCGGTGGCGTCGCCGCCGGCGTGCAGAATCCGCGGAGCTGAGTGGGCGGCTTCAAGACCCAAGGCGGGGTCGCCGTCGTCGTCAAGGTCGAACTCGACGCCGAACCGCCCCAGCCCGGCGATGTCCAGCCGCGCCTCGGTGCACAACACCCGCACTGCCTCTTCATTGCAGTGCCCCGCACCGGCTGCGAGGGTGTCGCTAATGTGGGCCGCAACAGTGTCTCCGGGAGCAGGCTCGTCCAGCACAGCCGAGATGCCACCCTGGGCGTAGTAGGTGTTGCTGTCTGCAAGGGCTCCCTTGGTCAGCAACACCACTTCCGCCCCGGCTTCCGCGGCAAGCAGGGCTGAGTACAGTCCTGCGATGCCGCTTCCGACGACGATCAGCCGCTGGGGCCCGGGGCCGCGAGCAAGGCTCTCTGTAGTCATATGGGGCTCGATTCGGCTAGTCCAATGAGGTGTGCCCCGCCGTTAGGCGGGCTTGGCTGCCAACATGCGCTCCAGCGCAATCTTGGCGTTGTCCTGCACGGAGTCGTCCACGGTAATGCGGTTGACAACCCGTCCTTCCACCAGCTCCTCAAGGACCCAGGCGAGGTAGCCCGGGTGGATGCGGTACATGGTGGAGCACGGGCAGATAACCGGATCCAGGCAGAAGATGGTGTGTTGCGGGTTTTCTGCAGCGAGCCGGTTCACCATGTTGATCTCGGTGCCGATGGCGAACGTAGTGGGTTCCGCGGCAGCTGCGATGGCCTTCTTGATGAAGTCCGTGGAGCCGGCGGAGTCGGCTGCATCCACTACCTCCATGGGGCATTCGGGGTGGACAATCACGTTGACGCCCGGGAAGTCCTGGCGGGCCTTCTCGATCTGGCCCACGTTGAAGCGCTTGTGGACCGAGCAGAAGCCGTGCCACAGGATCACCCTGGAGTCGAGCAGTTGCTGTTCATCGTTGCCGCCACGTTCCTTGCGCGGGTTCCACATGGGCATCTGCTCCAGCGGGACCCCGAGCGCCTTGGCGGTGTTGCGGCCCAGGTGCTGGTCGGGGAAGAACAGGACGCGCTGCCCACGTTCGAAGGCCCATTCAAGGACCACCTTGGCATTGGAGGAAGTGCAGACGATGCCACCGTTGCGGCCACAGAAAGCCTTCAGCGCAGCAGAAGAGTTCATGTAAGTGACGGGGATGACCGGCACGCGGCCTGATGCGTCCGGCTCGGTGCCGAAGATCTCCTCCAGTTGCTCCCAGCATTCCTCCACGGAGTCCTCGTCCGCCATGTCGGCCATGGAGCAACCCGCTGCGAGGTTGGGCAGGATGACGGCTTGCTCAGGCGTGGACAGGATGTCGGCAGTTTCCGCCATGAAGTGGACGCCGCAGAAGATGATGGCTTCGGCATCCGGCTTGGTGAGGGCCGCGTTGGCAAGCTGGAAGGAATCGCCGACGAAGTCGGCATACTGAATGACCTCATCGCGCTGGTAGAAGTGCCCCAGGATGACGGCGCGGTCCCCGAGTGTTGCCTTGGCGGCCCGAATCCGGGCGTCCAGTTCGGCGTCGGAGGCTTTTTTGTACTCCTCCGGCAACTGGCCCTGGCGTGGCGTGGCCTTGGGAGCGACGTCGCTGCTGGAGGCACCGGGCCCATACGCGGGCTCGCCGGCGAGGGCTTCGGCAAGGTCGTATTCCCATGGGCCCCTGGCCAAGGCCGGGCTGCACGTGGACCCTGCGCGGGAAAGTCCCTTCTCGGCTTCCTCGCGAGTGATCAGCTGGACGGCAGTGTTGACGCTGCTCATGGTGTACTCCTGTTATCTGGCCCGAGGCCGGGCGTGCCGGTGAAGCGGTAGAGGCGGGGTGGGCGGTGCTTGCCGCCTTGAAGGTATTCACCGGTTTCTTCGATTTCCGGTGTTGCCTTGACGTGTCGGCGGAAGTTTGCGGGATCGAGCTGACGGTCCAGAACGGCCTCATAGACTTCGCGGACCTGGGCGAGGGTGAAGAATTCGCCCAGCAGGTGGTAGGCGATGGACCCATAGGCCATCTTGTTGCGGAGCCGCCATAAGGCGTAGTCCACGATTGCGTTGTGATCGAAGGCGAGTTCACCGAGCCGGTCGGCCCGGAACCACCGCACATTCTCTGACTCGTCGGCCAAGGCAGCTTCGGTGGGTTGCACCAAAGCCCAGTACACGATGGAGACAACACGCTGGGTGGGCGACCTGTGAAGACCACCGAAAGCGTAAAGCTGCTCAAGGTATTGCGGGGTCAGCCCGGTGGTCTCACGGAGGTTTCGCGACGCCGCGTCCTGGAGGGACTCGTCGTGGGCCAACGGCCCACCCGGGAGGGCCCACATGTCTTTGTAGGGCTCGCGGATGCGGCGGACCAGCGGCAGCCACAGCGTGGGGCGGCCGGACTTCTCACTGGGGCGGAGGGCGAAAATCACCGTTGAAATAGCCAACGACGGCGGTGCAAGCCGCCTTTCGGCGACGTTCGCTGAGTTGGTGTTCACGGCGTTCACCTCGCTTCATCGCCGCCTGGGCACTCCACCGGTCACTGGAGAGCTAGTTAAAGTCATGTTGACTAGAACTAATGGTACGACTCGACACGCGCTTGGCAAAATGCCTTACGTCACACTGCTTTCGCAGCTGCCTCCATCAACGGCAGGGTGCGCCCTTGGATGTGACTGTTGAGGACGATCACCGAAGAACAGCGAACTACCGACTTTGTGGCGATCATGGCATCAAGGACGCGCTGCATGTCCGGGTTGGAACGTGCGGCAATCCGCACCATGAGATCAGAGTTCCCCGTGACGGTATGGACCTCGATGATTTCCGGGATGGCGCTCAGGCTTTCGATGATGGCGTCGTGGCCGATCTCCTGCGTGATGGTGACCGAGCAGAATGCCACCACCGGGAAACCGAAATTGGCGGGATCCGGCTGGGGAACCCATGAGCCGATGACCCCATTGTCAATCATCCGGTCAATCCTTGACTGCACCGTCGCCCTGGCGACCCTGAGCACGCGCGAGGCCTCCAACACGGAGGATCGCGGTGAATCAGTGAAGAAACGTACAATTTTTGCATCAAGCGCATCGACCAGCATCAAAGTTCCTGTCCCCGGGGATCCGTACCCATCACATCGTTACAGCAAAAAGTGATGTATCTTACAAACTGCGAGAATTATTCCACGGCTCTTGCTGCGTCGTCGACGCCCGCGTGCCAAGCCCATGAGGCCCACACGCCAAACCAGCATGTAATCCATAGAAGGTAGACACGTATGACAACGAAGTCCATCGCGGCTCCTGCCCCAACATCCGGTCTCGGCCATTCGCTCAAACCGCGCCAGCTCACCATGATGGGGCTCGGCAGCGCGATCGGCGCGGGCCTCTTCCTCGGCTCGGGCGCAGGCGTCCAAGCCGCCGGTCCGGCCGTGCTCATTTCCTACCTCGTCGCCGGCACGCTGATCATTTTGGTCATGTGGGCACTCGGCGAGATGGCAGCCGCCAACCCCAACAGCGGCGCGTTCTCCGTTTACGCAGAGAAGGCCATGGGCAAGACCGCCGGCGGAACCATCGGCTGGCTGTGGTGGCTCCAACTGGTGGTGGTCATTGCCGCCGAGGCCATCGGCGCAGCGGGACTGTTGTTCTCCATCTGGCCCGTTATTCCCGTATGGGTTCTTGCGCTCGTCTTCATGGTGGTCTTCACCGGCATCAACCTTGTAGGCGTCCGCAACTTCGGCGAGTTCGAGTTCTGGTTCGCCATCCTCAAGGTGGCCGCAATCGTCATCTTCCTGCTCATCGGCGCAGCCCTCCTCCTTGGCTGGCTGCCAAACGTCCCCTCCCCCGGCTTCTCGGCCTTCGGGGACTTTGCCCCCAACGGCATCGGTGGCATCGCTGCCGCCTTGTTCGTCGTAATCTTCGCCTTCGGCGGGACAGAAATTGTCAGCGTTGCCGCCGCTGAAACCGAGAACCCCGCACATAGCGTGGGCAAAGCCATCCGCACCGTGGTGTGGCGCATCCTGGTCTTCTACATCGGCTCGGTGTTTGTCATCGCAGCTGTCCTCCCGGTCGGCTCGGACGGCCTGAAGTCCCCGTTCGCCGGAGTCCTGGACCTGGCCGGCATCCCGGGCGCCGGCGCTGCCATCACCCTGGTGGCCGTCGTCGCCTTGCTCTCTGCGCTGAACGCCAACCTGTACGGCGCTTCCCGGATGATCTTCTCCCTCTCCGAGCGCGGGGAAGCTCCCCGATTCCTGTCCCGCCTGAGCGCTTCCAAGGTTCCGGTCGCCGCCGTCGGAATTTCCGTCGCTTTCGGCTTCATCGCAACAGTCCTGGAACTGCTGTTCCCCGAGAAAATCCTGCCCGCACTGCTGAACCTCGTGGGTTCCACCTGCCTGGTGGTCTGGGGCACCGCTTTGGTGTCGCAATTCATCCTGCGCCGCAGGGCTGACCGGGAAGGCACGGAACTTCCGCTTCGCATGAAGGGCTTCCCCGTACTGACCATCATTGGCCTCATCCTGCTGGGCCTCATCCTGGTGGTGGGCTTCGCCAACCCGGAAAGTGCCGGCCAACTGATCGGAACGTTCATCCTGATCCTGGTCATCGCCGCCGGCTGCTTCATCAACGCCAGGTCCAAGGTCACCAAGCAGTCCACACCCGCGAAGTAAACCGACTGTTCATCACCCTAGAGAAGCTCTGCACAGTTTGTACTGTGCAGAGCTTCTTTATGTACCCAAATTGTACAAAGTGTTTCCTTTGAACTGTGCTGATTGCGCACAGCTCCACTGGGTGACTAGGGTCACAGCCATGACGACCAAAGCTGTGCGGGGAGCCGTCGATGACGACTCGACCCCGCTCACCCACCATCAACTCCGCGAGCTGTACACCCTGATGGCAGCAGTCCGGCACCTGGACACTTCAGCCGTGGCCTGGCAGCGCCAAGGCATCATTCCCGGTTACGCCCCCGAGCTCGGCCAGGAAGCCGCGCAGGTAGGCAGCGGCTATGCCGTGGACCGGACCCGCGATTTTGTATTTCCCACCTACCGCGAAATGGGCGTAGCCCGGGCCATGGGCCTGGACATGGTGGGCTACATGTCCACTCACAAAGCAACCTGGCACGGCGGCATGTACAACCCCTTGGAGTCCAGGTTCGCTCCCATCCAGGCTGTGGTGGCAGGCTCCGTCCTGCATGCTGTGGGCTGGGCCCACGGCCAAACCCTCTCCGGCAACGCCGCGGGTGAGATGGGCGTGGCCATGACGTACTTCGGCGACGGCGCCTCCTCGCAGGGTGATGTCCACGAAGCCATGAATTTCGCCGCCGTCATGAAGGCCCCCGTAGTGTTTTTCATCCAGAACAACGGCTGGGCCATCTCAGTTCCCACGGAACGCCAGGTGGCCGGCGGCTCCGTCGCGGCGCGTGCGGCCGGATACGGCATTCCGTCCCTGCAAGTGGACGGCAACGACGTCGTGGCTGTCTTCGAGGCGACCCGTTCTGCCTTCGCGCACTGCCGGGCAGGAAACGGCCCTGTGGTGATCGAAGCCATGACCTACCGGCGCGGACCTCATTCCACCGCTGACGACCCCGGCCGGTACCGCACGCTGGAGGAGGAACGCCTGGACGCCGGCGAGGATCCGCTGGAGCGGTTCAAACAGCGGCTGCTCACGGACGGCGTGGCCGACGAGGCCTTCTTCGCGGACGCGCAGCGGTTGGCCGTAGAGGAAGAAGAGGCCGTCCGGGCAGGAATAGAGGACCTGGGCCCAAGGCCCGGCGCCGAGATGTTCAGCCTGGTCTTCCAGGAACCAACGCCAGCCCTTCAATCCCAGGCCACCGCGTGGCGCGAGGAGTCAGAACATGCCTGAGACCATCACCGCTCTGCGGCTGAAAGACAACAGCACGGAAACCGCTGCAGCCGGCGTTCAGCAGCTGTCCATGCAACAGGCACTCAACCGTGCACTGGACGAAATCCTGGCTGGGAACCCCAAGGCCGTCATCTTTGGCGAGGACTGCGGACGGTTGGGCGGCGTGTTCCGCATCACCGATGGGCTGCAGGCCAAGCACGGAGAAGACCGCGTCTTTGACACCCCCCTGGCAGAATCGGGCATCCTGGGCATGTCGGTAGGCCTCGCCATGGCGGGCTTCCACCCCATCCCCGAAGTCCAGTTCGATGGCTTTGCCTACCCGGCCATCAACCAGATCGTCTGCCAGATCGCCCGGATGAACTACCGGAGCCGTGGGACCCTGCCGATGCCTATCACGCTGCGCGTCCCCAGCTTCGGCGGCATCCGCGCACCCGAGCACCATGGTGAAAGCCTGGAGGCCCTGTTCGCCCATGTGCCAGGCCTCAAGGTGGTCTCCCCTTCCACCCCGCACGACGCGTACCACCTGCTCAAGTACGCTGCCACGCGACCGGACCCGGTGATCTTCATGGAGCCGAAATCCCGTTACTGGCAAAAAGGGCCCGTGGACGTCACCAACGCCAACCCAGGCGCAGCGCACGACGACGGCGGCCTCACCGGCGCCCGCGTAGCCAGGGAGGGCCGGCACCTGACCCTCGTAGCGTGGGGTGCCATGGTTTCCCGCTGCCTGCAGGTTGCTGAACTGGCGGCGGAGGACGGCATCGACGTCGAGGTCCTGGACCTGCGCTGGTTGAAGCCGATTGACGCCAAAGCATTGGCGAGGTCCGTCGGGAAGACGCGCCGCGCCGTCGTCGTCCATGAAGCGCCGCTGACCTCCGGTCTGGGTGCCGAAGTGGCCCAACTCATCACGCAGAGCTGCTTCGCGACGCTCAAGGCGCCGGTGGAACGCGTCACCGGCTTTGACGTGCCCTATCCCTCCGGAGACCTGGAGGACGAATACATCCCCAACATCGACCGCATCCTCTTTGGGATCCAACGCGTACTGGAGTACCGCCGTGGCTGAAATTTCCTTCCCGCTTCCCGATCTCGGCGAGGGCCTCATTGAGGCAACTGTGCTGGAGTGGTTGGTGGAACCCGGCCAGCAGGTGGAACGCAACCAGCCGATCGTAGAGCTGGAAACCACCAAGTCTGCGCTCGAATTGCCCAGCCCGCAGGCGGGTAAAGTGGTGCGTATTCACGGGGCGCCCGGTGACACCGTCAACGTTGGCGAGCCGCTGATCGTGTTCGAGGTTCCGGATGACACCGCCGGGATCGTGGGCACTGTTCCGAAGGACGAAGCACCCAAGCGCCGGGTCCGCCTGAGCGCCGTACTCGATGAGGACTGACACCATGACCGGCAGGCACACAGTGGAACAGCACAGGCACACAGTGGAGGGCACCGATCCCGGGCTGTTCGTCGAGGTGCACCAACCCGCCACTGACGCCGGTCTGCGCCCTGTCCTTCTGATCCACGGCTTTTCATCCTCCAGCAAACTGAACTGGGCGGACAGCGGATGGATCACCACCCTTCAGGACGCCGGCCGCAGGGTCATCACCGTAGACTTGCCGGGCCACGGCCGGAGCCACTCCCCTGAGGACCGGGACTCCTACACGCCCAGCCGCATCCGCGCCGACCTTCTGCAGATAGTGACCGACGCCGGAGCCCGGCCCCTGCGTGAAGGCGACCCTTCCACAGGCCTGGACATCGTGGGCTACTCACTGGGTTCGCGGTTGGCCTGGGAATTCGGCGCTACGCAGCCGGACCTGGTGCACCGCATCGTCCTGGGCGGACCGAGCTCGGCAGACCCCCTCGCAGCCTTCGACCTCGTTGCCGCCCAACGGCACCTGGCCGACGGCACGCCCGTGGAAGACGCATCCACGGCAGGCTTGCTGAGAATGGCACAAATGCTTCCGAGCAACAACCTGTTCGCCATGTTGTCCCTCATCGAGGCCATCAAGGGAGAACCTTTCGATCCCGCTGAGGCTGCCCCGCACATGCCACTGTTGCTGGTTGCCGGCGAGAAGGACGAACGGGCAGCGACCATGCCTGAACTCGCCGCCATAGCAACCAAGCGGGGTGGGTTGGCGGAAACGTTGGTCATTCCCGGGCGTACCCATACCAACGTCATCACCAGCCGGGCCTTCAAGGAAGCTGCCCTCGAATTCCTCGGAGTCTAGCCTGCCGCACGCAACGGCTGGCCCGGCTGACGGTGATCAGCGGGCCAGCCGCTCCGCGTTAAGGCTCATGCGCTCCAGCACGCTCAATGCCATGGCGTACTCGTCAATGCCGATCCCCATGGACAGGTCCTGCCGCGCTGCTTCCACCAGCCGCTGGGCTTCGTGGTACTTCTCCCGTCCCCGGTCGCTCAGGACCAGCCGGTCATCGATCATGGTGATCATCCCCCGGCCAACCAGTGCCGCGAGTTCCCTCTCCCGCATCCGGATATCGTTACCCCACAACGGGTGCAGGAATTCCTCCAGTTGGTCCGGAAGCATGGCGCCCTCGGACAGGACACTGAGGGTGTGCCATTGACGGCGGCTGAGCTTGATCCTGGCCAGGATGCTGTCCAGTTGGGCTTCCAGCGCGGCGTCCAGCCTCTTGATCCAATATCCGATTGGCTTGTTCACAAGCCCATGCTTTCAGCGGAGACGCTGCCGGGCAAGGTCCGGACGGTAGGCTTGGAACTGCAACGAATTTCGTGGAAGTGGAGCAGATGGGCATGCGTTTCAAGGACCGTGCGGAAGCCGGTCGACGCCTGGCTGAAGCCCTCCCCCAGCTGAGGGAACAGCCGGACACCATCGTGTTGGGCCTGGCCCGCGGTGGAGTTCCCGTGGCCGCAGCAGCAGCAACTGGGCTGTACCTGCCTTTCGGCGCTGTCCTGGTACGCAAGCTCGGCATCCCAGGCCGCGACGAAACCGCCTTCGGTGCCTTGGCCTGGTCGCAAGGGGATGTCCTTCGCATCGTCAACAAACCGTTGAGGGAACTCATCCTCGCCCACGGCATCTCCCAGGCCGCGCTCGACGCGGTTGAAGACCATGAACGCACCGAGCTTCTCCGGCGCGCCCAGGAATACCCCGGCACTGGCCACGACCTTCGCGCAAAGACTGTGGTGCTGGCCGATGACGGACTCGCCACAGGTGCCACCATGCGGGCGGCTGTGGAAGCGGTTCGTTCCGCCGGGGCGCGCACAGTAATAGCCGCAGTGCCGGTTGCATCGCTGGAGGCTTCGACGTCGTTGGCGCGGGTGTGCGACGCGGTGATGGTCCTTCACACACCCGGTAAATTCCATGCTGTCGGTGCCTTCTACGAGCGATTTGAGCAATTGTCCGACGACGACGTCGTAGGCCAACTGGCAGGTGCCGCTGCCCGCGGCCGGGAGTAGCCGCCGTCGTACCTCATGCAAAGACGGGTGCGGTCCACCGTGGACCGCACCCGTCTTTGCCTTGTTGCAGCTTCTAGTGGTGAACGCTGTAACCCAGCGGCCGTCCACGGGTTTCCTTGGCGAGGATCACGCCAATTGCAGAGATGACGCACAGAACCATGATGTAGATGCCTACCGAGCCGGACCACTTGGTGGTGTCCAGGAGTGCCTGGGCGATGAGCGGGGCAAAGGCACCACCCAGGATGGCACCCAGGGCGTATCCAATGGAGATTCCGGAGTAGCGGACC
Source organism: Paenarthrobacter sp. 4246 (assembly GCF_040546855.1). Taxonomy (NCBI): domain Bacteria; kingdom Bacillati; phylum Actinomycetota; class Actinomycetes; order Micrococcales; family Micrococcaceae; genus Paenarthrobacter; species Paenarthrobacter sp. 4246. Next base: position 122,542 of record NZ_JBEPOP010000005.1, read on the forward strand.
TGGGCCGGGAACATTTCCGCGTACATGGCGGACATCGGACCGTAGGACAGTCCCAAGCCGATGGTCAGGACGAACAGAGCGGTTCCGTAGAGCACAATGTCCTTGGAATCGATCAGCACGAACATAGGGATCATCCAGGCAAAGACCAAACCATAACCGATCAGGAACGTCTTGACGCGTCCGATCTTGTCCGACAACCAACCGCCCACCATGGTGAAGATGAGCCAGCCGAAGGAGGCGATGGTGGTGGCAAGCAGGACCTGCGGGGTGGGCATCTTCAACGTACGTGTGGCGTAGGAAATGAAGAAGGCGATCAGCAGGTACCCGGCGGCGTTGTTGGCGATGAAGATCAACGCTGCAAGGAGAACTTCCTTCTTGTTCTTGCGGAAGAGCTCACCCAGGGGCGCCTTGCTTTCGGCCTTGCGCTGGGCGATTTCCTTGAAGACAGGGCTTTCACCCACAGCCCGACGGATGAGGTATCCCACCACAATCAGGACCACCGACAACAGGAATGGCACGCGCCATCCCCATGAGGCGAAATCTTCCTTGGACATTCCCGACTGGAGCAGGAACAACAGGCCGGTGGCCAGGATCATGCCGATCGGAACACCGATCTGTGGGTAGGCGCCGAAGAGCCCGCGCTTCTTGAGCGGCGCATGCTCCACGGCCATGAGTGCCGCACCGCCCCATTCACCACCGGCGGAGAACCCTTGGACTACGCGCAAGGTAATCAGCAGGATGGGAGCCCAGACGCCGATGGTTGCGTAGGTGGGCAGCATACCGATCAGCGCAGTAGCTGCGCCCATCATGACCAGCGTCATGACCAGGACGGCCTTGCGGCCCATCCTGTCGCCGAGGTGTCCGGCGACGAAGGCCCCCAGGGGACGGAAGAGGAAGCTGATGCCGATCGTGGCGAAGGACAAAAGCTGGGCGACTCCCGGGTTGGACTTTTCCAAAGGAGAGAGGAACAGCGGCGCCAGCAGCGTCGCCGTGAGCTGGGCGAAGATGAAGAAGTCGTACCACTCAATGGTGGTGCCCACCAGTGTCCCGGCCAGAACCCGGCGCTCTTCGCGCTTGCTGCTGGGTCCTGACGGAGAGTCGACAGTGGAAGTTGCGGTCATTGGAACTCCATGGGGGTTGGGGTGACTGGTCGGCGCTTGACTTGCATTAACCGACAGAACGGTCAGTTAGGAAAGAGTACTACAATCTGTGACCCAAAGCACAGCCCCCTGTAAGTTCGCGCCAACATAGGATGGATCGCATGAATCCCCGCAGCGATGTCCACCCTCCAACGGAAGCGGCGATACCAGCTCCGCCGTCTCAAACCCTGTCCCGGGGAATCCGCGCTCTGGAGATCCTGGCTGCGGCAGACAGGCCGCTCAGCATTGCCGAACTCACCGAAGCATTGGGCGTTCACCGCTCCGTGGCCTATCGAATCCTCCGGACGCTGGAGGACCACTCCCTGCTGGTGCGCGACGACTCAGGACGGGTGCAGCCCGGACCCGGATTGGCCGTCCTGGCCAGCGGCGTCTCACGGAACCTCCAAACCGCGGCACTGCCCGAACTGACCCAAATCGCCAACGCCTTTCTCATGACAGCCTTCGTCGCCGTATGGGACCACCAGGAATGCGTCACCCTGGTCACCGTTGAGCCACGACACTCAGGCGCCGCCCTCGCCCAACATCCCGGAAGCCGCCACCCGGTCGGCACAGGTGCTCCCGGAATAGCCATCCAATCCACCATGACCGAGGAACGCTGGCAGCAGGTGGGCTCAGGCAACCCCTACCGGCCCGAAGCACATGAGGCGCGCCGCCTCGGCTACGCCACCAGCCATGACGAGGTCATCGCCGGTTTGTCCTCCATCGCCGCACCCATCCAGGTTCCGGGAGGACGGCCGGCCGCGATCGCCGTCGTCTACATCCGGCTGGATCAGGACGCCGACGCCGTCGGCAAAGCGCTCGCGGCCAGTGCCGCCCGAATCGAAAGCCAATTGGCCTGAATATCCCCAACACCTCCAAACTGACTGCCACCGGACGACGCTCAAAGCGTCACGACACCACCGGGGCGGCAGTTTCAGAAAGCAGCCTACGTGCTGGTCGCCGCCGGGAGTCAGTCCTCGGCGCCGTGGCCGATCCGGGCGTACAGTGCCGGCTGGGAGCGCCTCAGACGCAAGCCCCAGATGACACCAACAACTCCGGGCAGCAGCACCAGCATCGGCAGGACAAACGTAGCGGCCGTGGACTCGGCCTGTCCCAGCAAGACGTTGAAGTTGGTCATGATGAGCACGAAGACGATCGCCAAAAGCACGAACCCCAGGCCAGGAGCGATCACCCTGACCCACAGGCTTGCCCCGTGCTGCTGCCGGCGGAAGAAGCCGATCACAGCCACCGACACTACGGTCATCAGCAGAACGAGGCCCATTGCGCCGCTGTTGGTGAGCCAGGTGAACATGGTCAAGACGGGGTACAGCTCGCCCAGCTCGGACCCGGCGCCAGCAATGGCGAAGGCGATGGTTACGACGACGGCAATCACCGTCTGCGCCAGCGAACCAGCGAAGGGCGCCCCGCTGTCTGTCCGCACCTTGGCCAGCGCCGACGGCAGGACACGCTCGCGGCCGAGGGAGAAGAAATAGCGGGCTACTGCGTTGTGGAAGCTGACGAGTGCTGCGAAGAGGCTGGTCACGAAGAGGACCTGGGCGATGTCGCTGAGAAGTACGCCTCCGTTGGCACCAAGGAACGCGAACATCATGTCCGGCCCGCTGGCCGCCGCTGATTCAATCACCGCAGAGGGGCCTGCTCCCACGGTCATGGCCCAGGCCGATACGGCATAGAACACCGCGATGATTCCCACGGCTGCGAACGTCGCCCTGGCAACGGTTCGCTTGGGATCCTTGGATTCCTCGCCGTAAATGGCAGCGGACTCGAAGCCCATGAAGGCGGCGATGCCGAAGGACAGAACTGCACCGATTCCGGGAACGAACAGGCTTTCGGGGCTGAAGGTTGCTGCACTTATGCCTTCGGGGGCCACAGCAAGGCTGATGACGTCATACACAATGACCACCAGGAACTCCAAGGCCACCAGAACGCCCAGCACCTTGGCGGACAGGTCTACCCGATTGACTCCCAGCCACCCGACAATGGCGATGCAGACCAGCACGGGGATCCACCAAGGAACACTGACGCCAAGCCGCGCGGACAGGAGCGAGGACACAGTGAAGCCGAACAAGCCATAGATACCGACTTGCATGAGGTTGTAGGCCATGAGGGCCATCAGTGATGCTCCCACGCCGGCCGGCCTTGAGATGCCCTGCGCAATGTAGGCGTAGAACGCCCCTGCGTTGGTGACGTACCGGCTCATGGCGGCATACCCCACGGCGAAAAGCGCCAAAATTCCACCCAGAATCAGGAAAGATAGCGGCACGCCGGTGACACCGGTGACCGCGAAAGTGGTGGTGACACCGCCTGCGAGCACGGTCAGCGGCGCCGAGGCCGCGATGATCATGAAGGTTACTGCTGCTACGCCGAGCCGCCTCTTGGTGCCTACGGCTCCGGCGGCCCTGCCCTTGACGGGGTTGTCCACGCTCATAGTGTGCTCCTGCCTCGGTGCCGCGGGAGATTGCGCGGCACGGTGTCTGTCATTCCGCAATCTTCCACCGCAGGGACCTTGCGTGACTTGTCTCACACGGCAGGGTGTTTGTCGCTGCACGCATGCAAGATCCCGGTCTTGGTCCCCGGTGTAGAATCGTGGGCAAGCTCACGTCCGCACATCCGATATTCCCGCCCCAGTGGCAGCGGCGCCGCGGGCCACTGAAAGGGAGTTTGATGACCGTCGCGGCTGATACGGGCCCCGCAACCGTGGAAACCATCGTGGCGGAGTCGTTCCAGGAGTGGAGCAAGGCAATCTCCACCTCATTCGTGCCCTTGTTGGCAACAGGTCCCGGCAGTTCATCCTTCCCAGGCTCAGCCTTCCACGGCATCATGCGCGCACGAGTGCTGGGGCAGATCTCCGTGGTGGAGATTACCGCCGGACCCCATACCGTCCAGCGCACACCGGAGCTGATTGCCAAGTCCACGGGCCGCTTCTTCAAACTCAGCATCCAGCTCGCTGGATCGGGCCGCCTGGTTCAGGACGAACGTGAGGCCGTGCTGCACCCCGGTGATCTCTCCATTTACGACACCTCCCGCCCTTATCAATTGACGTTCGACGACGACTTCCGCACGTTGGTGCTGATGTTCCCGCACGTTTTGCTGGACCTGCCGGCCGAGGCCATGGGCCACGTCACTGCCTTGCGCATTCCGGGCGATGAGGGCCTCGGCCAACTCATCAGCCCTTTTCTGGTGCGGCTGGCCGACAACCTTGAAGCCCTGTCGGGCACCAATGGTCTCCGGCTGGTGCATAACGCACTGGATCTGGTGACCACGCTCTTCAATGGCGAGCTGGATCAGCTGATCGAGACCGGACGGGATCCCCATCTGCTACTTCTGGGGCGTATCCACGACTACATCGAGGCGAACCTCGGTGATCCTGAGCTCTCGCCCGGAACCATTGCCGCTGCCCACTACATCTCGACGCGGCATCTGCACGATCTCTTCCAGGAAATCGGCACCACCGTGGCCTCTTCCATCCGGCAACGGCGGCTCGAACGGTGCCGGCGGGACCTGAGGGATCCTGTGCTGGCCGACCGCCCCGTAACGGCCATCGCAGCACGGTGGGGGTTCACCGATGCCGCCCATTTCAGCCGCATCTTCCGGGCAGCCTTCGGGAACTCCCCCACCGGCTACCGCAACGAGCCCTTGTAGCAACTACGCCTGAGGCCGGCGCTTCATCACCAGGGACGTCACAACGCCCAGCAGCAGCAGGCCAGCCGCGGCGGCCATGGAAACCACGAAGGCTGCGCCAGGCCCCTGCGTCTCGGCCAGTTGCCCAGCCAGGTACGCACCCAGCGCCGTGCCCGCGACGATTCCGCTGGCGAGGGCAGTCATGACCGTCGCCATGCGACCGGCCGGTGCCACCACGCCGCCAATGCTGAAGACGGTGACCATCACAGGACCCACCGGAATACCCAAAATCAGCAAGACAAAGACCATCGGCCAAATACCGCCAGGCAAGAGCAGCAAAAGCGACAAGGCCGACATCGCCAGCGCAGCCGCAACCCAGCGGGAGGCCAGGCTGAACCGCTGCGGCCAGAACGCGACCGACAAAGCAGCCACCGCAGAGCTCAAGCCCATCACCGCGTACAGGATCCCGGCGATTTCGGCGGTGGCGTACTGGGCAGAAAAAGCACTCAACGCATTTTGCGTTGCCCCAAAGAAGGTGCCCATGCAGACCATTGCCAGTACAGGTACGGCAACCACGGCACCGGCCCAACGATTGCGGCCCTGCGGACCAGCCTGTACGGACTGCTCCCCGGAAAGCACGACGCCGGAAGCCGGCTTGGGAGGTGCCGGAACCACGGCATGCTGGCTGGGGTGGACGGCGAAAGCCGGCACCAACGTGATGGTCATGACCGCAGCCAGGGCCAGTGGCAACCATGGGGCCACCATGCTGGCCAGGACACCCACCAGCGCCGGCCCAAGGACGAAGGTGACCTCGTCCGCAGTGCCCTCGTAGGACAGCGCAGTATCAAGGTCGGCGCGGTTTGCTGCCACGCTCCTGCTGCCGCTGGCAGCCGAGGGGGAAAGATTGCGGGTAGTCAAAGCCATCCAACGGACCCTGGCCATCGGACCAACCTGCGGGCAACTGGCGCCTGCCAGGAATGCCACGATGAGGACACCGAGCGCGTCGCGTGCAGAACCATAGGCCGGCGTCAGGTAGGCCGCCGCAAGAAGTCCAGCTACAGCCAAAGCATTGATGACAGCGGCGACCAGGAGCACGATCCGCTGCCCTGCGCGGTCGGCCAGGGAGCCGAGGACAGGGGCACCCAGGGCCGAACCAATTCCGACAGCTCCGGCAGCCATGCCGCCAATGGCGTAGGACTGGCTGACGGCCGTGACGAGCGTCAGAGTTCCGACGGTGAGCATGGCCAGCGGAAGCCGGGCGAAGAGGCCCAAGGGAAGGAAACCTGGCCCTGCAAGTTCCGGTAGCCGGGCAAAACGGCCGGGCAGGCGGGAGGGGCGTGAGGGTGCAGAAGACAGAGGCTGGGAAGCCACAGAAGATTTTTCCATTAATCCGGGTTCGCTAAAGGATGCGCATCGTCCCTCCTCCCGATGCGCGCGACCCGGTGTAACGGGTTAAGTCTATCGGATATGTTCCAACCTGGAACTATGGCCTAGGCAGGAACCAATTCGGCGATTCGCACGGTGGATCCATGGCGACCCTTCACCACCTGCACCTGGCTGGTGATGCGTTGCTTCATCTCGGCAACATGGCTCACCAAGCCAACTACCCTGCCGCCGTCGCGCAAGCCTTCCAGAGCATCCATCACTTGCTCCAGGGCCTGCTCGTCGAGGCTTCCAAAACCTTCGTCGACGAACAGTGTCTCGATGTCCACGCCACCAGCCTCTTGCTGGACAACATCGGCCAGGCCCAGGGCAAGGGACAACGAGGCCATGAAGGATTCACCACCGGACAAGGTGGAGGTATCGCGGCGCTGCCCAGTCCACTCATCCACCACTTCCAGCCCGAGCCCCGACTTTGCACCCCTGGCTGCCTTGGCATCCGTATGCTGCAGGGTGTAGCGGCCGTCACTCATGGCAACGAGCCGCTCGGAGGCGGCGATGGCTACCTGTTCAAGGCGGCCGGCCAGGACGTACGTGTTCAGGCTCATCCGGTAACTGTTATCACCGGCTCCCCTCACTGTGTCTGCCAACTCTGCCAGTAGTCGTGCCCTGTTCCGCGGCTCCTCGCCGGCATGGGCAAGAGCCAGGTACGCCTTCCGGAACCGGGCCACAGCTTCGGACGACTTTCCAGCCAGGCCTGCAGCCAGAGCAGCGGCGCGGGACTTGTCGGCAGCATCGGCTGCCAGCAGTTTTGACCCGGCAAGTTCGGCCTCCGGCAAGGGAAGCTCGCCAATACTTACTTCTTTGGCTGCCAGGACCAGGTCCTCGCCGGTAAACAGTTCATCGAGGCGGGAAGATTCAGCGTCGAAATCGGCGAGGTCCTTCTCAAGACCTACAACATCGGCGGGCGGCAGGAGTTCACGACGCGCCTCTTCGGCAGATCCGAATCCGGATTCCGGCAAGACCCGGTTGAGGGAGGCGACGGCATCTTCGTGTGCCTCCAGGGCACTTTCGACGTTCCGATCAGCATCATGTGCCGCCTGCAGCAGCGTGCGCTCAGCCGACAGGGCGTCCAGCCTTTCACGCAGACTCGGGAAACCGCCCCTCAAACCAGCCAGCTCCTCCTCCAGGTCAGCAAGCTGTTCCTCAAGAAGGGACACCTCCGAAGACACTTGGGCTGCAGCGGCCAGGGACGAGGACAGCTCCTCCGTGACGAGGACGATGCGTTGGGTCAGGGACTGGTGTCGGCTTCGCAGCGACTCCAGGGACGCTGCTGCCGTGCGGGCCGCCGACAGAGCTTGCTGGGCCTCCGCACGCTTGGACTCAGCGTCGGCCGCATCCGCAGAACCTCCTTGTGCCTTCAGCCCGGCGAGGACTTGGGCCGCCACGGAGACTTGCTCGGCGAGCTCTCCTACGGCTCTCTCACTGGCGTCAAAACGCTCCTTCAGCTCTTCCTCTTCCTGGGCAAGGGAAAGGGCTGATCGTACTGCGGCGGCTGGATTCGGGTGGTCTTCGCTGCCACACACGGCGCACGGTGTGCCGTCCACCAGGGCTGCTGCCAGTTCCCCGGCCGCGTTGGCAAGGCGGAGCTCGCGGATGTCGAGCCACTGCTGGCGGACATCCTGCGACGCGGACCGCGCTTGGAGATGCTTCCCGGTGATTTCCTCCGCAGTTTCGGCGGCAACGGCATAGCGGGCCACGATACCTACCAATTCGGTGGCCGCCGCAGCCTCCCTTTCCAGCTCTGCCAGCTTCTCAGCGACAGGTTCGAGGGGCCCGATCTGTGTTTCCACTGTTGCAACGTCTGCACGAAGCTGTTCCAGCGCGGAGCGTGCCGCTTCCGATGCTGCGGCATGTTCAGCCGACTCGGCGCCCTTGGCCACCAACCGTGCTGCCATCCCGTCCAAACGCTGCTCATCGGGAAGACGTGCCTCCAGCACAGCGCAGCTTGCCTTGACGCTTTCCAGGGCCGCGGTGAGGTTCGCAGGGTCCATGCCTGCTTCGTCCATTTTAGAGCGAATCCCGGCTGCGAGGGCTGTAGCGGCCTGCAGCTTGCGTGCTGCGGTATCAACGGCTTCCAACTGACCGCTGAGCACGGCAGCACGGCGATGCCGACTGAGCTTCTCCCTGTTCTCATGTGCACGGGGAGCAGCCAGCTCAAGCAGAATCCGCCGCTGCATCGCGGCGCCAAGACGCCCGTGACGCAACGCTTTCTCCTGGGCTTCCTGGAATTTCCCGGCGAGTCGGGCCGCCACGGACTCCGCTTCCGTGGCCTCGTCCTGACGACGCTGCCACACGGCAACTACCTCGGCTTCCGCCTCGGCAAGCCACTCCTCGGGCGCTTGTCCTGCCGCGATGGTGGCAGTGGTGCCTTCTGAAACCCCTGGCGCGGTTTGGTGCACGTCCAACTGTTGCCGCTCAGCGGCAACCCTGTCCAGCAGCATGGTCAGTTCCGCGGTATTCTCCTGCACTGCCCCGGCCGCGACAGCAGCTTGCTGGGCGAGGTGACTTTCAACGGCTTCAAAGCGTTGCGTGCCGAACAGTTTCTGGAGGAGTTCCAGGCGGTCGCCTGCCTTGGACCTGAGGAACGCGGCAAAATCACCCTGTGGAAGCATGACCACCCTGGTGAATTGCTCCCGATCCATTCCAAGGACGTCGGAAAGCTCAGCTCCTACCTCGTCATTCCTGGAGGACTTCTCTTCCCAGGTTCCGTTCACCCGTTCGCGGAGGAGGGTCTTGGCCTGCTGCGTGGTGAAGCCATTGCGCCCACGGGCACTGGGACGATCCCATGCGGGCGAGCGCGTCACTTCGAAACGACGTCCCCGCGCAGAAAACTCGCACACCACGCGTGGTTCAGCACCAGGGGCCGCGTGATCGCTGCGGAGCCGTTTGCCTTCCTGACGGGCGCCAGGAACGGACCCGTAGAGGGCAAAGCAAATGGCATCCAGGATGCTGGTCTTCCCGGCCCCGGTGGCGCCGTTGAGGAGGAACAGTCCCTGCGCACTGAGTTGATCGAAGTCAATGTGCTGGGGCGTGGCGAACGGGCCGAACGCTTCGATGTCCAAGCGGTGGATTCTCACAGCTCCGCCTCCTCCAACCGGACAGCTTCTAGGGCTTCTTTCAGTGCGGCTTCTTCTGCAGCTCCGGAACCGCGGCCCCGGACATGCTCCAGGAAGCCGCAGCAAACGTCGAGGTCGTCTTCGGCCTCGGCAAGCCGGCTGCTGTAGCTTGTTTTGGCCCGGGGCTCACCGCCTTCGGGGTCGAAGGCAAGGACCAGGGTGTCGGGGAAGCGGCTGCGCACCCTGTCCATCGCCTGGGCAGGCCGCTCGGTATCCGTCAACGTGATCTGGCAGTAAGCACCTTCAGCCCACGCATGTTCCTCGGACGCCAGCAGTTCCTCCAGCGGGCCGCGCAGGATGGCCAGTGGTTTGGGCGACTCCCACAAGACCTCTTCAACCCCGACGACGCCGCCCGGGCTGATGTCCACGAGCCAGGCACCCTTATGGTGTTTGGCTTCGGAGAAGGAATAGGCCAGCGGCGAGCCGGAATAGCGGACGTTGGGAACCAGCTCCTGGCGCCCATGGAGGTGGCCCAATGCCGTGTAGGCGAAGTCCTCGAAGAGATCCAACGGCACGGCTCCCAGTCCACCGATACTGAGGTCTCTCTCACTGTCCGAGGTAATGCCTCCGCTGGCGAAAGTGTGCGCAAGGACTACTGGGTAAACCGGCCCGGTTTCCCGACGGTGCTCCACATCACGCCGAATCCGTTCCACAGCCGCCAAAGTGACATCGAAGTGGCTGGCGGTATCTACGCCCAGCCGCTCAGCCACCAGCCGGGGCTCCAGATAGGGAATGCCGTAGATGGCCACGTCCCCGCTGCCACGGACCGATCCCAACGGCAAAACCACCGGAACGTCCAGGTCCTCCACCCGGGTCCGGAGGTGCACTCCCCCGCGTTCCAACAGCCGGGAGGCAAAGCCCAGCCGGATGGCGGAGTCGTGGTTGCCGCTGGTCAAGACGACGGTAGCGCCTGCCTGCGTGATGCGGACAAGGGCATCATCGAGGAGTTTCACCACATCCAGGCCCGGCAAGGCGCGGTCGTACACGTCGCCGGCAATCAGGACGACGTCAATGGACCTGGCTTCGACAACCGATACCAACTGGTCCACGAAATCGCGCTGGGCTTCGAGCATGCCAACGCCGTGAAATGATCGGCCGAGGTGCCAATCCGAAGTGTGAAGTAACCGCATATTCCCAAGTTAACCGGGGGTACCGACAATAAAGCGCAGGCCAGCCGACCGCCGTAGATCCTGTCAGGTTTCTAGCCCTTTTTGCCGTCGAAGAAGTCGCGGGCGTCATCGCGGGCGCCCGCAGCAGGTGCTGGGGCCGGGTTGACGGCGTCCTTCTTGGCAGGAGCCTGCTGCTCCTTGGCACCACCGGTGTCAGCGCCTTCCCCAGTGAGGTCGTGGTCAGCGTCGAAGGCAGCATTGACATCGTCATCATGGGCCGCCTGGAAATCCGCTGACCCGGTACCGTTGCCCTCCGAAAGGCCCTGGAAGCCACGGAAGACCAGCCCGGCCAGCGCCGCGCCCAACAGCGGTGCCACCCAGAAAAGCCACAGTCCTTCGATGGCCCAGGAAGAGCTGAAGAATGCCTGTGCCGTTGCCCGCGCAGGGTTGAAGGGAAGGTTGCCCAGGACCTGGCCGAATTGAAGCAGCACAACCATGGCCAGGCCCACAGCGAAGGGAGCCAAGGCAGGAATCGAACTGCGGCCGGCCGTCGCCCCCAGGAAAACTGCAACAAGCAGGGCAGAACCAAGGATCTCAACCATCAGGACGCCGGCCATCTGCGTTTGGGCCGCAGCATGTTCACCGTAGCCCGGCGCCACGACATCGAAGGCGGCGCGGGCGTCTTTCAGGACGGGGACTGTGGTGACTACAAAGTAGATCAGCGCAGCACCAACAACGCTGCCGATGAGCTGCGCCGCCAAATAGGCCACGGCGGCTACCGCCCGGATCCGGCCGGCAATCAGGTTGCCCAGGGTGATGGCCGGGTTGAAGTGTCCGCCGGACACATGCCCGAACGCCAGCATGGCCACTGTTACGGTGAGCCCGGCGGCGAGGGCCACCGGTACGGGCGCCCCGCTGGGGTTGGAGAAAATCCCGACACCCACCGCCACGACCACAATGAACATCGATCCCAAAGCTTCAGCCGACAACCGGGCAGTGAGCCCCGGTTGGTGTTCGGGTGTGGCCTGTACAGGAGAGGTCATGTCGAATGTGTCCTTAAGGTTGATCTGGATGCTGGCCATGCTGGCCCCGCAGCGTGCTGCACGCTCTTATGTACTGCTGACGACTGCCCGGCGCGTCAAGGGCGTTGGCAAAAGACAGGCCGGAAGCCGACGGCTCTTGAGCATTGTTCCAGCCGAGTCTGGGCAGTTGCTGAATCCTGCCTCCGAGCTTAGCCGCCCAAGGCTATGGCCGCGATCGCCGTACCGCCAAGGCCCATCACGGCTACAGTGCTCACCAATACCAACCGCGCGGAAGCGGCGTTGTTTCCGGCTTGGAGTTGACGTGAGCGAACCCACACCACCGAGGCCAGGACGATGGTGGCGGCGGCCGCCACCAGGGCGCAGATGCCCTGGTAGTCAAGTCCCGGGAGCCCGGCGACGACGCTGGCGGTGGATGGCTCGGACGTCAGCCAACTCCGCCAAATAAACAGGTCGACCACCACCAAAGAAATCAAGGTCCGGCGCCAGGCCAGGGTTGTTCGCTCCGGTTGGAGGCCGGGATCACGGACTTCCACACTCACGGAAATTCCTTAATCACCGGGCCACCAGGATCAGCACCGCGAAGGCGAAGGCTGCCAAGGCCACCACGATGGTCATGAACATCATGACGCGGGAGAACGGAAGAGCTTGGTCGTTGCGCATTGCCGCTTCCATCTGCCCCCACCTGCGGTAGGACAAGGCGGCCAAGCCCGCTCCAACCAGCGCCAGCAAGACGCAGAGGACCAATCGAACGGGGGTCGGCGCGATGTTCGGAGCCAACTGGTCGACAGCCACCGCCCCGGCAAGGAGCGCCAGGGAGGTGCGGATCCATGCGAGGAAGGTACGCTCATTGGCAAGCGAGAACCTGTAATCAGGTGTCTTGCCGGTCCGTCGCCAAGCAGGTTCACGCACGCAGTCTCTCCAGGGTTTCATCGGTGCCGGGCAGCTTCCCCACCATACCAGCGGGCGTTCGCGGGCACGGTAAGTTACTGGCATGAGTGTTGAACCTTCTTCCCCCGCTGCGCCGTCCTTTGCATCCCGTGTCCACGGCTCACTCTTGGGTGGAGCACTGGGCGATTCCCTTGGTTACGCCGTGGAATTCGATTCCATCGCAGCGATCCGCGCGCGCTATGGTGCTGCCGGACTGACCAGTTTTGGACAACTCGAGGGCGCAAGCCACTTTTCGGATGACACCCAGATGACGCTGTACACCGTTGACGGCCTGGTGGAAGCCCTCGAATGGGCGAACGACGGCGTGGCAGCTGATGAGATCGCCTGCCTGTGGCTCGCCTACCTGCGGTGGCTCAACACCCAGGACGTCGCTGTCTCCTCCTCCGCCCCCGTGCCCCAGCCCCGGTGGATCGATGCCCAGGAAGTGCTCCATCACCGCCGGGCACCGGGAAACGCATGCCTGAGCGGCCTGGCAACCGGTCAGATGGGTACGGTCGCCCGCCCGGTCAATCCCGACTCCAAGGGATGCGGTACGGTGATGCGCTCGGCCCCCTTCGGGCTGGTTCCCCACATCTCCCGGGAGGCTGTCTACAAGCTGAGCTCAGATGCCGCGTCCCTGACGCATGGGCACCCGTCGGCCCGCCTCAGCGCGGCGGCTTTCAGCTTGCTGATCCATCACCTCGTAGCCGGACGCGACGTCCGCAGCGCTGCCAACGAGGCACTCGACTACGTGAACGGTGTTCCCACCAAGGCCCCGGAACTCGGCGAAAGGCTGGAAGCCGCCTTGCAGTTGTCGCAGCAGTCCACCGTCCTTAACCCCGAAGACCTGACCGCACTGCTCGGCGAGGGCTGGATCGCAGAGGAGGCACTCGCCGTCGGGCTCTACTCCGTTTTGGCCACGAGCGGCAGCTCACCGGCGGACCATTTCCGCAACGCGATTGCAGTTGCCATCAACCACAGCGGCGACAGTGACTCCACCGGATCCATCGCAGGCAACATCCTGGGCGCCTTCTACGGCGAAGAATGCCTCCCGGGCGACTGGCTTGAGGCCTTGGAAGCACCCGGAGTCATCCGCGGCATGGCGGGCAGGCTCCTCGCCGTCACCACTGGCTGACGGGTACTACGTGCTGCGGAGGGTGATGTTGTTGCAGGCCTCGCAGACATCGGCCGGAATGAGGCCACGGCGTTGCAGGAAGCCGAAGATCGCGCAGCCGAGGCAAAATCCGACGAACGCTTCCAAGGACGCCGCAACGATCAGAAGCACCAGAAGGAGCCAAGCGGCCGGCTGGTAGCCGATGAAGAAGAGCACGACGGCGGCACTCGTCAAAGCGGCACCGATGCCTTGCGCGAAACGCTTCGGCGGACCGGCCACCAGCTTGGCGTGCCCGATCCGTGGTGCCAGGACCTTGACAGACAGCAGCGCCAGCGGTGAGATCCGGGGACCAAACAGGACGCGGAGCCAGAAACCTGCGGCAAGAATCACCAAACCCCAGCCCCAGCCGCTCAGCAGGGTTGCGACAGCCAGGACCACTACCAATCCGGCCGTGATGCGTGCGGCGTATTCGTTCACGGGGTTGGGAAACGCGAAAACAGTCCGCCAACCAACCCCAGGGCGCGCGAGGCGCCCAGGAACATCGGCTTTCCGGCGAACCGGTGCTGGAGGAAGTGCGGTCTTGGTCATGCCCCAAGGCTAGGAGCGCATCTCTCCAAGCGGGAAGCATTGTTGCGCAGTATGACCCTCTGCGGGTCAGGCCCCGCCCACCATTTGCAGGAACTCGCCCTCGGACACGACCTCGATCTGCTGGCCCTTTGCGTGCAGTTCCAGTACCCGCTTGGCTTTACCAGTAAGTCGTCCGGCGCGAAGGTCGCCCGCCACGAAGCCATCGCCCACTATGAGCACGGTGGTCCTTGCCGTCACCCGGCTTTCGGGGCGGGCTCCCATGTCCGCGGCCCGCGATTTGGCTTCCGGCCGCGTGATCGCGAGATCACCCGTGAAAACCACCGTCTGTCCGAACAAAGGATGCCCCGGCTCCGCAGCCGGATTGGGCAAGGGATTAGGCCCTTCCTCAGGCCAGGCCGACCATCCACTGGGTCCGCCAACGGCCCGTTCCAAGGCGCCCTCAGCGGCACTTCCCGTTTTGGCGGCGAGCGCAGAGAGGGTCGCCTTGGAAAGGCCCTGCGCGGGATCGAACGCCGGCTGCTGGGGGAGGTTAAGGCCCAGGGAAAGGTAGAGTTCGGCGATGCTGTTGGCATTGTTCCGCCGGGCGATGTCCACAAGGATACCGGCGCAGGCCCGGGCGTCCTCGGCGGCATCGTGGTGGTTTACCAATGGCACGCCAGCCTCTTCCGCGGCATAAGGTAAGGAGTTTGACACCAGCGAGTAGCAGCGCCGGGACAGCATCACCGTGCAGACGTAGTCATAGGCCGGTCCGGCAAGGCCTGATACTTCAAGACCGGAACGAATGACGCCGAGGTCGAAGGCTGCGTTGTGCGCGGCAAGGACATCGCCACCTATGAACGCGCCGATTTCCGGGAAGAGTTCACCGAACCGCGGGCGGCCGGCAACGTCCTCAGCGCGGATGCCGTGGATGCGGGTGTTGTGGAACTCAAAGTGATCGTGGTTCTCCGGAGGGCGCATCAGCCAGGACGCTTCCTCCACTACGACCCCGCCGCGGACTTTGCTGAGGCCTACCGAACACGGCGACCCCCGGAAGCCGTTGGCTGTTTCAAAGTCGATCGCCGTAAAGTCCAATGCCACTGGACAAGGTTACAGCCGAAAAAGGCCGCCCCTTCCGATTTGCGCGGTGGGGCGGCCCTTCCGGCCTGCATTGTGGTCAACGCGACATTTCTGTGCCTACGGGGTGGCCCTGCGCAGGGTTGTGTAGGAACCTGCTGCCAGGACGATGCACAGGAGCGCAGCCCAACCGCTGATGGTGAGCGGCGTCTGCTGGGCGAACCAAGCCCCTATCAGACCCCACCACTGAAGCAAGGTGGACAACGCGGCTATACCAATCAGGACCAGCCCGGTTCCGAGGGTTGAGATCAAGGTCCCGGTTGTCCCCCAACGTTTGAAAATGGTGGCGAACCAGAATCCGATGATGAACATGAACATCATCACTACGAAAAAGAACGCTGCGGTGGAGTACCACGGCCCGTCTGTTACCCACGGGATCTTGAAGAAGTATCCGTAAACACCCCAACCGTTGGTGGCCGCTTCAATGACGCCGCCCAGAAGGTACAGCCCTGTCATTCCGAGTGCAATGAGGGAAAAGAGTCCCAACGTTCCCAGGTAGAACGCCTTGCGGCTGATGCTCAGGCCCTGGGAGAAGGGAAACACCAAGGTCATGCTTTGGATCCCCAGCACCAGGAAGTACCACATGGGGGCCTGGCTTCCGCCGCCGTATTTGCCTTCCTGGACCGGGATCAGGGCGAAGATGGCCAGCGACATCAGGAAGGAAGCCGCGAGGATGGTCAGTGGCCATCCGATATAAGTCCACTTATTGATCAGCTGCATCCGCGCAACTGCTACTGTCCTGCTCATCGCCTGGCCTCCATCGTGTCATCGGCGAAATCTCCAATACCTGTTCCTGTTGCTCCCGTCCCGGCCATGGTCTTGCGGACCACCAATTGCTGCAGGGAAACGGGCGACAGTTCCAGGCCCAACTCCTGCGCTTCGGTTCGCTCGCGGCTGCTAAGGGCCTCATCCACCGTCACAGAAGCCAGGGACCCCAGCGTTTCGCGGTGCAGGATCCTGCGGCCGGCCAGGAATGCATCCACCTTGTCCGCTGATCCCGAAACGGTGACGGCCGAACCGCGGATCTCGTCGGCATCTGCGTCCATGATGATCCGCCCCCGGTCGATGACCACCACATGCTCCAGGAGGTTGGCCACCTCGTCGATCAGGTGCGAGGACAGGATGATGGTGCGCGGGTGCTCCGCATAGTCCTCCACCAGGCGGTCGTAGAACATCTGGCGGGCGACAGCGTCGAGCCCCAGGTATGGCTCGTCGAAGAACGTCAGTTCCGCGCGCGAGGCCAGACCTATGATGACGCCGACGGCGGACAACTGACCGCGCGAGAGCTTCTTGATCCGGCGCTTGACGGGGAGCTGGAAGTCCTCGGCCAACCGGTCGGCGAAGTCCTGGTCCCAGTTCTTGTAAAACAGGGCTGCGGATCGGAAGGCGTGCTGGGGCTGGAAGTCATCTGGATATTTCTGCGACTCCCGGATGAAACAGAGCCGGGACAGCACGGCATCGTTCTCATATGCACTGGCCCCAAAGACCAGGGCATCGCCCGAGGTCGCGAAAGCCTGGGCGGTCAGGATGGACATCAATGTGGTCTTGCCCGCGCCGTTGCGTCCGAGCAATCCGTAGATACGGTTTGCCGAGAGCCGCAGGTTGACGTTGTCCAGCGCGTTGAGGTCTTTGTAGTGCTTGTTCAGGTTACGGGCCTCGACGATGGTGTCGTTCACAGGGCCGCGCTCCTTTCCTTGTCTGTCCCTGATTCCGGGGCAAGCCCGGAGTTGCGTTCAATCATGGTGTTCAGCTGCTCCGCCGAAATGCCCAGCTTCCGGGCTTCCAGTGCAAGCGGCTTGACGTACTGCTCCACAAACTCTTCGGTGCGGCGCGCGATCAACTGGGCGCGGGCTCCTGTTGCAACAAACATCCCTATCCCCCTGCGTTTGTAGAGAATCCCTGCATCCACGAGCAGATTGACACCCTTGGCAGCCGTTGCCGGGTTGATGCGATGGAAAGCGGCAAACTCATTGGTGGAGGGCACCTGGGACTCCTCGGCCATGGTGCCGTCCACAATTCCGTTCTCGATGAGTTCGGCGATCTGCAGGAAGATCGGCTTGGTGTCGTCAATCACGAGCACCTCCGCCTAACTGGTTCATTACTCATGTAACTAACCATACAAGCAACGAAGCAAGAGTCAAGGGTTCTTCCCCGAAAATCACGACGACGGCCGTCAAGTAGGCTTGATGGGTGATCTTTTCTGCGATAAACGACCTTGCCGTATCCACTTTCGGGGGCGCGGGACCGGTTCAGCCCTCCATGGCTTCGTTCCTGCCGGACTGGTTGAACCCCGACGTATTCCTCCGCGACTCACCGCTGGGACCGTGGGTGGTCCTCCTGGTCTGCGCCATTGTTTTTGCAGAAACAGGCCTCCTGGTGGGCTTCTTCCTGCCAGGCGATTCGATGCTGTTCACGGCGGGGCTGCTGGTCTCCACCGGCGCCATCGAATTCAACCTGTGGGCCATGTGCGGCATGATCATCGTGGCTGCCATCATCGGTAACCAGACCGGCTATCTCATTGGATCGAAGGCCGGCCCGGCCATCTTCAACAAGCCGGATTCACGGCTTTTCAAGAAGGAAAATGTGGAGAGCGCCCATGCGTTCTTCGAAAAGCACGGCGGCAAGGCGTTGATCCTGGCGCGCTTCGTTCCCATCATCCGCACTTTCGTGCCGGTGATCGTGGGCGTTGCGCAGATGGATAAGCGAAAGTTCTTCCTCTTCAACGTCATCGGTGCCGTCCTCTGGGGCGGCGGCGTTACCCTGCTCGGCGCATGGCTTGGCCAGTTCGAGTGGGTTGGAAACAACATCGACATTATCTTCATTGTCATCGTCCTGATCTCGGTCATCCCGATCTTCATTGAAATCGGCCGTGGATTCGTGGCCAAGCGCAAGGCGGCAGCAGCAGGAACAGACCCTGTTGAAGAGTTCATCGAGGAACACGAGGGCGGCAAGCACGGCGAGCACTGAGGCTCACCGCGCAAGTACGGCAAAGGCACCCCGCATTGCGGGGTGCCTTTTGCGTCAGGAGGAAACTAGTTCGAGCCGGACTCGGACAACGCCTCCACGATTGCGGGCAGCAAAGCACGGAATGCCTGTCCGCGGTGGCTGATGGCGTTCTTCTCCCCAGAGCTCAGCTCGGCACAGCTGCGGTCCATCCCGGCCGGCTGCAGTACGGGGTCGTAGCCGAAGCCACCTTCGCCGCGGGGTTCACGGAGGAGCGTGCCCTCCAGCTGGCCATACTCCACAGTCTCGCGGGCTATGCCATCGGGACCCGGCACAGCCAAAGCGGCAGCACAGACGAAGGCTGCCCCCCTGAACGGATTAGGAACATCGGAGAGCTGGGCCAGGAGCAGGTTCAGGTTGGCGGCATCGTCCCCGTGGGTTCCGGACCATCGAGCCGAGAAGATACCGGGAGCGCCGCCCAGGACATCAACGGCCAGTCCGGAATCATCGGCAATGGCTATCAGGCCTGTCGCCTCAGCCACGGCCCGGGCTTTGAGGAGTGAGTTTTCGGCAAACGTAACACCGGTTTCCGCTACATCCGGGGCGCCTGCCGCGGCGGCGTCCACCACCTGGGTATCGACGTCGAGCCCTGGAACCTGGCCCCGCAGCAGTTCGCGGAGTTCCTTCAGCTTGCCCTTGTTGTGGGTTGCCAGGACAAGCCGGGGCTCCGCTGTAGGCACTGTGGCGCTCACGGGGCCTCAGCCAGGGTTTCGCGCTGGATGGCTGACAGTTGCGTGGTGCCCAGCAAGGCGAGGTCAAGCAGGGCGTTGAGCTCGTCGCGATCGAAGGGAGCACCTTCAGCCGTTCCCTGGACTTCAACAAACTTCCCTGATCCGGTCACCACCACATTCATGTCCGTTTCCGCACGAACATCTTCCACGTACGGCAGGTCAAGCATGGGTACGCCGTCGATGATGCCCACGGAAACAGCTGCAATAGTGTCCACCAGCGGCTCGGCGTTCCGAGCGATGAGCTTGTTCTCGCGGGCGAAACGTATGGCTTCCGCGAGGGCAACGTAGGCGCCGGTGATCGCAGCGGTGCGGGTGCCGCCGTCGGCCTGCAGGACGTCGCAGTCCAGGACGATCGTGTTCTCGCCGAGCGCCTTGGTATCAATGATGGAGCGAAGGGAACGGCCGATCAGGCGTGAAATCTCATGGGTGCGTCCGCCGATCTTGCCCTTGACGGACTCACGGTCCGAGCGGGTGTTCGTGGCACGGGGAAGCATGGCGTACTCTGCAGTAACCCAGCCGCGGCCTTCGCCCTTGAGCCACCGCGGCACGCCCTCGGTCAGCGAAGCTGTGCACAGTACCCGGGTGTTGCCGAACTCGATCAGCGCCGAACCTTCGGCCTGCTTGGACCATCCGCGGGTGATGCTGATGGGACGCAGTTGGTCAGGTGTCCGGCCATCGGCGCGGATGACGGGTGTGGCTGTAGCTTCAGAAGTCATGGTTCAAGCTTAGCCAAGCCAGGGGCACCTCCCGACGCCGATCCCACGCTAGATCGTGTAGTGGACTCCGGCGACGGCTACTGCCACGTCTCCGGCGAAGACCGGTTTTGCCTCGGACAACACCTTGGTCTGTGAGGTCCATACAGGAATGTGGGTGAGGAGGAGCCGTTTGGCGCCGGCATTGCTTGCGGCTTCGCCTGCACGCTTTCCTGTCAGGTGGACGTCCTTGATGTCATCGTCCCGGCCTTCCTCGAACGCTGCCTCGCAGAGGAACAGATCAGAGCCCTTGGCCGCATCTTCGAGTCCCTGGCACGAATCAGTGTCGCCGGAGTAGGTCAGGATCTTGGTCACGGGGACACCGTCTTTACCGGGTTCGGTGGCCGTTACGCGCAAGGCGTAGGCCTCTTCCACCGGGTGGTTGACGGCATACGGAGTCACAGTGAACGGACCCACGGTGACAGGTTTGAGTTCGGCCCAGTGCGTGAAGTCGAATTCCTCATGCATTCCAGGATCCAGGTCCAGTCCATACGCCGTAGCCATCCGGTCCGCCGTCGCCGCGGGTCCCCATACCGGGAGCCTGTCCCGTCCCCATCCCCCGGGCTTCCAGCGGACGGCCACATGGAGTCCGCAGAGGTCCATGCAATGGTCCGGATGAAGGTGGGTGAGGAATATCGCGTCAATGTCTTCAAGGTCGGTGTACCGCTGGATTGCTCCCAGTGCTCCGCTGCCGAGGTCCATGACGATCTTCCACTCGCGTTCGCCGTCGTGCGCCGTCACCAAATAGCACGACGCCGGCGAGCCGGGACCGGGGAAGGAACCGGTGCAGCCCACGATGGTCAGCTTCACAGTCCACGCCCCAGGGTTGTGCCTGCACTGCCATTAAGGCCGCGGTCCGGCTGTACGAAATACGAGCGGCGGGACAACCCGGTCCCTGACCGTGCGGCTTCCAGCATCTCGGGCGTGATGCGGGCCAGGCTGCCTGTGGGGTACTGCGCCGCTACATGGTCCACATGCTTCACGGAGAGCACTTCCGGCCCCAGGAAACGCCGGGCAAGTGTCTCGAATTGGGCGGCATCGCCGGTGGCAATGAACTCGTGGCTCGGCGTGGTGGACTCCGTCCGCTGGATGCCATGGGTTGCCAAGGCCCGATAAACGTCCTTGGCGGTCTCCTCGGCGCTGGACACCAAGGTAACGTCCTCACCCATCACATAGGAGATCACACCGGTCAGCAGCGGGTAGTGGGTGCATCCCAGAACCACCGTGTCCACGCCGGCGTGCTTGAGCGGTTCCAAGTATTCGTTGGCGGCGGCAAGCAGGTCCGGGCCGGTGGTGATCCCCGCCTCCACAAAGTTCACGAACGCCGGGCAAGCCACGGAGGTGATGGTGAGGTCCGGGGCTGCAGCAAACGTGTCCTCGTAGGCACGCGATCCCACGGTGGCCGAGGTCCCGATGACGCCGATCCGGCCTGAACGCGTAGCCGAGACAGCCCGCCGCACTGCAGGCTGGATCACTTCGATGACCGGGATGCCATAGCGGGCCGTGTAGCGTTCCCTGGCGTCCCGGAGCACAGCCGCCGATGCCGAATTGCAGGCGATGGTCAGCAACTTCACACCCGAGTCCACTAATTCATCCATGACGCCCAAGGCGTTTGCACGTACCTCGGCGATGGGAAGTGGACCATAGGGGCCATTGGCCGTGTCACCGACGTAAAGGATCGATTCGTTGGGGAGCTGATCGATGATGGAGCGCGCTACGGTCAACCCGCCCACTCCGGAGTCGAAAATGCCGATCGGGCGAGTCCCGACAAGTTCTCCCGTGCTGGTGGGGGCGTCACTGTCCAGGGCGCCGTTGGGTGAACCCGATGCTGAAGTCATGATTATTCGAGAATAAGGCTTCCCCTGGTGCGCGGCCATTACCTGTGGCCTCCGCCTCGTGTCTGATGTGTCACAAGGCGGGAGCACGGCCCGGCCGTCCGGATCAGGATTTCGCCTGCCTTGCGGCCATCATGGCCTGCACCAGGGACTCCTGCAGCCACGTAGTGAAGTTGTAGACCAAGGCCAAGTAGCTCTCCACATCCTCCGCTTGGCTCCAGTCCTGCATGCTGTGAATGTGTTCCGCGTCCGCTTCGTCCCGAATGTCCAGGCGTTCGGCCAGGACCAGGCGGACATCGTTCAACGCCATGGACCATCGAGTGGCGTCTTCAGGGGTCAGGACCAGCTCGTCTTTATCCAGACCCATGGCCGCAGCCCTCAGGGCGCCAATCTTGTTTTCCCGCACAGAGCGTTCGGTGAGCTGCCGGAACTCCAGCGAGCCGCCGTCGTCGTCCTTCATGACGTTGGGCAAAAGCCGCAGCAAGGCGCGGTCGCTGGGCTGCTTGACGTCCATGTCCAGCCCGATAAGTGCCGCCAACGGGTCCTCGTTCTGGCGTACGTCCTGCTCCAGCATGGAAATGACGTCGTCCAACAACCCGCGCAGGAGGTCGCGCTCGGCGGGCTCGAGGAATCCGGTGATGCCCTTGAGTCCGTACTTGAATGCCTTAGCCACGCTGTCGGCCGCCCTTTCCGGGTGTTTCGTTGCCGCTCGCAGCCTTCTCCACAGTGGCCCACAGGCCAAAACCGTGCATGGCCACCGCGTGCTGCTCCACTTGTTCCTTGCTGCCGTGGGCCACGATGGACCGGCCCTTTTTGTGGACCTCCATCATGAGCTTGTGGGCTTTGGACTCGGAATACCCGAAGTAACTCTGGAAAACAAAGCTCACGTAGCTCATCAGATTCACGGGATCATTCCAGATCACAAGGTTCCACGGGATATCAGGGGCTGTCAGGACATCGGTGGCGGACTGCTCTGCAGCTTTGGTCCGCTCATCGATGTCCGTGCCATACGCAACGCTAGGGCTCATCTGTCCATTCTATGGCGGCTCGCACTAGAGTGAATTCGTGAGTAGAGCCACGTCCTGGGACCATCCCGCAACTTCCTTGTACACAGACCACTACGAACTGACGATGCTTCAGGCCGCTTTGCATTCCGGCGCCGCGCATCGCCGGTCGGTCTTCGAAGCCTTCGCCCGGCGGCTGCCGGACGGACGGCGCTATGGCGTAGTGGGCGGCACCGGCCGCCTGCTGGAGGGGATCGCCGACTTCCGCTTTGGCGACGCCGAGCTCGCATTCCTTGAGAAGAACAAGGTTGTCAACCAGGAAACCCTGGACTATCTGGCCGACTACAAGTTCAGCGGCGACATCTGGGGCTACGCCGAAGGCGACGCCTATTTCCCCAACTCCCCCATCCTGATCGTGGAATCCACCTTCGCAGAAGCCTGCATCCTGGAGACCTACATCTTGTCCGTCCTCAACCATGACAGCGCCATTGCGTCCGCCGCTTCACGCATGACCTCTGCCGCGGGCACCCGCCCCTGCATCGAGATGGGCTCCCGGCGAACCCAGGAGGAATCGGCGACGGCGGCCGCCCGCGCCGCTGTAATAGCCGGCTTCGCCAGCACCTCCAACCTGGAGGCCGGACGACGCTACGGCATCAAGACCGTGGGCACCGCGGCACACTCCTTCACCCTCCTTCACGACACAGAGCGGGAGGCCTTCGAAGCCCAGATCGCGGCTTTCGGACCCGGGACGTCCTTGTTGGTGGACACCTACGACGTCGAGGCGGCGGTCCGCACTGCGGTGGAACTCGCCGGCGACAAACTCGGCGCCGTGCGCCTGGATTCGGGTGACCTGATTGCACAGGCCCAATGGGTCCGGCAGTTGCTCGATGACCTCGGCAATGTCAACACCAGGATTGTGGTGACCTCGGACCTTGACGAGTTCGCCATTGCCGCCCTGCAGTCCGCCCCAGTGGACTCCTACGGCGTCGGCACCTCCTTGGTGACAGGTTCCGGCGCCCCGACTGCCAGCATGGTCTACAAGCTGGTCAGCCGCACCAATGATTCCGGTGATTTCATCTCCGTGGCCAAGGCCGCCAAGAACAAAGCCAGCGTGGGCGGACGCAAATACGCCCTCCGCAAGCTCAATGAGCGAGGCCGCGCCACCCAGGAGGTCGTGGGCATCGGACACCGTCCCGAAGACGACGGCAACGACCGCGTGCTGCTCCACCAATTCGTCAAGAACGGGGAGGTACTGCCGGGCTGGACCGGCCCGGAAGGCGTCATCCGTGCCAAGGAACAGCACGCGGCCACAATGGCCGAGCTGCCCGCCGTCGTCAACCGCCTCCAGCGAGGCGAGGCCGCCATCCCCACCGTCTACGAGGAGAACTGATGTCCCGCGCCCTGATCATCGTCGATGTCCAGAATGACTTCTGTGAGGGCGGCACGCTGGCCGTCGAAGGTGGTGCCGCCGTCGCCGGAGCCATCACCGAATACGTGGACGCCAACCAGCAGCACTTCGACCACATCGTGGCCACCCAGGATTGGCACATCGAACCGGGCGACCACTTCTCCGATGACCCCGACATGGTGGAGTCCTGGCCTCCGCACTGCCGTGCCCGGACCAAAGGCGCGGAGCTTCACGAAGACCTGGACCCCGAGTACATCCAGGCCTATTTCCGCAAAGGGCAATACACAGCGGCCTACTCCGGCTTTGAAGGTGTCCTCGCCCCCGAAGACGACGTTCCCACGGGAGACCTGAAAGCCGGGGCCGCCGTTGCCGAAGTCCTCGACGAGGATGCCATTGGCCTCGATGACTGGCTGCAAAGCCACGACGTCGAAGACGTGGTGGTGGTGGGCCTCGCCACCGACTACTGCGTCAAGTCAACAGCGCTGGATGCCGTGCAGGCAGGCTACAACACCACCGTCATCGCCGGGCTTACCGCCGGAATAGCCGAAGACCTCACCGATGCGCTGGACGAAATGGAAGCAGCCGGCGTCGACGTCGAACGCGACTGAAGCTGACAGCATTGCAGCAGAAAAGCCAGGGGGCGCCGCAACCGCGGCGCCCCCTGGCTTTTCTGCAGATGATGGTCCTGCTACTTCCTGCCGATGAACCAATCCTGGAGCTTGCGCAGGCGGGCCTGCAACTGCTCCTCATTGGCCTGCGCCACCGCCGGGCCGCCACACACCTCGCGAAGTTTGGTGTGCACTACTCCGTGCGGGGTGCCGGTACGGGCAGCCCACGCAGCGACGTTCTTGGCCAACTCGTTCCGGAGATCCATGAGCATCCGGTGGTCAGGCACGGCCGGTGCAGCCGCAGCCGCCAGCGGTGACTGGCGTTTCTTGCGCGACTGCTGGTCGTGCTGGCGTTGACGCAGCAGCGTTCCCACTTGCTCGGCGTCGAGGAGCCCGGGAATGCCCAGGAAGTCCAGTTCATCATCGGAACCGATATCCGCTCCCGTGCCGAACTCGCCGCCATCAAAGAGGACGCGGTCAAACGACGCTTGGGAGTCCAGTGCTTCGAACTTGCCCTTGGTGAGCTCGTCCGATGCCTTGTCCTCACGGTTGGCCTCGGCCATGAGGTTCTCTTCGGGATTGAAGAGACCGTCCTCATCCTTCTCCGGGCGGTCCAAAGCGTGGTCCCGCTCTGCCTCCATGGTGTTGGCGAGGATCATCAGGGGCGGCACGGAGGGAAGGAAGACCGACGCCGTCTCGCCCCTCTTGCGGGCACGCACAAATCGTCCCACGGCCTGTGCGAAGAACAACGGCGTGGAGGTGGAGGTGGCGTAGACGCCGACAGAAAGGCGCGGGACGTCAACGCCTTCGGACACCATGCGGACCGCAACCATCCAGCGTTGTTCACCCGCGGAGAATTCCTCGATCTTGCTTGAAGCCTTGGAATCGTCCGAAAGGATCACCGTGGGCGACTGGCCCGTGATCTTCTTGAGCTGGCCCGCGTAGGCGCGGGCGTCGTCATGGTCCGTTGCAATGACCAGGCCACCGGCGTCCGGCACCGTCCGCCTGACCTCGCTGAGGCGCTTGTCTGCTGCGGCGAGGACGGCAGGGATCCACTCGCCGGTGGGGTTCAACGCCGTGCGCCACGCCTGGGAGGTGATGTCCTTGGTAACGGCAGCTTCACCCAGCGAGGCCGCCATTTCGTCGCCTGCACTGGTACGCCACCGCATCTGGCCCGAGTAGGCCATGAAGAGTACAGGGCGGACCACATGGTCCCTCAGCGCATTGCCGTAACCGTAGGTGTAGTCGGCCTTGGAACGCCGGATGCCGTCCCGGTCCTCAGCGTATTCAACAAACGGAATGGGCGAAGTATCCGAGCGGAACGGCGTACCTGTCAGTGACAGGCGCCTTGCGGCCGGATCAAATGCCTCACGGAGGCCATCGCCCCAGGAGAGCGCTTCACCCCCGTGGTGGATTTCGTCCAGGATGACCAACGTGCGCGCCGCTTCAGTCTTGGCGCGGTGCAACATGGGCTTGCTCGCCACCTGCGCGTACGTCACGGCGACGCCCACAAAACCACGGCCGTGCTGGCCGTCGGAGTTCTTGAAGTTGGGGTCGATCGCAATGCCCACCTTGGCTGCGGCATCAGCCCACTGCCGCTTCAAGTGGTCGGTAGGAGCAACAATCGTGATCCGGTTGACCACGCCGCTGTCCAGCAGCGTGGTGGCAATGCGCAACGCGAAGGTGGTCTTTCCGGCGCCGGGCGTCGCCACGGCGAGGAAGTCCTTGGGGTTGCGGGTCATATAGAGGTCAAGGGCCTCCTGCTGCCAGGCGCGGAGCTTGGGAGCAGTTCCCCAGGCGGCCCGTTCCGGGTACGCCGGAGGCAGGGATGGGCCACCGAAAAGTGTTTCTGTCATGCTGACCCCCCAGGCCTGATGGCAGCGACCATTACCTCCAGCCCGGCAGGAACGCCGGGCTGGAGGACACGGTAACGATCAGAAGGGACCTGTGTTCGCTTCCCACCCACTACTTGGAGTTGCCCGGGCCGCCGTTTTTTCCACCGTCGTTGCCGGGGCGGAGACCTTCGTAGATCTCCTTGCACTCCGGGCAGACCGGGAACTTCTTGGGGTCCCGTCCGGGCGTCCACACCTTGCCGCACAAGGCTATGACCGGCTCGCCGGTCAACGCAGACTCCATGATCTTTTCCTTGCGGACATAGTGGGAAAAACGCTCGCGGTCGCCGGGTTCCACTTCCTGGCGCGTTTCCTCGCGCTCAATGGTGGCAGTGGACGTTCCGGCTCCGGAAAGCTCGCGCATGGGGTCGTTTTCGAATGGATCCGGAGGAAGCGTAGTCATGCCAAACATCTTACCGTCTAGATGCCCTGCCACTTCGGCTTGTTGTCGTACGTGTGCCGATAATAATCAGCCAATTTCAGCGATGACGCGGCCGCCTCATCCACCAGAATTGTTGCGTGGGGGTGCATCTGGAGGATGGATGCGGCACAAATCGCGGCCACGGGTCCTTCCACGAAATCACGCACCGCTTGAGCCTTTTGGGCACCCGTTGCGACCAGCACCACATGCCGGGCATCCATAATGGTCCCCAGCCCCTGCGTCACTACGTGGTGGGGAACATCATCGATGCTGTCGAAGAAGCGGGCGTTGTCCTTCCGGGTCTGCTCAATCAGTGTCTTGATCCGCGTCCGGGATGCCAAGGATGAACCCGGCTCGTTGAAACCGATGTGCCCGTCGGTGCCAACGCCCAGGATCTGGAGGTCCACGCCACCTACGGCCTTGATGGCATCCTCGTAGTCCTGGCAGGCTGCCTCCAGATCCTTGGCGGCACCGTCCGGGCCGTGCACGTTTTCCGGCTTGATATTCACCCGGTTGGTGAATTCGCGCCGTATCACTTCCCGATAGGACTCGGGGTGTCCGGCCTCGAGGCCTACGTACTCGTCCAATGCGAAACCGTGCGCCTGGCTGAAGTCCAGTCCCCCGGCATCGTAGCGGCGCGCGAGTTCGTCATAGACAGGCAGCGGAGAGGACCCGGTAGCCAGGCCCAGCACGGCATTCGGCTTGCGGCGGACCAATGCTTCAATGGCATCGGCTGCAAGCGCACCGATCTGCTTGGTGCCAGGGAGAATGACAACTTCCATCGTCACGGCCTTTCTTGGTAAGGGACTTCGAGCTATCTGACAGAGACGTTATCCCATGTCCCATCTATGGGCATGGTTGTTACGTGGCTAACGGTTCACACTGAGCTGCGCGAACATTTCCGGACCCCGCGCGTCCAACCATTTTCCACCGAGGCGGATGCCCACGATGAAGAGGATCACACCCAGTGCCGGGCCTGCCACCAGATTGATCCAGCCAGCCTCCGGCCCGCCGGTGAAAGCCTGGACTGCCACCAGCGCAAGTTCCGGAACCAGCAGGAGGGCCAGGAGGCCCATCCCCACCGCCTGGACGGCCAAAGTCTGGGCAACGTTTCCCGGCGGCTTCTTGAAGGGGCTGTCGCCCGGCAAAGGGACGGCAATGTTGTATCGGGCCGAGATGACTGAAGAAAGCCCCAAGCCGGTGAAAAGAGTTCCCAGGGACAATCCCAGGAGGTTGGGCAACCACTGCCAATCCCCCGTCACGAAGAGCGGCCCCACTGTGAAGAGCAGCACTATGGGAAGCGATATGGCCAGGCAGGCCAAGGCCCGCCCAAGCCTGTCGTCGACTCCCCTGACACCCGCCGCGAGATGGAGGGCAAAAGCAGTGCTGTCATAAGAGACATCAGCGCAGATGGACCATGCCATGACGAAAGCGGTCAGCGGCCCCAGAATCATGAGCAATCCATAACTGCCGCTCTGTGCGCCCCCGAAGTAGAACAGCACAGGGAACATAGGAACAATCACCAAGGACGCCGCATACCTCGGATCCTTCAACCAGTAGATCAGTGCCCTGGCAGCAACCGCCCCCGACGGCGTCCCCGGGAGCAGGCCGAACAAGCCCAGCTTTCCGCCCTTCCTGGCAGTGCCTCCCGAGTAGGCCGGCGTCACCAGCGCACGCTTCAGCAGCACATGCCAGCAGAGGAGGAGTACGGCAATGGTGGCCGCCGCGATCAGGAACTTCAGTCCAGCTGCAGCGGGATTACCAGAGTCGATGTCGCCGCCAAGGGACCAGGCCGCACCCAGGGGCGTCCACGACACCGTTCGGGCGAGCACGGGAAGGTAGTCGGCGCTACCGCGGACACCGTCCACTACGCCCACCATGATGGGGCCCAACAGGACCAAGGGGATGAACACAATGATGCTGCTGACGTCCTTGAAACGCCTCGAAGCCGCCAGGCCGGCTGTCGCCGTGGTGACCACTTTGGACAGCACGATGCACGTCAGGGCACCGAGGACGGCCCCCAGCAAGGCGCCGGTGACCGCCGGAACACTGCGCCACCAGGTTCCAACCGTTCCCAGTGCGGCAATCAAGGTAGCCAGGCCGGGAATGCCGATGAAGCCCGCGAGGGCAAGGCCCGTCAAGAGCTGTTTGGAAGGTATGGCGAAGGTGGTGAACCGCGCAGGGTCCAGGGTCATGTCAGCCGCCGAAGCAACGAGCGGGATGATGGCCCACCCTAGGATTGTGGCCGCTCCACCCAATACCACTACAGTGTGGGCGATCTCCGGATCAGCCAACCGCAGTGCTATGAGGCCTCCAACCAGGAGAACCAGCAATCCCAACGCATACAGGAGCCCCAGTGCCATGCCCACCAGCTGCCACGGACTGCGCTTGAACCCATTAAGGAGCAGGCGCCACTTGAGGCTTAGAAGGTGCGCAACCATTCCAGGCCCTCCGTCCGGTGTCCGCCGCCCACCAACTGGACGAAGCGTTCCTCCAGCGTCGAGCCGTCGCGGACCTCGTCCACGGAGCCCGCTGCCAGGACGCGTCCACCAGCCACCACTGCGACGTGGCTGCACATGCGCTGCACAAGGTCCATCACGTGGCTGGAAACAATGACCGTACCTCCGGAGGCGACGTATCCCTCCAGGATGCCGCGGATGTTGGCAGCCGACACGGGGTCCACTGACTCAAACGGCTCATCAAGGACAAGGAGACGCGGTGCATGGATGAGAGCGGAGGCCAAGGCGATCTTCTTGGTCATGCCGGCGGAGTAATCCACCACCAGCGAACCGGCATCGGCCTCAAGGTCAAGGGCAGCCAGCAACTCAGGAACACGTGCCCCGACAACGTCGCGGTCCATGCCGCGTAGCAGTCCGGAGTACGTCACCAGTTGCTCGCCCGTCAGCCTGTCAAAAAGGCGCACCCCATCAGGCAGGACCCCCATGAGCTTCTTGGCCTCCAACGGGCGGGCCCAAACGTCGACCCCATGGATCAAGGCGGTGCCAAAATCCGGCCTCAGCAGACCGGTGGCCATGGACAACGTGGTGGTCTTGCCTGCACCGTTGGGACCGACCATCCCGTAAAAGGATCCGGCAGGTACTTCCAGGCTGACGCCATCGACGGCGATCTTGTCACCGAAGCGCTTGGCCAGGCCACGGATGGACAAGGCAGCCCGCGGCGCTGACGCAGCCGACCCCTCGGAAGCCTGGGTTGCGGGGGTCTGTCCGGGGACTAATGGCGGTGCGGGGAATTCTGGAGTCGAGGCAGCCTGTGGCGGCGCGGACGTGGGCATGGGTTCATGGCGTGGTTCCGTCATGTGACCAGCCTAACCTCGCCGTACCGGAGCCGGATCCGGTTCTAGAAGCCGTGGCGGGGGACGGCCCGCTGGTATTGCGGAACCCAGGGGATGTCATGGCCGAGTTCGTACGCAGCCCTCAGCCACCAATGGGGATCGCGCAGGGCCGCCCGTGCCATGAACACGGCATCCGCCCTGCCGTTGGCAACGATGTCCTCGGCCTGTGCAGCACTGGTGAGGAGCCCCACCGCACCAGTGGGGACACCGGCGTCGCGCCTTATCTGTTCGGCGAACCCGGCCTGGTAGCCAGGCACGGCCCTGATTTTCTGGTGCGCCACAGCGCCGCCGGAAGAGACATCCACGAGGTCGACGCCGCGACCGGCAGCAGCGCGGGCCAGGCGGACTGATGCCTCAACGTCCACTCCCCCGTCAGCCCAATCGGTAGCGGAGATCCTCAACAGGAGCGGCATGGAGTCCGGGATGACGTCGCGGACCGCGTCCACCACAGTGAGCATGAGCTTGTTCCGCCCCTCCTCGTTTCCACCCCACCTGTCCGTCCGGGTGTTGATGAGGGGGCTTTGGAACTGGTGCAACAGATATCCGTGGGCGCTGTGGATCTCCACGGTGTCAAAACCCGCAGCAACGGCCCGTGAGGCCGCGGCGGCAAAGTCGTCCACCACGGCAAGGATGTCCTCTTCGCTCATGGCAGCCGGCGCGGCATAGCCGTCAAACGGCTGGGTGGCAGGTCCAACGGTGCCCCACCCGCCGTCGGACGACGGCACGGAACCTGACTGATGAGCGAACGGCCAGTACGTCGAAGCCTTGCGCCCTGCATGGGCCAGCTGCGCGCCGATCCGGCAATCCACTGCGCCATGCCGGTGGACAAAATCGACAATGCGTTCCCAGCCCGCAGCCTGCTCATCGGAGTACAGTCCGGCGTCCAACGGACTGATCCTTCCCACAGCGTTAACCGCCGCGGCCTCGCTCATGATCAAGGCGGCACCACCTGCGGCGAAAGAACCGAGGTGCATCAAATGCCAGTCGTTGGGGACGCCTTCTCCTGTACCGGGATGACAGCTGTACTGGCACATGGGCGAGACCCATCCCCGGTGCGGAATGGTGAGTGAGCGCAGCTGCAGCGGGGAGAACAGCGCGGACGGCACTAGAAAAGAACCCTCGCGAGTCCTTGACGGGCCTTGGCCACCCTCTCGTCCGAAGTTCCGACGACCTCGAAGAGCTCAAGGAGCCGGACGCGCGCGGTCTCGCGTTCCGGACCGAAATTCCTGCCGATGAACGTGATGATGCGGCTGAAGGCGTCCTCGATGTGTCCCCCGGAAACGTCAAGGTCGGCGACGCCCAACTGGGCGTCAATGTTGTCCGGTTCCCGGGCGGCAAGGTCACGGAGGTTTTCTGCCTCCGGAGCGGAGAGGTTCTCCAACCGGGCCATGAGTTCAACCTGGGCCAGTCCGGCTTTGGCGTCGGCGTCGGCCGGCTGTTCAAGGAGGGCTTGCTTGTAGGACGCAGCTGCTCCGGCGTAGTCACCGGCCTCGATCGCGTCGATGGCGGCCTGGTGCAGGGGCGGGAGGGGCTCAGGCCCGGCGTCTTCACCCTGGGCTGCGGCGTCCCCGATGCTACCGGTGACCCCGTTGGCGGCAGCTACCTTGAGGAGTTCGTCCACCAGGTCCTTGATCTGCGCGTCATCGGCAGGACCTTGGAAAAGAGGAACCGGCTGGCCTTTCACCACGGCCACCGCCGTGGGGACAGCCTGCACCTGGAAAGCCTGGGCCAGCTGCGGGAAGGCGTCGACGTCGGCCGCGGCAAGAACCAGCCGCCCGGCGTAACTCGCCACCACGCGCTCAGCGGAGTCAAGGACTGCGGGTGATTCCGGTGCATAGCGCGACCAGAGAAGGAAGAGAACAGGAACCTGCGCAGACAGCTGCACCAGATCCTGGAAGTTTGTTTCGGTGGCATCCACCCGAAGGGGCGCCCTGCCGGCGCCACCATTGGTTTCATCACCGTTGGGGGTACCGCCGTCGCGCGCAGCACCGTCCGCGGAAGCGGAGGCTGGCGGCGCGGGAGGTGCGGCCGGGCGGCGCAGTGACGAGAGGTCAACGGCGCCGCGAAGGTTGAGCTGGCTGGCAGCGGCTGGAGTGGGTCGGTATCCGGGCGAACTCATACCATCCACTCTAGCCGCTGCCCTGCAGCGGAATTGCCTATTTGAAGCTTGCCCCTACCAAGCCACGGGTGGCAGCTACGAGCTTCATGGGGTCGGCAGATCCTGCCGGCGGAATGTACACCGCCACGGACTCGGCGAAGTTCAGCACCATGCCGGTAGTAGTCTCCTTGCCCCCGGCAAAGACGGCGGAATCGTCTTCAAGCAGGAGTTTGTCTCCTGCTGCCTTGGGCGTGCCCTCGAAGGCGAAGTCCAGGCGCCCTACAACCAGCGCACCGCCGTCGGCAGTGCGCAGCACTACGGTCTGGTTGGGCACGGGTGTGTGGGTGAACTTGAAGTTGGCGCTGGTCCCGTTCTTCACGGTGTCTGCCTGGTAGGCAAGGGCACCGGCGATGTACGGGGACGCCTGGCCGTCGGCCAGCTTGCTCCGGTTCGGGGAATCAGGCGTGGTCAGCATTTCAGCCAGAATGCCCAAGGCCTCGTTGCCGCTGTACGCCAAGCCGGTCTTGTCGGCGGCAGGCACAGGTTCGGTTCCTTCACGGGGAACCGGGAACGACGGGAAGTTGGTGCCCGGCTGGAGCGGGGCACTGCCCCAGAGCTTGTAGTTTTCGCGGGGCGAGAGCTGAACCAGCGTCAGGACCTGCGGCACAACGTTGCCCTCGCCCTGGGTCAGGGCAAAGACTGTACGCGGCCACTCGCGCTTGGTGCTGATGACGCTGCTCTGGAGCTTGGTGGCCCGGACGGGCATACGGGCTTCGTAAGCCGACACAGCGGTGCGGACCTTGTAGTTCTGCGTACGGATCTGCAGTTCCATCTTGTCAACGCGGGGAGCCAGCTTGGCTGCATCCTTGGCAGCGTCAGCAGCATCAACCGTGCTGGCAACCTGTTCCAGGATCCGCTGCAACTGGGATTCCAGCAGCACGGGGGTGCCGCCTTCACTTTCGGCAGGAGCTGCGGCAGAAGAGGTGGGGGTCGCCTCAGGCGTGGTGGTTGCCTGGGCGGCGACAGCCGTGCCGCCTACCATGACCGCGGCCAAAGCGGCAGCAATGGCGGTCACCCGGAGCGCAGGGCCCTCGGTCTCCGGACCACGACGACGGCCGGCGTCACCTGACGTCGACTGGACGGGCAGCGTGGTGGTCTCCCCGCCATCATGCGGCTCGTCGTCCTGGCCGTCCTTACGGCGGTTGGACAGTGCTTTGGCGATGAAGGGCAGGGCCGCACCCACCAGGATGATGATGATGCCCAGTACGATCAGCGGCACGGCCCAGGGGGTGGTGGCGTTGTTCGGGAACGTCATGGAAATCGACGACGGCGCAGGCTGGGTTCCGTCTGCGGCTACCAGCAGGGACCACTCGCCATCAGCAGGAGGGTTCCAGGTGTAGTCAAGCTCGCCGCTGGCGTCTTCGGTGCTGACCCACAGATCGGATCCCGCCGGGGAGGGAGCCGTTGCTTCGCCGTCCACCGAGGAGGCTTCCAGTGACTTCTGGTCTGCCGACACGCCGGTCAGCGTGGTGTGGGCAGTCTCACCCACCCAGGCTTGGACGTCGTCCGGTCGTCCGGTGGCGACCATGAAGTTGCCCTCGCCCTGGATCTTGATCTTCACTGGCCCCTCATGGAGGGCAATCAACTTTGGGTCGATCACCGTCAACGGGGCAGCTTTGGTATCACTGGGAACCGAGGCGGTTACCGTCTCGGAGGGGGCCCAGAAAGTCAGCTGGCCAATGCCGGCCAGCATCGTCAGCAGGCCCAGCAGCACCAGCAAGGCTGCAGTCTTCAAACGCACAGGATCACCTATCATCAGCGGTCGTTGAACTTCAAGGGTAACCGTTTTGTTATCAGAGAGTCAGATCGGGGTGATCTCCCCAACATCGGGAAAACCCCGCCATCGCGCCGCCATCGCGGCATTCCGAGCTCCTGATAGTGTGGCGATGATCATGATAACCGGGCCATTCAGAGCCTGAATCAGCCCTTTACCACTAATGAAAAGGCAGCAAAACCGCGTGAAAGACCACTTGGAGCCCCGTCCCACCGATGAGCCAGGGTCAAGTGCGGTGGATGCTTCCTCGGACGGCACTGCCGCAACGGTTCCGGTCCGCACCGGACGCCTTGCCGCCCTCGGGCGCAGGTTGAAGCAGCCCATTCCCGGAGCCCGCAACCGCGTACGTTTCGAAATGCCCCCGGAAAACGAAACCGACGAGGGTCCCGGAGGCCTCCGGCCCGAAGACGACCACGGCTTCGGCGCCCCTGGACCGCGAATGTCATCCCAGCACCCCCTCTATGTGGGCTTCATGGGGACCGCCGGTGTCGGCATTGCCCTTGCAGTGTTCTATATCGCCAGCAACACCACCCAGCTCATCCTGTGGATCGTCGCTGCACTCTTCATAGCTCTGGGCCTGGACCCCGTAGTCCGCTGGCTTGAGTCCCGCAGGGTCCCCCGGCCGGCAGGCATCCTGATCTCCGTTTCAGCCCTTGTCCTGGCGGTGGCCGGGTTCTTCGCAACCCTGATTCCCACCATCGTGGAGCAGGTATCGGAGATCGTCCGCCAGGCCCCCGAATGGATCCGCGGATTCCTCGACTCGGACTTCTTCCGCAACGCCGACAGCCAGTTCGGCGTCCGTGACCGGATCACCACCGAACTGGATAAGTTCGTCAAGGATCCCGAGGCAATGGGCGGCATCTTCGGCGGCGTGGTCGGCTTTGGCTCCACGGTTGCCAACGGCCTGTTCGGCTCGCTGATCGTACTGGTCCTGAGCCTCTACTTCCTGGCGGCCCTGCCGTCCATGAAGAAGTGGGCTTACCGCCTCGCTCCCCGGTCCCGCCGTCCCCGTGTTGAGGCTCTTTCAGAGGCGATCACCGATTCTGTGGGCAACTACGTGATCGGCCAAGCCTGCGTTGCTCTCCTGAATGCGATCTTCGCTTTCATTGTGATGACCATCCTGGGCATCCCCTTCAGCGTCCTGCTTGCCTTTGTGGTGGCCCTGCTCGCCTTCATTCCGCTGGTGGGCGGCATGATCGCCGCCGTCGTGGTCATCCTGGTGGCCCTCACCGCCGGATGGCAGACCGCCGTTGTCTACGCGATCGCCTACTTCGCCTACCTGCAGTTCGAGGCGTACTTCATCTCGCCACGCATCATGCAACGTGCCGTGGCCGTTCCGGGAGCCGTGGCTGTGATCTCGGTGATCGCCGGTGGCAGCCTGCTCGGCGTCCTGGGCGCGCTGATCGCCATTCCCACCGCGGCGGCCATCATGCTGCTGATCAAGGAAGTGTTCATCATCCGCCAAGACCGGCACTGACCGCGTTTCCCACAGTGTTTATGTACAGAAAATGTCCCTTATCCGCGAGGTTAAGGGGCATTTTCTGTACATAAACTCTTCTCCTCCGCGGCCGAACTATCCGTTCGCTACCGACCCCGCCCACTCGCGGGGCAAGCCGTCAGCGCCCGCACCTGCGGGAGTGACGTCGTCGACGATTTCATTCAGGACGCGTGCCGCGTACTTCTCGCCCACCCAGAGGTGCTTGGCACCGTCGACGCCGACCAACCGGGCCTGTGGCACCAGGCTGAACCGCTGGGCTGCTTCGGCAGGCTGCAGGTAGTCGTCATGCTCCGGCACCAGGACTGTGAGCGGCTTGCCGGAGGCGGCCCACTCCTTCAGGTGGACATCCGTTGCGCGGTGCAAGGGCGGGGACAGTAGAACCGCACCTTCGATCTCCGGCGCCACCGACTCCACAGCGCCGTACATCAAGGCAAGTTCGGTGCCAAAAGACCAACCGACGAGCCAGCGGTTCGGCAACCCCCGCTCGACAGCAAAGCGCACTGCCGCCTCCACGTCGTAGCGTTCCCCGATCCCTTCTTCGAAGTGGCCATCGCTGGTACCGCGCGGCGACTGTGTGCCGCGCGTGTTGAACCTGAGCACAGCCACACCGGCCAGCGCCGGGAGCCTGTACGAGGCCTTCCGGTAGACGTGGGAGTCCATGAAGCCGCCGTGCGTGGGCAGCGGGTGGAGAGTGATCAACGTCGCGGTGATTTCTCCCGATTCCGGCAACGCCAACTCCCCCAGCAGCACCTTGCCGTCCTCGGTGGTGAACTCCACATTCTCGCGTCGGGCAGGGAGGACCGTTGAAGCACGGATCTCCGAGGGCGCATCCTGCGGGGCGAACACGAACGAGGCGGGGTCGAAAGTCATGCTTCCAAGCCTAGCGAATCAGCGGTAGCGATACGTCCGGCCCGTCCAGCAGTTGCTGTGCCAGTGCCTGCGTTCGGCCAGCCCAGCGGCCTGTCCGAACAGGTGGCTGTCCGACCACACCACCAGGTGCTCGATGCCCGGCAGGATGGGCATCGAGCAGCCCGGGCAGATGTACTGCTTTTCCGCCTTCCTGGCGGTCATGGTGCGCACTATCCAGTCCCCATCGGGGGCACTTTCGCGACGGGCAATTCCACCCCTGGCCCTTTCAAGGTCCAGCTCAGGCGTCGGCTCCGCCCATTTGCCACCGGCACTGCCGGAGCGTCTGCTGGGCGCGTTGCGACGAGGGCGGTTGGAGCGGGGCATGCTTCCATTCTGCCCCAGCCACGCTGTTGCAGATGGTGAGACGGTAATGTGGGGCGGGTGCGACTCGTCATAGCCCGTTGTTCTGTTGATTACGTTGGCCGCCTCAAGGCCCACCTCCCCCTCGCCACCCGGCTGCTGCTGGTCAAGGCCGATGGCTCTGTGCTGGTGCACTCAGATGGCGGCTCCTACAAGCCGCTGAACTGGATGAGCCCGCCGGCCACTCTCCGTGTGACCACGCCGGAAGAGACGGACGTGGAGGAAGGCGTGGTGGAACAGTGGACTGTCCAGTCTGCCAAAACCGATGACCGCCTGATCATCAACATCTACGAGCAACTGCACGACACCTCGCACGAGCTCGGCACCGACCCCGGCCTGATCAAGGATGGGGTGGAAGCGGATCTTCAGCGACTCCTTGCGGAACAGATCGAGACCCTCGGTGCCGGCTACTCCCTCATCCGGCGTGAATACTTCACGGCGATCGGTCCGGTCGACATCCTGGCCCGGGATGCCAACGGCGCCACAGTGGCCGTTGAACTCAAGCGGCGCGGCGACATTGACGGCGTCGAACAGCTGACGCGGTACCTTGAGCTGCTCAACCGCGATCCCCTGCTGGCACCCGTGCGCGGCATCTTCGCCGCACAACAGATCAAGCCCCAGGCAAAGGTCCTGGCCAACGATCGCGGGATCGCCTGCGTGACGCTTGATTATGACGCCATGCGGGGCGTGGATGACAGCGAGTCCCGGCTCTTCTAGCTCTTCCTCAGGCACATGTGCCGCAGGCCACTAGAATCGACATCATGACTGCCGCAGATCCTCTGTCCTCTTCTTCCGCGCCAAGCCACCAGATCATCAAAGGCACGATTGTCAGTGACGGCGAGGTGGTGGAGGACGGCCTGGTTGCCATCGAAGGCGACAGAATCGCCTACGCCGGAGCCGCAGATGGCTTTGATCCGGAATCATTTGAGGGTTTCCAGAGCGCCGTCCGTTTGGGAGTCCCCAGCGGCAGCTACCTGATTCCCGGGCTGGTGGATGTTCACTGCCACGGTGGCAACGGCGGCGACTTCCCTGGCGGGGAAGAGGCATCGGCGCGAAAAGCCGTCGACTTCCTGCACCGTTCGGGAACAACAACGTTCCTGGCCAGCATGGTGACCGCGCCCCCTGAGGACCTCCTCCGTGGCATCCAGCTGTACGTCAAGCTTGCGGACGAAGGCCTCGTAGCCGGAATCCACCTCGAAGGCCCGTTCCTGTCCCATGCCCGCTGCGGAGCCCAGAACCCGGACTACTTGCTGGAACCGGACCTGGACCTCATGGAGGAGCTGGTCGGCGCCGCCGCCGGCAAGCTGGCCACCATGACGTACGCCCCCGAGCTTCCGGGCGCTGCCGCGCTGGTGGACGTGATGACCTCCCACGGCGTCACCCCTTCGCTGGGCCACACGGATTGTGACGACGCCACGGCGGCGGCGTCGCTGGCCGCCGCCCGCGAAGGGCTGGAATCAGCAGGATTCGACGGCGTCAGCTCACTTCCCACCGTGACGCACCTTTTCAATGGGATGCCCCCGCTGCACCACCGCGCGCCGGGTCCGGTTGCTGCCTGCCTGCGGATGGCGCAGGAAGGAAAGGCCGTGGTGGAGCTCATCGCCGACGGCACACATCTGGCTCCCAGCACGGTAGCCACGGTCTTCCAACTGGTAGGAGCTGCCAATATTGTCCTGGTGACGGACTCCATGGCCGCCGCCGGCCTTTCGGACGGCAGCTACATGCTTGGCCCCTCCCCTGTGACCGTCAGCGATGGTGTCGCCACATTGGATGCCACGGGGTCAATCGCAGGTGGCACCGCCACCCTTCTGGAGGTTGTCCGTAAAACCGTAGCGGCCGGCGTCGAACTACCCGAAGCCATTTGTTCCGCCACGGCGGTACCTGCAGCGGTCCTTGGACTTTCCGACGAAATAGGCGGACTGCGCCGTGGTCTGCGGGCGGACATCGTTGTTACTAACGAAGATCTTGAACTCACTGGCGTGATGCGCAACGGCTTGTGGCTGTCACAGCGCTAATTCAATGCGCCGCGTTACCTTCTTTTTACCGAAAATTTTCCAGAATTGCCCAAAAGACCGTTGACCTCCGGCAGGGCACATGAAAGTGTTGTAGCAGTCTTTGTGTAGGTGGTTTTCATGCTCGCAAGACGAGTTGCGAGCGTGAAGCTCCTGCGAAACCAACCGGTATCCCCGGACGGAATCCAAGGTCTTCTCGCGGAGTAACAAAGCCGGTACGAGGTGTATCGGACTGATGTTCCATAATGAGGAGAAATACATGGCACTGGGAACCGTCAAGTGGTTCAACGCTGAAAAGGGCTTCGGCTTTATCACCCCGGACGACTCGGATGGGGACGTTTTTGTTCACTACTCCGAGATCCAGACCGGTGGCTTCAAGACCCTCGATGAGAACCAGCGCGTTCAGTTCGAGATCGGTCAGGGCGCCAAGGGCCCCCAGGCAACCGGCGTTACCGTCGTCTAGCCTTACCTGTTGAATTCTGCTGGTTGCAGATTCAACAAACACATTGACCCCGGCTTTCGCGTCGGGGTCAATGTGTTTAAGGCCAATAGTGCCCGATATTTCGACAACATCTGTTACTAACAATGAAGAAAGGCGCTCTGGCCTTGGTGAATGGGGGTTGAATATTCAAGCAACGAGGGTCCGGAGGAGCCGGGCTGAATGGCGTACCGACAATCCGGGCAGATAGGCGCGGCTTAGTGCCCGCCCCATTGCCGGAAGGTGCAACGGGTCCTGGTAATACATGTACAGCGTTCGGTACTCGGGCTGGAATCTCGACTTAAAAGAAGCCAATGACCTGAATCCATAAACCGGTTCCAGTGCCTGCCCCACGGCATCCAGAATTCCCGCCAGTCCCTCAGCCTGCTGTTCGATCTCGCCCTTCTCCCTGGCCAAGGGCGAACCGGACAATGAAATGACCTCTACGGAGCCACGCAAGTGCAGGATGGCCGAGGCAATCAGGAATTCCATGACTCCCGGGAAGGTGTCCCCGCGTCGCCTCATGAAGTCCAGCGTCCAACTGACAACCCGGCCGTCCTCGTATACCGGAAGCCAACTGGTGACCCCGTAGACGAACCCCACATCATCAACGGCAACGCAGCACAGGACGTCGTCGTCCTCCAACTCGTCCAAGCCGCCCAAGGTGAAGCCCATTTCAGGAATTTTCTTCTGGGCCGCCCACTCCTCCGAGACCTCAGTGACTTGGGCGCGCACGGCGTGCGATAGCTCCGAGTAGGGGCCCCAGTTGGCCGTTATCCCCAGTTTTTTGGCACGGTTCAGCGATGTCCTGACGTTCTGCCACTCCTTACCCCGGAATTCCAGGCCCCTGATTCGCAGGCGGGTTTCCTGGGCAACAGCAACCCTGCGGAAGCCCCGCGCTTGAAGCATGGGCCACAGCTCATCCGTGCAGGAGTAGAAGCACGGTATCAACGCCTGCTGCGTGCAGAACTCGAGGAAACCCTTGGCGGTTTCCAGACGATATCCGGCAGGCCCAAAGGGGCCAGCCAACGTCAAGGCCACGTGACCATGCTGTTGGTAGGCCACTCCCCCGGTGCCGTTAGCGTTGAACCAATACTTGTTGGGTTCCCAGAGCGCCATCCAAGACAACGAGTCACCTCCGGATTTGACCAGGGTGCGGGCTCTCTGGCGGGCTTGGTGGTCGAGTCCGCCGGAGTGGTGTCCACGGATGAGCAGGATCCATACGCCTACCAGCGCCACCAACCAGAACACCGTTCCGGAGTACGAGAAGAGGAACACCTCCAGGACATCTCGTTCGGCGAAGACCTTCCGGTAAACGCCCGGCAGTGGAACGGGCAGGTACTGCCGGGCCAATTCTGCAGCCAAGCCCAGCAAGCCGCCGTCGCGGTCCATGCCGCCGGAGGCCAACCACACCGCAGTGTAGGCGAGGCTAAGCCCTGCCCCGGTCAGGCCTACCAACCAGAAGATTCTGCGCCGGAGTCGATCCGACGACACCACCCTGAAGTGGCCACGGTAAACAAAGAGCAGCACAGCCAGAGCCAGCGGTACCAAGACGAGCGGTATCAGGTGTACCACTGCCGAGTTCAACATGGGGACGTGAGGACGCCCCTGCAGCCTGGGCATCCCGGCAAAGAGGCCCAGGTAGATCGTTGACAACGCCACCACTACCAGTTGGACCCCGATCGCGATGCCCAAGGCCAGCCGGCGTCCACGTCTCATGCCGTCGGCACAAATGAGCAGCAGGACAACGGGCACCACTGCCAGCGCCAAACCAAACGGGCCCGTGTAGCCTTGGCGACCCACCTCCAAACAGGCAACATCAATGGTTCCCCCGCAGTTGCTTTCCAATTGGCTGAGCGTGGGCAGAGGATTCAGGATGACGTCCCGCAGCAATGCGAGGGGACCGGACGGACTCTTCGCTGCAGCGGTCACAATGGGACCCACTGCGAAGATTGCCATGGTCAAGGACAGAAGGTTCCGTACTTCCCTGCCCGTAGAGCGGTGCAGATGGAGATGTCCCTGGCTGCTCTGCATCCACCACCCTGCGGCTAAACCGATCAGGGCCCCCAGGAAACCCACCACCGTCTCGGCGTGCCCCACGTAGAGCACCAAGAGCAAGGAAACCGAAAGGGCCACCGTGCGCAGGCGCCTTTGCCACAGCGTAGGGAGCAGGGCGCTGGCTGCCAAAGCAGTAGCCAGCGCTGCCCCATAGGGGCCAATCAGCCGGCTATCTACCATCCGCGACAGCCAGCCGTCATCTGAGTGCTGCGCCACTTGGGTGACCAGGAGGAAAGCCGACACGCAGGCGAACTGGGCGCCCAAGAACACACCCGCAGTTTTGAGTGACCCCAGGTGCCGCTCGGCAAGGCCCAGAAGAAACACGATCATCAGGATCGCTGTGGCATAAGCCAGCGGATTGGTGGTGAAGAACAGCGACGTCCAGATGGACCACCATTCTCCAGACCGCAGGCCATCGAGTGAAACGCCGGCGAAGGCAAGCCACGGCTCCGGCGGACCGGACAGGAAGCTGCCCGAAACCAGGGACAACAACACAAACAAGCCCAGCACCAGCAGGGTGAACGGCGTGGCCCGTACGTGCCTGCCCGCCTGCAGCAAGGCCGGCTTGATCACACCCTTGAGGGCACGGCTCACCGGGACAGCTCCCAGCGGTCGGCAAGGAAACCCAAGGCCCCAGGCATCCCCCGGACAACAGCGTCCCAAGAGTGTCCTGCATGCTGAATGGTATGTTCTTCTGTTGCGAAGCCCGCGCTCCGGGCAGCCTCAGCGAGCTCATGCATGTAGTCGGAGAACTCGTGGTCAGTTTCGCCGGCCGTGAGGTAAACACCGCTTCCCGCATAAGTGCGTTGCTGCATCAAGGCCAAAGGCGTCCTCGACTCGAAAGCCGTTGCATCGCCGTCGAACGAGTCCTGAATTGTCTTGTTTCGATCCTTGGCCAACGCCGGTTCCCGTTCCGCCGAGAACGCGAGCACTGTGGGAAAGAGCTCCGGGTGGGCTGTGCCCATCTGCATGGCACATGTACCCCCAAACGAGAAACCGCCCACGGCCCACAGCCGGGGGTCATCCGAGACGTCCAGCGTGGAGGTGATCCAGGCCGGAACATCCTTGGACAGATATGTGTCCACAGGGGCAATCAGGCTATCCATGCACATGGTGTTGGCACCGCTTGACCCGTTCGGATCCACCACCACCGTCACCGGAGCTACTCCGTGGTGGGCTTCAGCGAAGCGGTCGAGTTGGGAGCGGAGTTGGCCGCCCGTCAACCAGTCGGCCGGGCCACCGGGCTGCCCTGAGAAGAGCACCAATACAGGCAGCCTGGGGCGGGCTTCGGTTTGATACGCGGGAGGAAGGTAAATGTACGCTTCCCGTGCAGTGAAACCGGAAGTGGTCCCGGGGATGTCGGCCTTGCGCAGAATTCCGCTGGCCGGCATGGATTCCGTCGCTTTCCACCCCTTGACGGCTGGGCCGGGTTTACTGTCCGGACTCCGTTGAAGCCCAGCCTCCAACGGCTGGATGCGGGCCACTGCAGTACCCAGCAAATCTCCCACTGAGTTGTTCAGCCCGAAGTAGAGATTCACTTGGACGGCACTCAAAAGGACGACACCCAGCATCGCCAGGGCGCTGAGGGAGCGGCCCTTACCGGAGTTGCGTGGAAAGCGGGCTGCGCAGAGAAGGATAGCCGCGACAGCCGGCACAGACCATGCAAGCGTTTCAAAGGGCAGGTTCTCTGAAAAAGTCGCCATGAGATCCACCAGCATCCAGTGGACCAGCGCCACGATGCCGGCAGAAACAGCAAGGGAGCCCACAACGACCAGAGGCCAGGAGCGTCGTCGTCGCCAGAGCAGGTACATTCCACCGGCTGCACCGCAAGCAATGCTGAACCAGAGGAACGGACCACCAACCAGGCTGACGTCGTAAAGAAAATCCATATCGCCTAGCGCCAGGTACCGACGCCGATGACCGGACCGGCCTCCAGCCAGGAGGACAACCCTGCGTAGGCGTCGAAGTTCATGGCGAGCATGAACTTCTTGCCTTCGTACTGCAATTCAACAACCACAACGCCGGGCTGCACCCTGACGAGTTCATCTTCCGTGGGTTGGCGGCGGCCCAGCAGTTCGAGCGAACTGCGCGTAAATCTGTGCTTGGGGATCACGCTCAGGGACATCAAGCGGAACCACTCCAGCTCATTGTCCTGATAACGACAAACCCCCATCTGCCAGCTGTTTCCAGCCATGCAAATGGAGGCGTCTACCGTGCCCAGGGCACGCCGCAGGTTGAAGCGGCGCACCCCGAACAGGCACAGTGAAATGATCAGCAACGTAAACGCTGTTGCCAGGGCGATGAACGGAATAAGGGAATCGTCCATCAAGGTCGTGCTATCGGGTCCCCGCTGTAGCCGCTTCGCCCAATTTGGCGTTGTCAGCAACAATGACCACGCGATCGTTGTCAACGGAGAAGAATCCGCCGTCGACCACTACCGCGATACGGTCACCGGAAACCGGCTGGATTGCCAGCTCGCCCTCAGCCAGGATGGCCAGAAGGGGCGAGTGGCCCGGCAGGATTCCGATTTCACCATCGCTGGTGCGGGCCTTCACCATCTTGGCCGCGCCGGACCACACAAAGTGGTCCGCTGCGACAATCTCAACCTCAAGCTCAGCCATACTACTTGGTCTGTTCCTGGATCTTGGCCCACTGGCGCTCGACGTCATCCAGGCCGCCGACGTTGAAGAACGCCTGCTCTGCAATGTGGTCCAGCTCGCCGTCGCAGATGGCCGTGAAGCCTTCAACGGTGTCCTTGATGGAAACGGTGGAGCCCTCAACGCCAGTGAACTGCTTGGCGGTGTAGGT
Source organism: Paenarthrobacter sp. 4246 (assembly GCF_040546855.1). NCBI lineage: Bacteria > Bacillati > Actinomycetota > Actinomycetes > Micrococcales > Micrococcaceae > Paenarthrobacter > Paenarthrobacter sp. 4246. Next base: position 166,834 of record NZ_JBEPOP010000005.1, read on the forward strand.
GTTCTGGGAGAGGAACTGCTGGATACGACGTGCACGCGACACGACGATCTTGTCCTCTTCAGACAGTTCGTCAACACCGAGGATGGCGATGATGTCCTGGAGTTCCTTGTTCTTCTGCAGGATCTGCTTAACACGGACTGCCGTGTTGTAGTGGTCCTTGCCGATGTACTGGGGATCCAGGATGCGGGAGGTCGACGTCAGCGGGTCAACGGCCGGGTACAGACCACGGGATGCGATTTCACGGGAAAGTTCCGTGGTCGCGTCGAGGTGTGCGAAGGTCGTGGCCGGGGCCGGGTCGGTGTAGTCATCAGCCGGCACGTAGATGGCCTGCATCGACGTGATGGAGTGACCCTTGGTGGAGGTGATGCGCTCCTGGAGGAGGCCCATCTCATCAGCAAGGTTGGGCTGGTAGCCCACAGCGGACGGCATACGGCCGAGCAGCGTGGAAACTTCCGAGCCTGCCTGGGTGAAGCGGAAGATGTTGTCGATGAAGAGCAACACGTCCTGGTTCTGGACATCGCGGAAGTACTCCGCCATGGTCAGAGCCGACAGGGCCACGCGCAGACGCGTTCCCGGCGGCTCATCCATCTGGCCGAACACAAGAGCGGTGTCCTTGAGGACGCCGGCCTCTTCCATTTCAACCCAGAGGTCGTTACCTTCACGGGTACGCTCGCCAACACCGGCGAATACGGAAGTACCACCGAAGTTGCGGGCAACACGGGTGATCATTTCCTGGATCAAAACGGTCTTGCCAACACCGGCGCCGCCGAACAGGCCGATCTTTCCACCCTTGATGTACGGGGTGAGAAGGTCGATGACCTTGATACCGGTCTCGAGCATCTCCGTGGAGCCCTCGAGGGATGCGAAGGCCGGAGCCTTGCGGTGGATCGGCCAGTAAGCGTCAGCCTTGATCTCGGATTCCTCAACGTCCAGCGGCTTGCCGAGAACGTTGAAGATGTGGCCCTTGACGCCGTCGCCGACGGGCACGGAGATGGGGGCGCCAGAGTCCTGCACGGTGGTACCGCGGACGAGTCCGTCAGTTGCCTGCAGGGAGATGGCGCGGACGAGGTTGTCACCCAAGTGCTGGGAGGTCTCGAACGTGATGGTCTTCGTCTGGCCGTTGAGAGTGATCTCAGTGGTCAGAGCGTTGTAAATCGAGGGGATTGCGTCAGCCGGGAATTCGACGTCGACAACCGGACCAATAACACGGGCAATGCGGCCGGTGGCACCGGCCGTTGCTACGTGTTCGGTAGCAGTGGCAGTCATCTCTCTCACTTCACTCAGTAGATGGCGTGGGGTTAAGTTTATCTGTTTGTTGCAGGTGCGGCTTGGAACCGAATCCGGTGCAGGCTAAGACGCGAGGGCGTCGGCGCCGGCAACGATTTCGGAAAGCTCCTGCGTAATCTCGGCCTGGCGGGCCGTGTTGCGAAGGCGCGTGTACTTCTTGATCAAATCCGTAGCGTTGTCACCGGCCGACTTCATGGCACGCTGGCGGGCTGCGAGCTCGGAAGCAGCGGCCTGCAGCATGGCTGCGAAGATGCGGGACTCGATGTAACGCGGAAGCAGTGCGTCAAGCACCTGCTCTGTTTCCGGTTCAAACTCGTACAACGGCAACAGCTCGGATTCCGAGGTTGCTTCCTCTTCGACGACCTCCAGCGGAAGCAAACGGATAACCGTAGGCTCCTGCGTCACCATCGACTTGAAGCGGGTGTAGACGACGTGGATCTCATCCACGCCACCCTCTTCGAAGTCAGTGGAGAAATCTTCGAGAAGTGCAGCTCCGACTTCCTGTGCTGTTTCGAATTCCGGCGCGTCCGTGCCACCGGTCCATACGCGGGCGTATGGCCGGTTGCGGAAATCGAAGTACGCCTGCGCCTTGCGGCCAACCAGGTACGCCTTGACTTCCTTGCCTTCTGCGTGAAGAAGCTCGGTGAGACCTTCAGCCTGCTTGAGCACGCTCGCGGAGTACGATCCTGCAAGGCCACGGTCCGATGTAATGATCAGGACTGCGGCACGGCGGATCTGCTCCGGCTCGGTGGTCAGCGGGTGGTCGATTTCGCTCTGAGTTGCGACAGCAGAAACGGCGCGGGTAATCGCGTTCGCGTAGGGCAGTGAAGCTGCTACGCGGGCGCGGGCCTTACCGATGCGCGAGGTAGCGATCAGTTCCATCGCCTTGAAGATCTTGCGCATCGACGTCGTCGAGCTGATCTTCTGACGGTAGACCCGAATCTGGGCTCCCATACTTATCCTTTCCTAAGTTCCCGATGTGCTGCCCTGCCGGGGCCCTTGCGGACCCCGGCAGGGCAGGTGATCGGAACTAGCGCTTCTGCTTGACGATCTTTTCCTGGTCGACGTCGCCGCCGGAGATCGCTGCGTGCTCTTCGTGGCCGGCGCCAACCAGGTGGTTGTCGCCTTCTCCGAAGAAGCCCTTCTTGAAGGAAACGATCGCTTCCTCCAAGGCTGCAGCGGTGTCGTCATCCAGGACGTTGGTCTGCGCCAGCGTGGTCAGGATGGAGGACTTGTGCGTGAGGTGCTCCAGGAACTCGGACTCGAAGCGGCTGATGTCCTCAACCGGAACGTCGTCCAGGTGACCCTTGGTGCCGGCCCAGATGGAAACAACCTGGTTCTCAACCGGGAACGGTGAGTACTGGCCCTGCTTCAGCAGTTCCATCAGGCGTGCACCACGGGTCAGCTGCTGACGGGATGCAGCATCCAGGTCCGAGGCGAACATGGCGAATGCCTGCATGTCGCGGTACTGGGCCAGGTCCAGCTTCAAGGTACCGGAGACCTTCTTCATGGACTTGACCTGTGCAGCGCCACCAACGCGGGAGACGGACACACCGACGTCAACAGCGGGGCGCTGGTTGGCGTTGAAGAGATCCGACTGGAGGAAGATCTGGCCATCGGTGATGGAGATCACGTTGGTCGGGATGTACGCGGAGACGTCGTTTGCCTTGGTTTCGACGATCGGAAGACCGGTCATCGAACCTGCACCGAGCTCGTCGGAGAGCTTGGCACAACGCTCCAGCAGGCGGGAGTGCAAGTAGAACACGTCACCCGGGTATGCTTCGCGTCCCGGCGGACGGCGCAGCAGAAGGGACACGGCGCGGTAGGCTTCGGCCTGCTTGGACAGGTCATCGAAGATCACCAGAACGTGCTTGCCGCCGTACATCCAGTGCTGGCCGATGGCCGAACCTGCATACGGCGCCAGGTACTTGAAGCCAGCGGGGTCAGATGCCGGGGAGGCCACGATGGTGGTGTACTCCAGTGCGCCGTGATCCTCGAGGGTCTGGCGGACGGCTGCGATGGTGGAAGCCTTCTGGCCGACACCAACGTAGACGCAACGGACCTGCTTGGTGACATCTCCGGAAGCCCAGTTGGCCTTCTGGTTGATGATGGTGTCCACGGCGATGGCGGTCTTGCCGGTCTGGCGGTCACCAATGATCAGCTGACGCTGGCCGCGGCCGATCGGGATCATGGCGTCGATAGCCTTGAGGCCGGTCTGCATCGGTTCGTGAACCGACTTGCGTTCGGTAACGCCCGGAGCCTGGAGTTCCAGTGCGCGGGTGCCCTCGGCCTTGATCTCGCCGAGGTCGTCGATCGGCTGGCCCAGCGGGTCAACAACGCGACCCAGGAAGGCATCGCCAACCGGAACGGACAGGATCTCACCGGTACGGTGAACTTCCTGGCCTTCTTCAATACCGGTGAAGTCACCGAGGATAATGACACCGATCTCGCGGACGTCAAGGTTCTGGGCCAGGCCCAGCGTGCCATCTTCGAAGCGAAGCAGCTCGTTCGCCATGACCGAGGGAAGACCCTCAACACGGGCGATGCCGTCACTTGCGGTGGTCACACGACCAACCTCTACGCGCTCTGCGTTACCGGGTTCGTAGGACGCCGCGAACTCGTTCAACGCATTACGGACGTCGTCGGCGTTGATGGTCAATTCGGCCATCTGCAGTCCCTGCTCTCCTGTTTTCGTGATCATCGTTGCTCACGATGACCGGGTTTTATATCAGTTAAGTTGTGCTTTGATCTGGCTAGCCAGCGAGCTGACGGCGGAGTTCGGTCAGGCGGGCGATGACCGAAGCGTCGAGCACTTCGTCACCTACCTGGACCCGGATCCCACCGATCAGTGCGGGGTCAACGTTGAGGTTGACCTTCAGTTCGCGGCCGTACAGGGCATCCAGCCCGGCCTGCAGACGGCTGGCCTGCGTTTCCGTCAACGGACGGGTAACGCTGACAGTTGCAATCCAGCGCTGCTGACGCTTGGCTGCAAGCTTGGCGAAAGACTCGACGAGCTTGCTCGGCTTGACACCGCGCGGCTGCGTAACTGCCTGGCTGATGAGAACCTTTGCTTCCTCGCTGCTGCCAGGAACAAGCTTCTCGGCCAGTGCAATCTTTGCCGCAGGGGAACCCTGCGGCTCGGACAGAGCACGTTGTACTTCGTGGCTGGAGGCGACGATCTGGTTGAAGGCAAACAGATCGTTTTCCAGCTCTTCCAGCCCCGTGATACCGGAGGCAGAAACCGCCGACTTGTTTTCAGCTACGGCAATGACAACCGTGGCGGCAAGCGTCTCGAGTGCATCGCCGATATCACGTGCCGATGCCCAGCGTGAGCTGGCCAGTCCGCCCGCAATTTCAGCAGCATCAGCGGAGACTTTTCCGCCAACCAGCTGCTTGACCAGCGCCGACTTTTCGTCTCCAGTACGGGACGGGTCAGTCAGGGCGCGGCGCAAGCCAGCCGAGCTGTCCACCGTTCCCAGGATTCCGAAGAGGTCCTTAGCCAACTGCAGCGAGGCGAAGGGAAGCTTGGCTTCCAACTGCGCCAGTGCTGTGGTCAGCGATTCGCTCGATATACCTGCCATTACTTAGCTGCACCTGCGCTCTGGGTCTCCAGATCTGCAAGGAAGCGGTCCACAACGCGTGCGGCGCGCTGGTCGTCGGTGAGTGCTTCACCAACGATGCGGCCGGCCAGCGTGGTGGCCAGGGTGCCTACCTCGGAACGAAGCGAGACAACAGCTGCCTGACGCTCCGACTCGATGGCAGCGTGTGCCTGCTCGGTGATGCGGGCAGACTCTGCTGCGGCCTTGGCCTTGAGGTCCGCAAGGATCTGGGCGCCTTCGGCGCGTGCTTCTTCACGGATTCGGTTGGCTTCGGCGCGGGCGTCGGTGAGCTGCTGCTTGTACTCTTCAAGAGCTGCAGAAGCTTCCGCCTGGGCCGCTTCGGCCTTTGCAATGCCACCTTCGATTGCTTCGGCGCGCTCTGCGAAGGTCTTCTCGAACATCGGGACAACAAACTTGACCACGATGTACATGAGGACCGCAAAGCCGACGAGGACAACGCCCATTTCCCAGACGTTGGGAACGAGCGGGTTGCTCTTCGCTTCGCCTTCAGTGGCGGCTGAGATGATCAGCTGATTCATATTTCACCCGTCCTATCTACTCGTGCGTCGAATTCGCTTGGGTTCTTATTATTAGGAAAGAACGAAAGCGAAGACGAGGCCGAGGATGGCAAGAGCTTCAGTCAGTGCCAGGCCAAGGAACGCGATCGGCTGCAGCACACGCTGAGCTTCCGGCTGACGTGCAACACCGTTGATGTACGCGGCGAACACGAGACCCACACCGATACCACCGCCGATGGCCGAGAGACCGTAGCCGATGAGGTTGAGGGAGCCGTTGATGGTGCCTTCCATTTTTTCTTCCTTTCAAGATGCCGCCCGTGCGGCAGGTTGTTTGGGTTGCTTCATCCCCGCAAGGGGAAGTTTTGGGAGCCTAGTGGCTATCGGCGTGCAGGGCGCCTTCGATGTAGATCGCGGTCAACAGGGTGAACACGTAAGCCTGCAGGGCCATGATCAGTGCTTCGAGCATGTACATGGCGATTGCGCCGACGAGGACCAGGACCGATGCGCCCTTGAGCAGGACGTTCTCCTGCATGACAAGGAACTCGATGCCGGAACCGGCGAGCATGACGATCAAGTGACCGGCCAGCATCGTCGCGAACAGACGGAGGCTGTGCGTGACCGGGCGGACCAGGAAGTTGGAGATGATTTCGATCGGTACCACGATCGGGAGGATGTACCACGGGACGCCGGAAGGAACGGTGGCGAGCTTGAAGTACTTCAGGCCGTTCTTCTTGATGCCGATGATGATCCAGGTGAAGTACACGATGCCAGCCATGACGTAGGCGCCGCCTACGTGTGAGAAGCTCGGCAGCTGAATCACAGGGATGGCGCCGTAGATGTTGTTCACCAAAATGAAGAAGAACAAGCTGAACAGCAGCGGGACGTACTTGATGAAGTCCTTGCCGCCGATGATGTCCTTGGCGATGCTGTTGCGGACGAAGCCGTAAGCCATCTCGCCTGCGAACTGCAGCTTGCCGGGTACCAGCTGCTGCTTACGTGCAGCGAGGATGAAGAATGTAGCGATAATGACGACCGAAAGAATCACCAGCAGCATCTGCTTGGAGAATCCGTCGTGCGCACCCCAAGGCAGGATTGCCGGCAGGTGCATTTCGTCGATTCCGGGTGGGGTGAAGGACCCCGAATCCTGGGCGGGGAGCGCAAGCGCGATCAACGCGTTTCCTCTCTGCTGTGTCCATCATTGGGCATTGGTTGGAATCCGGAAGCGTTGGACGCATCCACAATCCATGTGAAATTATTTGGCATTACTGTCCCCGTCCGTGGACGGACCGCTGTCTGCGTTGCTCTCGCCAGCAGAGGAGCTTTGCCTGGTGAGGCCGTGCATATGGGAAAGATAGAACCCTCCTGCGGCTCCCAGCAGAGCGCCAAGGAGCACAATCCAGCGGGTCCCCCACAGATTATCCAGACCCCAGCCTATCAAACTCCAGACAATGATCCCGCCAATGATGTAGCTGAAGACGGCGATGCCGGCGTTGTATCCGCCGTCGTTTCCGGCTTCTGCGGCTTCATTGGCTTTTCCACGTTGCTGGGCTGGTGCGGCCGGGCGTGAATATCGCTTACGCGGAGACATCCGGGCCACCCTTCTTCTCTTCAGGATCGTTGTAGATCTGGAGGCGGGCCTTGCTGAAACCATGGATTTCTGCTGCCTGCCAGAAGACAACCGTGACCACTGCGCCAATCAGGAACCAGCGGTGGTGGAGCCAATCCGGCGCGCCGAGCACAAACAGTACTACGGCAAAACCGACCACTTTGATGAAATACGTAGCAACAAAGAGGCCAACGGCGCCTGAAGGGTTGTTGCGGCCTACATAGTGGCCAATCAAAAGGCTGATGCCAAAGAAGAGCATCACCAGCGCGGCGCCGAACGCCGCTGAAAGCGCACCCTGTCCGCCGTTCATTACGGCCGCGATCACGCAGGTGACTGCGGTGGCCGCGGCTGCGGCGGAGGCGCTCAGAAGAAGTAACCGGAGCCACAACGAGGATGCCTTGCCCATGGAACCAACACCACGTTTACCGGACGGGCGTCCGGTTTCGGCGTTGGATGTCATGGGGATACCAATCCTCGTGGCACAGGTGCCATATTCTCAAAGTGGGGTTACGGGCGAGTGACTGTCCGCAGAAAGAATTCTACATGAGATAGAACTGTGACGATAACCAGCCGTCACAACTACTCCCCCGGCCGCGTCGAGTTCCGGGTGAAGTATGGCCACGCAGTCACGGCGGCCATGACGAGAGCCGCGACAACAACCACGATGAGCACAACCTGCCAGGGGAAGACGGCGAACGCGACACCGCCGAAAGCCAGGATGCACGTCCAGACATACAGCATGACGACGGCGGCACGGTGCGAGTATCCGAGGTCCACCAGCTTGTGGTGGAGGTGCCCACGGTCTGCCGACCATGGCGACTGACCCCTCGCAGTCCGGCGGACTACGGCCATCCCCAGATCCAGGAGAGGCAGGGACAGAACCGCAAAAGGCAGCAAGATCGGAACAATCGTGGGGATGCCATTGGCACGGTCATAAAGGCCCGAGCCGATCTGCCCCGTGGCTACCACGCCGGCTGACGCCATGAGCAGGCCGATGAGCATGGCCCCCGAATCACCCATGAAGATTTTTGCCGGGAACCAGTTGTGCGGCAGGAACCCGATGCAGCTTCCCACCAGAATGGCCATCAGGAGTGTCGCAAGGTCGGAGTTGTCGGTGGACGGATTGTTCCGGTGAACCCAGTAGGCCGTGAGGAAGAAGGCCCCGCCACCAATGATGGCCACTCCCGCTGCCAAACCGTCCAGTCCGTCAATGAAGTTGACGGCGTTCATGGTGGTGACAATGAGTCCCGCAGTGAGCACAATCTGAAGGATCTCAGACTCGAGGAATATCGGTTCCGGGATGAATGGCACCACTGACATCCGGACGCCCCACAGTGCCACGATTAAAGCGGCAGCGCCCTGGCCCAGCAGCTTGATCCACCACCGGATGTCCAGGATGTCATCTGCCACCCCTACGGCGACGATCACCACAGCACCGGCCAGGATCCCCCAGGGCGCATCGTTGTGCCTGAAAATGTCCTTCACGAAGAATGAGTTGCTGGCAACTACCAAGGCGACGAAGAAACCCGCAAAGATGCCAAGCCCCCCGAGCTTGGAAATCAGGGCGGAGTGCATGTCGCGGCTGCGGATGGGACGGTACAGGCGCAGTTTGTTTCCGGCCACGCGGGCACCCCACGTTCCCGCGTAGGACACCACGGCGGCCGTGAGTGCCATCAGCAGATACATGATCATGATGCGGCTCCCGGGAGCAGCCCGCCCACTGTTCCGGAAATGGCAATGTACTGACGCTGCCGACGCGTCGGGTGAAAGCCGGTGGTTTCCGGGCACCTTGAGGTGTGGAATTCTGTGTGTGGATAAATGGAACTACTCCGTCGCCATGCCTGCACCGGCTGTGCCGAATGTTGCGGGATTTCTGTGGACTCTAGTCACGATACTAATGCCAATGGCCGTGACCACCCTGTGACGCAGCCGCAAGACCCCCGCCTGTTTGACCGGGTTTTAGCTGCGCCGCTGTCAGCTGGCAGGCTCTTGGACGTTCCGCAACGCGTAGATCCCCTCAAGCACCTGCGCATTTGAACGTGGTGCTTTCAGGCTGTGACGCAGGCCCTTGAGAAGCCCGCCCAACAGCACTTTGCGGTTGGAAGAGGCAGCAATGGTACGGGTCCAATTACGCAACGACGCACCGGTGAAAAGTACCTTTTCCCACGGCGCCAAGGCATTGGAACGGGTGTAGACCCACAGCTTGTTCCGAACCTCGTAGTAGAAGCGCGGTCCGGGGTCAGCACCGGCGTCGCCAAAGACTTTGGTGTGGTGATTGGCCACCGAAGCTTCAGTGGTCAGCGCTGTTCCCTTGCGCGAGACCCTGGCAGTGTACTCAAGGTCGTCGTTCCAGATGAAGTAATCCGCGATAGGCAGGCCGTATTTCCTGATCTGTTCGGCCCGGATCAGCACTGACACGAAGGAAGCACTGCGAATTTGCGTGGCACCGACGCGTGCGGCAGCGTTGCGAGCTTCTTCGCTGGCACCCATCCGGGGCCGCATACGGTTCATGGGGTGGTCCCGGCCATCGGTCCAGACCACGCGGCTGGCAATGAAGGCCGGCGTATCTCCCGTTTCCTGCTGATAAGCAGTGGAAACATCCAGCGCTTCGGCAAGCGCCCCCGGTTGGGGTTCTGTGTCATCGTCCATGATCCAGACGTGGTCCGCGCCGTGATCCAGCAGGGCGCGTTCCATTCCGACCACAAATCCACCAGCACCGCCCACATTGGCTGTGAGCGTGACGACGTCCGTAGCCAGCGGCCCTTGATAGTCCTGCAGGAACTCTGCGGTTCCGTCGGTGGAGGCGTTGTCCACCACGACGACGGCGTCCGGAACCCGGGTGCCGGCCGCGATGCCCGCCAGTGTGGTCTGGAGGAGATCACGCCGGTTATAAGTCACCACGACGGCGACCACAACAGCTTGGGACGTCATTTACTTGCCTTTGGTCTTGGGTGATTGAAAACGGCGCCGAACCAACAGGCCGGCAAGCTTCCACGGCTCGATGAAAACTCTGTAAGCAACCCTGCCCGGGTGGAGGACCAGACGCCAGGCCCATTCGAGCCCCAGCCGCCCCAGCCAGCGTGGCGCCAGTTTCTGGATACCGGCAACCTGCTCGATTGCACCTCCAACGGCACAATAGGTAGCTGGCGGCAATTCCCCCAGCCTGCGATGCAGGACATGCTCCTGGAGCGGCATCCCCAGACCCAACAGCACCAGTTGCGGCCGGAACGTGTTCAGCCAGCCCACTACGGCGTCTTCAAGGGCGCCATCCCAACCTTCGCCGGGCATGCCGTCCACCGTGGCGCCGGGAATGAGGGACCGCAGGCGGGCCACCGCTTCGGTATTGGCCTCCCTGCCGGCGCCGACCACAGCAACCCGCTGCAATCCGGGAACCTTTCCGAGTTCAGGGATCCAGTCCATGGAACCTAAACGGTACGCCATGGCGCCTTCGCCCAAGGGCAGTCCTTGCCGCTTCCTGGAAACCCCCCACAGCAACGTGGCGGGGGCTCCATCCAGAAGAACTATGGAGCTTGCCTCATACAGGGCGCGGACATCTGGACAGGAATGGAACAGCGTGATGCTGTGCAGGTTGTGGCCGAGCACAGTGCTCGTGTTTCCCGCAGCAATGAGCCCGCCCATGGCCTCAATGAGTTCATTGACGCGCAACGGAGTAGCGTCGACGTCAAGGACGGGGACGCGCTGGCGGTCCGGAATCATTCGGACTTGGCTTCTCGTGGGGTCGGCGGCTCCACATGGTGGTCAGGCACCGATTGCTCATCAGGCGTGGCCTCGACGTCGACGACGGCGGCCTCGGTCACCTCGACCGGCGCGTCATCCGCAGTGGGGGTCTCCGCGACAGCAACTGCCTCTGCAGCTTCCTCAACATCGGCGGGTAGAGACTCGCCAAAGCCGAGGATGGTCGGAACGATTGCACGGAGGCTTTCCAGGGAGATGGCTCCTTGGCGCACTACGCGGAACGGGGTGGCAGTTGCGTCCACAATCGTGGACGGCAGCGCGGCAGTACCTTCAACGGGCCGGAATCCGCCCTCAAGGTACACCTCTACGGATTCTGCCAGTTGCATGCGCGCTTCCGAAGCAGTCTGGGCTGCTTCCTGCCCCGTGCGATTGGCCGACGATACAGCCAGCGGCCCCGTGAGCCCCAGGAGCTCCAATGCGATTTCGTCATCGGGCATGCGCAGGGCAACGGTGCCCTTGGTCTCGCCCAAATCCCAGTCCAACGACGGCTGGGCATGGAGGATCAGGGTCAGCCCACCGGGCCAAAATGCCTGCGCCAGCGCGCGGGCGTCAGCCGGCACGTCCGTGGCCAGGCCGTCAAGGGCGTTGATCCGGGGAATCAGCACAGGAGGCGGCATCTGCCGGCTGCGTCCCTTGGAAGCCAGCAACATCGTCACGGCCAGGGGCGAAAAAGCATCCGCGGCAATGCCGTACACAGTATCCGTCGGCAGCACGATGCACTTCTTTTCGCTGATGGCACGCTGAGCGTGCTGAAGTCCCTCGGCACGCTGGTCATCGGAAGTGCAGTTGTAGGTTGTGGTCACAGCGCTATTCTTTCACTCATCAGGGGCAGTGCTTGCCAGCACCGCGCTGGTGGCACGTTCCTTGCCGTTCAGGTCGAAATGCGTGGTGACGTTGTTCCAACGTCCCGTGCGTCGCAGCATCCCGGCAATCCAGCTGGCTTGCACTTCTGCGTGTTCCATCACGAAGTAGCCGCCGGGCTTCAGGAGCCGGGCCGCGGAGGCCGCTGCCGCCGTCGGGAGTTCCATGCCGTCCGCTCCCCCACCGTACAGTGCCTCGGGAGGATCGTGGAGCGCGACTTCCGGTTCTGTGGGTATCGCCTCGGCCGGGATATACGGCGGGTTGGAGACGACGACGTCGAAGGTTCCGTTATGTTCGGGGAGCGCGTCCCTGAGGTCGCCCTGTATGAGGTTGACGCCCAGCGGCTCCAGGTTCTTCGCAGCCCAGGCATGCGCGAATGAACTGTATTCCACGGCGTGGACATCAGCGCCGGGCACCTCGTGGGCGATCGAGCCGGCGATCGCTCCAGATCCGGTGCCAAGATCCACCACTTTGGGGTTCGGGATTCCTGCCACGTGGTCAATGACCAGCTGGACCACCGATTCCGTTTCCGGCCGGGGAATGAAGACACCTGGACCCACACGCAACTCCAGGTACCGGAAATAGGCGACGCCGGTGATGTGCTGCAGGGGCACGCGGCCCGCCCGCTCCAGCACCACGTCTCCATAGCCATCAGGCGCGGAAGCATCGCCCAGCAGCATGGCCCGCAAGCGTCCCAGCCCCACACCCAGCAGGTGTTCGGCCAACAACTCCGCGTCCACCCGTGGCGTGGGGACGCCGGCGTCGGTGAGAACGGCAGTAGCCTCGCGAACTGCGTCCGCGAGGCTCTGGCCTTGGTAAAACGTCATGGATCTACTCTGCTGTTGATATGCGGCAGGGAGCTATTCGCCGATGGCATCCAGGCGTGCTTGCTCGTCCGCCTCAATGGCCGACTGGATCACAGGCTCCAGGTCGCCGTTCATGACGGCATCAAGGTTGTACGCCTTGTACCCGGTGCGGTGGTCCGCAATGCGGTTTTCCGGGAAGTTGTACGTGCGGATGCGCTCCGAACGGTCCATGGTGCGGATCTGCGACTTGCGCTGCTCCGAGTTGGCGGCGTCGATCTGTTCCTGCTGGTGGGCCAGGAGGCGGGCACGGAGAACACGCATGCCGGCCTCGCGGTTCTGCAGCTGGGACTTCTCGTTCTGCATGGCCACCACGATGCCCGTGGGCAAGTGGGTGATGCGGACAGCGGAGTCGGTGGTGTTCACGGACTGTCCCCCAGGACCAGAGGATCGGTAAACGTCGATCTTGAGATCATTCTGGTTGATCTCAAGCTCTTCGGGCTCGTCCACTTCAGGGAGTACCAGCACGCCGGCAGCCGAGGTGTGGATGCGGCCCTGGGATTCGGTCACGGGCACGCGCTGTACACGGTGCACGCCACCTTCGAACTTCAACCGCGCGAAGACGCCCTGCGCGGGATCGTTTGAGTTGCCCTTGATGGCGACGGCAACGTCTTTGTAACCACCAAGGTCGGATTCCGTGGCGGAAATCATTTCGGTCTTCCACCCGCGGGATTCGGCATATCGCATGTACATGCGCAGGAGGTCACCGGCGAACAAGGCAGCCTCGTCGCCGCCTTCGCCACCCTTCACTTCAAGGATCACGTTGCGGGCATCATCCGGGTCACGCGGGATCAGCAGACGGCGCAAGCGCTCTTGAGCCTTGGGGATCTGCTCCTCCAGCTGCTCCACCTCCGCCGCAAATTCGGCGTCCTCGTCAGCCATCTCCTTGGCCGCTTCCAGATCATCATTGAGACCGCGCCACTTGTTGTACGCCTCCACAATGCCCTGAAGCTGAGCAGACCGCCGCCCCAACTTCCGGGCTGCAGACTGATCGGCATAAACAGCAGGATCGCTCAGCTGCGCCTGAATAGCAGCATGCTCATCAAGCAATCCCTGTACGGACTCAAACATTTTCAAACCTCTTTCGACTTCTACAAGTCTAATAACTGCATCGTGGGGTCACGCACAGCCCATCTGGGGCCCACTGGGCCGTTTCTGACCTCACGTGGTGTCGGGCCAAGGATTCCTTAAACAAAGACCGCTCAAAATATGCCGGCCAGGGAGTGGCTTCGGGCCTGCCGGAGCCGGGTAGCTTCCGATCGTAGATCGGAAGCTACCCGGCTAGGGGCGGGGCCGGCATATTTTGAGCGGTTAGAGCACAGCTATTTGTCGTTATCCGACTTCGCTCCGAGCGTGGTCTTCTGTACCTGCATGAGGAACTCGACGTTGCTCTGCGTCTCCCGGATCTTGTTGGTCAGCAGCTCAAGGCTCTGCTGCTGCTCCAGGCCGGAAAGGACGCGGCGCAGCTTCCACATGATCTTGACTTCTTCAGGCGAGAGCAGGTTCTCTTCGCGGCGCGTACCGGACGCGTTGACGTCCACGGCCGGGAAGATGCGCTTGTCTGCCAGCTGGCGGGACAGGCGGAGCTCCATGTTGCCGGTGCCCTTGAACTCTTCGAAGATGACTTCGTCCATCTTGGAGCCGGTCTCGACGAGGGCCGTTGCCAGGATGGTGAGCGAGCCACCGTTTTCGATGTTGCGTGCTGCACCGAAGAAGCGCTTGGGCGGGTACAGGGCTGCGGAGTCCACACCACCGGACAGGATACGGCCGGAGGCCGGTGCTGCCAGGTTGTAGGCACGGCCCAGACGGGTCATGGAGTCCAGAAGGACTACAACGTCCATGCCCATTTCCACGAGGCGCTTGGCGCGTTCGATGGAAAGTTCGGCAACCGTGGTGTGGTCGTCAGCGGGACGGTCGAAGGTGGAGGCAATAACCTCGCCCTTGACGGTGCGCTGCATGTCCGTGACTTCTTCGGGACGTTCGTCAACCAGCACCATCATGAGGTGGACCTCAGGGTTGTTGGTGGTGATTGCGTTCGCGATGGACTGCAGGATGAGCGTCTTGCCGGCCTTCGGCGGGGAGACGATCAGGCCGCGCTGGCCCTTGCCGATCGGGGCCACGAGGTCGATGACACGCGGACCGATCTTCTTGGGGTCCGTCTCGAGGCGCAAGCGCTCTGACGGGTACAGCGGTACGAGCTTGGCGAACTCGACACGGTCCTTGAGCTCTTCCGGCGTCTTGCCGTTGACGGAAGTAACGCGAACCAGCGCGTTGAACTTCTGGCGGGCGGACTGCTGGCTGCGGTCTTCGCCGTCACGCGGTGCACGGATGGCACCGACGACGGCGTCGCCCTTGCGGAGGTTGTACTTCTTGACCTGTGCCAGGGAGACATAAACGTCGTTTGCCCCGGGGAGGTAGCCGGACGTTCGGATGAACGCGTAGTTCTCCAGGACGTCCAGAATGCCTGCCACGGGCAGCAGCACGTCGTCTTCAGTTACCTCGACGTCGTCGACGTCCGGTCCCTGAGCACGGCCACGGCGACGTTCGTTGCGGTCGCGGAAGCGGTCGCTGCGGGTGTTTCCGTCACGGCTGTCCTGACCTCCCCGACGGTCGCTGCGGTCGTTCTGGTCGTTGCGGTCACGACGGTTGCGGCGGTTGCGTCGGTTGCCGGTGTCATCGCCATCGTTGGTGTCTTCACGGCGGCCGCGGGTGTTGTCACGGCGTTCGCGCTGCTCGCCCGAATCCGACTGTTCGCGCTGTTCCGTGCGGTCAGCACGCTGCTCACGCTGTTCCGAACGGTCGGCGCGCTGCTCACGCTGTTCCGAACGGTCAGCACGCTGCTCACGCTGTTCGGTGCGGTCAGCACGTTGCTCACGCTGCTCGGTTGCGGGGGCTTCTGCCGCTTCAGCAGGTGCTGCAGCAGCTTCGCCACGGCGGCGGTTGCGGGTGCGCGGCTGGCGACGCTCGGTGCCGGACTCAGCCGCTTCAGGTGCTGCCGGTGCTTCAGCAACCGGCGCAACTGCGGTTTCGGCGGGCGCAGCAGCGGCCTCAACAGCAGCTACCACACCATCACTGGTGGCGCGGCGGCTACGGCCACGACCGCGACCGCGGGGAGCTTCCTGGGCCGGAGCCTCGGAGGTTGCCTCGGCAACAGCACCGTTATCGGCAGCCTTACCCTTGGTCTCCCCTGCAGCCTTGGCATCCACTGCCGGAGCTTCCTTGGCCACCGCAGTGGCTCCCTTTGCCGAGGCACTGGCCTTGGCGGGTGCCTTGGTAGTGGAGGTGCCGGCGCGATGGGCGGAAATGGCGGTAACCAGATCCCCCTTGCGCATACGCGATCCCCCGGAGATGCCCAACTGGCTCGCGAGAGCCTGAAGCTGGGCGAGCTTCAGGCCTGCAAGGCCGCTGCTCTTGGTGGTTGCTGCTGTTGACGACTCAGCAGCAGAAGATGTTGTGTCCACAGCTGAAGCCAGCTCAGTGGTTTCTGTCACGAAGGATCCTTCCCCCTCGACGGCGTCCAGAGCGAGAGCTGGACGCGATGATTTGTTCTGGGCTGCAGTTCAGATCTGCAGCCGGTGATTTGGGCCGTGCCTGATGGATTGTGGCCAACAGGGCCGGATACTGATCGTCATCACTGGATCCGGTTGCCCGGACTGCCGGCCGTAGGTTCAGGGAACAGAGAGATCTCGGCACCTGAGACTGGCCGGAAAGAGACGACACCACCAACGTTGGCACAGTTGACGAAAGGTACGGCGAAACACCGAGATCCGAAATCAGGGAACTGCCCGCGGCTTTACCGGCGGTGCACTTCCACTCTAGCACCTTGAACGTCCACAGCCAGCGTCATCACGCGCCAGCCAATGTCGGGTGTGTTGGACGCCGTGTAGGACTGGATGAAATCACTCGCAGTGGCGGCGTCGCGTTCCCCGTTGGCAAGCACCATCACAGTGGGACCCGCACCGGAAACAACTGCCGCGTGACCTGCGGACCGAAGCGCCGCGATGAGGTCGGCGCTGGGACGCATGGCCTGCGCACGGTAGCTCTGGTGAAGGTAGTCCTCGGTAGCAGGCAAGAGGAAGGCCGGCTGCGCCGTGAGGGCGTGGATCAGCAGGGCGGCGCGTCCTGAATTCATGGCCGCTGCATGATGGCCCACGGATGCAGGGAGCAAACCGCGTGCGGTCTCCGTGGACAACTCAAAGTCCGGGACCGCGACTACCGGAATGACTGAAGGCGCAACGTCTGCTTTGGTACTGCTGTACTGCTCGCTGTCCTGCCAGGACAGCGCCAGTCCGCCGAAAATAGCGGGTGCGACGTTGTCCGGGTGGCCTTCCATCTCGCTGGTCAACTGCAAGATCCAATCGCGATCCTTCCGCGATTCCTCCGGAACCAAGGCGTTGGCGGCGGTCACCGCTGCCACCACGGCAGAAGCTGAGGATCCGAGGCCACGTCCGTGCGGATTGACGTTGTCCGCGGTGATTTTCAGCCCGGAGTGCTGGTAGCCGAGGCGATCCAGCGCAAGATCAATGGCCCGCACCACGAGGTGGCTGGAATCCCGGGGAAGGGTTTCGGCCCCTTCACCGGAGAGCTCAAACTCGAGCTCCCCGGTGCTGAGGGTTTCCACCGTCAAGGTGTCGTAAATGGACAAAGCCAAGCCGAGGCTGTCGTAGCCGGGGCCCAGGTTGGCGCTTGTACCGGGGACCTTGACGGTCAGCCGCTGGCCTGCCGCGACGAGCGCACGATCAGTCGCGGTGGGCTGCGTTGATTCCACTCTTACTTTTCTTCCAGTCCCAGTTCTGCGGCAACGGTGACAACGTCATTCGGCACCTTAACAGGTTGAACATCACTGCCATCGTCAGTGCGGAGGGCCCACTGCGGGTCTTTGAGTCCGTGACCGGTAACCGTGATGACGATGGTCTTTCCGGAGGGAACCTCGCCTGCAGCGTGCTTCTTGATGAGGCCCGCGACGCCGGCAGCGGAGCCGGGTTCCACGAACACGCCTTCCTTGGCGGACAGCCAGCGGTGGGCTGCCAGGATCTCTTCATCCGTGACGGCCTCAATCAGGCCACCGGATTCGTCGCGGGCGGCAACAGCGGTGTCCCAGGACGCCGGATTGCCGATGCGGATGGCAGTCGCGATAGTGTCCGGCTCTGTAATCGGGTGTCCGGCAACGAACGGCGCTGCCCCTGCAGCCTGGAAGCCCCACATGATAGGCGTCTTGGTGGAGACAGCCGCCAAGGTTCCGTTGGCGGTCTCGAAGGGCGCGGAATATTCCTTGTAGCCCTTCCAGTAGGCGCTGATGTTGCCGGCATTACCGACAGGCAGCACATGGATGTCAGGAGCATCGCCGAGTGAATCGACGATTTCGAACGCACCGGTCTTCTGGCCCTGGATACGGGCGGGGTTGACGGAGTTCACCAGGAACACCGGGTAGGACTCACCCAGTTTGCGGGCAATGTCCAGGCAGTTGTCGAAGTTGCCGTCAACCTGCAGCAAAGTGGCGCCGTGCGCGATCGCCTGGCTCAATTTGCCCATGGAGATTTTGCCTTCGGGAACCAAAACGGCACACTTCAGGCCAGCCGCAGTGGCGTAGGCAGCTGCCGAGGCAGAGGTGTTACCGGTGGACGCACAGACCACGGCCTTGGCCCCGGCTTCAACTGCCGCCGTCATGGCCATGGTCATGCCGCGGTCCTTGAACGAACCCGTGGGGTTCATGCCTTCAACCTTGAGGTACACCTCTGAGCCGGTGAGCTCGGAAAGCTGACGGGCATGGACCAGGGGCGTGCCGCCCTCGCCGAGGGTAATGACCTTGGTGGCTTCCGTTACGGGCAAACGATCAGCGTATTCGCGGATTACTCCGCGCCATTGGTGAGCCACTTAGACTCCTTCTACCCGCAGTACGGATGTCACAGAATTGATGACGTCCAGACCCTTGACGGCCTCGACGGTTGCTGCGAGTGCAGCTTCGGATGCACGATGCGTCACGATCTTCAGCTCAGCCGATTCAATGTTCGACTCAGAGTCGCGGTGGATCGTCTGCCGCATGATTTCGATGGAGACGCCGTTTTCCGCAAAGATTTGCGCAATCCGCGCCAGAACGCCGGCTTGGTCAGCTACGTCCAGTCCGATGTAATAGCTGGTGTTGGATGCGTCGATGGCCAGTGCCGGGACGTGCCCCGTGGTGGTTTCCGTGCGACCCGGGCCACCCAGGACCAAGCGCCGCGCTGCGGAGACGAGGTCACCAAGTACGGCGGACGCGGTAGGAGTTCCGCCTGCACCCTGCCCGTAGAACATCAGTTCGCCGGCGTTCTCCGCCTCGATGAAGACGGCGTTGAAGGCGCCACGGACGGCGGCCAGCGGGTGTTCCCGCGGCAGCAGTGTGGGGTGGACCCGCACTGAAATGCCGCTGCCGTTCCCTGCTGAGTCGATCTTCTCGGCAATCGCCAACAGCTTGATGACGAATCCGGCTTCCTTGGCCGAGGCGATGTCCGCCGCGCTGACCTTGGTGATGCCTTCGCAGTAGACATCGTCAAGGGAAAAGCGCGTGTGGAAGGACAGGGACGCGAGAATGGCGGCCTTCGCAGCGGCGTCGTGTCCTTCGACGTCGGCAGTGGGATCCGCTTCGGCATATCCCAGGCGCTGGGCTTCGGCCAAGGCGTCAGAGAACTGGGCACCGGTGGTGTCCATCTGGTCAAGGATGAAGTTGGTGGTGCCGTTGACGATGCCCAGGACCCTGGTGATGCGATCGCCGGACAGGCTGTCGCGGATGGGGCGCAGGATGGGGATGGCACCGGCTACCGCGGCTTCGTAAGACAACTGGACGCCGGCTTTGTCAGCCTCTTCGTACAGGGTGGGGCCGTCCTGCGCGAGCAGAGCCTTGTTGCCGGTGACAACACATGCGCCGTTCTGGATAGCCGTCAGGATCAACGAACGAGCAGGCTCAATGCCTCCCATGAGTTCGATAACCAGGTCGGCATCCTTGACCAGGGTGTCGGCATCCGTGGTGAAAAGCTCACGCGGCAGTTCGACGTCACGCCGGGCATCGATGGTGCGTACGGCGATGCCCGAAAGTTCCAGGCGGGCGCCGCTGCGGGCAGCCAGGGCATCGGCGTCGTCAATCAGAATCCGCGCGACCTGGGCCCCAACGTTGCCACAGCCCAGCAGGGCCACCTTCAAGGTTCGCACTTCAGACATTCGCCACTCCCATGTCGCGGTTCAAGAGATCTTCTTCGGTTTCCCCGCGGACAATCAGCCGGGCAGCTCCGTCGCGTACAGCGACAACGCCAGGCCGTGCCAGGTAGTTGTAGTTGCTGGAGAGGGCCCAGCAGTAGGCGCCGGTACCCGGTACTGCGAGCAAATCACCGGCTGCCACATCCGCGGGCAGATATACATCTCTAACAACTATGTCGCCGCTCTCGCAATGTTTGCCCACTACGCGGGACAGCTGGGGAGCCGCCGAGGAGTCACGGGAAGCCAGAATCGCCGAATAATCCGCGTCGTACAGCACCGGACGGGCGTTATCGCTCATGCCGCCATCCACTGACACATAACGGCGCGGATACGTAACGTTCTTTTGACCATCCCCACCCTCAGGGGCGTCAACCCGGACGGTCTTGAGGGTGCCCACTTCATAAAGCGTGAACGTAGTGCTGCCTACGATGGCGCGGCCGGGTTCGATGGAGATGCGCGGCGGCTTGATGTCCAGCTCAGCGCATGTGGAACGCACGACGGCGGCCATTGCCTCCGCGATCTCGGCCGGTGGGCGGGGGGTGTCCACCGGGGTGTACGCGATGCCATAGCCACCCCCGAGGTCCAGTTCCGGCAAGACAATGGAGTACTTGGTCTGCATGGCCGCGAGGAAACCCAGGAGCTTCTCCGCAGCGACGGCAAAACCATCCGGCTCAAAGATCTGCGAGCCGATGTGGCAGTGCAGGCCGAGCAGTTCGACGCTTGGGTAGGAGGTGGCTGCTGCCACAGCTTCCTCGGCTGCCGAAAGGCCGGCTTCCTCGGTGGAGTCTTCCGCCATGGAGAGGCCAAACTTCTGGTCCTCGTGTGCGGTGGCGATGAACTCGTGGGTATGGGCATGCACACCAGGTGTCAGGCGCAGCATGACCTTGGCAACCTCGCCGCGGCTGGAAGCTATTTTGGCAACCCGCTCGAGTTCATCGAGGCTGTCCACCACAATCCTGCCCAGCTTCATGTCCAGGGCGCGGTTGATCTCCGCGTCCGACTTGTTGTTGCCATGCAGCCCCAGGTTGGAGCCATCAATTCCCGCACGTGCAGCGACAGCGAGTTCGCCGCCGGAACATGTATCCAGGCGCAGGCCCTCTTCTGCCACCCAGCTGGCCACGGCGGTGCACAGGAAGGACTTCCCTGCGTAGTAGACGTCCACTCCCCCGCAGATGTCGGCGAAGGCGGTGTCGAAGGCATCCTTAAACGCCCTGGCGCGGGCGCGGAAGTCCGATTCGCTCATGACAAACAGTGGAGTTCCGAACTGTTCCTTGAGCTCGCTGACGGAAAACCCGTCAACGGTGACTTCACCGGCGTCGTTCTTTCCGACCCCGGCGGCCCACATGGGTTCCTGCAGTGCGTTGAGGTCCCCAGGTACGGCCAACCATTCAGGAGCAAGCGGAGAAGCGTGATCAGCGGCTGTGTTCATTGCCCTACATCCGTTCCGGCGCCGAAACGCCCAGCAGTTCGAGTCCGTTGGCAAGTACCTGGCTGGTGGCGTCATTGAGCCACAGGCGCGTGCGGTTCACATCAAGGACGGGATCGTCACCCTGCGGCGACACACGGCAGGCGTCATACCAGCGGTGGTAAGCGCCGGCAATGACTTCAAGGTGGCGCGCCACACGGTGCGGCTCCCGCAGTTCAGCGGCCTTGGCCACGATGGACGGGTAGCTGCCCAGATAGGAAAGCAGCTCGTTTTCCGTGGCGTGGTCCAGGAGCGATGCGTCGAATGCATCCACTCCATCAACCTGGCGCTCTACACCGGCTTCGGCAGCGTTGCGTGCCGTGCCGCGGGAACGGGCGTGGGCATACTGCACGTAAAACACGGGGTTCTCGTTGCTGTGCTTCTTCAGCAGCTCCGGATCCAGCGTCAGCGGCGAGTCTGCCGGGAACCGGGCCAGGGAGTAGCGCACGGCATCCTTGCCCAGCCAGGAGATGAGGTCCTTGAGCTCGATGATGTTGCCCGCACGCTTGGACAGCTTGGCGCCGTTGACGGACACGAGCTGGCCAATGAGGACTTCGATGTTGACCTCAGGATCATCGCCCGCGCAGGCCGCTATGGCCTTCAGGCGGTTGATGTATCCGTGATGGTCGGCGCCGAGCAGGTAGATCTTCTCAGTGAACCCGCGGTCCTTCTTGGAAAGGTAATAGGCAGCGTCCGCGGCGAAGTAGGTCGGTTCGCCGTTGGCACGGATCATGACGCGGTCTTTGTCGTCACCGAAGTCGGTGGTGCGCAGCCATACGGCACCCCCGTCGTCGAAGACGTGGCCCTGCTCGCGAAGACGGGCAACGGCGGATTCGATCGCACCGGCGTCGTGCAGCTCCTTCTCCGAGAAGAAGACGTCGAACTCTACGCCGAAGTCCGCCAGGGTCGCCTTGATGTCCGCCATCTGTGCCTCATAGGCAGCGGAACGGATCACGGGGAGGGCGGCCTCGTCCGTCAGTTCCCGGATGCCGGGGTGTGCGTTGAGGACTTCGTCGCCGAGCTCCCGGATGTACTCACCCGGGTAGCCGCCCTCAGGGACGCCGCGGCCGTGCAGCCGGGAAAGGACAGAGTTGGCAAAGACGTTCATCTGCGAGCCGGCGTCGTTGATGTAGTACTCAGCGGTGACGTTTGCACCGGAGGCGCGCAGGACCCGGGCAATCGCATCGCCCAAGGCTGCCCAACGGGTGTGCCCAATGTGCAGCGGTCCCGTGGGGTTCGCGGAAACGAATTCCATGTTAACCACACGACCCGCGAGCGCCTGGTTGGTTCCGTAGCTGGCGCCGGCCTCAACAATGGCCTTGGCGAGGGCGCCGGCGGTGGCGGCATCCACGGTGATGTTCAGGAAGCCTGGACCAGCGATTTCCACCCCGGTAACACCGGGAATGCCCTGCAAGTGGTTGCTGAGGATGCCGGCGAATTCGCGCGGGTTCATGCCGGCCTGCTTGGAGAGCTGCAGGGCGATGTTGGTGGCCCAGTCTCCATGGTCCCGGTTCTTGGGTCGCTCCACTCGCACGGAATCGGGCACGGCAGATTCCGTCAAGGTAATTTCGCCGGTAGAGACGGCGTCCTTAAGGCAGGCGGATATGGCAGCAGAGAGTTCTTCGGGAGTCACGCTTCTAGCCTACCGGGGGCCCGCAAAGTCGCGGAATTGGGGGTCGCTTATGTGGACAATCCGGTCACAGCCTGCACACAGAAACGACTGGCAGGTGGCACAGACTGAACCATTACGCTGAATTCAACGTTGTGAACACGTAGGAGGTGGCCTCGTCGGCCATTCCGCGAGCACCAATCCCATGACCATTTCTTGTCCAGTTGAAACGAGCAGAACCATGACTACGCCACTCCGCAAGAGCATTTTCGCTGGAATTGCCGGCCTTTCACTCATCGGTGCTGTGGCGGGCTGCGCGCCATCTGCACAGTCCCCGTCCGCTGAATCCACGCCGGCTGCCGAAAATGGCGGCCAGGCCAGCACGTCCAGCCCCACCTCTTCATCCACCGCTTCCGGCTCCACTGCCGCGGGCACCTCCGAGTACAAGGACGGCACCTACAGCGCCGACGGCACGTACACCTCCCCCAACGGCCAGGAGACCGTGGGCGTGGAATTGACGCTTGCCGGTGACACTGTCTCCGCGGTCAACATCACCACGCACCCTTCGAACCCCAACACCAAAAAGTTCCAAGGCGAGTTCGCCAGCGGCATTTCGGCGCAGATTGTTGGCAAGAACATCGACGAACTCAATGTCTCCAAGGTGGCTGGTTCCTCCTTGACGTCCGGCGGGTTCAACGAAGCCGTGGAACAGATCAAGTCCCAGGCCAAGTAGCACCATGCCGCACGCGGACTGGAGCTCCTTCAGTTTTGACGGCATCGGGACACGCTGGGAGATTTCGACGCCGGAGGCACTGGCACCCGCGGTGCGGCAACGATTGCTGGAGACAGTCGGTGACTATGACATGACGTATTCGCGGTTCAGGCCGGACTCCCTGGTGTCCGGCCTGTCCCGCGAACCGGGCAAGATTATCTTGCCCGGGCATGCCGTAGCCCTTCATGACGTCTACGCCGTCCTGTATCGGCTCAGCGGGGGCGCCATGACTCCCCTCATCGGCAGCAGCTTGGAACGGCTTGGCTACGATCCGGGTTACACGCTGGCCCCCTCCGGAGATCCCCAGCCCCCGCCACGCTGGGAGGACGTCCTTGAATGGACGGATACGACCCTGACCACCACCGAAGCCGTGGTCCTGGACATTGGGGCTGCGGGGAAAGGGCAGCTGGTGGACCTGCTGGGTGGGATCCTGCAGTCAACCGGCCATGCTGAATTCCTGGTTGATGGGAGCGGCGACATGCTCCATGCGGGAACCGATCCTGTGGTGGTCGCCTTGGAACATCCCTATAGTCCCGGCCAGGCCATTGGCACTGTCGAGCTCCACAATTCAGCACTCTGTGCCTCGGCTTCCAACCGCCGTGCCTGGGGCGATGGCCTGCATCACGTCCTGGACGGGACCACGGGCCGGCCCATCCACACCACGGTGGCTACCTGGACCATGGCTGCGAGCGCATTGGTGGCGGATGCGGTGGCCACTGCGCTGTTCATGCTTGAACCGGCCCAATTGCAGGATGAGTTCGACTTCTCCTGGCTCAGGGTGTCCTCCAGTGGTGCCGCCACGTTTTCGCACCGTTTCGAGGGGAGACTGTTCACATGATTGCCGCTAAGTCCCGCGTAGACACCTGGTTGGGCCGCTTCACGATGTACCGCTTGATTCTGTGGGTGCTGGGTGCGCTGGTGGCGTACAGCATGCTCCTCAACATTCTGGGCTGGCTCACGTTCGGCCTCCCGGAGATGCTGGTGCATCTGGCGCTCTGCCTGACGGTGACATACGCCTCCAACCGGCTGCTGGCCTTGATCTTCCGCGTCAAGCCACACACGGAGTCCTCCCTCATTACGGGATTGCTGCTCTATTTCCTGTTCTGGCCTGCCTTCGGAGTCACTGACATGACAGGCGTAGCCCTGGCCTGCGTGGTGGCAAGTGTCTCCAAATATGCGCTGGCCTTCCGTGGGCGGCATATCTTCAATCCAGCCGCGGCCGGGGCGTTCGTCACTGGCCTGACGGGGTTGAACATCGCCACGTGGTGGGCTGCGACCCCTGCAATGCTGTGGCTCCTGGTTCCAGGTGTGCTGGTTGTTCTGTACCGCACGCGAAAAATGTTGATGGCAACGGTCTTCCTGGTGGTGGCTGCTGGCATCATCACGGTGGAGCTCCTGAGCCGCAGCATGACGTTTGGCCAGGCACTGTGGCAGTCCCTGGCGCAGAGGCCTCTGCTGTTTTTCGTGGGCTTCATGCTCTCGGAGCCGCTCACCCTCCCTCCGCGCCGCTGGCAGCAGCTGGCGCTTGCCGGTGTGGTGGGTGTTGTGTTTGCGGTTCCCTATAACTTCGGCTTCGTTGCCAACTCCCCCGAGCTCGCTTTGTTGCTGGGCAACCTCCTGGCCTTCTTCCTGGGCCAACGGGGCGGGGTGGAGCTGACGTTCAAGGGCTCGCGTGCCCTGACTCCGGGCAGCACGGAGTTCAGGTTTGAGCCACAGCGCCCAGTGCGGTTTGCTGCAGGCCAGTTCATGGAGCTCAACCTGCCGCACCCGGCTTCCGACGGCAAGGGCCGCCGGCGGGTCTTCAGTATCACCAGCGCCCCGGGCGCCCCGGAAGTGACCTTTGGAGTTGGCACGGCCGAGCCGCTGTCCACGGCAAAGAAGGCGTTGCTGGCTTTGAAGCCCGGCGACAAGCTCTCCGCCACGGCCGTCGGCGGGGACTTTGTCCTACCGCACGACGCCGGCAAACCGGTCCTGCTGATCGCTGCAGGAATCGGTATTACGCCTTTCCTCTCGCACCTGTCCGCTGGCACCGCGCCTCGCGACACCGTGGTGATGTACCTCGCCAAGGGTCGCGATGAGTTGGCCGGCGTGGAGCAGCTGGAAGCCTCCGGGGCCAGGGTTATCGCCAGGCTGGCGGACGGTTCCGCTCCCCCGGCGTTCATGGTCGACGCCGGTGCCGCCAGAATCGACGCTGAGCGCCTTAAGGAGTTGGTCCCTGACGTTGCGGATCGGGAAGTTTTCGTTTCCGGCTCACCAGCGAGTGTTGATTCACTGCGTGCCGCTGCCCGCTCTGCAGGGGCGCGCCGTATCCACGTCGATTCGTTCGCCGGGTACTGACGCCAGGGGCCGGTCCGGATGGTCCATGGCGGGGATCGCCGCTGGGGCGTCGGGTTTTCATTTGCGGCGCAGTGACTGCTAAGCTCTAGGACGTCCCACCGGCAACGGAGGGAACCCTGGATGCCCTCGTAGCTCAGGGGATAGAGCGTCTGCCTCCGGAGCAGAAGGCCGTAGGTTCGAATCCTATCGAGGGCACAACGAATACCCCGCCAGTGAACTGGCGGGGTATTTTTGTGTGCCGGCGCCGGCTATCAGTTCGGGGCTTGCCGGGCGTTCACCGCAATATTGTCGGCGGCTGCTTTTAGGCTGAATCCAGTTGGTCTTTCCGATAGCCAAAGGGGTTTGCCGTGATGTGCTCGATCGTTCCTCCGTACATGCTTCGCAGGATTGCCGCCCAGAGCGAGCCACGGCTGCGGGCGGTGGCCAGGGCAGCAAAGGAGTCGCTGCTGCACATCAAAGACCTGCAGGCCATCCGTACAGCACCCATCCCGGCGGCGCCGCCCAGCGCCCGCCAGGCAAAGCCGGGCCCGCCCAAACGGACTATTTTCGATGCCGAATCCACAGAGACCTTGCCCGGCCGTGTTGTCCGCAAAGAAGGCGCCGGGCCCGTCGGGGACGTGGCAGCCGATGAGGCCTACGACGGCCTTGGCAGCACACACCGCCTGTATGCGGAAATCTTCGGCAGGGACTCCATCGATGATACTGGCCTTGCCCTGGATGCAACTGTCCACTACGGAAAGCTCTACGACAACGCCTTTTGGGACGGATCGCAAATGGTCTTTGGCGATGGCGACGGCCAGATCTTCCAACGCTTCACCAAGTCCGTCAGTGTTATCGGCCACGAACTCGCCCACGGGGTGACCCAATACACGGCCAACCTGGCCTACCGGAACCAGGCCGGTGCACTCAACGAGTCCATGTCTGACGTCTTCGGTGTCCTCGTGGAGCAGTACCTGAAGCAGGAGGCTGCATCGAAAGCCAGCTGGCTCATCGGCGAGGGTCTCTTCACGGACCAGGTCCAAGGCGCTGCCTTGCGCTCCATGAAGGCGCCGGGCACCGCCTACGACGACGACGTCCTCGGCAAGGATCCCCAGCCGGACTCCATGGACACCTACGTGCGCACCAGTGCGGACAACGGTGGAGTGCACATCAACTCCGGCATCCCCAACAAGGCTTTCTACGTGGTGGCCTCGGAACTCGGTGGCAATGCGTGGGAGGCGCCCGGCCAGATCTGGTACGGGACGTTGACCAGCGGCTCCCTCCCCGCGACCTGCACTTTTGGGAAGTTTGCGAAGACCACCGTGGCTACCGCCGAGGAACTCTTCGGCTCCGGTTCTGCGGAGCATGACGCCGTCCTCAAGGCGTGGGAGACTGTGAAGGTCAAGGTTTAAGTCGGTTGGCGGACCGGACGGCTTGGTGCGGACCGCTGGCTGACTGACGAGGAAACGTCGAACGAGAAGCAGCCGGCCATGAAGATCACCGTCCAACGCAGTGGGGGAATTGCAGCGATGACGCGCGTCTGGAGCGTGGACGCGGTCTCCCCCGACGACAAGGAACGATGGGTTCCGATGGTAGAGGCCTGCCCTTGGGAGGAAGCCAAGAGCCAGTCACGGGCGGCCAACCAACCGGACAAGTTCATGTACTCCATCAGGGCAGGCCAACGCCGGGCCACCCTCCCGGACCGCGCCGTCACCGGGCCCTGGCAGGAACTGGTGGAATGCGCCAAAGCGGAGGGCTCTGAGTCCCGCGGCCGCCTGGGAAGCAGACGCTGAAGCCCAGGGTGTACTCAACGCAGCGCGTCCCTAAATGGCCTCGGCCAACTGCCCACGGAACGCACGGCGATAACTCTGTGGGCTGGTATCGAGCACCTTGGTGAAATGGTGGCGGAGAAGCACGGAATGTCCGAACCCCGCTTCCCTGGCAATTTCGTCGATGTTCAGCTCCGTGGTCTCCAGGAGCTCCTGGGCCCTGAGCACCCGCTGCGAATTCAGCCAGGCAGCTGGAGTAGTTCCCGTCTCTGCCCTGAAGCGGCGGGCGAAGGTCCTCGGTGACATGTGGAGGCGGGCCGCCAGCTCGTTCACGCTGTGTTCCTCATCGAGGTGCTCAACCATCCACCGGAGGAGTGCCTCCATGGGCGCAGATCCACACCGGGGCATGGGCCGGTCAATAAACTGGGCCTGGCCGCCGTCCCGGTGCGGCGGAACCACCATGTCCCGGGCAATGGCGGCAGCTACGTTGGCTCCCAATTCGACGCGAACCAGGTGGAGGCAGGCGTCGATGCCGGCCGCAGTGCCTGCGCTGGTGATGATGGTTCCGTCCTGCACGTAGAGGACGTTCTCATCCACGATGGCCCCGGGGTACCGGCTGGACAGATCCTGTGAATAGTGCCAATGCGTGGTGCACCGCCGCCCTTCCAGCAATCCAGCACGGGCCAGCGCGTAGGCCCCGGAGCAGATGGACATCACCCACGCTCCCCGTGCGTGGGCTGCCCGCAGAGCCTCCATGACCGACTCGGGGACGTCCTTGTCCCGGCCGAAAGGCGCCATGATGACGAGGTCCGCGTCGGCGGCAGCTTCCAAGCCCAGGTTGACGTGGAGGGACAGCCCGGACTTCATGCGGATGTCCCCCGGCTCCGGCGCGCATACCCGGAAGTCGAAGGCCGGAACTCCGGCGCCCCGATCCGATCTGTCAATGCCGAACACTTCGAAAGCCGTGCCAAATTCGAAGATCGAGAAGTCGGGAACAACGATCACCGCCACTGATTTCAACATATCTCCAGTGTGGCAGAAAATTATCCAAATGGGGCATTTCTGCCACTGTTTCTTGACCTTCCACAGGAGCAGGCTGGAGGCATGGAAATCTTCGGAATCATCCTCTTCATAGTCCTCATCACCGCCGTCGCAGCCACTGTTTCAGCCCTGCTGAAGGATGGCCGCGGCCATAACCCTCCCATCCAGTCCAAGGAACCCTGGAGCGCTTTCGACGCTCCCAGTACCCCGTACTGGAACCCTCGCATCTACTAAGACATGCCGGGCCACTGCACACCTTCGTCAAAACCAACCCTGCCAGCCAACGCCGGCAACCCACGTTGTCCACCCGACGCCCACCCGTTCACGGAATTCTGCGCAGATTCCCCGAACGGCGGGCGTCCCTCTGTCTGCCGCAGGTGGTGGGACAGGCATCAATGCCGATGCCACATGGACTAGATTCACTTGCATGATCCAAACCTCTGCCCGCCTACTCCAGCTGTTGTCACTGTTGCAGGTGCGCCGGGAATGGACTGGTCCAGCTCTGGCGGACCGCATGGGAGTCACCGAACGGACCGTGCGCCGCGATGTCGACAAGCTCCGCAACCTGGGATATCCCATCCACGCATCCCCGGGCATCGCAGGCGGTTACCAATTGGGGGCCGGCGCGCAGCTGCCTCCTCTGCTGCTGGACGACAACGAAGCCCTGGCAGTTGCCCTGGGGTTGAACTCCGTAGCTGCGGGGCCTGTCGCCGGCATTGGCGAGGCCTCCGTTCGTGCCCTGGCAAAACTGGAACAAGTCTTGCCTTCCCGGCTGCGCCCGAAGTTCGCCATGCTGAAAGCAGCAGTGACCACCCTTCCCAGCAACGCGGCCACGGTTGATCCACAACAGCTGACGGTGGTTTCAGCCGCGATATCGGACCGGCGCCAGATCTCTTTTGACTACGTCAAGTCCGACGGCGAATCTGCACGTCGCCTCGTGGAACCCTACCGGCTGGTGGACACCGGCCGCCGATGGTACCTGGTGGCCTGGGACGTGGAACGGAAAGACTGGCGAACCTTCCGCGCGGATCGTTTTGCTTCCTTGCCGTCCGAACGCAAAAAGTACAGTCCCCGTCCCTTGCCTGCCGAAGACCTTGCAGCCTACGTGCAGCAGTCCATCACCCGTTCCCCGTACAGGTTCGACGTCGTGGTGCGGCTCCGCGCGCCGCTCGCGGAGGTGGCCGCCGTCGTCAGTTCGCAGTACGCGACGCTGACCGCTGACGGTCCGGCAGCAACCATCCTCCGTTCCGGGTGGGACAACCTTGCTGCACCGGCCGCCTATCTTGCCGCGCTGGACATGGACTTCGAGATCCTGGAACCGGAAGAATTCAGGTCATTCGCCCGCCACCTCTCCCACCGGCTCACCGCGGCGGCGGGGACTGTGACGGACACAGCGGACGGGGAACCGTGGCCACAGTAGACTGGCAGCAGCCATGACACTTCATATTTCCTACCCCGCTGAGCTGCCCGTATCCGAGCGCCGCGAGGATCTGATGGCGGCCATTGCCGCAAACCAGGTGACCATCATCGCCGGCGAGACCGGTTCCGGTAAGACCACCCAGATCCCCAAAATGTGCCTCGAACTTGGCCTTGGAGACAAGGGCCTGATCGGGCACACCCAGCCGCGCCGTCTGGCAGCCCGTACTGTCGCAGAACGCATTGCCTCGGAACTGGACGTAGAGATCGGCCAGGAGGTGGGCTTCCAGGTCCGCTTCACCGGTGAGGTCAGCGCGTCCACCAAGATCAAGCTGATGACCGACGGCATCCTCCTCGCGGAGATCCAAAGGGACAAGCTGCTGCGCAAATACAGCACCATCATCATCGATGAAGCCCATGAGCGCAGCCTCAACATCGACTTCATCCTGGGGTACATCAAACGCATCCTCCCCCAGCGCCCGGACCTCAAGATCATCATCACCTCGGCCACCATCGATCCCCAGCGCTTTGCCAAGCACTTCGGGAGCGAGGAAGACCCAGCGCCCATCATTGAAGTTTCCGGCCGGACATATCCGGTGGAAATCCGCTACCGGCCATTGTCCCAGCCTGCCGGCGGGGATGAGGACACCTCCGACGATGAACTGGAAGAAGACCGGGATCCCCTGGACGCGGTGTGCGACGCAGTGGACGAGCTCGCCAAGGAAGCTCCCGGCGATATCCTCATCTTCTTCTCCGGTGAACGCGAAATCCGCGACGCCGCCGAGGCCATCAACGGCCGCATCCAGAGCAACCGTCGCCTCGCCGGGACCGAAGTACTGCCGCTTTTTGCGCGGCTGAGCCTGCAGGAACAGCACCGGGTCTTCAATCCGGGGGGCAAACGGCGCATCATCCTGGCCACCAACGTTGCTGAAACGTCGCTGACCGTCCCGGGCATCAAGTACGTGATCGACACCGGCACCGCACGTATTTCGCGCTACTCCCACCGGACCAAGGTCCAGCGCCTGCCGATCGAGCGCGTCTCCCAGGCGTCGGCCAACCAACGCTCAGGACGTTGCGGGCGCGTGTCCGAAGGCATCGCCATCCGTTTGTACTCAGAGGAGGACTTTGAGTCGCGTCCGCTGTTCACGGACCCGGAAATCCTTCGAACCAACCTCGCCGCGGTCATCCTCCAGATGACCGCTATGGGCGTTGCCCGCAGCCCCAAGGACGTGGAGAACTTCCCCTTTGTGGAACCGCCGGATTCCAGGGCAATCAACGACGGCGTGACCCTCCTGCGCGAACTCGGTGCCTTGAGTTCGCCCAAGTCCACAGACGCAGGAGCGGGCGGCCGCAGCGGCAGCGGCCTCACCGCCGTGGGACAGAAGCTGGCCCAACTGCCGGTTGATCCCCGCCTCGGCCGAATGATCGTTGAGGCAGGCAAGCGTGGCTGCGTCCGCGAAGTCATGATCCTGGCCGCTGCGCTCACCATCCAGGACCCCCGGGAAAGGCCGACGGACAAGCAGCAGCTGGCCTCGGAAAAGCACGCACGCTTCCGCGATGAGATCTCGGACTTCACGGGCTTCCTCAACCTGTGGAACTACATCCAGGAAAAGCAACGCGAGCTGTCCTCCACCCAGTTCCGCAAGCTCTGCCGCAACGAGTTCATCAACTATCTGCGAGTCCGCGAGTGGCAGGACCTCTTCACCCAGCTACGGCAGCTGGCCAAGCCACTGGGCATCGCGCTGGACAACAAGCGTGAAGCCGATCCTGTGGGCAACTATGAGGGCATCCACATCAGCCTGCTCTCGGGGTTGCTGAGCCACATTGGGCTCCTTGATGAGCGCAAGCGCGAGTACGCCGGTGCGCGTGGCAGCCGCTTCGCCATCTTCCCCGGCTCGGCCTTGTTCAAGAAGTCTCCTGCTTATGTCATGGCCGCGGAACTGGTGGAAACCAGCCGCTTGTGGGCCAGGGTCGCCGCCAAGTTCGATCCCCTGTGGGCTGAACAGGTAGCTCCCGACCTGGTGAAACGGTCCTACAGCGAACCTCACTGGTCCTCGCGGCAAGGCGCCGTTATGGCCCACGAGAAGGTCACCCTTTACGGTGTCCCCATCATTCCCAACCGCAGGGTCAACTACGGACGGGTGGATCCCGAGCTCTCCCGCGAACTGTTCATCCGCCACGCACTGGTGGAGGGCGAATGGAAGACCCATCACAAGTTCTTCCACCGCAACCGTGCCCTGCTCCAGGAAATCGAAGAGCTCGAGACCCGCATGCGGCGCCGCGACATCCTGGTGGACGATCAAACGCTTTTCGAGTTTTACGACGCACGCGTGGGCAAGGAAGTGGTCTCCGAGAGGCACTTTGATAAGTGGTGGAAGGACGCCCGACAGGCCGATCCCGCACTGTTGGACTTCGACCAATCCCTGCTGATGAGTGAAGACGCAGATGCCTTGGACGACTCCGCCTATCCGAAGACCTGGCTGCACAAGGGCTTCGAGCTCCCCTTGAGCTACGAGTTCCATCCCGTGGCACCGGGGTCCGCGCCCAACCCATCTGACGGCGTCACCGCCGAGGTTCCTGTGCTGTTCCTCAACCAGCTGGACGACGCCCCATTCCGTTGGCAGATTCCGGGCCAGCGGGTAGAACTGGTCACCGCCCTGATCAAGTCGCTGCCCAAACAGGTGCGGAAGAACTTCGTCCCGGCCCCTGACGTGGCCCGGCAGGCAACCGCGGCACTGGAAACGGACTTTGACCCCGCGACCGATGAGCTGGAGCCTTCCTTGGAACTGGTGCTCCGCCGGCTCCGCGGACACGTCATTCCGCCCGGTTCCTGGAACTGGAATGCCGTGCCGCCGCATCTGCGCGTGAGTTTCAAGGTGGTGGACAGCAAGGGCAAAGTCCTGGACGAAGGCAAGGACCTCGCTGAACTCCAGGAAAAGCTTGCCCCCGCCACTCGCCGCGCCATCGCCGAATCGCTCGGCGCCACCCCTGCCACCACGGCACCGGCCAAGGCCGGCAAGGGTCCGGGAGCAACTGGCCTGGCGAATGGTCAAGGGGCTACTGCCAAGGCTTCGTCCACCGGAAGTCCCGATGGCGTTGTAGCTGAACGCAGCGGAATCACGGAGTGGGACTTCGGGACCGTGGAACGGCAAGTAACGCGCACCGTCAAGGGCCACGACGTCACCGGCTTCCCCGCGGTGGTTGATGAAGGCAAGTCCGTGGCCCTTCGGGTCTTCCAGACCAAGGCCGAACAGGAAGCCGCTATGCGTGGCGGCGTTATCAGGCTTCTGGCACTAAGGATTCCGCCTCCTGACCGCTACGTGCTGGAGCATCTCAGCAATGTGGAGAAGCTGACGTTCAGCCAGAATCCGCACGGATCTGTCAGTGCCCTGATCGCGGACTGCGCCCTGGCCGCCATCGACAAACTGACACCCCAGGACCTGCCGTGGAACAGGAAGTCCTTCGATGCGTTGTATGAAGTGGTCCGTGCGGAACTGATCGACACCGTGTTTGCGGTGACTGCCGTCGTCGAACGTGTTCTGGCTAGTACGCGGCGCATCCAAAAGGCACTGAAGTCCAACGCCAGCCTGCCGCTGATCAGCGCCCTCAACGACATGAAGTCCCAGCTGGAGCAGTTGGTCTTCCCGGGCTTTGTGGCACAGACGGGCTACGCACAGCTCAGCCAGTTGCCGCGATACTTGCAGGCGATCGAGAAGCGGCTGGAAAAGCTCCCCGGCAACGTGCAGCGGGACGGCTTGAACATGGCGATCGTGCAAGCGCTGGAGGATGACTATGACGACGCCGTGTCCGCCCTCCTCCCCGGACGCCGCGCGGGCACAGAGTTAACACGGGTGCGCTGGATGATCGAAGAACTGCGGGTCAGCCTCTTCGCCGTAGAACTCGGAACCGCCTACTCCGTCTCGGAGAAACGCATCCGTACGGTGCTGAACCAGGCGCTCGCCCCGGCCTAGCATCGATCAAAAAACCCGGCGGCGCTGATTCAGCACCGCCGGGTTAACGTTGTTGAAGGTCTTAGTCCTGCGGAACAGCATCGCCATGCCCTGCCGAACGCAAGGCAGCACGAAGCTTCACGGCCGTGGCATCCATGACGGCGGGATCCGGATTGTGGTCCACGTTGTGGATCTCGAAGTCTGCAGTGGAATAGGCCGGCCACACGTGGACATGCAAGTGGTCCACCTCAAAGCCTTCCATCAGGACGCCTACTCTTTTGGCGTCAAACAGGTCCTCCTGGACCTTTCCGATGCTTTGCGCAACATCCATGACCTTTGCCAGAAGTTCGGGACGCGCGTGGGTCCATGAATCTACTTCTTCACGCGGCACCACCAGCGTGTGCCCTTGCGTCAGCGGTGCAATAGTCAGGAAAGCCACCACTTCGGCGTCCTTCCAGACGAAGCGGCCCGGAATCTCCCCGTTGATGATTTTGGTGAACAGTGTGCTCATGCGTCTGCCCTTTCGGATGGGTCCTGGAGTGTTGAGGTGTCCAGCACGAAACGGTACTTCACATCACCGGCCACCATGCGGTCGTAGGCCTCGTTCAGCTGGTCGGCCCGTACCATTTCGATGTCGCTGGCAACACCGTGTTCCGCACAGAAGTCCAGCATTTCCTGAGTTTCCTCGATGCCGCCAATCAACGAGCCTGCATAGGCGAGCCGGCGGCGGATGAGCAGTCCGGGGCTGACCGGCGGCATCTCATCCGAGGGCAGGCCCAGCTGGAAGAGCGCCCCGTCCAGGCGAAGCGTGCGGAAGTAGGGGTTGAGATCGTGCGGTGCAGCAACAGTGTCAATAATGACGTCGATGCTCCTGTTGGCCGCTTCCATGGCATCGGCATCCTTGGACAGGACCACGTGGTCGGCGCCCAGCTCCCGGGCAGCGTCAAACTTGGATTCAGAGGTGGTGAAAACTGTCACTTCCGCCCCCATGGCCTTGGCGATCTTTACGGCCATATGTCCCAGGCCACCCAAGCCCACCACGCCCACGGCGTCGCCTTCTTCCACATCGAAATACCGCAGCGGAGAGTATGTGGTGATCCCGGCACACAGCAAAGGGGCTGCCGCTGCCGGTTCAAGGGCGTCGGGAACACGCAGCACGAAACGCCGGTCCACCACTACAGACGTCGAGTAGCCGCCTTGGGTGATGGCGTCACCGTGACGGGGGTCTGCGGCCCCATACGTGCCGATGTTGCCCCGCTCGCAGTACTGCTCCAGTCCGTCAAGGCAGCTCTCGCATTCGCGGCAGGAGTCCACCATGCAGCCGACACCGACGTGGTCGCCCGGCGTGAATTCCTTCACGGCGGAGCCCACGCGGGTTACCCGGCCAACAATTTCATGACCTGGAACCAGAGGGTACGGAGGAACCCGCCATTCACCGCGCGTCGCGTGGACGTCGGAGTGGCACAGCCCGCAAAACTCAATCGCGATCTCTACGTCATCTGCGGTGGGTGCCCGCCTCGAAAGGGTCAGTGGCACCAAGCCGCTGTCCGGGGACGTGGCACCGTACGCAGCAACCAGGGTGGTGCTTACGGTTTCACCGGTGTCCAGGGTGATGGGTTTGGCAAGGGGCGGGGGCACGGGGCGTCCTGGAGTCATGATCCGACGCTACTCCCGGCAGCGGCGCTTCTGCCACTCGGTCCCACGCCGTCGCCAGAGCCTTCATTCGACGGCTCACTGCCCACGGCCACCGGGTTGTCGGGGTTGTTGGACCACTGCGAGAAGGACCCCGGGTACAGGGCGGCGTCGTATCCGGCGATGTGCAGCGCCACGATTTCATGGCTCGCTGTGACGCCGGATCCACAATAGACCGCCACAGGGGACGAGCCATCCACGCCCAACGCTTCGAAACGGCGGCGAAGCTCTTGGGCCGGCAGGAACGTTCCGTCGGCTGCGAGGTTCTCTGTGGTGGGAGCGCTCACGGCTCCGGGGATGTGCCCTGCCCGCGGATCAATCGGCTCTGTTTCGCCCCGGTAGCGCTCCCCCGCCCGGGCATCAAGCAGAACTCCGCCCTGGTGCCACTGTGCGGCTTGGGCTTCGTCGATTGCCGGCAGGCCTCCCTCGCCCAGGGAAACACTTCCGACGACGGGCCTTACCTCACCTGTCTCCACCGGGTGACCGCCGGCTCGCCAGGCGGCGAGGCCGCCGTCGAGCAGGTAGACAGATTCCAAGCCCGCATTTCGCAGCATCCACCAAACGCGGGCCGCGGCCATGCCACCGCTGTTGTCGTACGCAACCACGGTATCGCCGTCGTTGATGCCCCATTGCCGGGCCGCGCCCTGGAACCGTTGGGTGGATGGCAGCGGATGCCGGCCATGGCCGGGCTGCGCATGGTCGGCAAGCTCTGTGGGGAGGTCCACGAACACCGCGCCGGGAAGGTGCCCCGCCAGGTACTCGCTGTGCCCGTCCGTCCGGCCGAGCACCCAGCGGACATCCAGAAGCACTGTCCGCTCACCTGAATCGAGGCGATTGCGCAGTTCGGGGGGACTCATCAGCGTGGACATCTTTTCTCCTTCATTCCTGCGGCATGGGCTCTGTTGCTGCCGGCGCCCGGTTTCCAGCCTAGGCTTATCCGGTGAGCAATTCATGCATTCAGGACAGGGCGTGGGCCAGCGAGGCCATCCGCAAAATCGAGGCCGAGAACAACCGTTCGGCGGACACGCACCTTTATGCGGTCCCACTCCCGGACCATTGGGGCGTCCAGCTGTACCTGAAGGACGAATCGACGCACCGCTCCGGCAGCCTCAAGCACCGCCTTGCACGGTCCTTGTTCCTATACGGCCTGGTCAACGGCTGGATCACTGAGGACACCACCATCGTTGAGGCCTCAAGCGGCAGCACGGCGGTCTCCGAGGCCTATTTTGCCCGGCTTATCGGACTGCCTTTCATAGCGGTGATGACAAAAACCACCAGCCCGGAAAAAATCGCCCTGATCGAGGAATTCGGTGGTGCCTGCCTGCTGGTGGACCACGCCTCCGAGGTGTATGCGGTGGCCGAAGAGACCGCGAAAACCTCCGGCGGTTACTACATGGACCAATTCACGCACGCAGAACGCGCCACGGACTGGCGGGGCAACAACAACATCGCCGAGTCGATTTTCGACCAACTCGCACTTGAGGAACACCCTGTCCCGGAGTGGATAGTCGTAGGAGCGGGCACCGGTGGAACCAGCGCCACCATTGGCCGCTATCTTCGGTACAACCGCTACTCAACCCTCCTTGCCGTGGTGGACCCGGAAAACTCGGCCTTCTACCCCGCATGGCGCGACGGAGACGCCGCTGCGGCAACAGGCCAGCCATCCAGGATCGAAGGCATTGGCCGGCCACGATCCGAGCCGAGTTTCGTGCCCGCGGTCATCGACCACATGATCCAGGTGCCGGATGCCGCCTCGGTGGCGGCCATGCGCCACCTCCGGAAGCTCACAGGACTGCATGCCGGGCCCTCCACCGGGACCAACCTGTGGGGCGTGTGGCAATTGGTGGCCCGGATGGTCGCCGAGGGTCGACGGGGCAGCATCGTGTCGCTGATGTGCGACGGCGGCGACCGCTATGCGGGCAGCTACTACGACGCCGGGTGGCTTGCGGCGAAGGGGCTGGACCCCGCACCGCACGAGGCAGTACTGGAGCGGTTCCACCGCACAGGGGTGTGGACCGGCTAGACCTCTACCGAGTCGCGTGGTGCAAGACGCTGATAGCTGGTCCCGTAGCGGGCGCCGATACGGGTCACGTGGCCTTCCACAATGCCCCGTCCCCGTTCGTTAAGCAGGGCGTCATGGACCGGGAACGCCCGGGGAGCACGGACCGAGATCACGAAATCGATAACCTCCCCCACCTTTGACCATGGGGCATGGATGGGCACCAGAAGGGTCTTGACGTCAATCCCGTCCGGGACCACGAAAGAGTCCCCGGGGTGGAACACGTTGTCATCGATCAGGTACCCGATATTGGCCACCACCGGGATCTGTGCATGGATCACTGCGTGCTGGCCGCCAAACGTGCGCACGCTGAACCCTGCGGCGTCGAAGCTGGAGCCCGGCTCAGCCGTGTGGACGCGGACTGCGACGTCGGTTTCCTCCCGCAGGGCTGCGGCAACCCCGGCGGGGGCATGGACCTCAAGCCCGGCGTTGCTCCGGAGCGCGGACACCAAGGCGGGCCGGTCGATGTGGTCATTGTGCTCGTGTGTAATGAGGACGGCATGGGCGCCGGTCAACGCTTCCCCGGACTCGGAGAATGTCCCGG
Organism: Paenarthrobacter sp. 4246; assembly: GCF_040546855.1. Taxonomy (NCBI): domain Bacteria; kingdom Bacillati; phylum Actinomycetota; class Actinomycetes; order Micrococcales; family Micrococcaceae; genus Paenarthrobacter; species Paenarthrobacter sp. 4246. The sequence goes on from NZ_JBEPOP010000005.1 coordinate 205,184, forward strand.
GATCGATGACCAGAACGTTCCCATCTTTCTCCAACCGGACACAGGCGTGGGTGTATTTGGTGAGCAACATGACCAAAGCCTAGGACCACGCGGTGACAGTTTCCAAGCCTGTCCTGCTGGTAAAATTGGGCTTTGCCAGCATCCCCAGGGAAGTGAGTCCTTCAATGCCACACGGCACCAATTCCGCCACGACCGGCCCCTCGGCGCCGGCCAGCAGCGGCGTCAAGGAGCAGCGCGTTACCAAGCAGCGCTTGGCCGTCAGCGCCGCACTGGACGAATTGGATGACTTCGTCAGCACCCAGGAGCTGTACCGCCTGCTGCAAAACAAGGGCATTTCGGTGTCCCTGGCCACCGCATACCGCATCCTTCAGTCGTTGGCCGACGACGGACTTATTGATGTCCTCCGCAACGGTGAAGGTGAAGCGGTCTACCGCCGCTGCAACGTCACCGGCCACCACCACCACCTGCTGTGCCGCAATTGCGGCAAGGCAGTTGAAGTGGAGGCGCCCGCCGTCGAGACGTGGGCAGCACGAACGGCGTCGGAACATGGCTTCACTGAGGTGGCCCACACCGTGGAAATCTTCGGGCTGTGCCCCGAATGCACTGCGAAGAAGGCAGCCGGGACTCTCTAGAGGGCGCCTGCCGGCTGGTCCCGCGACACCCTGCCATTGAGGCCCCTGTTGGCCCTGACCCGTCCAATCACCCTGCACACCACGTAGATCAGGAATGACAGCGTGGTGACGTACGGGCTGATGGGAATCCGGCTGCCGAGGGCCAGCAGGATTCCGCCGACGGTAGCCGTCATAGCGAAAACCACGCTCAGCACTACCACCAGCCGGGGTGAGGTGGTCACCCTAAGCGCAGCTGCTGCCGGCGTAATCAGCAACGCGAGGACCAGCAGGGCGCCAACTATCTGGATGGACAGCGCAACGCTGACACCCAGCAGCACCATGAAGCCAATGGCCAGGCCACGAACCGGAACACCCCTTGCTTCCGCCATTTCAGGGTCTACGCTGGCAAAGCTCAGCGGCCGCCAGATTGCCGCCAGGGCGATCATCACCACCACTGCAGTTCCTGCAAGAACCTGCAGCTGCACGGTGTCCACTGAAACAATCTGACCGGTCAACAGTCCGAACTTGTTGGCCGCGCGGCCCTCATAGAGTGCCAGGAAAAGGATTCCCAGCCCCAGGCCGAACGGCATGATGACACCGATGATGGAGTTCTTGTCCCGTGCCCGGACGCCCATGAAGCCCAGCAACACAGCGGCAGCCACTGAGCCGACCAAGGAGCCAAAGATGATGTCGGCGCCGATCAGCAAGGCAAAAGCAGCGCCGGCAAAGGACAGTTCAGAAATGCCGTGGACAGCGAAAGCCAGGTCCCGCTTCATCACGAACGTGCCCACCAACCCGCCCAGCAGCCCCAGCACGGCTCCAGCCCAGATGGAGTTCTGGACGAGGACCAGCAACTCGCCGTAGTTCTCGAAGTTGAAAATGGTCTGCAGAATGGTGTCGAGGTCCATCTAGAACTCCTCCCCGGCGGTTGCATGGGCATCGTCATGGAAGTGCGTCGTTGCGTCAGGAAGACCGACGACGACGATCCTTCCGTTGGCGTGGATAACCTCCACATGGCTGTTGTACAGCTCCGAAAGGACTTCCGTGGTCATGACTTCCTGGGGCGTACCCACACGGAATTGGCCGCCGGCAAGGTAGAGGACCCGGTCAACGTAGTCGATCACCGGATTGATCTCGTGGGTCACGAAAACCACTGCACTGTTCCGCTCATGGCATTGCTTGTTGATCAGCGAGCTGACGCCCTGCTGGTGGTGCAGATCCAGGGAAAGGAGCGGTTCGTCGCACAGCAGGACCTGCGGCTCCGTGGCCAGTGCTTGTGCAACCCTGAGCCGTTGCTGCTCGCCCCCGGACAGTTGCCCCACGGGCACCTTCGCGTAGTCGGAAGCCCCCACCAGCTCGAGTAGTTCGTCAATCCTCGGGTTGACCTTGCCGGCCGAGAGCCGCATGCCCCACCTGTGCCCGTCGATCCCCAAGCCCACCAGGTCCCGTGCGCGCAAGGGTGTGTCTGGAGCAAACGACTTTTGCTGCGGGATGTAGCCGATCCGCTTGCTGCCTCGCTCCACCGGATGGCCCCCCAGGGAGACAGTCCCTGAATGCAGTTCCTGCAGCCCAAGGAGAACCTTCAGGAAGCTGGTCTTGCCGCTGCCGTTGGGACCCAGGACAGCGAAGAACTCGCCGGGATTGATGTCGAGGTCGAGATCCCGCCAGAGCGCCCTCTTGCCGAACTGAAGGCTCGCTCCACGGAGGCTCACTACCGGTGTCAAAAGTTGTCCTCGATCCATGCGTCGCTGGGGACGCAGTCAGTGGTGCCGCTGGCATTCGCGGCCGTGCTGGTGGCAGGCAAAAGGCCCCGCAGCCATCCTCAATATCTTAGGACGTTGGCAGGGCCCTTCACCGCATACCGGGTGTCGGGAAATGCTACTTCCTGAGTGCAGAAGAGACCGACTCCACGTTGTCGGACATCCACTGGACGTAATCCTTGCCATCAGGCAGTGTCTCGGTGAAGTTCACCACTGGCACGCCCGCAGCTTCCGCGGCCCGCTTGACGGATTCAGTCTGCGGCCCTTCGGTCTGCTCGTTGTACGCCAGGAACCGCACGGATTTGGCAGTGACCAGGTCCGTGGTTTCCTTCAATACGGCGGCCGGGACATCTGTTTCCTCTTCAATGGCAGCGCTGTAAGCCTCCGGAGTCTTGTTTTCCAGGCCCGCAGCTTCCAGCAGGTACAAGGGCACGGGCTCCGTGACAGCTACCGGCGCATGGTCGTTTGCGGCCTTGACGGCGTCGAGTTTTCCGGTGAGGTCGGCGAGTTTGGTTTTGAAGGCTTCGGCATTGGCTGTGAAGGTCGCGGCCGATCCCGCATCAAGGCTGCCAAGCTTGGCAGCAACTGCATCGGCGAGCTTGCCCATGGTGTCCAAGCTGTACCAGACGTGCTCATTGAACTCGCCGTGGTTGTGGGTGTGGCCTTCTTCGCCGTGGGATTCCCCGCTGTGGGCTTCTTCTTCGGGGGCGAGCCCGGAGATTTCCACGGCGCTGATCATGTTCTCGTGGCCAACCTTGGTCTCATCAGCAATTTTGTGGAGGAACTCGTCATAGCCTCCGCCGTTCTCCACCACGAGCTTGGCCTTGGAAATGACCAGCTTGTCCTGGGCGCTTGCCTCATAGGAGTGCGGGTCCTGGCTGGTCTTGGTGATGATGGCGTTCACATTGACTTTGTCCCCGCCAATTGCCTTCACAACATCGCCGTAGACATTCGTCGAGGTGACTACTTCAATGGCACCTGACGACGACGATTCGTTTGCCCCTGCTGTCCCCGCGCAGGAAGAAAGAAACAGGGCGGCAAGGGCTGCGGAAGCGGCCATGGACAGGCGGGCGGCGGAACGACGCACGAGAACCTCGGATCTACTCAAAATGAGAATCAAACACAATTACTGGCAGACTCAAGTGTAGCTCTAAATGGGAATGATTCCTATTTAGAGCGAACCGGCGCCGATCACGTGCGATCGGCGCCGGCCCTTTCCGCGGTGTTACTTGACCTGTTGATCTCCGTAGCGGCGGATACCGGTCGCCTGCGTAGCGTCGCGGATCTCACCAACCAACTGTTCAATGACGTCCTCCAGGAAGAGGACGCCCTGGGTCTCGCCGTCGGCGCCAATGACACGGGCCAGGTGCGATCCTGTCCGTTGCATCACGGACATGGCCTGCTCGATTTCGTCGTCCGGCGCAAGGTTGGCAAACGAGCGGATCCGCCCTTCGGCAATGGGATGCCTGCGACCCTCGTCCGGGATGGACAGGACGTCCTTCACGTGCAGGTAGCCGGCGAGTTCGCCGTCGTCGTCCACCATAGGGAAACGGGAGAATCCAGTGCGGCTGACCGCCTTTTCCAGGTCCACCGGAGTAGAGGCAGTCTTGAGCACCACCAATTTGTCCAAGGGAACCATGATGTGCGAGGCCGTGTGCTCCGAGAACTCCAGTGCACCGCTCAACAAGCCAGTTTCGTCGTCCACCAAGCCATGGCGCGTGGACTCCTGGACGATCGACTGCACTTCCTCAAGCGTGAACGAGGAGGACACCTCGTCCTTTGGCTCGATCTTCATCAACCGCAGGATGTGGTTGGCCAGCCAGTTCAGGGTCCAGATGATGGGGTTCACCAGGCGTGCAATGAACATCAACGGCGGGGCCAACAGCAGTGCGGCCTTATCGGCCACGGAAACCGAGATGTTCTTGGGAACCATCTCGCCAAAAGTGACATGCAGGAACGTGACGGACAGCAAGGCGATCGCAAAGGCGATGATGTCCGCCAGCTCAACCGGAACGCCCACCAGCTCAAGGGGCTCGGCCAACAAGTGATGGATGGCTGGTTCGGCAACCTGAAGGATCAACAGGGAACAGACGGTGATGCCCAGTTGAGCACAGGCAAGCATCAACGAAACGTTCTCCATGGCGCGCAATGTTGTCTGCGCGCGCTTTGATCCGGCTTCGGCCAAGGGCTCGATCTGGCTGCGCCGAGCAGACATGACAGCAAACTCGGCACCGACGAAGAAAGCGTTGCCGATCAGGAGAACCACGAGCCAGACAATTCCTACCCAGTCGCTCATACGGCCCCCGCTTCATGACGCGGATTCTCTGCGTCCTCCGGAGTGGACTCATCCGACTCCACATGATGGAAACAGATCCGGTCGATCCTTCGACCATCCATCCTGGTCACCGTGAGCGTCCCGCCTACCGTGTCCACGACGTCGCCCGTCCTGGCAATGCGACCCAACTGGCTCATGACGTAGCCGCCCACAGTCTCATACGCAGACTCGTCAGGCACTGTGAGGTTGGGTATCTGCTCGGAAACCTCATCCGGCCGCAAGAGCCCCGGGAAGTACCAGTCGCCGGACGCGCTCTGCAGCACTCCCGGGCGGACCTTATCGTGCTCGTCAGCGACCTCACCGACAATCTCTTCCACAAGGTCCTCGAGGGTGGTGATTCCTGCGGTTCCGCCGTACTCGTCCAGCACCACGGCCAACTGCAGGTTGCCCTCGCGCAACTCGGAAAGCAGCGCATCCAGGTGGATGGTTTCGGGAACCTGCAGGACATCGGTCATGATCGCACCGGCCTCAAGCTTGGCCCGGCGCTCTGCCGGGACAGCCACGGCTTTCTTGACGTGCACCACGCCGCGGATGTCGTCCGTGGAATCACCGATAACGGGGAACCGCGAATATCCGGTGCGCCGTGCGGCGTCGAGGATGTCGGACACAGGCTGGTCGGCATCGATCGTTTCCATGCGGATACGCGGTGTCATGACGTCTGCTGCCGTGCGCCCGGAGAAGTTCAGGGTGCGGGCAACAAAGTTGGCGGTCCCGGCGTCCAAAGTCCCCAGCTCAGCGGAGCGCCTCACCAAGGAGGCCAGCTCTGCGGGGGTCCTTGCCCCGGAGATCTCTTCCTTGGCTTCAAGGCCGAACAGATTCAGCACTTTGTTCGAGAACCCGTTAAGAACCACGATGGCAGGCTTGAAAACGGCCGTGAACATCAGCTGGGGGCGGGCAAGGCGTTTGCCCAGAGGGAACGCAAGGGCGATAGCCATGTTCTTGGGTACCAATTCGCCGATCAGCATCGACAAGAGGGTGGCGACAGCCATCGCCAGGATCAAAGCCACTGAATGGGCTGCATCCGGGCCAAGTCCCAGGGACGCAAGCGGCCCCCCAAGAAGTTGCCCCAAGGAGGGTTCCATGACGAAGCCTGTCAGCAGCGTGGTCAGGGTGATCCCGAGCTGGCAACTGGAAAGCTGCGTGGACAGCGATTTAAGGCACCTGAGCAGCGGGGCGGCAGCATGATCGCCGTTGTCAACCGCACGCTGAACGCTGGCTTGGTCCAACGCAACCAGGGAAAACTCAACTGCTACAAAGAAGCCGGTACCCAGGATCAAGGCAAAGCCGGCTAGGAGAAGAATCCATTCCACTTAGCGCATCACTCCATGAGTGGGCGCGTGCAATGGGGAGGGTGCCTTCAGCGCGGGGATTCGCCCCGGCGGAGGCTGGTCGGGTCCCGCGGACGCATGGTCCGAGGAACCACCGGCTCTGAGCACCGGCGCGTGATGGGCATGTGAACGGGTATTGCCGGCTCGACGGGCGCGCTGTGCGGAGTTGCCAGATTGGCTCCCCCGACAGTTCCCAGGCCGGCACCTAGATTTACTGTCCATAAGACTTTCAGTCTACATTCCAGCCCCCGGGCACCTCCAACAGCAGGCCAGCCTCTGCGACAAAAAAGGAGTGGCAGCCCACTAAGTCAGCCGCAACATGATTTAGGTCACCACTATTGGCAGTTAACCAACGATCCTAACTAGACTGTCAGGGGTCTGAGTTCGCGGGACCCGGACCCTGTCCCATCGTTGCGGAAAAGCAACTTTGGCCAGCGGGAAAACAACACTCATGGAAGAGGCGTATTTCAAGTGCCAGAGCAGCCCAGCCACCGTCTACCAGAGGAATTTGGCGGAAACGAGTGGCTCGTTGACGAACTGTACGAGCGGTACCAACAGGACAAGAATTCGGTCGACACCAAGTGGTGGCCGCTCTTCGAATCCTTTGCTTCTGCTGACGGCACTTCTTCCAACGGAACCTCCGCAGCTCCTTCAGCTGCCAATCCACCCACCCAAGTACTTCCCGTGGTAGCTCCGGCTGCAGCGGCTCCGGCACCGGCGCCGGCCGCTCCTGCCGCTGCCGCGGAACCGGCTGCACCGGCGGCACCCGCCCCGGCGAAGAAAGCACCGGCCACCGTTGCCCGGGACGGAGCAAAGAAGCCCGCAGCCGGAACCACGGCACAGCCCATTCCTGCCCAGCTGCCCAAGAGCACCAAGGCGCCCACGGCACCTGAGGAAGATGTAGTTTCAGTCCTCCGGGGTCCGGCCAAGGCCATCGCCACCAACATGGTGACAAGCCTTGAAGTACCTACCGCCACGAGTGTCCGCGCAGTTCCCGCCAAGCTGCTCATCGACAACCGGGTGGTCATCAACTCCAACCTTGCCCGTGCCCGCGGTGGCAAGGTCTCCTTTACGCACCTCATCGGATACGCCGTTGTCCGTGCGTTGTCCCAGTTCCCATCGATGAACGTCTACTACGACGAAATCGATGGCAAGCCCAGTGCTGTGCAGCCCGCACACGTCAACTTCGGCATCGCCATTGACATGCCCAAGCCCGATGGCACCCGCCTCCTGATGGTTCCCAACATCAAGAAGGCCGAGACCATGGACTTCGCTGAGTTCTGGCACACCTATGAGGACCTGATCAAGCGCGCCCGTAACGGCAAGCTGACGGCAGATGACCACGCCGGCACCACGGTCTCCCTGACCAACCCCGGTGGCATCGGTACCGTGCACTCCGTGCCTCGCCTCTCCAAGGGCCAGGCCGCCATCATCGGCGTCGGTGCCCTTGACTACCCCGCGGAGTTCCAGGGCGCCAGCGAGAAGATCATCGCCCAGAACGCCATCAGCAAGATCCTCACGCTGACGTCCACCTATGACCACCGTGTCATCCAGGGCGCCGGCAGCGGCGAGTTCCTCAAGCTTGTCCACCAGCTCCTGCTTGGTGCGCAGAACTTCTATGACGAAATCTTTGAAGCCCTGCGTATTCCCTACGAACCCGTCCGCTGGAGCCCGGACCTCCAGGTGGATCCTGCCGACGAGATCAACAAGGTTGCCCGCATCCAGCAGCTGATCCACTCCTACCGCGTCCGCGGTCACCTGATGGCGGACACCGATCCCCTGGAGTACGTCCAGCGCAAGCACCCGGACCTTGACGTCCTCACCTACGGCCTCACCCTGTGGGACCTGGACCGCGAATGGCCCACTGGCGGGTTCGGCGGCAAGCCGCAGCTGAAGTTCCGCGACATCCTCGGGGTCCTTCGTGACGCGTACTGCCGCACTACGGGCATCGAGTACATGCACATCCAGGAACCTGCAGAACGCAAATGGTTCCAGGACCAGCTGGAGCACCCCTACTCCAAGCCGAGCCGTGAAGAGCAGCTGCGCATCGTTTCCAAGCTCAACGCAGCAGAAGCTTTCGAAACGTTCCTGCAGACCAAGTTCGTTGGTCAGAAGCGCTTCTCCCTGGAGGGAGGCGAATCGCTGATTCCGTTGCTCGACGCCGTGATCTCGGACGCTGCCGACGACGGTCTGGACGAAGTTGCCATCGGCATGGCCCACCGCGGCCGCCTCAACGTGCTGACCAATATCGCCGGCAAGACCTACGCGCAGGTCTTCCGCGAATTCGAAGGCACCCAGGACCCACGCTCCGTGCAGGGCTCCGGTGACGTCAAGTACCACCTCGGTACGGAAGGCACCTTCACCTCGGACAACGGCAAACAGACCAAGGTCTACCTCGCCGCCAACCCGTCCCACCTCGAAGCTGTGGACTCCGTGCTTGAGGGCATCGTCCGTGCCAAGCAGGACAGGCTGGATCAGGGCGAGTCCTTCCCGGTCCTGCCCATCATGGTCCACGGTGACGCCGCGTTCGCCGGCCAGGGTGTTGTGGCTGAAACCCTCAACCTCTCGCAGCTGCGCGGCTACCGCACCGGCGGTACCATCCACGTGATCGTCAACAACCAGGTTGGCTTCACCACGGCGCCGTCGTCATCGCGCTCGTCCACGTACTCCACGGACGTCGCCAAGATGATCCAGGCACCGGTGTTCCACGTGAACGGCGACGACCCCGAGGCCGTGGTGCGTGTTGCACAACTCGCCTACGAGTTCCGGCAGCGTTTCCACAAGGACGTTGTCATCGACATGGTCTGCTACCGCCGTCGCGGCCACAACGAGGGCGACGACCCCTCAATGACGCAGCCGCTCATGTACAACCTGATCGAAGCCAAGCGCTCCGTCCGCAAGCTGTACACCGAGTCGCTCATCGGCCGTGGAGATATCACCGAGGAAGAAGCAGAGCAGTTGCTCCGCGACTACCAGGAGCGCCTCGAGCGCGTCTTCGCTGAGACGCACGCAGCGCAGACCTCGCCGATCCCGATCATCACGGCGGATTCCGCAGCTGTCTCGGACATCGAGCGTCCCATCGCGCAGCAGGCCGACTTCGGGACCAACTCCCCGGCATCCACTGCCATTTCCGCTGAGACGCTTGCCCGCATCGGCAAGGCGCACCTGGAAATTCCGGATGGCTTCACGGTCCACTCCAAGCTGAAGCAACTCCTGGAGAAGCGTGAGCAGATGTCCCGTGAAGGCGGTATTGACTGGGGCTTCGGCGAGATCGCAGCCTTTGGCTCGCTGATTATGGAGGGCGTGCCGGTCCGGTTGGCCGGACAGGATTCCCGCCGCGGCACGTTCGTGCAGCGTCACGCCGTATTCCACGACCGCGCCAACGGCAACGAGTGGCTGCCGCTGGGCAACCTTTCCGATGACCAGGCCAAGCTGTGGATCTATGACTCCCTGCTCTCCGAATACGCAGCCATGGGCTTCGAATACGGCTACTCGGTGGAGCGCCCGGATGCCTTGGTCCTGTGGGAAGCGCAGTTCGGTGACTTCGTCAACGGCGCCCAGACCATCATTGACGAGTTCATTTCCTCGGCGGAACAAAAGTGGGGCCAGCGCTCCTCGCTGGTGCTCATGCTTCCGCACGGATATGAAGGCCAGGGACCGGACCACTCCTCTGCACGCATTGAGCGTTTCCTCCAGATGTGCGCCGAGGACAACATGATCGTGGCCAACCCCACCACCGCTGCCTCGCACTTCCACCTGTTGCGCCGCCAGGCCTACAGCCGTCCGCGCAAGCCGTTGATCATCTTCACGCCGAAGCAGCTGCTCCGCCTCAAGGGCGCCGCATCCGCCGTCGAAGACTTCACTACGGGTGGCTTCCGGCCGGTTATTGCCGATCCCGAGGTTCAGCCTGCCAACGTGGACCGCGTCATCCTGGTCTCGGGCCGGTTGTACTACGACCTCCTGTCCAACCGACAGAAGTCCGGCGATACCTCCACTGCCATCATCCGCGTTGAGCAGCTTTACCCCCTGCCCAAGGCTGAGATTGACGCAGAGTTGGCCAAGTACCCGAACGCTGACATTGTTTGGGCGCAGGACGAACCTGCCAACCAGGGTCCGTGGCCGTTCATGGGCCTGAACCTGGCACCGGAGCTTGACCGCAAGCTCCGTTTGGTGTCGCGTCCGGCATCTGCCTCCACGGCTGCCGGTTCCATGAAGCGCCACGCCGCTGAGCAGGATGCCCTGATCAAGCAGGCGTTCGAACGCAAGTAAAGCGAAACTGCCCGGTCTGAGGAGTGAATGCGCCCCTCAGGCCGGGCAGTTCTGTTTAATGGGACAGGTATCCGGTTCCATTACCGGCCGATGATCCGGCAAACCGTGCAAGGACCGTAACGAGTGTGAAGAGGTAACCGTGGAAGACAGGAAGCTGCGTATCGCAGCTGTAGGAGATGAACTGCTCGCGGGCCTGGGGGATCCCCGCGCCTTGGGTTGGCTCGGACGAGTCCTGGCCCGAACGCCCCAGGACGCCGTCGTAGTGGAGAGTTTCCCGCTCCCCTGCCCCATGGAAGGCACGGAGGGCTTGGCCGCCCGGTGGCAGGACGAAGCAGGACGGCGCTTCAGCGACACCCACGAGAACCGCCTGGTCATCGGGCTTTCCGGACGCGACCTGGAGTTCGGCCTGTCTACGGCCCGCAGCCGCCTGAACCTGGCCAACATCCTGGACGGAGCCTCACACAGCAGCGTGGAGGTTTTTGTGGTGGGGCCCCCGCCCACGCTGGACCCAGCACGGAACAAGCGACTCGCAGAACTCAACACAGCCTTTGCCGATGTCACCACACGGCGCAACCACCACTACGTCGACACCTTCTCGCCCTTGCTCAATCATGAGCAGTGGAGGACGGACCTCGCAGCCAATGGTGGAACCCCGGGCCAGGCCGGCTACGGATTGATCGCGTGGCTGGTCCTGCACCGTGGTTGGTTCCAGTGGCTTAACATCGCCCAGCCGGAGTAGCTGCCCAGGAGCGACGACTCCGCATGCTTTTGGACCATTGCCTTCCGGATTTTCGCGATATATCGTGTTTTACATCAACGCGATATATCGCAACCTGGAGGGATCATGTCTGAGGAACTCTGGACCGTCACCGGTCCACAAACAATTGATGTGGACGATGTCCGCTCTCTCAAGCTGGGAATCGTCAAGGGCCGCTTCGACGTCATGACCCACGACCAGCCTTCTGTCCGCATTGAAATCAGCGAAATCACCGGCGACCCCCTCACGGTGACGCTCGTAGACGGCCGCTTGGAAGTGCGCCACCAGCTGCAAGGGCCGCAAGGGTGGTTCCGCAACCTGATGGGCACCGTCAACAACACCAGTACCAACTCAGTGGTTGTCGGGATCGCGCTTCCGCCCGGTGTGGATGTCGAGGCGGGAACGGTCAGCGGCGACGGCCTGGTGTCCGGGATCAGCGGCCGGACGCGCCTGAACACCGTCTCGGGCTCTGTCATGGCAGATGGAACCAGCGGCGAGCTGCACGTGAACACCGTCAGCGGCGAGGTCATCGTCAGGAACCACGACGGCGTCCTGACCGCCAAGAGCGTCTCAGGCGAAGTGACCGCGTCGGGCAAGTTCAAGAACGTCCGGGCCAGCACCGTCAGCGGCGACCTCAGTTTCGATCTTCAGGACTATACCAACGACCTCGGGGCGAATTCCGTCTCCGGCGACCTGACCATCAGGCTTCCCCACGACGTCGGCCTGGACATTGTGGCCAAGTCAGCCAGCGGAACCGTAGTGATCGATGACCAGATGTATGCCCATCCCGGCAGCAACGTGCACACGATTGTAGGCCCGGACGAAAAGCTCATGCTGGTGCGCACCAACACGGTCTCCGGCAAGACCTACATCATGCACGGGTCAGCGCCGGCAACGGACAACAACCGCCAGGTCCCCGGGGAAGCGGGCCTCTGATGCCTCCCGTCTTTGCCCACGGAGCCCTGCGCCTGTACCTGCTGGCGTTACTCGAAGCAGGCCCCAAGCATGGCTATGAACTGATCAAGGCTTTGGGCGACCGGTTTGGCGGGACATACTCCCCCAGCGCAGGAACCATCTATCCGCGCCTGGGCAAGCTGGAGGAAGAGGGCTTGGTAGCCACCGAAACCGAGGGCCGCCGCACCAAGTACTTCATCACCGACGCAGGCCTCGCCGAACTTAATGGCCGCAGGGACGAATTGGCTGACGTAGAAAACACCATTTCTGCCTCCGTCAGGCGGCTAGCCGACAACTTGCGCGAAGATATCCGCACCAATATGCGGGGCCTGCGGGCGGACCTCGCCGCCACTGCTGAAGCGGCCCGTACCACGGCAACCTCAGCACCTTTCCGGAGCCGGTCCGGCGGCTACACACCTGAGGGGCAACGCCTGGTGAAGGAAGCCGAGCTGATGGTCCAGTCATTCAGGGATGATATCCGGGTGGAGTTGCGCCTGCACGGTGCCTCACAACCGCTGACGCCACTGGCGCTGGAAACAGTGCGTACGGTACTGGACCAGGCGCGCATCTCGATCAGGAATTCGCTGCGGAATTGACGTGGAGTTGGCTTCTGCCGGCGCAACGCCGTTCCCGGTTCGCGACCCGGCACCCGGATGTGCGAAACTGGAGGGCAGCTCTATTGAGTATCAATCATTGAAGGAGGCCAGCTATGAGCAAGCGTGCACGTAAGCGTCGTGACCGTAAGCGCGGCGGCGCGAACCACGGCAAGCGTCCCAACACCTAAGCCAGCGGCTTAGTGTCACAGGCTTAAGAGCGAGGGCCCCGGAAACCATGAGGTTTCCGGGGCCCTTGGCGTTTATGCAGGGCTGGGATCAGGCTTCTACCGGCTTGATGGAGTGAATCCTGTCCAGAATCGAGTTCTTAAGGTTCTCCGGTGCCGACTCGGTGCATGACCGCTTGACCATGGTACGGATGAGGCACTCGAGGTCATACTGTTCCGAGCACTCCTCGCAGGTGTCCAGGTGCTGCTTGATCTCGCTGAGGTCCTCGCGGGTCAACGCGCCGTCGAGGTACTCGTAGATCCGCTGCATTCGCGTATCGTCGCAATCGCCCAATCCCTGGCAGTCGCTCATTTCTCTTTCTCCTGATTGTTGCTTCCGGCCGCGGCCTGGTCTTCGATGTGGGCCCTGAAGCCCCGTTCGGTGGCGTAGTCCGCCAGCATGTCCCGCAGCATCTTCCTGCCGCGGTGCAACCGTGACATGACCGTGCCGATGGGAGTGTTCATGATTTCAGATATCTGCTTGTACGCGTAGCCCTCGACGTCCGCGAAGTAGACAGCCAGCCGGAATTCCTCCGGGATGGATTGCAATGCGTTTTTGACGTCGGAGTCCGGCAAGTGGTCCAGCGCCTCAGTTTCCGCGGACCTCAACCCCGCAGAAGTGTGCGACTCTGCCTTCGCCAACTGCCAGTCCTCGATTGTGTCCGAGTTGGACTGCAGCGGCTCACGCTGCCGCTTCCGGTAGAGGTTGATATAGGTGTTGGTCAGGATGCGGTACAGCCACGCTTTGAGGTTGGTTCCCGGCTTGTACTGGTGGAAAGCCGAAAACGCCTTGGTGTAGGCCTCCTGAACGAGGTCCTCTGCATCCGAAGGGTTTCGCGCCATCCTCATGGCTGCCGAATACAGCTGGTCCACATATTGCATGGCGTCGCGCTCGAACCGCGCACGCCGCTGCTCGGGGGTCTCCGAAGCGACGTCTACGTCGGGTGCGGCCGCTGCGTCTTCCGCGCCGGCCGCCTGGTACATGGCCGCTGCGGCCGGTTCCGTGGTGCTCATCGTTGCCAAGTCTACTGTCAGCTGCGGGGAATCCGGCTGTGTGCCGTACCCGCGCTCCGGTAGAACCACACGGTCCTTAACCAAAGTCAAGAAATCAACTCCGTTCACCAAGGCGGCAACACCTTGCCGCGGTCCGGTCTCCACCGCACCACTAGTTCACAACGGCCGCCGCTGGGTAAATATTCCGCAAAGGTGCAAGACTAGAGCAGACTGCACCCCTTGAACACAACACCCATTGACATAGTGTGGCAAGCCATCCAGGAGGCAAGACATGTCTGTTATCCGTTTTCTCGCGCGGCCTATGCTCGCGTCCAGCTTCGTCGTCGCAGGTCTTGACAAGCTCAGGAACGCAGACGATACCGCCAAGCAGCTCTCGCCCGTCCTTCGACGGGCCTCGGAGTCCCTGCCATTCAAAGCCGATGAGAAGACCCTCGCGCGCGTCATTGGAGGCGCGCAGTTGGGAGCCGGCGCATTGCTCGGGCTTGGGAAGCTCACCCGTTTCGCCGCAACGGTGCTGGCTGTGACATCTGCGTTGAACTCCTACGTCGAATGGCGTTCAGCGGACATCAGCACCAAGGAAGGGCGGAGCGCACGCAAGGCCCAGTTGCTGAAGAACATTTCCCTGACAGGCGGGGTCCTTCTCGCCTCGGTCGATACCGAGGGACGGCCGAGCATTGCCTGGCGCGCGGAGCACTTGGCTGCCGACGCCAAAAAGGTGACGGGCAAGCAAATCAAGCGGGCAGACAAAGCAGTACGCAAGGCCGTAGACAACGCAGTTGGAGCATAAGGAAGCATGACGGGTACCACCGCCGCAAACACCGGATCAACCAAAGCCGCTGCGCTGCCTCTCTGGCCGGCGCCCTACGCCAAAGGGCCCGTGGACGCCACGGTGACGGTACCTGGTTCAAAGTCGCTGACCAACCGGTTCCTGGTGTTGGCGGCTTTGTCGGATGGTCCCTCACGGCTGCGGGCTCCGCTGCATTCCCGTGATTCGGCACTCATGATCCAGGCTTTGCGGCAGTTGGGTGCCACGGTCACGGAAGTTCCTGGCGATGGCGACTTCGGCCCTGACCTGGAGATCACCCCGATGGATCCCGCTGCCCCAAGCGCCGAAACAGCCATTGACTGCGGCCTCGCCGGCACCGTCATGCGGTTCGTGCCTCCGCTGGCCGCCTTGCGCAAGGGAACTACCGTCTTCGACGGCGACCCGCACGCCCGCAACAGGCCCATGGGCACCATCATCGAGGCATTGACCGCCCTCGGCGTCCCCGTGGCAGCCGAAGGCGGCAGGACGCCGTCGGCCCTTCCCTTCACAGTGGACGGCACCGGCGAAGTCCGGGGCGGCCACTTGGTGATCGATGCCAGTGCGTCATCGCAGTTTGTGTCCGCCCTGCTGCTGGTCGGCGCCCGTTTCACCGAAGGTCTCCATCTGGAGCACGTCGGAAAGCCTGTGCCCAGCCTGGACCACATCACCATGACCGTGGAGGTCCTCCGCAGCGTGGGCGTCAACGTGGACGACTCCGTACCCAACCACTGGCGGGTCGCCCCCGGGCCCATCCACGCCTTCGACCAAAGGATCGAGCAGGACCTTTCCAATGCCGGCCCCTTCCTGGCCGCAGCCCTGGCAACACGGGGCACAGTACGGGTCACCAATTGGCCGGCCGGCACCACCCAGGTTGGCGATATGTGGCGAAGCATCCTGGCCACCATGGGAGCCAGCGTCACCATGGAAGACGGAACCCTCTCTGTGACCGGAGGACCGGTCATCAAGGGTGCCGACTTCGACGAAACCAGCGAACTCGCACCCACCGTTGCCGCCTTGTGCGCCCTGGCTGCAGGCCCCTCGCGACTAACGGGGATTGCCCATCTTCGGGGCCATGAAACGGACCGGCTCGCGGCACTCGTTGCTGAAATCAACTCCCTGGGCGGTGACGCCGAAGAGACCGCCGATGGCCTCATCATCCGCCCCGCGGCACTGCACGCCGGAGTGGTCCACAGCTACGCCGACCACCGCATGGCCACTGCCGGCGCCATCCTGGGCCTCGCCGTGGAAGGCGTCCAAGTGGAAGACATCGCCACCACGTCCAAGACCATGCCGGAGTTCCCGGAAATGTGGGCCCGAATGGTGGGGACCATCTCCAGCACGGATGGGGCAAACAACTGACCATGGGCCGCGATGCACGCTCCTGGGACGAATCCGACGTCCGGATCCGACCCAACAAAAAAGGGTCCAGGCCACGGACCAAGGACAGGCCCAGCCATGACGACGCCGTTATCGGCCGGATCATCACCGTTGACCGCGGACGCTACAGGGCGATCGTGGACGAGGATTCCGCGAACGCACGCGTCGTCATCGCTGCGCGCGCCCGCGAATTGCGGCGTAACCCGGTAGTACCCGGGGACTTCGTCGCTTTGGTGGGGGACGTCTCCGGCTCGCCGGACACGCTGGCGCGGCTGGTCCGGGTGGAAGAACGACGAACCCTCCTGCGACGCAGCGCGGACGACACCGACCCCATCGAACGCGTGGTGGTGGCCAACGCCCATCAGTTGGTCATTGTTGTTGCAGCCGCCAACCCTGAACCGCGCACCGGATTCATCGACCGCGCCTTGGTTGCAGCCTACGACGCCGGCATTGAGCCGTTGCTGCTCATCACCAAGGCGGACGTCAAGGATCCGGCGGAATTGCTTGCCAACTACCTCAGCCTGGACTTTCCCGTGATCATCAGCCGCACAGCGGACTCCGAAGCAGGCGGCATCGACGCCCGCTCAGATGATGGCTTGTCCGCACGGTTGGACCGGGACGCCGTAGCCCAGTTGCGCTCCCACCTCGGCGGCAAAGTCACCGTGATGCTCGGCCACTCGGGCGTGGGCAAGTCCACCATGGTCAATGCGCTGACAGGTGCAGAGAGGGCCACCGGCGGCGTAAACGCTGTGACAGGCCGTGGCCGGCATACGTCCTCCTCCGCTTTAGCCCTGAAACTCGCCGACGCCCCCGCCGGCAGCTGGATCATCGATACACCGGGCATCCGTTCCTTCGGCCTCGCCCATGTGGACCCGGACCGGATTCTGCACTCCTTCCCGGATCTTGAACCTGGAACTGAAGCCTGTGAGCGGGGCTGCAAGCACGATGCCACGGCCGTCAACTGCGGACTTGATCCGTGGGTAAACGATGGCCATGCAGGACCCTCAGGAGTAGCGCGGTTGGCCTCGTTGCGCCGGTTGCTCGGTGCCGACCCCCGGATGGAAGCAAAAGAGACCAAGGAACTGGGAACCGTCAACTGATCGTTGCGGCTTCGCGTCCCCGCTGCAGCGAACGTTTCAGGATAGTTTGGTGGCATGACCCATCCCGTTTCCACCTACAACGATGACCTGCGCCTCGCCCACGTCCTCGCTGATTCAGTCGATGCCCAGACCATGGACCGCTTCAAAGCTCTGGACCTGAAGATCGAAACCAAGCCGGACCTCACACCTGTCACCGACGCCGACAAAGCAGCGGAGGAAGCGATCCGGGGTCAGCTCTCCCGGTCCCGCCCCCGGGATGCTGTCCTCGGCGAAGAGTTTGGCAGCAGCGGACACGGATCACGCCGTTGGATCATTGATCCCATCGATGGGACCAAGAACTTTGTCCGGGGCGTACCGGTCTGGGCAACATTGATCGCGCTGGTTGATGAGGGTGAACCTGTGGTTGGCGTCGTCAGCGCACCCGCCTTGGGAAAACGCTGGTGGGCTGCCAAGGACATGGGCGCTTACATGGGCCGGTCACTTGCCGCGGCCACCCGTTTGAAGGTCTCCAACGTTTCCCGCTTGTCCGATGCTTCCTTGTCCTACTCAAGCCTGTCCGGTTGGAAGGACCGCGGGAACCTGGACGAGTTCCTGGGGCTCACAGAGGATGTATGGCGAACCCGGGCCTACGGCGATTTTTGGTCATACTGCCTGGTGGCCGAGGGCGCAGTGGACATCGCGTGCGAGCCCGAGCTGAACCTGTACGACATGGCAGCTCTCGTCCCGATCGTAACGGAGGCCGGTGGCCGCTTCACTTCCCTGGAAGGTGACGACGGTCCGTTCGGCGGTAACGCGCTGGCCACCAACTCCATCCTTCACTCGGAAGTCCTCAAACGGCTCAACCCAGGCCTGGACGACCTGCTCTAGCGCAGGTGTCCCTCGGGGCTCGCAAGCTGCTTTCCAGCGAATATTCGACGGCGAAGGCCTCCTTTTGGAGGCATCCGCCGTTTTTTCTTCGCCAAACCGGCGATTTACAACCCGACGTAACAAAGCGCTTAACAAAGCGAAGTGGCTTTGGAGGGTCCGCTGGGGGTGCCCTAACCTTTTTTACAGGTCACGAGTGCCAGCGCTAAACCCCGGTTTGCTGGCCGGCAACCCTCCATTCGCGGCGGGGTGCCCCGGGTGACGACCCGGCCGGTCCGGAACGGATGCGGCAAGCGCGGATCCCCTTATGGGGATCCCTCTTGAGTGAGGTCCCATGAGCACAGTCACGTTCGACTCGAACACCATTCCTTCTTTCGCCGGTGACATCCCGTCACAGGCAGCTGCGGCAGCACGACCACTCGCCGCCGTCACTGGCGCTGAGCTGCAGGCACCGCTGATCCAGGGCGGCCACGTCCGCTACGCCAACCTCGACTACGGCGCATCGGCTCCGGCCCTGACCGTCGTCTCCGCGTACCTCAACGAAGTCCTGCCCTATTACGCCAGCGTGCACCGCGGCGCGGGCTTTGCGTCCCAGATCAGCACGTCGGTCTACGAGAATTCGCGCAATATTGTCCGTGAGTTCGTCGGTGGGCGTCCTGACGATTCCGTGATCTTCACGCGAAACACCACAGACTCCCTGAATCTCCTGGCTGGCTGCCTACCGCAGATTGACGGCCGTTTCTCCGGGGAAGTCCTTTATCTGGACATTGAACACCACGCCAACCTTCTTCCTTGGCAGGGTGTCCCGCACCGCAGCGTCGTGGCGGCCTCCACGTTGGCCGCCACGGTGGAAAAGCTCCGCGACGAATTGGCCCAAGGCGGAATCAGCCTGCTCGCTGTTACTGGTGCTTCCAACGTCACAGGTGAAATCCTGCCGATCGCCGAACTCGCTGCACTGGCGCACGAATACGGTGCCAGGATCGTTGTGGATGCCGCCCAATTGGCACCCCACCGCCGGATCAACATCACGGAGGCCGACGTTGACTACGTGGTGTTCTCCGGTCACAAGCTGTATGCCCCCTTCGGCGCAGGCGTCGTCGTGGGCCGCCCGGACTGGCTCGACGCTGGGATCCCCCACCTGGCTGGAGGCGGCGCCGTCCGTGAAGCCCGCCTGGACTCGGTGAGCTGGGCAACGGGCCCTGCCCGCCACGAAGGAGGGTCCCCCAACGTCCTGGGTGCCGCAACCCTCGCCCGCGCCACTCAGGTCCTCGCCGGGCTGGACCAGGAGGCATGGCACGCCCACGAAGCAGCCATCCGCACGTACCTGGTGGAGGGTTTGGAGGCTATCGACGGCGTGACTGTGCACCAGATTTTCACTGACTCCGACGACACCATTGGTGTGGTCAACTTCTCAGTGGAAGGATTCGACGCCGGTTTGGTGGCCGCTTATCTGGCCGCTGAGCACGGAGTTGGCCTCCGGGATGGACGCTTCTGCGCCCACCCTCTGCTCAAGCGACTCGGACTTCCCTCAGGCTCCTTGCGTGCCAGCTTTGGCGTCGGCTCCCGGTTGGAGGACGCCACGAGGCTGCTCGCAGGCATCGAGGGACTTAAGCGCAACGGGTTGGGTTGGGACTACGTGGTGGACGAGGGCCGCTGGGTACCTGCCAACGACCACCGAACCTACCCGGAATGGGCTCCCAACACACCCGGCACTGCAGGCGCTGCACCCTGCACTGTTGACTAAGCGCGCTTTACCGCGGCTGCGGTAAATTCGTAGGGTATCTTTTGGCGACCCTGTGAAGGAGTTTTTGGTGGCATTGCCTTCTCCGGCCGCCTCCAGCGGACAGCCTGGCGTTCCCGGACCTGCCGGACCACGTGGTCCCAAGCTCCACGCTGACCGTCGGCACGAGTTCGGCCGGAGTTTCCAGGACGGTGGCGAGCACTACGATCGCGTGCGGCCCGGTTATCCCTTGGACTCCGTGGAGTGGATTGTTCCCCCGGGGGCCACGACTGCTGCGGATCTCGGAGCGGGGACTGGCAAGTTCACGGCCCTCCTCGTGGGGCGCGGACTGGACGTTGCCGCCGTCGATCCTTCAACTGACATGCTGGAGCAACTGCGCAAGTCCCACCCGCACGTCATCGCGCGGGAGGGAACGGCTGAAGCAACTGGACTGACGGACTCAGCATTCGACGTCGTCAGTGTTGCCCAGGCCTGGCATTGGTGCGATCCATTGGCCGCGAGCACCGAGATAGCCCGTATCCTGCGGCCGAACGGAACTCTGGGACTGGTCTGGAACCAGTTGGATACGGACGTGCCCTGGGTTCATCGGCTCTCGCGCATCATGCATGCCGGAG
This sequence comes from Paenarthrobacter sp. 4246, assembly GCF_040546855.1. Classification (NCBI taxonomy): domain Bacteria; kingdom Bacillati; phylum Actinomycetota; class Actinomycetes; order Micrococcales; family Micrococcaceae; genus Paenarthrobacter; species Paenarthrobacter sp. 4246. The sequence continues at coordinate 225,533 of NZ_JBEPOP010000005.1, forward strand.
ACGTCCACAAGCCAGGGTTCCGACCACTTATCGGCCCGGAATTTTCCGGCTTGGAAAGTCGCTTCACCCGATGGTCGGATGCCTTGACGCCCGAAGACATCATGGAGCTGACCAAGTCGCGGAGCTACTATCTCCGCGCCAACGACGCCACCAGGGCGAAAGTCATGGGCAACCTGGAGTGGTACCTCTACGAGCACCTCGGGCACGCACCGGGAGACACCATTCCACTGCCCTACGTGACGCAGACCTGGCGGGCGTTCAAGATGCGCGAGGCGGGGCCACGGTAGGCTTGGGGTGTGAAGACCAGTACGCCCTCCTCCTCGATTGAGGACTACGTCAAGGTCATCTACTCGTACACAGAGTGGCAAGACAAGCCGATAACGTCCTCCCAGCTTGCCCAGCGCCTGGGTGTGGCCAATTCCTCCGTGTCTGAAATGGTCCGCAAGCTCAAGGACCAGGGACTGGTGGACCACCAACCCTACAGCGCCATTCGCCTGACCCCGGCGGGTATGCGCCTGGCACTGGCCATGGTGCGCCGGCATCGTCTCATCGAGACCTATCTGGTGGAAGAACTCGGGTACAGCTGGGATGAAGTCCACGATGAAGCCGAGATGCTGGAGCATGCGGTGTCAGACACCTTTATTGAGCGAATGTCCGACAAACTTGGTCACCCCGTCAGGGACCCGCACGGCGATCCGATTCCTTCGGCGGATGGCTCCGTTGAACTGCCGCACGCCTACCGCATGATCGAACTGGACCAAGGACACTCCGGCCGTATCACCAGGATCAGCGACGAGAACCCCGATCTCCTCAGATACCTGGCAGCGGAAGAGATCACCCTCGACGCCCCGGTTGAAGTGGTCGGACGCAAACCGTTCGGCGGAGCTCTAGTGGTGCGGATTGGAAGCGGCGCCACAGGTCGCGAGTTCGATCTCGCCGACGAAGTCACGTCCGCACTCTGGGTTCAGAGCTCTGAAACCCACGAAGGCTGCGTCCTTCCCGCCCGCTGACCCAACCCCGGCGAGAGTTCAGCCGGGATGCCCGGCCGCCCCGCCGTCGTCGGACGCTGCATCCGGTTGGCTGTCAGCGGCGACTGCCGCCTCCTTGGACGGATTTCTTATCCCGACGGCGGAAGCTACTGCCCCGGTAAGGAACAGAGCCGCTGTAACCAACAGGGCGTTGTACAAGCCTTCGCGGCTGAAGACCGGCCCCACGATCAGCCCCGCAAAGGCAATGGTGATCAGGCCGGCGATGCGGGCTACGGCGTTGTTCACCGCCGAACCAATCCCCGCCTCCTCCGGCGGGACAGCACCAAGAATGGCGGCCGTCAGGGGCGCTACAAGGGTAGCCAGTCCCAGTCCAAAAACAATCTGGCCCGGCAGAACCTGTGTCCAATAATTCAACGGCTCCTGGACCGACAACGACATCAGGAAGCCCACCCCACACAGCAGCGGACCCACGGTCATGAACCATCGGGGCCCGTACTTCCCTGCCAACCCACCAAAATACGAGGCACACAGCATGAGGATGACGGTGCCGGGCAGCAGGGCGATGCCCGCCGTGGTGGCCGCCATTCCCCCAACTTGCTGAAGGTAGATTCCCAAAACAAAGAACCCCAAGGAAATTCCACCGTAGATGGCCAGCGTTGCCAGGTTGCCCCACCCAAAGTTGCGGATCGCGAAGAGCCTGAGTGGCAGCATGGGCTCGTCAGTCCTGGCTTCATGGATCAGGAAAAGCACCATGGCTGCGACGCCGGCCACCAGTGGCAGCCACACCTGCACGCTCCCCCAGCCCATGCGGCCCTGTTCGATGAACGCAAACACGGGACCACCGAGGCCCACCATGGCCAGGACGGCTCCGAGGTAGTCGATGCGTTTGCTCTTGTCCCTCGCGGCATCGGATGCCCGAAGGCCTGCCAGCATCGGCCAAATGGCAACGGCGGGAATGACATTGATGAAGAAAATAACACGCCAGGAGAGCAGGTCCACCGCCATACCGCCAATCACCGGACCCACGATGGCAGCAGCGCTGGTCCAGCCGGACCACTGGCCAATTGCTTTGGATTGGGCCGGACCGGAGAACGAGGTAATAATCATGGCCAGCGAACTGGGGACCAGGAGGGCCCCGGCAATACCCTGCAGTGCCCGCGAGACCACCAGAACTTCGCCGGACCACGCCAGCCCACACAAGACCGAGGTCACTGCGAAACCCGCCAGGCCCCACTCCAGGATTCGCGCCCTACCGAAATGGTCAGACAACGAGCCGGCCACCAGGATCAGCGCACCCAAGGTCAGCAGGTACGCGTCTACCACCCATTGTTGGATGACCAGGCCGCCACCGAGTTCCCTCCCGATGGCAGGCAGTGCGAGATTGACCACAAAACCATCGAGGATTGCGATGAACGACGCCACGATAGCGACCACCAGCACGCGTTTCTGTAGCGGCGTACTCGGCAGAAGCGCGGCAGTGTCAGTCATGAGCACAGCCTACGCCCGTGAAGTCCCGTATCGTTGAGTGGTGATCAGCAGACGTGATGCCGCATTGGCCCTTGATATTTCGATGGAGATGGCACAGCGCCACGGTATTCCGTCCAGGCTTTCCGAAGCCGAACTCCGCGACATGCAAGACAATCCTCCGGCTTGGTTGGTGCAGTCGCGCGCCAACCGTACCGGCAAACGCCCCGTCTGGGTCCATCTGACCTGTGCTGTGTGCGGCTATTCCGAAGCCATTCGGCCCAAGAAGTGGTGGCCGGACTTTTCCTTCGTCTATTGCGGCACCCACCGGAACAGTGACCTTCCCAAGCTCTTCCTCGGGGAAGTACGCAGCGAATACGAGGGGGTCGGCAGCCGCTTCGTGGGCGTCGTCGATGTTCCGGAGAGCAAGGCCTAGCCTCCGTTCACGGCTGGACCATCTCTGAGGGCACCGCAAGAATCTGCACTGGTCTCCCCTCCCTCAGCACGGTCAAGGGGAAGGGTTGGCCAATGGCTTCTTCGAACAGTAACTTCTGCAGGCTCTCGGCACTGGACACTGCCCGTCCTTGGGCGCGGAGCACGATGTCCCCGGGCTGAAGCCCGGAAAGCTCCGCTGGAGACAGGGGAATCACCTCTACCACCCGCAGGCCTTCCTTCTGCCCCGTACGTACAACGGCACTGGCCTCCAAGGGGATTGGTGTGCTCACCAAGCCCAAATACGCACGGTGCACCCGGCCATCCTTCAGCAGGGACGCGATAATGCGCTGGGTGGTGGTGTTGATGGGTACTGCCAAACCCAGACCCAATCCTGCTACCGCGGTGTTGATGCCCACGATGCGTCCGCGGGTATCGGCCAACGCTCCGCCGGAATTCCCGGGATTCAAGGCAGCGTCCGTTTGGATAACGTCCTCGATGACCCGCTGGTGTTCGCCCGCCCTGACGGGTATGGACCTGCCCAACCCACTGACGACGCCCGCAGTCACCGAGCCGGACAGACCAAGAGGGTTTCCCACGGCGATCACCAACTGGCCCACCTTCAGGGTTTCGGCATTGCCCAGCACCGCCGGGGGCGGCGTGGACTTCACGCCACGGACTACGGCGAGATCGGATAAAGGATCCGCGCCCACCAACTCCACGTCTGTCTGCTTCCCGTCGGCGAACACAACCCGGCCGGACCGGATACCAGCCACGACGTGGGCGTTCGTCAGCATGTATCCATCGCCGGTGAAGACCACGGCCGAGCCACTGCCCCTGCGGATCTGGCCTCTCCGGCCGGTGCTGGTCATCTCGATGGCGGCCACATGGGGTGTTACAGATTCCGCAACCCTGACTACGATCTTCGAGTACGCATCAAGGACCTGCTCGTCGTCGGGGTCTTGCAGTTCGAGGTCCGGCTCGGTGCTCATCACATGCCTCCTGCTACCGCTACGCCGTGGTTAGGCGCTTATCCAGTTCAACCGACAGTCCTTGGCTGGTAGTCCTGCGGACAGTACGCCGTGGGTGAACGTGGGAGTGTCCTGCCTTGCTGTGGTCGGACATGGAAAAACCCCCGGATCACAGGGATCCGGGGGCTTTCCGTGGGTGGAGATGGGGGGAATTGAACCCCCGTCCGATGTCGTTTTGTCAGGGCTTCTCCGGGCGCAGTTCGCGTCGGATTTTCTCGGCCCCAGCCATCCTGCGAACAGGTGGCTGATCCGGGCCCAGTCATCTTAGAGTCCCGTTTACCTCAATGACGAAGGCAAACAGCAGTGGCTATCTAAATGACGCCAGGAACCGGGGCGATAGCAACCCCGGGCTGACGGACTGTCTTACTGCTTAGGCAGCGAGAGCGAAGTCAGTGCGCTTAGATTCGGCACTTATTGGTTTGCAGACAGCGTTTACGAGATAATTCTGCATCCTCGGCCCGCTTCACCTGTCGCGACTAACATCGTCGAAACCGATCATCCCCGTATTTTGTTACCAAACCCGACTGGAACATCGACCTCGTCGAATTCCCTTCGGACTACTCATCATAACGCATGCATCCGGTGGAACATTCCACGGTCCTGGTGGGCGTGCTGCTACCGGCGGTTGCGCTCCCGCAACTCACGCAGCGATTCACGCTTGTCCTGCTGCTCACGCAGCGTTTGGCGCTTGTCGTAATCCTTCTTGCCTCGGGCAATGGCGATTTCCACCTTGGCGCGGCCATCCAGGAAGTACAACTGGAGCGGCACCACGGTGAAGCCGGACTCGCGGATCTTCTGCGAGATTTTGTCCAGTTCATCGCGATGAAGCAAGAGCTTACGACGCCGGCGCGCGGCGTGGTTGGTCCAGCTCCCTTGGTGATACTCAGGGATATGGATACCTTCCATCCACAACTCGTCGTTGTAGAAGGTGCAGAAGCCGTCCACCATGGAGGCATGGCCTTCACGAAGGGACTTCACTTCTGTTCCCATGAGGGCGATGCCGGCCTCATAGGTGTCCAGGACATGGTAGTTATGCCGGGCCTTCCGATTGGTGGCCACTACCTTACGGCCACTTTCCTTGGGCACGGTAGAACTCCTTGTTAGATGCGGATTTCAACTAGTGTACGCCAGTGCCGGGGGCCTCCCGAGCACTGCCCCACACGCTAGAGGAGGTTCATGGGATCCACAGCGGAACCGTTCAACCACGTTTCGAAGTGCGCATGGCAACCGGTCGAGTTACCGGTGCTTCCCGAGTAGGCGATCAGTTGGCCGGCAGAAACGCGTTGGCCGTTCGACACCACAATGCTGCTGTTGTGGTAGTAGATGGTGGTCAGCGAATTGCCCTGGACTACGCCATGGGACAGCTTCACACGCCATCCACCGCCGTCGGCTGAGTTCCATCCTGAGTTGAAGACCTCCCCTGCAGCCGCCGCGTAGACCGGAGTGCCACATGCCGCGCCAAAGTCGATGCCGGTGTGCATGTAGCCACCCGTACCGTAGAAGTCGATGGTCCCCGGGGGTGTTGCGCGCCAGCCGAATCCGGAGGTGATGGGAACATAACTGGCAAAGGGGTGACGCAGTCCGAAGGCGGACGGCGATCCTGCTGCCGGTGGAACGTACGGCTGCTCTGGTGGGGCCGGACGGCCTTGGGCCGCTGCTGCGGCTGCGGCCGCTGCGGCAGCCTCTTCAGCAAGACGACGCTGCTCCGCTTCCCAGGCTTCCCTGAGTTTCCGGTCGCGCTCTACGATTTCAGCGGCCACGGTGTTCTGCTCAGCCTTGACGCGGGCCAGATTGGCTTCGATACCCGGTTTGGCAGCCTGAAGCTGCCCATTCAGGCGCGTGGTGTCTTCAATGAGCTTGTCGACTTCGGCTTTCTTGTTCGCAGCCTCGTCCCTTGCCGATTTCTCCCGGTCAAGCGCAGCGTCTGCTTTTGCTTTGAGATCTTGGATCTCTTCTTCGACGGCTACCAGCCGTGCCTGGGAATTCACGTTCGTGGCGTTCTGCTGGGTCAGCTTGGTCATGGCGGCGTTCTGGCTGCGCATGGCCTGGTCGGCCAAGTCCATGGACTCGGTCAGGTTGCCGGACTCACTGGACCCGAACAGAAGGGCGATGTTGGTGGGAACACCACCGGACTTGTAAGCCTGGGAGGCGATCTGACCGATCAGTTTCTTGGTATCAGTGATCTTCTGTTTATCACTTTCCAACTGCTCGGTGATCTTGGCCTTGTTTTGCTGGGCGAGTTCAACCCTGGCCGCCAGAGCTTCAACTTCCTTGACCGCACTCGCCACCCGGCCCTGCGCCTCAAGCAGCGCCTGCTGGGCTCCGGGAAGGCGGCCCTGGTAGATCACCAGGTCGCCGGCAGCCTTGGCGATGTTGGCATCGACAAACTCCAGGGATGCCTGAACCCTGGCGGCTTCAGCTTCAAGTGCGGCCTGCTGGTCTTCAAGGTTGTCGGCCTGGGCAGCGGGCGCGCCCGACAGGAGGCTGACAGCCAGACCCACAGCAAGCACGGCACCCATGATCCGAGCATTGCCCGACGCAAAGCGCCGGCGCAGGGAGATCGGGTCCAACGCGGTCATCAGGAGTCCTTTTCGGTTGTCAGCATGAAGGGTGATCGGGCTTGGGCGGTCATCGCTAGACCTTCAAATACTTGCGGAGGGTCAAAAGCGAGGATATCCCAGCCAAACCCGCACCCAAGGCAATCAGCACGGGCGCGATCACCAGCACCTGGGTGGAGGAAATAAAGGGGGTGTTGAGGAACTGTGTTGACAGCTCACCATTAAGCCAGAAGTGCGCCATCAACCAGAGCGTGACCGAGGCTAGGACTGCCCCCACAACGGCAGCGATAACACCCTCCAGGATGAACGGGAGTTGGATGACTGTTTTGGATGCTCCAACGAGCCGCATGATCCCGGTTTCCCGGCGTCGGCTAAAGGCAGAGAGCCGGATGGTGGTGGTAATGAGAAGCACTGCGCAGAAGATCATGACCACGGCTACGCCCATCGCAGCAACCGACGCACCGTTCATCCAGGAGAAGATGCGCTCCAAAACCTGCCGCTGGTCGCTGACCGTCTCGACTCCCGGCTGGGAGGAGAACGTCTCGCTGATGATCTGGTACTTTTCCGGGTTCTTCATGTTGATCCGGAAGGAAGCCGGCAGCTGGTCCTCGGACACCGAATCCACAATCGGTGAATTGGAGAACTGTTCCTTAAAGTGCGTGTAGGCCTCAGCCTGGGATTCGAACTGGAAATCGTTGATGTACTGCTTGACCGCCGGCGACTCAAGCATGGCCTGCAGGTTTTCCTGCTGCTCTTGGGTGGCCGGACCCGAAGCGCAGCCCACCGCCGTCGAACCGTCGTTGCAAAGGAAGACCGCCACCTGGACTTTGTCGTACCAGTAGCCCTTCATCTGGTTGATCTGCATCTGCAGCATGCCGGCCGCACCGACGAATGTCAGGGAAACGAACGTTACCAGGACCACTGAAATGACCATGGAAAGGTTCCGGCGCAAGCCACTGCCGATTTCCCCCAGGATGAACAGGAGCCTCACAGCTGCGCCCCCTGTGCACGGTTGAGTTCCTCGCCGCTGGCATCCCGCAGGCGGCGCGATTCGCCAACCACCGGAATCATCGAGGTGTAGAGCGCCTTGGCTTCGTCTCGAATGACCTTGCCGTTCTTGAGCTCCACCACCCGGCGGCGCATTTCATTGACGATGTCGTCGTCGTGGGTTGCCATGACTACTGTGGTGCCGTTCTGGTTGATCTTGTCCAGGACTCCCATGATTCCCATCGAGGTGATGGGGTCCAGGTTGCCGGTCGGTTCGTCAGCCAGCAGGATGCCGGGACGGTTTACGACGGCGCGGGCGATGGCCACACGTTGCTGCTCGCCACCTGAAAGTTCGTGGGGCATGCGCCGCTCCTTGCCCTCCAGCCCTACAGTCTTCAGGACCTCAGGAACGGTTTCGCGGATAATTGAACGGCTCTTGCCAATCACCTGCATCGCGAAGGCAACGTTGGCGAAGACATTCTTCTGCGGGAGCAGGCGGAAGTCCTGGAACACCACGCCGATGCCGCGACGAAGCTTGGGTACACGCCAGCTCGAAATGTTTGCAACGTTCTGCCCGGCAACATACACAGACCCGGACGAGGCTTTGTCTTCCTTCAGGATCAAGCGAAGAAAAGTGGACTTGCCTGAGCCCGAAGCACCTACGAGGAAGGTGAATTCGCCGCGGTTGATCTCAAGGCTGACAGAGTCGAGCGCCGGTCGGGCATTCTGCTCGTAGACCTTGGTGACATTCTCAAATCTGATCATGGCCCTTTAGAACCCCGCCGGACATGACATAGTCGCCCAGTCCAACAGCCGGAGCGCGGGCTTTCGATGGGGGAAGTGAGAGCACCGGCCACTCGACTATACGCACGGGCAGCCCGGATTTACCGGGCTTTGGAGGGTGTGTCGCGGAATCCAGAGCGTTGGCGCGAACCGGACTCCGCCCTTCTCCGTCCTAACTGGCTGCCGCGTTGCGGTTGCCAGTACGCCAACGGATGCCGGCGTCAATGAAGTCATCGATGTCGCCGTCCAGGACTGCTGAGGTGTTGCCTACTTCATGTTCCGTTCGCAGATCTTTGACCATCTGGTATGGGTTGAGGACGTAGGAGCGCATCTGGTCACCCCAGGACGCCTTGACGTCTCCGGCCAAGGCCTTCTTTTCCGCGTCCTCCTGTTCCTTCTTGACCAGCAGCAATCGGGACTGAAGCACCCGCATGGCAGCGGCACGGTTCTGAAGCTGTGACTTTTCGTTCTGCATCGAGACCACAATGCCCGTGGGAATGTGAGTCAGCCGCACTGCCGAGTCGGTGGTGTTGACCGATTGGCCGCCCGGCCCCGAGGAACGGAAGACGTCAACGCGGATTTCGTTATCCGGAATTTCGATGGAGTCTGTCTGTTCGATCAATGGAATAACTTCAACTGCCGCAAAGGACGTCTGTCGGCGGCCTTGGTTGTCGAAAGGACTGATGCGGACCAACCGGTGTGTTCCAGCTTCGACGCTCAACGTGCCGAACGCGTACGGCGCCTTGACCTCGAACGTGGCGGATTTCAGTCCTGCCTCCTCGGCATAGGACGTATCCATCACGGTGGTCGGGTACCCGTGGCGTTCTGCCCAGCGCAGGTACATCCGCATCAGCATCTCGGCGAAATCTGCCGCGTCAACTCCACCGGCACCCGCACGGATGGTAACCACGGCTTCGCGTTCGTCGTACTCGCCTGCCAACAGCGTGGTGATTTCAAGTTCCGCCAGGGCCTTGCGAATGGACGACAACTCCTTCGCAGCTTCAGCCATGGAATCTTCGTCGCCCTCGTCCTGGCCGAGTTCCACCAGGACTTCAAGGTCGTCGATCCGGGAGTCCAACTTGGAAAGTCGCTCAACTTCCGACTGCCGGTGTGACAACCGCGAGGTGATCACCTGGGCAGAGGCCGGGTCATCCCAAAGGTCCGGGGCTCCGGCCTGCTCGCTCAGTTCAGCGATCTCAGCCTTAAGTGCTTCAACATCGGTAACGTTCTCGATGGAGCTGTAAGTTGCGCGAAGTGCGCGGATTTCTGCGGGAAAATCTATCTCAGCCATGGTCATCCCAGCGTACGCTATCCGTCACGCTTCCCCGACGGCTCCGTTCTTTCCTGCCAGACCATGGCCGGACCGTTACTGGGTCAAAGCTGAGCGGGCTACCGATCGGGCCTGAACCAGGATCCCGTCCGGCAAGAGGAAGCTGATCACCGGAGGATGGGCCACCGCAGTAAGGACCACTACGGCTGTGCCGCCGGGCTCGCTGCCAGTGCCGGCCGCCAGGGCAAGGCGGTCATGATCGGAATAGGCCCCAGTGCCGGAGAGGTAAGAGGCTGCCCCGGACCGCACGCGCTCATCCACCAACGACGGCCCAGGGCGGCTCCCGGCCCCTATATCCCCCACCATGAAGGAGTCGGCAGCGGCAAGCGCTGCCCCGTCCGCCAGCGACAACAGTTTCTTGTGCTCCAAATAGACCGCCGAGACGGCCATGACCACTGTTGCCAGAAGGAGCGCAAGCACAACGAAGCCAATAATGAGAACGGCGATCTGGCCGTCTTCGCGGGTTTTTCCGTTGAGCAGCGTCGTCACAGGAAACGCCCCACTACTTGAGTGGCCGAAGCACTCAACCTGGCGGCATTCAAGCCCACCGTGTCCCCAAGGGGCGTCAAGGGCAAGGGGACATCCAGGGTGACCGTCACCGTCACCTTTGCTCCAGCCGACAGGCAGTCCGCCCTGTCACACGACACCTCGACCTTGGCATTGTCCGGGGAATGTCCGTAGTCCCCCAAGGCAAGGAAGACAGCCCGTTCCGCCGCCGCGCCGGCATCGGAAAGCCCGCCCCGGGCCACGAACACCTTCGCGGCTTGGTCGGCGGCCCCGACCACCGCGAAAGACCCACCTTGGATCTGTCCGACCGTCACCACGAAATAGACCACGGGAACCATGAGCAGTACGGCCAGGAAGGTAAATTCCACCACAGCACTACCCCGTTCGCTCCATGGCGCCCCCGTGCCTGGCCCGAACCTCCCGGCGGGCACCACGACTGGATCCCCGGCAGGCACTTCAACCGCATAGTCAGCAGGCACCCCGGCCGGCTCGACAGAGAGGCATAGTGCCTCGCGCATCCTTTGCCGGAAAGCTTTCAGCAGGTTCTGGCGTGTCTTAGTGTGCTGCATGACCCTTCACCTCCAGCAAGCCACGGGGACCAATCAGCCCGACAACCGGCAAGGGCGCCTTCACCGTCACCTCCAAAGTGCTGGCTCCGTCCACTATAACGTCGCTGCAAACGATGTCCCCGGAAAAGTCGCTGTTCAAGGCGGAGTGAATCAACTCCGCGGTCCGCGCCCGGGCATCTGCCGGAGTGCGATCCGCCAAGGCTCCGTACCGCGCCCCCGAGGCCGCGGCATCAATCAGAGTGTTGCGGACATGCAACACCAAGGTGAGCTGGACGATCGCCATAAAGAACAGGGTCAGCAGCGCGCCGACCAAGACAAAGTCGACAACGGCGGACCCGCACTCGTCGGAGACGCTACGTCGTTGCTTGCTCCGAAGACCTGGAACAACGGCGGGTTCCGGCCGCACTCCTACTGGCCCACTTTCTCTATCGCCTGATCGAACAAGCCCTCCAAAGCAGGAGCAGCCAAGGCAAGAAGGCCAGCGACCAGGACAGCAGACATCAACGTAATCATGACCCAGCCAGGCACGTCCCCTCGATCCCGGTCCTCGGCACCGGACAGTCCTCTGAACGCGACCGCCATAACCCAGGAGCTGCTGACGACGCTCAGGAAGGAGGTTGCGGACAATCTTTCTGTAATGCGGTTCATGGTTCTCCCCAGGATGAATGGATCAACGTACGGATATGGCGTGAAGTGATGCGGTGTTTTCGGTGGACCGGGCTGCATCGATGGTCTGGACTGCTTCGTTGGATGGAACTTCTTTGGCGGTCTCGACGTCCGGCTTACAGGCTGATTTCCAGCGCAGCCATGGCCGGGAAGGCAGCGAAGACGACTGTGAGCGGGAGCACCCCGAAAACAAGGGGCACCATCATGGCGATTTCCTTTCTGCCTGCGGACTCCATGAGCTCGCGTTTGGCTGCGTCGCGGACGTCCGCAGCCTGCGCCCGGAGAACATCGGCCAAGGGCGTCCCCCGTTCCACCGCGACCACCAGCCCGTCAAAAAACCTGACCAAGGGCGGCAGCCCCGACCTCGTGGAGAATGCTTGGAGTGCCTCCGAAAGTGACTTGCCGGATCTGGCATCGGCAAGGACCAGACCAAACTCTGCAGAGAGTTCCCCACTGGAACTGCGGCTGACCCTGTCCATGGCGCCCATGGCGCTCTCGCCTGCAGCAACCGCGAGCGCCATCAACTCCGCGAGACTCGGAAATTCGGACAGCATCGCCGATTCCCGCTTCTTGATCCGTTGTCCCAGAACATAGTCACGGAGCATGTACCCCCCTGCTGCGCCAATGACGACACAAACAACAAGGAAAGCCGGGCTGAACTGCCCTGCCGCGGCGCTTATCGCGACGATAAGTACCGCCGCTACGAAACCTGCGCCGGCCCACAGGAGCTGCTCGGCCCGGAAATCCAGAGTGGATTTGGAAGAGCCAGCGCGCGCCAGCCTCTTTCCCAGCGCTGCAGACCCAATATTGAACCGGGACAGGTACGTGATGGCGTCACCAATGATGGGACGCACTATCCTCTCCAGCGGGCCGAACGGTGTGAGGTTACGGGTTGCGGTGCGCAGGAGCCGCGATTCCAGGTTCCGTGACCTCAACTGGGCCTCGATGCGGTCCGAGAAGGTGTTCCCACGCATGAAAGGGAGCCGCACGAGGATCAGCCAGCACCCCGCCCCTAGAAGCAGCCCGTAGAGCACGGCGAACGCGGTGGTAGTGGTCATCGAAGCACCCGCTGATCCTCAGGCAACGCCCCAACCCGCAGCATCACGGAGTAGCTGACAACGGATACCAGCAGCCCCACCGAGCAAGACCATGGCTCCTGTGGCCGAGTTGTAGGCCAACATCGCTTCAGGCCGGCTGGCCATGACAACCAGGACCACCCAAGGAGCCGCTACCGCAAGCCGTGCTGCATTGATGGTCCATGACTGTCGGGCTTCAAGCTCACTTCGCGTGCGCGCGCTGTCTCTCAGGAACTCGGAAAGAGTGCCCAGCATCCGGCCGAGATCCGAACCACCAACCTCTCGGGTCATTCTGAGTGCCTCGATAATTCGATCCGCCACAGGATCGGCCAGCCGTGCCTTCAGCCTGTTCAGGGCAGCCTCAAACTGTCCGCCGGATCTGTAGTCCGCCCCAAAGTCCAGGAACAGCATGCGAAGTTCTTCCGGTCCCTTGTATCCCAATTGGATCAGCGCTTCCGGCAGGGCGAGACCGGCACGTATGGCTGAGCGCAAGTGGTCCACGATGTCCGGCCACAGGAGTCGAAGTGCAGCCCGGCGCTTGTGTGCCCGCCAACGGACCGCTGCGAAAGGTACCCACGAACCAAAGAGGGCAAAGCAGGCTGCAACAGGCGGTGATCCCGTCACGACGAAGAACACCAGAAATCCGAAGAGGCCGAAGCCTCCGCACGTGAGAAGAAGACCCCCACCCGTCACTTTCTCAATACCCGCTGAGGTGAGCAGCAGCTCAAGGCGCCCGGGGCCCGTTTCCTTTGCTTCCACCTCCGGTTGTACCCACGAGGACCACCAGATGAGGAACATCCCAAGGCCGCAGAGGATGCCGAGAAGGGGCGCCATCAGTTCAGTTCCAAAAGAGCGGCAACGTCGAATCCTGCCCGGGCGAATTTTTCCGCGGCAGGCATGGAGTTGGCCCGTGGCAGCAGTTGGGTGCCGACCATGCCGAACACACCCGAGGATTCGATGATTCCGTTTTCGACCCTCCGTCCCAGGGAGAGGATCTCAGTCACCTGCCTGCGGCCCGTAGAGTGACGGCTGCAGTGCACGACGAGGTCGATGCAGGATGCGACCGTGGGCACCACGAAAGCACTGGAAATATTTGCCCCTGCCAGAAGCGGGAGCGTGCAGATCTTGGTCACCGCGTCGTGTGCGGAATTGGCATGGACGGTGCACATACCTGGCAAGCCGGAGTTAAGCGCAATCAGCATGTCGAGGCTCTCCGCTTCACGGACTTCCCCCACCACCAGTCTGTCCGGGCGCATCCTCAAGGCTTCCTTGACCAACCGCCGCAGCGGAATTTCGCCTCCTCCTTCCAGATTGGGTTGCCGGCACTGAAGTCCCACGACGTCTCGCAGCGGGAGTTGCAGTTCGAAGATCTCTTCCACCGTAATGACACGTTCACGGGAACCGATGTGCGCAGCAAGGCAGTTCAACATGGTGGTCTTCCCGGCCTGGGTTGCACCCGATACGAGGATATTGAGACCGCTGGCCACAGCTGCTCCAAGGAACCGTGCGGCCTGCGGCGTAAGGCTTCCCAGCTCGACCAAATGCTCCAGGCGGCTTGCCCGGGCAGTGAACTTCCGGATGTTGACGGCCCAGTGCTTACGGGTAATGTCCGGGATGGCCACGTGCAACCGTGAACCATCAGGAAGGGCGGCATCGACGAAAGGCGATGAAAGATCCAGCCGACGCCCCGAACTCTTGAGCATTCGTTCCACAAGGTCCCTGACCTGTTGCTCTGTAAGGCTGATGCCCGTCAGTTCCGATTCACCGTTGCGGGCAACATAGATTTCGTGCGGCGCATTGATCCAGACCTCTTCAATCGCGGCATCGTCCAGGAGCGGCTGCAGCGGACCGAAGCCTGCCACCGCATCGAAGATGTGCCGCCGGGCAGTCTCAAGGTGGCCGAGGGAAGGAAGGGGAGCCAAAAGCGCACGTTCGTCGTAGTCATTCACTGCCGCTTCCACCAGAAGCCTGACGTCCGAAGCCTGCTCCAAGGGATCCAGTCCCTTGCGCCGAATGAGCTCCCTTACTTCTCCCTCGACGATCCTTACAGCATCCACTTCTTCCCCCACCGCCCACGAAGTTTGATAAACGAGAGGAACATCTCGCCTCATTCACGCTAAGGGAGCCCCCACACCCCTTCAACCCAGAGGAGCGGGCATGTGGATAACTGTGGATCAGCAGTCACGTCAGCAACCCAAATCCCACTAGTCACTCCAGTTTCAGGATGTTAGGGTAAAGCCCGTTAGGAGCTGGCCTTTGGTCTCATGCGCAAGCGCCCGCCCCGGAGCTTGGCCGCAAGCCACCCCATGCGCCGCTGAGCCGCGGTACAGGGCCGGATATAAAGATGAAAAGACGTTCAAGTGACCCGTCCCGCCGGACTCCGCTGGCCCGGGTCGGCCTGGCGCTGACGATCGCCCTGGCAGCGGGCAGTTGCCTTGGATCTCCCGCCTGGGCGGAAACGACCGGACCACGCCCAGCTCCTCCACCGGAGACTCAGTCAGCAACCACAGTGCCGGAACCAGCAGGTACCGGTGCCCCGGCACCATCCCCTGGCAGCCCGACTCCCGCGGAGACCCAGGTGCCCGGGCAGCAGCAGCCCTTGCCCGCCGTCGGGCCTTCACCTGCAACAGTGCCGCTGCCGGCAGCCGGGTCAGCGAACGATTCCCAAGCGCAGTCGCCATCAACGATGGCCATGCCCGGCAACGCCCCGAACGCTGAAGCGATGAAGGCAGCAATGCTGGCAGCCATCCCGGCGGGCGGCGCCGAAATGGGCCAAAGGTCTCCCCGTGTCCTGGCAGCCAAGCAGGGCAAGGACGCGTCGGGAGCGTCGGGTTCACGGGCAGTAGGAGGCGCAGTCAGCGCCGCCGTCCCCTTGGCCGCCGACCCTGGCCATTGGCGGCCCACTATCGGCATCGCAGGGCAGGACGTCAGTGCCCACCAAGGAAACGTGAACTGGCAAAGCCAGTGGAACCAGGGATCCCGTTGGGCGTACGTCAAGGCATCCGAAGGCAATTACTACCTCAACGAGAACTACACACAGCAGTACAACGGCTCCCGCAATGTCGGTATGGTGCGGGGCGCCTATCACTTCGCCATCCCCAACTGGTCATCAGGTGCTGATCAAGCACGGTATTTCGTAGCGAACGGTGGAGGCTGGACGGCTGATGGCTACACCCTCCCGCCAGTCCTGGACATCGAATACAACCCCTACGCCGGGCGAACCATCAACGGGTTCTACTTCGGGAACACCTGCTATGACATGTCCAAGGCACAATTGGGGCAATGGGCAGCTGACTTTGGCAACACGGTAAAAGCCCTGACAGGCCGCTTCCCGGTCATCTACAGCACCACCGACTGGTGGAACACCTGCGTTGGCAACACGACGTTCGGAAGTTATCCTCTCTGGATCGCTTCGTACTGGAACAACCCCACCAACTCCCCTGGCTCCATGCCGGTCAGTTGGGGAAACTACACCATGTGGCAGTACAGCAGTACCGGTCCCTTTGAAGGTGATTCAAACATCTTCAACGGCAGCTACGACCAGCTGCGGACCTTTGCCCGCGGGGCTGCGAATCCTTGGAATCCGTCCATCAAATCAGCCGCAGACATCCTGACTACGAGCTCGACAGGACGTTTGGACGCCTTTCCGGCGAATGGGGCCGGCAGAATCACCGGACCTGTGGCCATCGGCTCGGGATGGTCCGGCGCGAAGGCCCTTTACGTGGTGGACTGGAACCAGGATGGCGTCCAGGACATCCTCTCCCAGTGGTCCGACGGGACGCTGAAAGTCTTCCGGGGAGCTCCCGGGGGTTCTTTCTACGCACCCATCCAAGTAGGTTCCGGCTGGCAGGAAATGTCGCTGACCGTAGGCTGGTGGAACTTCAAGGATGCCTATCCCGGAGTAATTGGACAGGACTATCGGGGGAACCTGTACAGATACTCGAACAGTGGTGGCGGCGGACTCGGAAACGGTGTCCTGATAGGAACCGGGTTCAGTGGACACCAACTGAACCAGATCGACTTCGATGGTGACGGCAACCAGGACATCGTCACACGCACAACGGACGGCACCCTGCGGCTTTTCCGCTCCAACGGTGTGGGCAGCTTCATCAGCGAGCCGGGACGAGTCATTGGCTCGGGCTGGGGTGGCATGACGGCAGTGAGCTCCGCAATCAACTTCAACGGAGCGGACTCCCAGGGACTCCACGCCCGGGCCTCGAACGGAGACCTCTACTACTACCCCGCCGGTTCCGGATCGTGGGGCAACCGCAGCCTCATCGGCGTGGGGTGGAACGATGCAAGCCTCATCAGCGGTGCAGCACTTGACGTAGAGTCCACCCTTGGGATTGACCAAGAGGACATCGTGGCCGTCCGCCCCGATGCCAATCTTTACCGATACCCGGGAACCGGCACCACTGCATTGTTGCCTGAAGACCTCATCGGCACGGGCTGGGCGGGGTTGAAGGCAGGCTTCGTAACAGACTGGAACGGCGACGGCGCCCTGGATATCGTGGCGCAGTGGTCCGACGGCCGCTTGAACGTCTACCCCGGCAGGAACGGCAGCGGCTTTGGAGCCGCGATCTCCCTGGGGAGCAACTGGAAAGACTGGACCCTGAGTGTCGGCACTTGGAAGAAAGCCGACGCGCATCCGGGAATTGTGGGATATGACTCCACGGGCCGGTTGTACTACTTTAACAACCCCACCGGAAAGACCGTTTCCACCGGTGTATCCATTGGCGTCGGCTGGACGGGCCTGGAGATCACGCAGGTGGACTTCGACAAGGATTCCAATGCCGACCTCCTCGTCAAAACGGGCACCGGCGATCTTAAGCTGTACCGCTCCAACGGCACCGGGAACTTCGTCCAGGAATCCGCCGGCGTTGTGGGCACGGGCTGGAATGTGATGTCGGAGTTTGCAGCGATCCGTGGTTTCGCAGGTGCCGGTTCGCTGGGCATCATCGCACGAACCACGGTCGGGGACCTGCGATACTACCCCGTCGGCTCCAACAGGTCATGGGGAACGCCAACCAAGATCGGTACGGGCTGGAGCAGCCTGACGATTCTGGCCCCGGCTGCCAAGTAGCGGCCGACGACACAAAGTGAAGGCGGTCCAGCCCGAGGAATCCTCGGGCTGGACCGCCGTAAACTACCGCGCACGTTAGGCAAGCAAGGCATTCATTGCATTGACCAGCGTCGTCTCCACGCCATTGGTACCCGCTTTGAAATGAGCCAAATGTCCATACACCGTCATTGAGCCACCGGCAATTCCCGGGAAATCAGGCTCCCATCCACCCTCATAGCTGCCCAGCGGCATGAACGGTGGAAAGAATTCATTGCTTGGGATATAGCAGCATGATTCATTTGCATAACCTCCAACAATAATTCCGTTGTTCCCGCCATTCCTGCTCCGGAAGTAGGCTGCGTATCCGCTGACGAGCTCACCACCGATCATGGCAATTTTCAATTGGGGGCTTCCGTTGAATTTCCATACCTGGAAGGGTGACGGCACAGCCGTGTCAATACTGTTACTGTCGATCCGCCCGATCATGACCTGCGCATGGCGCTGATACCACTGGGGTTGGCCGTTGGGGTTGGCGAGTCGGGCTACGTAGGAAGCGCGGACTGCGGCCAGGTTTCCTGCAGTTGGAGTGATATCCAGCGGTAACTGGACCTCCTGGTACCGCGTGACCATTGGGCCGCTCAGCGCACGCCCGGCAGACTGCATGTTTGAGTGCACGGTGGCACCCAATGCGTCCCCGTGCTGGTCCCTGAGTTGCCAACCCCGGACTCCACCAGGGTCCTGGTCCCCGGCCGGCCCCTGGATGAACATGGCAAAACAATTCGGGTTCCGGTTTTCAATATAATTGCAGGCACCTGCGGCGAAATCTCCATCAAAAAGTGTCCGCAAACCAGCACTGATTGGATGGCATCCATAGCTGAAAATCACTGCTGCCGGCGTACCATTGCCCCGCCTGGCCACCAGAATCGGCACGGCAGTCTCGGTGTATGGCAAGCCAACCCGATTGGCGGAAAAATTCTGGGTCGAAACCTTATAGTCGAAAGTCACCGCCGTTTCATCGGCATCCAGCGCTTCCTGGGCAAGGTTGACTATGGTGTCTTCAAGATCGGCACTGTAGGAACGCACCAAACCCAGGTCCGCGAGCCCATACGCCATGAAGGGGTGAAGGGTGTCAATCAATGCGGGTCCATTATGCGTATGGGTTGCCTGGATCAGGATGTCGCTGCTGGACCACGAGGTAAGGTCAATGATCCTGTCACGGATCCTTTGATGCATGGCCCTCGGCAAAGCCAGGACGTCCAGGCTGATGATGATGTGGGGGTGGGTGTCTTCCCAGATAAGAATCGCCCGTGCGTACAACGGCTCAAACGGTGAGCTGCTGGTCGCCTCGCGTCCACCGTCAGTTGAACCATATCCGGCCATGTAGGGATTGGTGCTCAGCGACGGCGTTATGTCAGCGCTTGCAGTTCCAATTCTGAACGCCATTAAAGATCACTCCTTGATTGTGCGCAACGGGTGATCTTCGTTTGCTCTGCAACAAATTTCGTTTCCCGGATACGCTGAACAGCCAATACGTGAGACCACTTTCATTAGACCATGTGATCCCGCAATTTTGTGTGGTTGGAAGGGCTGGATATCGGCCTCTATAAGTGGCGTCCGGGCCTTGTAAATCCTGCCGGGGCCCACCCATATTCAGCTTTGAAGGGGTACTGCCGTCTTCAGCCACCTGGTGAGCTGGGCGGCCTGCGGAGCCAACGGAGCCAGCGTCAAAGCGCCCTTGACTACGGGTATGCCGTACGCGGCGAGTGAAGCTGCAAGTGTCCTGTGATCCGTGCGTGTGCAGGCCCTGATAATGAGCAGGCACAAAGCGGAGTCCTGTCCAGGAGCCGCCCCGGCCGCAACGGCCGCGTTGACGGCTGCCCGTTCTTCTGGAGTCAGGAGGTGCGGGCCGCTTCCGACGTAGACCACTTGGCAGTCAGTGACGTGCATGTACCGGGTGGAAGCCCAGACTTCCTCGAGGCTCGAAAATTTGCCAATGAGGCTGCCATCTGCCGCCGTACATGTGAACTGGTAGCGGATCAGAGGTTCCGGACGCTCAATGGGGACCTTGTCGTCGCTCGCGATAACCGGTGCCATATCGAGTGCGGCTGGTTGGGAAGTATCTACTTTGGTTCCTGAACAACCGGCCAGGGCAAGACCTGCCACACCGAGTTGAAGAACACTGCGCCTGCGCATGTTCACCGAGGGATCCCCACTTCATTCGGATGCTCCCCAGCTCCGCATGCATTGGTTATTCGCCCCAAGCCGTTTCCGGCTGCGTCTTAGTACATCTTCCCCCAAATTCCGCATTTGTCACTAGTAAACTTCTGGCCCGCCTTCAGTTCCACGGTGTTACCCGCCTCCGCGAGGCCACCGTTGGCAACAACGGAGCCGTCCTGGCTGGTGATGGACCATGCGCATCCGCCCGTCTCGACGGCCGGTTTAATCAACTGCCATCGCCCCGGCTCTTGGTTCTCGCCAGCCACGTGGGTCCCATCTCCCACCCGGGCGCCCTCTGCCCAAGCGGCAATGATCTTTCCCTGTGGAGCGTCCGGACAGAATTCCGCCGCTGCCAGCAACGTCCCCCTACTTGCTTCGGCAAATCCGCCTGGCCCGGTTTCATCACTGATCCTTGTGCAGAGGCGAAGGATATCCAGCATGGTTTCCAGCCCGTCATCAGCTGCCACGCCTTGCGGCGCAGCTGTCGAAATGGCTTCAGCTTCCCGGGGCGTGGGCTCAAACTGCCCGTCCCCCTCGAACGTGACGCCACACGAATCCATGCGGGTGTAATTGGTGGCAGCCCAAACTTCCGCCAAGCTCGACAATTGGACTTCGGGCGATGCGTCAAGGCTCGTGCAGAGGTAGGAAAAGCGGCCCGGTTCGTCGTCGCCCGCTGCCGGGGCAACGCCTCTCGGTTCGCTGCTTCCCGGAGCAGTTTCGCTGCTTCCCGGAGCGGACGACGGCGGCTGGCCGGGCCCGGCGGTGGCGCTGGCATTGCTGGTCGCCGGCGAACCGGTTCCAGCGGGCGGCTCTGATGACGGCATAGTGCAGGCGGCCAGCGCCATCACTATCGGCACTGCCATCAGGAACAGTCTGCGCATTGTGACCTCCACCTCAATCGTGCGGTGCAGCGGTTGCGCGGTCAAGACGGACGGGTGGCCAACCCCAATGTGGACCTGTTCCGGACTTTGGTAGTGACAAATGTGAAAATTGGTGGAAGATGGACGTAGACGCAGCCGGAAACGGCGTGGGGCGAATAACCAATGCATGCGGAGCTGGGGAGCATCCGAATGAAGTGGGGATCCCTCGGTGGACACGCGCAAACGCAGTGTTCTTCAGCTTGGTTTGGCATGTCTTGCCTTCGCCGGTCGCTCAAGAACCTTCTCTAAGTCTCCCCGCCACCTTGCATCCCGCAGGGCGGCCGGAAACCGGCAACACCACAAACTCACGGCAGTCCTGGCCACAGCCAGCCTCGCAACGGCGGCACTTACCGGCGTGCTGACTGCAGGCCCGGCTTTTGCTGATCAGGCACGTCAAACCGTGGCTACCGGTCTCACCAAAGCTGCCGGCACCGTTGTAGACCCGGACGGACGCTTATGGGTTTCCGATGCACGCGCAGGATTCTGCCGGGTGACAGAGGCGTCCGGGACCACCGCCGGTGGTCTCGAAACAAACACTTGCCTGGGCGGGACGCTGCCCGGGCACGACAGTGGTCCGGCCCTGGCCGGTACGCCCGCCATGATCGATCCATCGCCTGCCAGCCACGGCGATGGAGATGAAATCGCCTTCATACCGGATGCCGCCGTCGGAAGTTCCGACGTCGTACGCGCGGTTTGGAACCCCGATGGTGGCGTCTTCGAATACGATGGCGCGCTGACCATCTTCGACGGGGACCTGCGTCCGAACGCCGTCAGCGACGGTCCGGACGGCAATATCTACCTGTCGTTCGCCAACGCGCGGTCAATCGTGAAGATCGTGAATCCGACGGCACTCCACCCGAGCATCGAGTCCATCGCATCCGTCAATTCCAGTTCCCTCAGCCTTGCGGCGACGCACCGCAACAGCGCGGGCAACGTCGTGGTGTACGTTGCCGAAACCTCTGGCCTGACAGTCTTTACTGCCCCCGACGACGGCGTCCTGACCAACTATG
This sequence comes from Paenarthrobacter sp. 4246, assembly GCF_040546855.1. Classification (NCBI taxonomy): domain Bacteria; kingdom Bacillati; phylum Actinomycetota; class Actinomycetes; order Micrococcales; family Micrococcaceae; genus Paenarthrobacter; species Paenarthrobacter sp. 4246. Next base: position 247,134 of record NZ_JBEPOP010000005.1, read on the forward strand.
TCCCAGCACCCCTCTATAACGTCGGCAAGCCGACGGCCATCTACTATGACTGGCAGTCGCCCCTGGTGCTCTACACAGGAACCGGCGGCGGAACCACCACCGCCGACGTCGGCAAGGACACCATCACCCGCATCGATCTGAGCACAGACACGGTCAACAACCAATGGGCCCTCGGTTTCAGTAAGGTCGGCGGCCTGGCCATGCGTGACGGCAAACTCCTGGTCATGGAAGATCCGGGACAACTGGATCCTGCCAAACCCGCTGAGCGAGGAAGGCTGCTTACCTTGGGAGGCGTTGTTCCGTCCATCGTCAGCGGTCCGACGGCGGCCAACGGAACCCAGGCAGCAAACCCGGCCTTCACCAACGACTCCACACCAACCTTCACTGTCGCCTCCACGCCTCCGGGCGGGGCCCTTGAATGCAGTCTTCAACTGAGCACAGCGACGCCGGTTTGGCAGGGATGTACCGGCGGCACCTTTACACCGTCGACTGCTCTGGCCAACGGCGCCTACACGTTCTCGGTGAGGGCCGCACCAACAGGCCTTCCTGTTTCACGGGCCTTCACGGTCGATGTCACCGCACCCGCCGCTCCGGTCATCACCTCACCCACGGCCGGTGCAACCGTCAACGGCTCGCCTGTCCTGGGTGTCACCTCCGACCCTGATTCAGCCCTGTCCTGCTCGGTGGATTCGACCACGACGTACACAGCCTGCACCAACGGCCAGGTGCTCACCCTGGCAACCGCAGGTCAGCACGTGCTGCGCGTCAGGGCCACAGACATGGCCGGCAACGTCAGCCCGGTGGCGTCGGTGACAGTCACCGCCGACCTGACTCCACCACAGGTCTCCATCAGCTCGCCGGCAGAGGGAGCAACGGTGGGCATCTCGCCGTCGTTCACCTTCGCGTCAACGGCCACGGACATTGCGGGATTCCGGTGCAAGCTTGGCTCCAACGCCTACACTGCATGTACCTCGCCCAAGGCATACACCAACGTTCCCAGTGGTCCCGTCACCTTCACGGTGGAAGCGCGGGACAACGCTGGAAACACGTCCACAGCCACCAGGAATGTGACGGTGTTTGCTGCGGACACAGCACCACCAGTGGTTTCCGTGGACCCGGCTGGAGGCACCTACGGAGCCGGCAAGTCCATCACGTTGTCGGTCAACGAAGCAGCCACCATCTACGTCACCAAGGATGGCACTGTGCCCACGACGTCGAGTCCCGTGTACTCTGGCCCGATTCCGTTGACGTCGCTGACCCTGAAGTATTTTGCGCGGGACACCGCAGGAAATTCCTCGGCTGTGGCCACGCAGACATACGTACTCGACACCACCGCTCCAACGCTGACCGTGGCACCCGCGGCCGGAGGATATGCCTCGGGACAACAGGTCACCATGTCCTCGAGCGAGCCGGGCAACATCTTCTACACCACCGATGGCACCACCCCTGCCACGGCTGCCACGGGAAGCACCAAGGCCTACACAGCCCCCTTTGCCCTCACGGGCAACACCACCGTGAAGGCCCTTGCTGTTGACGCCTATGGAAACGCCTCCGCGGTCACCACTCGGGCCTATACCGTACTGGATACGACACCTCCAGTGGTCACGGTGACCCCGCCTGCGGGCAGCTATCCCGCCAACCAGCAGATCACGCTGACGGCAAATGAGGTGGGTGCGAGCATCTACTTCACTACCAACGGCACGAATCCAACCGCTACAGCTGCCAACAAGTACTCCACGGCCATTACCCTCACAGCAGCGATGACTCTGAAGTATTTTGCAGTGGACACGTCCAACAACAGTTCGGCAATCGTCACCCAGGCCTATACCGTGACAGCGCCACCGGCGAACACCTGGAAGGACTACACCGGCGATGCAAAGAACGATGTCGTGGCACGCGATAACTCCGGCACGCTCTGGCTGTACCCGGGCAATGGAGCCGGAGGCTGGTTGGCCCAACGCTCGCTCGGCACCGGGTGGAACTCGTTGAATGCCATTGTCCCCACCAAGGACTTCAACGGGGACGGACGCAGCGACGTCCTGGCCAGGGATACCAACGGCGTTCTGTGGCTCTACCCTGGAAATGGATCCGGAGGCCTCCAGACCCGCGTTCAAGCAGGCACAGGCTGGTCCGGCATGACGCTGATCCTGGCGCCGGGCGACTTCAGCGGCGACGCGAAGGCAGACGTCCTCGCTAGGGACTCCGGCGGAATACTGTGGCTCTACCGTGGGAACGGCACTGGCGGCTTCGCCTCAAGCGCCCAGGTGGGTACCGGTTGGAATTCCATGAATGCCATCCTCAGTACCGGGGACTTCAACGGCGACAGCAAGACCGATGTTCTTGCCAGGGACACGTCAGGCATTCTCTGGCTCTACCCCGGCAACGGCACCGGAGGCTGGCTTAGCCGGGGCCAGGTGGGAAGCGGATGGAGTGGCATGACCGCCATCCTCGGGCCGGGCGACTTCAACGGCGACGGCAAGAACGACGTCCTCGCCCGTGACGCCGGCGGCAACTTGTTCCTGTATCCCGGCAACGGGACGTCTGGATGGCTCTCCAGGAGCCAGGTCGGCTGGGGCTGGGGAGGATTCACATCCCTGCCTTAGGAAGGCGAACAGGGAAGGGGCCCGGACGCGTTGGCGTCCGGGCCCCTTCCCTGTTTAAACACAAGCCTACGTACGTTCCTTCATCGGATGCATTGTTGGCCTGTTGGGGCTCGCTTGGATATCCAGTTGCAGGGATACCAGCAGCATCTGGACGCCCAGCACAAAGGGCACCACAGCGAGCATCACCGAACCCGCCGTCGGTGAACCCACACTGGCGGCAAGTACCCAGATTCCGGCCACCAGGCCCATGACGATCAAGGCAATGCCTGCAATCAGCAGGAGGGCAACTGCGGAGAAGGACCACACCATGTACTTCCACCACACACGGCGCCAGAAGCCGCCAAAGAGCATGGCAAGAAGTTCAGGAATGACCTTGCGGAGCTTGATGCTGGAGACCTCGTTGCCGTAAACAGCTGGAATAGGCACGTCAACGATCGGGACATCCAGAATGTTGAGGTGGATCAAGAGGTCGTTTTCGAAGCTGTAGCGTGCTGCCACCTTGTTCATGGGAAGACGGCGGAGGACCTCCGTGCGAATGGCGGTGTAGCCGTTCTGCGGATCGAAGATGTGCCAGTAACCGGAAGCGAGCTTCGTCATGAAGGACAACACAATGTTGCCGAAGATCCTGTAGCCGGGCATTCCCGCGAATGATTCACCCGAAAAGAAGCGGTTGGCCTTGGCGAATCCGTAGCCGTCTACCACCGGATCAAGAAGCTGCGGCAGGTAGTCGGGATCCATCTGGGCATCGCCGGCCATGACCACGTTGATGTCGGCGCCCAGTTCCATTGCGGCTTTGTGGGCCGTCAGGACTGCGCCTCCCACGCCTTGGTTGACTTCATGTCGAATCAAGGTGACCCGGCCGTCGTCGGCCCGACGTGCTGCCCCTGACGTGTCGTCCGGGCTGCAGTCATCAACAATGACGATGTCATCAACAAAATCAGGCATCGTTTCGATGACCTGTGCGATGTGGTTTTCTTCTTTGTAGGCCGGTACTACCGCGGCAATTCGAACGCCTCGATACATCGATTATCCTTCGCTGCTGTTTGGTGTGAGTTTCTGTGTTGGCGCGTCGGTGCCCGACTGGCCATCTGACTGTTCGCTGCCGCTGGTCGGTTGCTTCTTTTGCGGGAAGACCCAGTGTTTGTAAATGAAGTAGTTCCACCCCATGGTGACAATGGTCGCAACCACCTTACCTATCACGTAGCCGGCCCCGATGAACTGAAAAAGCTCAACGATGCCCATCACGGCAAGCGTGTTGAAAACCAGGAGGCCTGAGTAGCGAAGTACGCCACCCAAGGCAGTTCCACCGCCGTTGAACGCGAAATGGCGCTGCAGGAAGTAGTTGAAGAAGAAGCTGCCCCAGAAGCCCGCACCGGTCGCCAGCCACAGCGGCCAGCCGAAGACCTGGAAGCACAGGGCCAGCAGCCCGAGGTCCAAGAGGAAGCTCAGGCCGCCGATCAGCAGGAACTTGAACAAACTGGACGCCAGGAACTTGGAGATGAATGCCTTCATGATCAGCAGATCCTTCCTAGCGGTGCTATGCCATCAGGGTTCCGGTTCTCAAGGATTCCCGATACGCCGTCGAGCTGGAGCCGGTCCTTCGCTGCGGCGTCGAATGCTTCTTTGCCGCCAGGCAGCTGCGACCAGTCAATCTTGTACAGCGCAGCATTTCCTTCACGCACTACGAGCTGAAGATACGGAATGGAGTCAGGCTGCGTCAGCCCGGGCTTGGGTTCGTCCCACGCCCGGATCCTGCCATCAGCGATGTAGACCCATTCGATACCCAGTTCAGCAGCTGCGTCGCGGACCTCGGAGTCGGTGGCAAGCTCGGGGAGCTTTTGGAGAACCAGTAACTGGCGGTTGGTCGGAAGGATCTCGAAGTGGCGGATCATCGGCATGCGGTTACCCAGCGCGTACATCCAGACTGACCCATCGCAAGAGTCGTTCAGAACGGTGGCATCCTCTGGCACATACTGATCGATCTTGCTGAGGAGTCCAACCTCGGATGCACTCAACGTAGCCCCATCCACCTTGGTATTGATGTTAATGCGTTGCGCGTTTTGCTTGAAGTACGGAATGGCCGCAATGCCACTGACAAGGAGTACCGCTGCCGCAGCAACTGCGGTCACCACGTGGCTGGGCCTGCGGCCGGCTTTGATTCCGTCCGTAGTGGAGTTGGCCGAGCGGTTGCGTACCTTTGCCACCAGCCAGGCGATGGCTTCAGCCAATTGCGCCACTCCCAGACCCGCAAGGGGTACAAGGAGCATCACCAGGATGCCAAAGATGCGCCACTGGTCGTCGTAGAACGGAGCCGTCAGAGTCATGAAGCGTGGGTTGTCGGTACCCATGGTGTAGACCGAGAGGAAGGCGAAGGCGAGGACAGGTCCGAAGTACCACCACATGCGGATCCTGAGGACCACGGCCAGGCAGCCAAGGGCCACAAGGGCCGTCAGGATCGGCATCGCCATTGAACCGTGGTTCAGGAAAATGATGTTTTGGATGGCACCGTTGCGGTCAGTGTCCGCGGCCCAAACCTGCTTGGAGACGCGCTCGGATTCCTTCAGCATCTGGGCGATGATCGGCCAACCGAGGACAACTGCCAGAACACCGGAAACCGCAAGGTAGACCGTGATGCCGAGGATCCTGCCCTTACGGCGGATCAGTGCGGAAAGCAACCAGAAGATCAGGACGGGCAGGACAACAAAGGCCAGTGAGGGATGGACTGCTATGAGTCCGACTGCGCCAAAGGCGATGCCCGGGATCCAGAACTTCTGCCGCTCCAGTGCCCCCTTGACTGCCAGCAGGGCGAACGGCCCTACCAGCAGCATTCCGGCAAAGAATGGAATCAGCGGGCCACGCCACAGGAGGTCGTAAGGGTAGACCGTAAACCAACCGGCAACGGCCGCCGCGGCCGCCAGGGCAATCGGGCGGCGGGTGACCAGCATGGTCAAGGCCATGGTGCTCAACGGCAGTTGAACTGCCATCATCACCAGGACAAAGACGTTCAGGAACACCGGGATGCTGACACCGCTCATCGGCCAGAACAGCGACAACACTGCGTGGAAGGCAATCGGATAGCTCCGGATGGGAGCCTCAGGAATTGTGGTGTCGTAGTAGGCAAAGTTGCCCGCGATACTCGGATCCCACTCGTGGTTCACGGAGATCAGTCGGATCATGTTTGCGTGCCAGGGAATGTCCCAGTCCTGGTTGATTCCTTGGAGGCCTTCGGTTCCCACGATCCAAGAAACGGCCGCAACCGCACCGCCAGCGACCAAACCGGCCAGGAGGATCCACCACGATCCCCTAAAGAGCTGCTTGCCAAAGACAGGCGGCTGGGCAACAGTCCCGAACTTGTCCGGGAAATAGCGCCGCAGAGCCAGGCGCAGGGCGAACAGGAGTGCACACAGTACCAGCAGGACGGCAGTCACCGGGAGCAACTGCCAGCTGAGCCCCAGCGCATTTCCCATGACGCCGATGACAGTCAGGACGCCCATTCCGAGCAATGGCGCTACAACAGGCAGGAGAACCCGGCGAACGCCCAACGCTTCTCCCAGGATCCAGCCCGGGCCCCACCACAACACAACGATCAGGAGTACACACAACAGCAGCGGGCCGATACCCATTCCTACGATCGCCTTTCTTAGATGCTTCCACCAGCCATCCGTTGACAGACGACTCTTTGCAATTGGATGCGGGTTAGTTACGTTCCCGCAGCCACGCCACAGCTTGGTCAGCCGGACCCTCGAACTGGACCGTGCCCGAGGACAACACCACTCCCCGGTCGCAGATCCTCGAAATCATGTCGAGGTCGTGACTGACCACCACCAAAGTCCGGCCTTCATCAGAGAGCTGCTTGATCTTGGCCAGGCACTTCCTCTGGAAGGGTTCGTCGCCCACGGCAAGGATTTCGTCCACGAGGAAAATATCCGGTTGGGTATGGACAGCTACCGCAAACGCAAGCCTGAGGAACATACCCGAGGAATAAAACTTGACCTCAGTGTCAATGAACTGTTCGATCTCGGAGAAGGCAACGATGTCGTCGAACTTTTCCTGGATCTCCTGTTCCGTCATCCCCAGGATGGCTGCATTGAGGTAGACGTTTTCACGACCTGACAAATCCGGGTGAAAGCCTGCTCCCACCTCGATCAGGCCCGCGACCCTGCCCTTGGTGCGAACGGTCCCTTGATCGGGCAGGATGACGCCTGAGATCAGCTTCAGAAGCGTGGACTTGCCGGAGCCGTTGAAGCCCAACAATGCCACGGTCTCCCCGGGCTGGATCTCAAAGCTGACGTCGTGCAGGGCATCGAATTTCTTGGTGAGATCCCCTTTTCGCCCCTTGGCGAGCCACACCAGCGTTTCCTTCATGGAGTGCGAGTGGCGGAGGTTGAAAGTTTTCTTCAGGCCCTTGACGATTACTGCTGCACCCATTTAGACCTCCTGCGCAAAGTGGCCCTCGAGCCGTCGGAAGACGACCTGGCCAATAACAAGGAACAGTGCCGCCATGCCCAACCCGATGAAGCCGGTCACCAGGAGGTGTGGAGGCAATTCGACAGGCTGATTGACTGTTGGATACCAAAACGCCCAGTGAAACAATTCCACCGCAACGGTAATGGGGTTGAGCTGGTAGATCGTCAATACCCAAGGCGCAGCCAAGCGACGGATCATGGTCCAGTCATACAAGACCGGCGAAGTCCATGTCACGATCATCATCAGCATGTCCACGATGTTCTCGGCATCCCGGAAGAACACATTGATGGCACCGGCCAGCAGGCCAAGGCCTGTTGCCGTAACGGCCACAATGACAAAACCAAGAAGGGCACCGAAGAGCTGCATGATGTCCGGATGCCACCCGCTCAGCAGAGCTGCAGCCAGCAGGACAATCAATTGCGGCAGGAAGTGGACCGCAGCCACCCATACGGATGCCACCGGGAACAACTCACGCGGAAGATATATCTTCTTTACCAGCGCCGCATTCGAGACGATGGATCGGGTGGCATTCGAGAATGCCTCCGAGAAGAAGTTGATGACAATGACACCGGAGAACATGTAAAGCGCGTAGTTGGGAATTTGATCCCCAACCCGCAACACGATGCCCAAGGCAAAAAACAGGACCACATACTGGACCAGCGGCTTGACGTAGGACCATGCCAAACCCAGGACCGAGCCACGGTACCGGACACGGAGTTCCTTGCGGACAATCAGTTTAAGGAGGTAACGCCGGCGGTAGACGTCCAACAACCCGGCGCCCACCCCCGGAACAGCATACGTATCAGTGGAGTTCGACATCGCTACTTGCTGGGCTCCGACGCTTCAAAGGTTTCCCGCCAGGAGTCCATCGAAGTGATCTCTGGAAGGGCTTCACGATACTGGGCCCGCAGGGTCTCCCAGTTCGAGAAGAGCTGGGCGTGGAGTTTTGCTGATTCCACTACAAGCTGGCGCGCCAGCTTGGGGTCACGCAAGTGCCAAGAAGCTCCCGTGCCATCTGCATTGGAGACGACTGCACTGTCCAAGTGCGCAAGGCTCCACCATTTGCCGTCCTGGTGCGCCACCTGTGCCTCGGGGTTCTCCTTGGCGGAGTCACGCACGGGAGCCAGCGTTTGCTTCAGGACGGTCTTCACTGCCCAAGGAAGCAGGCCAAGGGCACCGGGCTGCTTGTAGGACTGCGGCTTCTTGGGGGGACGCTTCCGGAAGACCTCCGGGAAGGCTCCGGGATCCGTTTTCACCTGGGAGTCCTGGAATTCCTCGCGCATTGCACGGAGCTTGGGCATGGTGGTGGGCAGCTGCTGGTGCAGGTTACCCGGGCCCGCAAGGACATCCTTGAGGGCCATGATCCGCGCCTGCTCAGGGTAGTACTGCATGGACACCAAGTGCTTGACATCCGTGTTCAGGCTTTCGCGCAGGATACGTCCGCCCTTGGGGAACGGCGAGTGCAGGAGGGTCGCGATAAGCCTGTTGCGCTCATGGTAGTAGGCCTGCCAGTCAACAGAGTCGTCCTTGTCGGCCCAGGAGACGTGCCATACAGCCGCCCCGGGAAGAGTGACAGTGGGGAATCCGGCCGCACGGGCTCGAAGTGAATACTCTGCGTCATCCCACTTGATGAAGACGGGAAGGGAAAGTCCAATGGTTTCCACCACGGTCTTCGGGATAAGGCACATCCACCAACCGTTGTAGTCAGCGTCCCAGCGCCTGTGCAGCTGAGGGGTGGACCGCAATCCCGCAGAAGAGAAGTCGTGGTTGCCGAGGCCTTCCACCGGACCCCAAAGGAAGCGGTAGAAGTTGACGACCTCCGAGTAGGCATGCAGGACCGACTTGTTGTACATGTCGAACATGTGCCCGCCGACAATGGTTGGCTTGCGGCAGAGGTCAGCGAACGCCACTGCCCGCATGACGCCCTCCGTCTCAAGCTCAATGTCGTCGTCCAGCAGCATCACGTAGTCGCTCTTATCGGAAACGACCATCTCGTACATGTTGCGGGCGAAGCCGCCTGAACCGCCCAGGTTGCCCTGGTTGATGACGCGGAGCTGGTCACCCATCGACTCAGCGACTGCGTCGAATCCGGCTTCGTCGGCGACCTTTTTGTTGCCTTGGTCTACAATGATCAGCTCGGCGAGGATCTGCCTCAGGCCGGCGTCGGCGTCAATAGACTTGATGGTTTCAAGGCAGTAGTCAGCGCGGTTGAACGTCGTAACACCGAGCGTGACCCGGCCCTGCGGACGGCCTTCATCCGGGACTGCCCAGTGGGCGCTCTTCAGCGTCATTCCGTCGCCACCGGCAATGAGGTCGAACCAGTACCAGCCACCGTCGCCGAACGGCGCCAGGGTCAACTCAAAGTCGTTGCTGGCCGCGCCTTCCACGAGAATGGAATCAACTCGCTGCGAGGCACCACGGGCGTTGGAACGGTAGACAATGACTGTTCCTTCGCCCTCAGTCTCAAGATGCAGGACTGTCTTCGTGGCAACGGTCCACTTCCGCCAGTAGCTGGCAGGAAAAGCATTGAAATAGGAACCGAAGGAAAGCCGCTCACCACGGCGAACCTGCACGGAACCACGGTCCAGGATGTCCTCCGGGTGCAGTTTCCGTGTCATGCCAACGGCCTGCACGACGGCGCCGCTGTCGCCGTCGTCCTTCTTCACCTTGCTGGTGTCCGGGTCGACATACAGCGGAAGAGTGTCGAGGTCGCGGTTAGCAGGGAAAACCACACGCTGAACGATACGCAGGCTTTCTTTGGCAGGTGCCAGGTCATCCGTGGTGGTCATCGCCGTCATCTGACTTTCGTTCGTAGTAGCCGTCATGCGTCCACTCCCCCGCTTTCAAGCTTGGCGCCGCCAGTGAAGTGCGGCTTGATCTTGTTATCGAACATGGACAAGGCTGAGCCAATGGCCATATGCATGTCGAGGTACTTGTAGGTTCCCAAACGCCCGCCGAAGAGGACGGACTTCTCGCCTCGGGCGAGGTCGCGGTATGCGAGCAGTTTCTGGCGGTCGTCAGAGGTATTGACCGGGTAGTACGGCTCGTCGCCCTTTTCCGCAAAGCGCGAGAACTCACGCATAATGACCGTTGCGTCCTTGGTGTAGTCACGCTCAGGGTGGAAGTGCCGGAATTCGTGGATGCGCGTATAGGCGGCATCGGCGTCCGGGTAGTTCATCACGGAACAGCCCTGGAAGTCCTCAATGGGAAGTACTTCTTCTTCAAGGTCGATGGTGCGCCACGACAGGTCGCCTTCGGCGTAGTCGAAGTAGCGGTCCACCGGGCCGGTGTAGATGACCGGCACCTGGCCCAAAACAGAAGACCTGCCGAACTCGCCGTCGTCGAAGAAGTCCGTATTCAGGACAACCTCGACGTTGGGGTGATCGGCCATACGCTCGATCCAGGCTGTGTAGCCGTCAACCGGAAGACCCTCGTAAGTGTCATTGAAGTACCGGTTGTCGTAGTTGTAGCGCACAGGGAGCCGGGAAATAATCTCGGCCGGCAGGTCCTTGGGATCCGTCTGCCACTGCTTGCCCGTGTAGTGCTTGATGAACGCCTCGTACAGCGGGCGGCCAATCAGCTGGATGCCTTTGTCATTGAGGTTCTGCGGATCGGTCCCGGCCAATTCACCGGCCTGTTCGGCGATGAGGGCCTTCGCTTCGGTCGGGCTCATAGCCGAACGGAAGAACTGGTTGATGGTGCCCAGGTTGATGGGCATCGGGTAAACCTCGCCCTTGTGGCTGGTGTACACCTTGTGCTGGTAGCTCGTGAACTTGGTGAAGCGGTTCACATATTCCCAAACGCGTTCATTCGACGTGTGGAAGAGGTGTGCACCGTAGCGGTGGACCTCGATTCCCGTCTGCGCTTCGTTCTCGCTGTAGGCGTTTCCTCCAATATGGTGGCGGCGATCAAGCACCGCGACCTTCAGCCCCAACTCGGTAGCGGCGCGTTCTGCAATGGTCAGGCCAAAGAAACCCGAGCCGACGACGACGAGATCAGCGTTCACAAACTCTCCTGTGTATTGGCGTGCGGGCACAGAAATGCCCACGTCTACTGGTCAAGGCTACCCGACATGATGCGGGTTCCCGTATCCGGGGCGGGGCACGGTGGTGTGGTGCCACGCCAGGAAACGGCAAGGGGAGGTTGGCCAGCGGCCAACCTCCCCTTGGTGCCTTGCTTGATCTGAAGTGCTCAGAGAGTGATGACTGAGCCGGATTTCGCGGATTCCAAAACAGCCTCCGCAACCCTCAAGGTCTCGAGCCCCTCCGCCATGGTGACGATGTTCAACGACTTTCCGAGAACTGCATCACGGAAGGCCTCGTGCTCCATTTTGAGGGGTTCACGCTTTGCCAGGGCAAAGCGTGTCGATGATCCCTCCGAAACACCGCGGAATGCCGCCACGGAATCCCAGTCCGTTTGGAACGTACCGTTCTCCACGAATGTGAGGTCCGCGGAAATGGTGTCGGCAATGAACGCGCCACGTTCACCAAGGACCACCGTGGTGCGTTCCTTCATGGGCGACAACCAGTTGACAATGTGGTTCGTCACAACGCCACTCTTGAGGTGACCAATGGCCGTCACCATATCTTCATGTTCGCGGCCACTGCGCGAGGTGGTGTGGGCAACAACGTTGACGAAGTTGCTCTGGGCCAGCCAGGCTGTGAGGTCGATGTCATGGGTGGCCAGGTCCTTGACCACCCCGACGTCGGCGATACGGGCCGGGAACGGCCCCTGCCGCCTCGTGCTGATCTGGTAGACATCGCCCAAGTCACCGTTCTCCAACCGGTCCCGCAGGCTCTGCAGCGAGGGATTGAACCGTTCAATGTGCCCGACGGCCCCGATGAGCCCCTTGAATTCAAAGGCTTCCGCGATGCGTCGCCCCGACTCGGAATCGTTCGCGATCGGCTTCTCGACGAGGCAGTGGACACCTGCCTCGGCGAGCTGCAGCGCGACTTCCTCGTGCAGGATGGTGGGCACTGCTGCCACAGCCATATCAATACCCTGTGCGATGAGTTCCTCAACCGTGTTGAAAACCGTCAGGCCGTCGGCCACGTTGTGGGGGTCGCCGAAGGAATCGGCAACAGCAACGAGGTCAACGCCTTCAAGTTCACGAATGACACGGGCGTGGTGACGCCCCATCATTCCCAGTCCGATGAGGCCTGCGCGCAGATTCGCCACTAGCTACCCGCCTTGGCGACAGCGTTGACGGCGGCAACAATCCGGTCAAGGTCATCCTGGCTCAATGACGGGTGCACCGGAAGGGAAAGCACGCTTGCTGCTGCCTCTTCGGTGACAGGGAGGTCATCCGAGGTCTGGAAAGGCGCAAGACGGTGGTTGGGAATCGGGTAATAGACCCCGCAGCCAACGTTGTATTCCTCGCGCAGGGCCTTGGCAAAACCGTCACGGTCCTCAGCGATGCGGATCGTGTACTGGTGGTAAACGTGTTCGTACCCTTCAGCGACCTTAGGCGTGACAACGCCTTCGATGTTCGCGTCAAAGAAGGCAGCATTTTCCTGGCGGGTCTTGGTCCAACCGTTGACCTTGGTCAGCTGGACGCGGCCGATGGCGGCATGGATGTTGGTCATGCGGCAGTTGAAGCCAACCAGTTCGTTCTCGTACTGGCGTTCCATGCCCTGGTTGCGGAGCAACCGGAGACGACGCTCCACGTCGGCAAGACCAGTGCTGACCATGCCACCCTCACCCGACGTCATGTTCTTGGTGGGGTAAAGGCTGAACATGGCAAAGTCGCCGAAGGTGCCGACCTTGCGACCATTAACTGCTGCGCCATGGGCTTGAGCAGCGTCCTCGAAGACCTTGACGCCGTGCTTGGAGGCAAGCGCGCCAATGGCGTCGACGTTGAACGGGTGCCCGTAAAGGTGCACTGGCATGATGGCCGCTGTACGGTCGGTGATTTTCGCTTCGACCGAAGCCGGGTCCAGCGTGTAGTGGTCCGGATCAACGTCAGCGAAAACGGGAGTGGCACCAGTCAGTGCCACCGAGTTGGCCGTCGCCGCAAAAGTAAACGACGGAACGATGACCTCGTCTCCGGCGCCGATACCGGCAGCCAGCAGGCCCAGGTGAAGACCCGAGGTGCCGGAGTTAACGGCGACGGCGGCCCTGCCATCGAGGAGGACCTGGGAGAATTCCTCCTCGAAAGAGGCTACCTCCGCGCCCTGGGCGAGTTGGCCGGAAGCCAGCACGGCATCAACGGCCTTGCGCTCTTCATCGCCGATGATGGGTTTGGCCGGGGGAATGAATTCGGGGCTCATGCCTCTACCTCTCGAAGGGTCTCGTTCTGTTCAACATACGTTGCGCCGGTTTCCGGACACACCCAGTTCTCTCCGCTGCGCTGCAGGGGGAAACCAGCTTTGCCGACCCACCCGTGTCGCTTGGCCGGAACTCCGACCATCAGGGCAAAATCCGGTACATCTTTAGCCACGACCGCGCCGGCGGCAACTGTGGCCCACCGTCCAATGGTCACGGGAGCAACGCACACGGCGCGGGCACCGATTGATGCGCCCTCGCGAATGGTGACGCCAACCGGCTCCCAATCGTGAGCGCTCTTCAAGCTGCCATCTGGGCCGACAGCACGGGGGTAGGTGTCGTTGGTCAGCACAACTGCCGGGCCAATGAACACACCGGCTTCAAGTTCCGCGGGCTCGTAGACAAGTGCATAGTTCTGGACTTTGCAGTTGTCCCCCATCTTTACCCCGGTGCCGATATAGGCACCTCGTCCCACGATGCAATTGACGCCTAACTCGGCCTGCTCGCGGACTTGGGCAAGATGCCAAATCTTCGATCCATCACCAATTACCGCCTTGTCTGAAACATCGGCGCTCTCCGCAACCACTATCACCGGTGAAGGTCCTTCCTCATTGAGCACACGCGACAACGAGATTCATCTTAGCTGAGACACCATGCCGCGGCGTCAAGGGCTATCCGTGCAGATCCCTCCGGTTTGTCCACATACGCCTTACCCGAGGCTGCAAGTACGGCGTATCGGCTCTAGCGTCAAGGGTAACGACCTACCTCTGTTTGGGCAGGCGCGTTACTGACCTCGGGGAGACAGAAGCCATGACTTTGGAATGCACGTTGGTGAGGGGCCCGGCGGCCGCGGAGTTTTCGGCTCCGGAGGAATTGACCATCCGGGTCCCTGAAGGCACACCGGGAGCCCACCTTCAGTCAATTCTCGGGGAGGAGCGCGGGACTGGTCCATTGGCAGTGGATGGAAGGGACATAGCCGACCTGACGGTCGGCCGGCCTCCCCTGGTGTCCGGTGCGACAATCGTCGATGGCCCCGCACCGCACCACCCCTCCAAGCCAGCGCCCCTGCCTCTCATGCTGCTTACTCATTCGGGCCCCAGTGCCGGCGCTGTCTTCCGAATTCATCGCGGCCGCTTCCGGATAGGCCGCGGAGCCACGGAGATTTCCGTGCCGGATCCAGGCATGTCCAGGGAGCACGCGGTGCTGGATGTTTCCAGTACGGCACTGACCCTCAGCGGCGTCACAGCCGCCAACCCAGTCCTCGTGGATGGACGCCCGTCCCGGCGCACGTCCGTGACGTCGGAATCAACAATTCTGTGCGGCAACAGCGTGTTCTCTGTCTCCACGGAGAGAGGTCCGCTCCCGGAAATTTCCAACGATGCCGGACGCTCCGTGGAGGAACCACTTGAGGTGCCGCATGCCGGACGGCAAGGAAGCCGCACGGCGATCATCCTGGCCGCCGGGCTGCCGTTGATCGCAGGCGTCGGCCTGGCCATTGCAACCGGGACGTGGATATATCTGGGATTCACCGCCATCTCCGCGGTCAGTCTCCTGGTCCCGTTCATTACGGGACGGAAGAACCGCCGGGACTGTAGATTGGCTGTGGCCCGCGCCGCTCAGGAGGATCTCGGCCGCCGGCACCGTTCCTCTCCCTCCGCTGCGGAACTGGTGGTGGCTGCCTGCGGCAGGGCCGCCACCCAGGTGCGGGACGCAGCACGAGGTCAGTCCGATTCATCGTTGTCCCAATCGCCTGCAGATACCCCTGAGGAAACCGTCGGCGCAGATTCCGGCAGCTGGATTCGGCTGGGGACAGCCAACGCACAGGCAAACATCCGGTTGGTACCTGACGATCCAATGTTCAGCGCACCAGACATCGGATCAGCGGCAGTGACCTTGGACCCGAAACTTCCCACGGTGGCACTTGACGGACCTCCTGACCACGTCGATTCCCTGCTCCGGTTCATGCTGATGCAGATGGCCGGCCACCCCCGGACTGCGGAGTCACCCGTCATTGTCGTTGGGAACGTCGGAAGGGTGCCCCTGAGCGCCAGGTTCCTCGCGAAGGTAACTCTTGCGACGCAGCACGAGGCGGCCCTCACCGCCATGCAGCAACTAAGCGGCAGCGCCCATGGAAGGCTGTTCATCATCGACGAACCGGCAGGTTGGGACAAAGGCGCTTTGTCGTCTCTCCTGGGCGCCGGGCGCCGGAACGGATGGCAAGTGATCCATTGCGGCCCATCTGCTGAACACCTTGGTCCTTCAATCGAGCTTTCCACGTCAGGGACCACAGGAACACTGGAGGTGGCCGGCGAGCGCCGGTCATTCGTTCCAGACCTCGTCCCAATCAGCGTTTTCGATGCGTTCTGCCGCACGATGGCTTCGCTGGCCCATCAGGAACGAGGCGGCAAACGGCAGCCCGTTCCTGAGCAGTGCGCACTGGATACCCTTCTTCCGTTCGGGACCCGAAGGGTTCTTCTTCGCTGGGAAGACACTGCACGATTATCTGGACTAAGGGCAGTGTTGGGCCAAGGCCGTCAGGGATCCGTGACCTTTGACTTTAAGCGTGACGGTCCACACCTTCTGGTGGCGGGCACCACGGGCTCAGGTAAGTCGGAGCTCCTGAGGACCCTCGTCGCTTCCATGGCGCTGACGTATTCCCCCGATCACACAACATTCCTCTTTGTCGATTTCAAAGGCGGCTCAGGATTACGGCCTCTCGCCGGCCTGCCTCACTGCGTAGGCCTCTTGACCGATCTTGGTGGGCGTCAGTTGGATCGTGCACTTGCTTCGCTCCGGGGGGAGATCAGGTACCGCGAGGAATTGTTCGCTGCGGCTGACGTTACGGACCTGGACCAATACCACCTCGCTGCGCCTAGGACGTATCCTGCAATTCCGCATTTGGTTTTGGTCATCGACGAGTTCCGCATGCTGATTGACGAAGCTCCCGGCGCCCTTCGCGAGCTCATGCGGGTCGCCACCATCGGCCGATCCCTTGGTGTCCATCTGGTGATGGCGACCCAGAGGCCTCAAGGAGCGTTGACCGCCGACATCCGGGCGAACGTTGCGTCGAGTATCGCTCTTAGAGTGCAATCTGAAGCGGAGTCCGTGGACATCATCAATTCTAAGATGGCTGCCTCCATCAGGGCAGATACTCCGGGAAGGGCATTCTTGGTCCGGGCTTCAGACAAGCCGGAAGAATTCCAGGCCGCGTCCCTCACGGTTTCCCACGATGCCAGGGCCTCCGATGGCCCTCATGGTGGATCTCCTCCGTTGGTCCATGCAGTCACCCAGATACTCAACGGCGGCTCACGCCATCAGGGCCCATCGTCCCAGTCCTTGACCGGACATCGGGATGCCCTTCCGGATGCCGGTGTCCGGCGGCTTGTCTCGACTGTCCAGGACGCATGGCACCGCCAAGGGAGTTCCCTCCCCCGACATCCCGTAGCAGCACCCCTGCCGTCTGCGATTGCGTGGAGTGGTGGACTTTCCCTGGCGGATGCTTCTTATGTCCCCGCAACCACTGAAGCCGTGCCATGGTGTGTTGGGCCACTGGCGTTGGTTGACAGGCCCACGCGGCAGGTCGTGGAGCCCTTGCAGTGGTTGCCGGCCGAGCACGGACATCTGGCCATGATCGGAAGTGCTTCGAGCGGCATGCACGCCTGCTTCAAGGCAGTCTCGGCCATGCTGGCCATGCAAGGACCCCAGCCTCATCCCTTTGTTATGGATGCGGCAGGAATATTGGGCGACCTCGTTGGCCAGGCAAGGGTAGGTGCACTTGTTGGCCTGCACCAATTGCCGCTTGCAGCGCGTGTGTTAAAGCGTCTTGCCGAGGAAATGGACAGTCGACGCACCAGCAACGACGCCGGGTGGACCACCAAGCCCCTGGCTTTGATCATCACAGGGTGGTGCTCATGGGCCGCCGCCTTCCGGGCCGGGACCTCAGCCTGGGCAGAGAGCCTCCTGCAGGACATTGTGAGGGACGGCCGTCCTCTCGGCATCACGGTGATGATTTGTGGCGAGCGGGAATTGGTCAGTTCACGTTTCTTTGCCGCGATACAAAACCGGGCTTATTTTCCGTCAGGCTCCACGGAGGAAGCCCGGTTTCACTGGCCCCGCCTTCCAGAGGTGGAGCCAATTCCAGGGCGCGCCGTCGCCACGGGCAACTTCGTCGACGGAGATACAGTGGTTACCCAGTTTCGTGAGGCTCCCGACGAGGGAGACTGGCCGTTCGCCCCTCTCCCTCTGGGAAGACCGCCCTTCCGCCTGCGGCCGCTTCCCGATCACCTGGACGAAGAGGAATTTCGTGATGGGCTCAAAGCCTCCTCGGCCATGTTGATGTCTACCGGGCAGGCATCGGGGAACCCTCTCTGGATCGGCGTCGGAGGGGACGAAGCGATGCCCGTTTCCCTGCCTCTCCGGCCCCACGGCGTCAGCATCATCCTCGGCGGCCATCGATCAGGGAAGAGCACGGCGTTGGCATCACTCCGTCGCATGAATCCTTCCGTTGCCTGGGTTGTTCCGGCACTTGGAACATGCGCGGACTCTATCCAGGCCTCGGCCGCACAGCAAACGTGCGCGCTGGACCCGGAGAGCGTCGTGTTGGTGGACGATGCGGACTCTCTTGACCCCCAAGGGCGCCAAGCGCTCACTGCTTTGGTAGGAAAAGTCCGAGGCATCGTAATGACAGCCACTCCTGGGCCCGCACTGATGCAGCAACTGCCACTGGCCCGGGAAGTCCAAACCTTCCGGATGGGCTTGGTCCTGGCGCCGGGATCGCCTCACGACGGCGATCTCCTGGGAGTACGACTGGAAACAGACCGCCCAGCGCGCCCTGGGCGCGGCTATGTGGTGGAGGGAGGAGACGTGCAGCCGTTTCAAGCAGTTCTCACAACGGACCTCCCACCCATTGCCGCCCATGGTTCTCCCACGGAGGCGGGCTAAAGGACTCCGGAGGTACCGCCTGTGCGCGACGCGTAGGCAATCACGTCCCTTTGGAAAAGGAACACAATGGCCGCAACGGCCGGGATGACCATAGCCAGGCCCGGCAGAACAAGCCCACCGGTCATAGTGGGGAAGCCGATGGTGAGAACAAACAACTGGGCCACCAATGCAGCGGCCCGGGTCCATCGGTATCCACGGAACAGGTAGTGCCCCACTGCGAACAACCACACCGAGAAGGCAAGGAGCAACCCCAGCGTAAAAACGGCTCCCCAGAAAGTCAGTACCGGGGCGCCAGTAAGCAATTCGTACGCGTACCAGGCGGCGGCACCCATGAGCGCGAGGGCTTCCAACAGGACAACGGCAGAAATCACTGCCACCCCCCGGGGTCGGCGGCTGTAGCCCCGGCCGCTGTTTTCTTGGTGCGCCTTCGCGTTGGAGTCATCTCCCGGCTCCGGTCCGGAGGCGGGTTGGGCAGGGTTTACGGGAGGTCTTGACACACTGGCACACTACCGGACATAGTCATCTAGCAGTGAGGACACTGGCGGCTGATGTGATGCATCGCTCACAGATTCCGGGCATTTCGACCACTAACACCCCTTGTTTACAAGGCGTTAACATGAAACGCTTGACTCAGACGACCAAGGGGGCCCATGCGGGCCCCTTTCCTTTGGAGCCTCTCGTGAATGTTTTCACAAAAGGCCCTATCTAGTTCTCACGAATGGAGTGACTGATCAGCATGGATTGGCGTAATCGCGCAGCCTGCCTCGACAAGGACCCGGAGCTCTTCTTCCCAGTCGGCAACACGGGACCAGCACTTCTGCAAATCGAGGAAGCCAAGAGCGTCTGCCGCCGCTGCCCCGTAGTGGACACCTGCCTGCAGTGGGCGTTGGAGTCCGGACAAGACGCCGGTGTTTGGGGCGGTATGAGTGAAGACGAGCGTCGGGCTCTCAAGCGTCGCGCTGCTCGCGCGCGCCGCGCTTCCTAGACCTCATTAATAAGGAAGGCCGCAGACCATTGGTCCGCGGCCTTCCTTAGTTAAGCCATGGCTGTCGGCGCTCTGTCCCGGGAAACTGGGGAGAGCGCCGGCCTTTTAGGTGCGGGCCAAATTCAACACGATTTCGACGGCGGTTCCCCCACCGTCGCGAGGGCTCCACTGGATTGATCCACCGAGTTCGCTCGTCACCAGTGTGCGCACAATCTGCAAGCCCAGGCCCTCGGTGTATTGACCGTCCGGCAGGCCAACGCCGTCGTCGGCAATGGTCACGGTCAGAAATTCGTCATTTCCGTCTCCGTCAGCCCGATCAGCCAAGAGCCATACCGTCCCTGTGCGCCCTTCAAGACCGTGCTCCACGGCGTTGGTGACCAACTCGTTAATGACCAAGGCCAAGGGAGTGGCAAAGTCGCTGGGCAGCTCGCCAAACATCCCTGAACGTTCCGTTCGTACTTGCTGGGACGGCGATGCCACCTCGGCAGACAACCGGAACTGCCGTCCGATCAACTCATCAAAATCAACACTCTGCGTCAGCCCCTGGGAAAGGGTTTCGTGGACGAGCGCAATGGTGGCCACGCGCCGCATCGCTTGTTCCAAACCCTGCTTTGCTTCGTCACTGACCATACGGCGCGATTGCATTCGCAGGAGTGCCGCCACAGTTTGAAGATTGTTTTTCACCCGGTGATGGATTTCCCGGATAGTGGCATCTTTGGTAACGAGTTCCATTTCCCTGCGCCGCAGTTCCGAGACATCGCGGCACAGGACGAGGGCACCGAAACGGTGTTGCTCGTCGCGCAAGGGAATGGCCCGCAGGGAAAGACTGACGCCACGCGACTCAATTTCACTGCGCCAAGGCATCCGACCTGTGACAACCAATGGCAGTGTCTCATCCACCATCCGGCGGTCTTTGAGGAGCCCGGCAGTCACTTCCGCCAAGGACCGTCCCTCCAGCGATTCAACTTCGCCGAGTCGCCTGAAGGCTGACACCCCGTTGGGGCTCGCGTACTGCACGATGCCTTCGGCGTCCAGCCTGATGAGTCCGTCCCCCACACGTGGCGCCCCACGGCGGGATCCAGTGGGCGAAGCGAAGTCGGGCCACAGTCCCAGAGTTCCCATGCGCAGAAGGTCATAGGCGCACTGACGATACGTCAATTCCAGCCTCGAGGGCATCCGGGAGCTGGAGAGATCCATGTGGGATGTCACTACGGCCAGCGTCCTGCCGTTGCGCACCATGGGAACAGCTTCGACACGCAGTGCCATCTCGCTGCTCCAGCTCGTTTCGCTGGATCGTTCGATCGAGCGGCTGTTCCAGGCCTTTTCCACCAGCGGGCGAAGATCGGAGCGAATGCCCTCCCCCACGAAGTCCGCGTGAAACACCGTATGTGATGTCGACGGACGCACGTGGGCGAGGGCAATGTAACCGAACTCCGGGTGCGGGAACCACAATGCGAGGTCCGCGAATGCCAAGTCGGCGACCATCTGCCAGTCACCGACGAGGAGGTGCAGCCATTCGGCATCTCCAGGCCCGAAATCAGCGTGTTCCCTGATGGGGTCTGTAAAGATTGCCACTGCACCTCCATTTGCAACGCCGGGATTGCCCCTAGCGTCGAACGATTGACCTCAAGAGCCTTAATGCTACCGACAGTGAAGCCATGTCGTCGGCTTCGAGCGCATTGACCTCGTCAAACATGGTCTTGGCCCGGCCCAGTTGCTCGGCATTCTGTCCTTCCCACGCCTTCAGGCGATCTTCAGCCGAGGTGCCGGCCTCCGTCGACTCCAGGACCGACGTTGTCATATCCGCGACCGTTGAGTACAGGTCATCCCGAAGAGCGGCCCTGGCCAACGCCTGCCAGCGGTCATCACGCGGCAGCGAGCTGATCCGTTCCAACAGCGAATCGACATGGAAGCGGTTGAACACGGTGTAGTAAACGTGTGCCACGTCTACTACACTGCCGCCACCGGTCTGGGCAATCCGCGCGATATCCAACAGTGCGTAACTCTCGAACAACTCCGCCCACCTGTGGGCAAGGTGTTCGGGCAAGTCCCAGCCACGTGCCTTCTCAAGCCACCCTGAGATGCGGGTTTTGTCCTCGCCCCGGAGGTAGTCCAGCAGCTTGGCCCGCAAGGGGGCCATCATCGGCTTGAACGATTCCACCACCGTGGAAATCGGTTGGGATGCCATCCCTTGCCCCAAGACCCACCGCACAGCTCTGTCCAGCAGCCGGCGGATATCCAGGTGGACTTCACTCCAGTGTTCTGTCGGGAAGGAGGCTGGGAGCGCGTTCAACTCCGCCACCATGGGATCGAGGTCGTAAATTTCGCGCAGCGCCACAAATGCCTTGGCAACCGCCACCTCATTTGCAGATGTTTCTTCGATGGCCCGGAAGGCGAATGTGATGCCGCCCAGGTTGATGATGTCGTTGGCCACGACGGTGGCGATGATTTCGCGGCGCAGCGGGTGGGTGTCCAGTTCGGCGTCGAACTTCTCGCGCAATTGCTTCGGGAAGTAGTTACGGATGGTGTCCGCGAACCAGGGATCGTCAGCAAGGTTGCTGTCCCGCAGTGCCGCGCCGAGTTCGATCTTGGCGTAGGCCGCCAGAACTGCCAGTTCCGGAGACGTCAAGCCTTGGCCCTGCTCCAACCTTGCACGAAGCGTCTCCGTGGTGGGCAAGGCTTCGAGATCACGCTTGAGATCGGCGGACTTCTCCAACCAGTCCATCAGCCGTTCGTAGCTTGGACTCCACTCCGCAACCCGCGTCCGATCATTCAGGAGCAGGATATTTTGGTCGATGTTGTCCTGAAGGACGAGTCGTCCCACCTCATCGGTCATATCCGCCAGGAAAGCGGCCCGTTCTTCGGCCTCAAGCTTGCCGGCAGCCACCATTCGATCCACAAAGATCTTGATGTTCACTTCATGGTCGGAGCAGTCCACCCCGGCTGAGTTGTCGATAGCATCCGTGTTCAGGATGACTCCTTGCAGTGCGGCTTCAATACGCCCACGCTGCGTCAATCCGAGGTTGCCGCCTTCTCCCACCACCTTGACCCGCAGGTCGCGCCCGTCCACACGAATGGCGTCATTGGCTTTGTCGCCAACGGCCGCGTGGGTCTCCGTGCTGGCCTTGACGTAGGTGCCGATGCCGCCGTTATAGAGGAGGTCAGCCGGAGCCAGCAAGATCGCGCGAAGCAGCTCCGGCGGGCTCAGCTGCCTTGTACCTTCGGGCAGGCCGAGGGCTTTTCGGACCTGGTCAGAGACGGGGATGGTCTTCGCATGGCGCGCGTAGACGCCTCCACCTTCACTGATCAGTGACCGGTCATAGTCGTCCCAAGAGGACCGGGGCAGCTCAAAAAGCCGCTGTCGTTCGGCGAAGGATGCCGCGGCGTCGGGTGTGGGATCAAGGAAGATATGGCGATGGTCGAATGCGGCCAGCAGACGGATGTGCCGGGACAGCAGCATCCCATTGCCGAAGACGTCGCCGGACATGTCGCCGACGCCAACTACCGTGAACTCTTCGGTCTGGGTGTCCAGATCAAGTTCACTGAAGTGCCTCTTGACTGATTCCCACGCCCCGCGTGCCGTAATGCCCATGGCCTTGTGGTCGTAGCCCACCGACCCTCCGGAGGCAAAGGCATCGCCCAACCAGAATCCGTACTCGGCCGCGAGCCCGTTGGCGGTGTCGGAGAAGGTGGCGGTTCCCTTGTCGGCTGCCACCACCAGGTAGGAATCGTCGCCATCGTGGCGAACAACGTCCGACGGCGGGACAAGCCTTTCGCCGTCCGCTGACGTCACGAGGTTGTCGGTGATGTCCAGCAAACCCCGGATGAAGGTCTTGTAGCTTTCGATTCCTTCGGCCATCCATGCTGCCCGGTCAACTGCCGGGTTGGGGAGCTTCTTCGCGAAGAACCCGCCCTTGGCACCTGTGGGAACGATCACGGCGTTCTTGACAGTCTGGGCCTTCACCAAGCCCAGGATTTCCGTACGGAAGTCTTCCCGCCGGTCCGACCAGCGGAGACCGCCGCGGGCTACCTTCCCAAAGCGCAGGTGCACGCCTTCTACCCTGGGTGAGTAGACCCAGATCTCATACATGGGACGGGGGAAGGGCAATCCGTCGATCGACGTTGGATCCAACTTAAAGCTGAGGTATTCCTTGTTTTGGAAGTAGTTGGTCCGCAAGGTGGACTCAATCAGGTTCACGAAGGTACGCAGCACGCGGTCAGCGTCCAGCGTTGCCACCTGCTCAATGGACTCGGCGAGTGCTACCCGTGCTGCAGCCTGGCGTTCCGGCCGGAGATCCTCCGGAACAGTGGGGTCGAAGCGCGCAGAGAAGAGGGCATTGAGTCCGCGGGCAACGTCGGGGTTGCCCAGAAGAGTATCCGCGATGAAACCGAACGAATTGGTGTTGCCCATTTGCCGCATGTATTTGGCATAGGCGCGGAGGACCACCACTTGGCGCCAGTGCATGCCCTCACGCAGCACCAGTCGGTCAAAGTTGTCCGACTCGACAGATCCTGTGACGGCCGCTCCAAAGGAATCGCCCAGAAGTTCACCGGTAGCGAGGGGATCGACGCCGGCGGGGTATTTGAGCCCGAGGTCATAAAGGAAGAAGTCGCGGTGATCTGAGGTTTCGATCTCGAAGGGACGTTCGTCCAGAACTTCAAGACCAAGATTGTGGAAGTAAGGGAGAATCTGGCTCAGGCTCTTGGGCTCCATGAGGTAGAGCTTTACGCGGGCGTCCTCCTCCAGAGCTTCGCCGGCACCTTCTGGAAGATACACGTGAACCCCAGGTTTTACCTGCTTTGTTGCTTCACCGGCTCTCTCGGCCTGTGCCCCATACTTTTCGAAGCGTTCGATATCCTCCAAGGCGTCTTCGACTTCATAGTCCACCCGGTAGCCTGCGGGGAATGCCTCGGCCCACAGGGCAGACAGCACATCGGCACTTTCTGCCGGGCGGTGCTCACGGAGGACCTCGGCGACTCCTTCGCTCCATGAGCGGGACGCCCTCATCAGCCGGTGTTCAAGCTCCGCAACATTGACTTCCGCCAGCTCAGCCGTGCGCGGGAGGCGGATCCTGAAGAAGACACGGGCCAAGGCAGACTCAGTGATCCGGGCCTCGTAGTCGATGCTCTCGGCCTGGAACGTTTCCCGGAGTTCCTGTTCGATCCGAAGGCGAACGCTGGTGGTGTAACGATCACGGGGCAGGTACACCACCGCCGACATGAAGCGACCGTAAATGTCAGGCCGGAGGAACAACTTTGTACGGCGACGTTCCTGCAACCGCTGGATCCCCGTGGCAGTAGCAGCCAGGTCCGGAATCTCGATCTGGAACAGTTCGTCGCGCGGGTACGTCTCGAGGATACCCAGGAGGTCCTTGCCGGAGTGGGAGTCAATCGGGAACCCAGCGTTCCGCAGGACGGCGTCCACCTTGTCTCGGACAATAGGGATATTGCGCACAGAACCGGTGTAGGCACTTGTTGCAAAAAGCCCGATGAATCGCCGTTCCCCGTTGACATTGCCCTGGGAGTCGAAGCTCTTGACGCCGATGTAGTCAAGGTAGGCAGGCCGGTGGACAGTCGATCGGGAATTGGCTTTGGTGATCACCAGTGCCCGCTTTTCCCGGGCGCGCTTGCGCCCGGCATCCGTGAGGTGCTGGACCTGACGCGTGCTGTCCCCCGCGCGCAGAAGCCCAAGACCGCTGTCTTCACGCAGTTGAAGGACGTCCTCGCCGTCCTGGTCCACGAGGTCGTACTCGCGGTATCCGAGGAAGGTGAAGTTGCCGTTGTCCAGCCAGCGCAGGAGGTCCTGTGCCTGCCGGAGTTCGGCGATCTGCTCCGGGTGGGATATGCCGCCAAGGGCTTCTGCCAGTTCCAGTGCTTTGCTGCGCATCTTGGGCCAGTCTTCGACCGCTGCCCTGACATCCCCGAGGACACGGTGCAGTCCGTCAACCAGCTCTGCACGGGCGTCGTCGTTGACACGGTCAATCTCCACCGCAATCCACGACTCCATGTGCGAAGAGTTGTCACCGTCGCCCAAGAGGTGCGCCACGCTTGGCAGAGCCGCGGTATCGCCGCTGGAGATCCCTACGTTGGAAGGAACCCGGGAGATGTTTCGGAGCTCCCCGGATACACGGTCGCGAGTGACCACAAACAAGGGGTGCATGACAAGCCGGATCGCACAGTTCTGGCGAACGAGTTCTGCATTTACTGAGTCCACAAGGAACGGCATGTCGTCCGTGACGATGTACACGACGCTTCGGTCCGCTTCACCGGCGATTTCGACGACGGCGTTCCCCGGCATACGGGACTGCGCGACCTTTTTGTGGTTCGTTGCCCGCGAGATCAGCAGCTCAGGCGAATACGCACGGGCATCCTCCTCTGCGAGGTGTTCATAGTAGTCACCGAAGAAACCTTCACGGACAACTGCTGCATCGGACCGATCCTCCACGCTGGATCCTGACGACATCTACAAACGCCTCCATCACATGTTGATTGCTGCGACTCTGCAGCCCACATTTTGAGCCTAGCGCTTAAGCAAGCGGACGGCTCTGGTACTTCGGCCAAAGGATTTTCGCTTTCGCTGGGCAGGCGCACAGACCAAGTTGGCGATGGCGATCCGCAGGGCAGACTCAGGCGCAGTTTCAAGGAGGACCGAGCCGGATAGCAAGGCGGCGTCGCAGGTCACTGGATCTGCAGGGAGGTAAGCATCGATCACCAAGCCCGGCCCGTACCGGTCCCATGCTTCCGCCAGTTGCTGCTTGGGTGCGTGTCCCACGGCCGCCCTCTTCACCTTGTTCAGCACCACGCGGAGGGATGCTTGTGGAACAGCTGCTTGAAGGTCCACCAGGCCCCGGACCAGCCTCGGTACTCCGATTGCGTCAGCTGCTCCCACAGCGAACACCACGTCTGCCATTTCCAAACTCCTGAGAGTTGCTGCGTTCCGCCGTGGGGCCATGGTGTCAAAGCTCAGCTCCTCATCTGATTCGAGGCAGAATCCGGTATCGATCACCACAACATCAGACACCTCCTTGGCCCGCTCAAGGACCTGCGACAGCGCCCCCGCCCTCAGCTCCGTCCATCGATCAGCGCGTGTAGTCCCAGTGAGCACACGGAAGGAGCCCTCTTTGGTGAAGACGGGGGTCGCCGCGGCATTCAACGCACTGGCGTCGAGCCTGCCCTGGTCCGCAAGCCTGCATGCCTGGGCCAGTCCCGCGGCCTCGTCCAGCAACCCGAGAACAGCAGAAACACTGGCACCATAGCTGTCAGCATCCACGAGGATGACGGATTTACCCTCTGCTGACAATTCGGCAGCGATGTTGACCGCCAGCAGTGTCCGTCCGGGTGATCCTATGGGACCCCATACAGCAAAAACCAGACCTGAACCCTCCGGGGAGTCCTCGACAGTTTCCGGAGCAGGCATTAAAAGTGGTCCGCCTCCGGCATCAGCAAAACCTGCGTCCTGGCCCGCGCCCAGGCGTCCGCGCGAGTGCTCACGCCCCACGGCCTCGGAAATTCTTGCCGCGAGCGCAGACGGTTCTATTCCGGAGGCCGCTACAACGACTCCGATGGAGTGCAATCGCTGTACTTCGGCCGGGTCATCCGTCAGGGCCACGATCGAAACTCCAACAGCGCCAAGCCGATCCACCAAAGTCGTGGTCAATTCCTCGCAGCCCTCGGCGACGACGGCCGCCATGGCAAGGCCGCTTTGGCAGGCAGCCATCAACTCAGCAAGCTCTGAACAACGGCGAACTACCGTTACCGGACCGCGCAGGCCCTCCAGCCCGCCCACTACGGCCTCTTGGGCTGGACCTACCGTAACTACCGGAATGCTCATGGGTTGAGGCCCGCCGGGTTCCACACGACGGAGATACTGGCCTTGTTTGCTTGGGCTCCCAACAACTTGGGCATTTGCTCATCCGTCACCAGGACCAGCACTTGAGTGGTCTTCGATGCCCCCAAGGCAGCGGCGCCTGAGACCACCTGGGCGATTTCCGCACCGGGCAAGAGCAGTTGCGGCTCATCAAAGGCTCTGCTCGCACCGGGCAAGGCAACCCAGACATCCACGCGCGCTCCACCGACCGCTTGGGCGGGAAGTTCCCCTTCCACGGAAATAGCCACTGGCTTCCTGTTGAGGGCATCAGCTTTCCCCAGGCTTTCCTTTGGAACCAGCTGGTTTTTCGCCACCCGCTGCAGGGCTACCCGACCTTCAGCCAGGCCACCCTCCACAGTGACGTACCCGGACTCGACATCGTCCAGGCGCACACTGACAATTGACAGGTCGGCCACGGCAACCACCTGGCCGACTGCGATGTCTTCGCGCGCAGTGTAGACCTGCGTAGTCCTGTCAGCCGATCCAACCAAGGCGATGACGCCGGCTGTGGACACAAGCACCAGCAGCATGCCGATGAGAAGCCGCGGGTCCTTCCACGATGGCTTCTTCAATCTTGCTGCAGCGACCGCCGTAACGTGACCCATGTTTCTGCTACCCCCGATGAGCTAAAGGCATGATCGATGGACCCGCCCCCCTCATTCTTACCGGCGGTTACTACACGACAAAAGCCAACGACCCTCAAAGGGGTCGAAACTGTGGATAAACACACCAAAGAAGGCCAACGGTGGCAAAATGGTGCCATGCCCCGATTCCTGACTCTGGCCGATGTCGCCGAACAACTCCAAATCAATTCACCACAGGCCTACGCCCTGGTGCGAAGCGGCGAGTTGAAAGCCATCCAGATAGGAGGGCGCGGACAATGGCGCATCGAGGAGACGATGCTTGAGCAGTACATCCAGGAGCGCTACGCAGAAGCAAGCCGCATGATCCAGGAAGCAAAAACCAAGGCGAACCAGCCCTAGAGGCAGCCACGGAGGGGTTACTCGCCGCTTGCCGAACACAGGGCTGCAACAGCACTGAACGGGACGGTCATGACTGACGCCACGTTGCCTGCCCGCCGCACTTCACCGTCGCGGACCACAGCAACATCGAAGTGGTCCCTTCCGACCCTGTCGATGACACCGTTGATCTTGACGCCGCCTCCGGTCCGCGTGCTCACATGGACAACCAAGGCGGACCTGTCCCTGGCCAATGCCCTCAGGGCCGAGGCGAACCCTGGCAACTGCCGGACCGTGGACACGGGCTTTAAGGCCAGCCTCCCCAGACCTTGGAAAGTGAGCACTGCGGCGAAGGGCACCAGCCATTGCCGCGATCCCTCGGACAGCACCAACCACTCACCACCCACGCGGCCCAGCACTCCGTGAATAATGTTGCCGTCAGCGAGGAAGAGCTTGATCACGGAGCCGGCTGCACCACGGAGGCGATCACTCAGCTCGATCCCCGCAAGCTCTATCCTGGCCCGCTCGGTGATCTCCGATTCCGCTTCCAGGGCACGCCCGGCAGAAAATTGTGCTTCCAAGTCGTCAAAGAGAGAGTCCCATCTCATGTCATCAGACTAGGCTGCAACGTGTAGGCAGGGCGAACAATGCGTGATCCGGCGACCCGAATTGGACAGGAAGCCCGGGACGTGCCCACAATAGGCCTAACGAAGTCAAAATGCATCAAATTGCATCAAACGAAGCTTGGGGGCTTTGAATGGCAAGAACGTTACGGATCGACGCCTGCCTCGCTGCAATAATTCTGGGGCTTGGGCTACTGCTCGTCCAGGTGGGTAGCATGCTCGTTGACCAATGGCGGTCAGCAGATCACCATCATCAGAACTTCTCGTTCGAGGACCTCCTTGGTTTTGTCGCGAACGGCGCCGGCATAGCGCTGGTGGCATGGTGGGTCCTTTCCCTACTGCTCGCCGTCTTCGCATCGCTGTTGCATCGAAGTGGACGGGCGAGCGGGGCCAACACCCTTGCCAAGTTCAGCCCTGCCTTTATGCTGCGGCTTGCTGCAGCGGTGGTGAGCGTAAATCTCCTGGGCGTGACCATGGCGCAAGCAACGCCTCCATCCGACCCCGGTTGGGCGCCGACACCTGCGAGCGTGGGAACGTCTCCCCACCCGGCATGGAGGCCGCAGCCGATTACCGGGCTCGTGTCTTCGTCACCGACGTCAGTGGCCGACACTGCGGAAAGTGGGGGCGATCCGCGGTGGAAGCCTCAAGCTCCTGCACCTGCCCCTGGGCTTCTAAGTCGCCCATCTTCCAGGCAAGAGAACGCCCAGGACAGTACCGGCGTCGTCGTGAAGGCAGGAGACTCCCTATGGTCGCTTGCAGCATCGCGGCTTGGTCCCTTTGCAACGGACGTGGAAGTCGCCCTGATGTGGCCTAAGTGGTATGCCGCAAACCTTACCGTCATCGGCGGCGACCCTTCAGTGTTGACTCCGGGTCAGGTCCTGCGGCCACCCGCACCTGACTGACAGTACGGGTCATCCGACCCACCGTTTCCTTGGCCCGCTCAGGGGCCGTATCCCGCATCAAACCAAGTTCAGAGTCATCCCAGCAGAAGCCACCAGAACAGAGCGTCCCCACGCTCCTGTTCAATGTAGTGAATGCCTGAGGTATGACCATGACCGTTGTGACTGCAAGCCGGCCTGCGGGCCGACAGAGCACCCAACGAACATTTTCCGGCCACGGTTCTAGCGGTTCGGACATCGACGTTCGGCTGGTTGCGCGCAGTATTGCGCAGGCAGCTTTGGAGGTCCTGGCCGGAACACGAGCTGTGAGCCAGCTCTCCCGTTCCTTGGACCCTGAATGCTATGTCGCTCTGCAACATAGGGCAGCTCTCACCCGCAAGCACGCCGCCAGGGTCCGGGGGAACCTGCAGCCCCACCGCAGCCCTATGGTCCGCTCTGTTCGAACCTGCTCCATCACCGAGGATATTTGCGAGGCAAGCATTGTGGTGGCGGAAGAACTAAGAAGCCGGGCTGTCGCCATGAGGTTGGAACGTCTGGAAGGCGTGTGGCGGGTTACGGCACTGGAGATCGGCTAGACCTGGCGAATCCATCTGCAGGCAACAAAGGGTGGACTCCGGACATTGAGTCCGGAGTCCACCCTTTGGAGTGAGAGATTTTCGTGGCTGGCAGACCACTGAAATGGCTAACGGCCCGCCGTACGGTATTGGGTCAGCGACGCTTCTTTTTGGCCGGCTTACGCTGCTCTTGGCCCGCTGCCTTCGCCGGGTTGCCGGAACGACCGGAAGCGCGGCCTTCGATGCGTGTTTGGGTAGCGCCATCTTCACCTGGGGCGGTGTACTGCAACTGGGCCGGCTTTTCCGGTGCCTGCAGACCCGCCGCCCGGATCTGGGGTTCATGATGTTCGGTGTGCGCCCCGGCGGCGGTATCGTCGGCCACGACAACGTCTTCGGCGGGTGTCACCTCCACCTCCAGGTTGTAGAGGAAACCGATGCTCTCTTCGCGGATGGCTTCCATCATGCTCTGGAACATCACGAAACCTTCCCGCTGGTACTCCACCAGGGGGTCGCGCTGGGCCATCGCCCGGAGACCAATACCCTCCTTGAGATAGTCCATCTCGTAGAGATGTTCCTGCCATTTCCGGCCCAGAACAGAAAGCACAACACGACGCTCGAGCTCACGCATGCTCTCAGAGCCAATGGCCTCCTCGCGGGCCTGATACACCAGCCGGGCATCCGAGAGGATCTCCTCTTTCAGGAACTCGGCAGTGACACGTGATCTTCCGCCCGCTTCCTCAATGATTTCATCGGGCGTCACGGTTGCCGGGTACAACGTCTTCAGATTGGCCCAGAGTTGGTTGAAGTCCCAATCGTCGCCCGTTCCTTCAGCAGTGGCAGCATCGATGAGGGCGTTGATGGTGTCTTCAAGGAAGTACTGGACCTTCTCGTGGAGGTCGTCGCCCTCAAGGATTCGACGCCGGTCGCCATAGATCGCTTCACGCTGCCGGTTGAGGACGTCGTCGTACTTGAGAACGTTCTTACGCTGTTCGGCGTTGCGCCCTTCCACCTGGCCCTGTGCCGATGCGATGGCGCGGGAGACGAGCTTGGACTCAAGGGCAACATCATCCGGGACCGAACTGTTCATGAGACGTTCGGCCGCACCTGAGTTGAACAACCTCATGAGGTCGTCCGTCAGCGACAGGTAGAAGCGCGATTCGCCCGGGTCACCCTGACGTCCTGAACGGCCGCGCAACTGGTTGTCGATCCGGCGGGACTCGTGTCGCTCGGTACCCAGGACGTAAAGTCCGCCGAGGTCCAAGACCTCTTCGTGTTCATCTTTGACCGCCTGCTTGGCTGCCGAAAGCGCTTCGGGCCAAGCGGCCTCGTACTCTTCCGAGTTCTCCTCGGGATCGAGCCCTCGCTTTGCCAGCTCTGCAATGGCGGTGAACTCAGCGTTGCCGCCAAGCATGATGTCAGTACCGCGACCAGCCATGTTGGTGGCAACAGTGACGGCGCCTTTTCGTCCGGCCTGCGCCACGATGGACGCTTCACGTGCGTGGTTCTTTGCGTTCAGTACTTCGTGCCGGATACCTTCCTTGGCCAGCAACTTGGAGAGATACTCGCTCTTCTCAACGCTCGTGGTGCCGACCAGCACAGGCTGGCCCTTCTCGTGCCTTTCGGCGATGTCCTGGACCACGGCGTCGAACTTCACGACTTCGTTCTTGTAGACAAGGTCCGCCTGGTCGATGCGCTGCATGTCGCGGTTGGTGGGGATGGGCACGACACCCAGCTTGTAGGTGCTCATGAACTCCGCGGCCTCAGTCTCGGCCGTGCCGGTCATGCCGGCAAGCTTCGAGTACATGCGGAAGTAGTTCTGCAAGGTCACGGTGGCGAGGGTCTGGTTCTCCGCCTTGATCTCGACATTCTCCTTGGCCTCGATGGCCTGGTGCATGCCCTCGTTGTAGCGGCGGCCAGCCAGGATACGGCCAGTGTGTTCGTCAACAATCAGGACCTCGCCGTCGAGGATGACGTAATCCTTGTCCCGCTTGAACAGTTCCTTCGCCTTAATTGCGTTGTTGAGGAAGCCGATCAAAGGCGTGTTGGCTGATTCGTAGAGGTTTTGGATTCCGAGGTAGTCTTCCACCTTTTCGATACCGGCTTCGAGAACGCCCACGGTGCGCTTCTTTTCATCGACCTCGTAGTCGACTTCGGGCTGCAGGCGGAGTACGACTTTGGCGAATTCGCTGTACCAGCGGTTGGTGTCGCCCTGGGCAGGACCGGAAATGATGAGCGGAGTACGGGCTTCATCGATCAGGATGGAGTCGACCTCATCCACGATGGCGAAATTGTGGCCGCGCTGAACCAGTTCGCTGCTATCCCAGGCCATGTTGTCACGCAGGTAGTCAAAGCCGAACTCATTGTTGGTTCCGTAGGTGATGTCCGCAGCATACTGCTGCCGGCGGACCGCAGGATCCTGATTCGACAGGATGCAACCGCTGGTAAGTCCAAGGAACCTGTAAACCCTGCCCATCAGTTCGGACTGGTATTCGGCAAGGTAGTCGTTGACCGTGACGACGTGGACACCCTTGCCCGCCAGCGCGTTCAAATATGCCGGGGCAGTTGCTACGAGGGTCTTGCCCTCACCGGTTTTCATTTCTGCGATGTTGCCCAGGTGGAGCGCAGCACCGCCCATCAGCTGGACATCGAAGTGGCGCATGCCCAAGGTGCGGGAAGAGGCCTCGCGCACAGCGGCGAATGCTTCCGGAAGGAGGGCTTCCAGGGTCTCCCCGTCCTGGTGACGGGACCGGAGATGGTCCGTCTCCTCGCGGAGTTCGGCGTCCGTGAAGGACTTGAAGGAGTCTTCCAGGGCATTGATGGAATCGGCATAGTTCCGCAATTGCTTGAGTGTCTTTTTGTCACCCGTGCGGAGAAGTTTTTCGATTAGTGATGCCACGTGAAATTGCTCCCAGTCTCATGCTGCCGAATTCTGGCTGTTTCAGTCTACGGGAGAGACCAGCGCCACGTTGCCGCGTTCCCCTCTGAGCGGACTGTCCGATTGCAGCGGCCCGCCCCGGCCATCAGCGCGGTCGGCAACAGCTTCGGCTAGAACGCCTGCGAGGTCCCCCACGGGCCACACCACTACCTCCTGCAGCCTGAGCCAGGCGGCCATGAGTTCCAGCTCGGCAGCAAGTTCGACGGCGGTATCCGCCGGAGCTCCAACCTCCGCGAACGCCGAACGCACCAGGAGCTGGCCGGATGCGCGGTCAGCCTTCAAGTCCACTCTTGCAACGACACCGTCCCTGAGGAGGAACGGGAGGACGTAGTAACCGAACTGACGCTTGGCCGCGGGGGTGTAGATCTCAATCCGATAGTGGAAGCCGAACAGTTCTTCAAGACGCCGTCGCTCAAAGACCAGCGAGTCGAACGGACTCAGCAGTGCACGCCCGACCGCCGCGCGTGGAATCCTGGCGTTGACATGCTTGTAGGTTTCCCTGTCCCAACCACGCACAGAGACTGGATGGAGGCGCCCTGCGCGGACCAATCTCCGGACTGAGTCCGCTCCGGCTTTCAGGGGCGTACGGAAGTAGTCGGCGAAGCAGCGCACAGTGCCGATGCCATGTGCCTGGGCGGCCGCGTCCATCAGGCGGTCGAGCGCTTCTTCGGGAGTACCCCCGGGCTGTGCCATGGCAGGAACAACCTTGGAAGTCAGGGTGTACTTGCGTTCGAATTGCTGTGTGCGTGAGGCGGCAGAAATCCGTCCCTGTTCAAACAGATGTTCCAGGACCCGCTTAACGATGTTCCAATTCCATCCCCAGTTGCCACGGTCAGCTTCCTCATTGTGTCCGAGCTCGGCCGTCAGTTCCGAGGCCGTCATGGGTCGTCCGGCTGTGAGTGCAGCGAGAATACGGCCTTCCATGTCCTGACGGACAAGGGGCTCAAGGTTGTGGGCGCCCACCCAGCCCCGCTTTTGCCACACCAAGAGGTCTTGAAAGTGCTCCGGGCGGATAAAGCTTGCCTCGTGTGCCCAGTACTCCATCATCCTGCGGGGTTTCCGCCCGGCCATGGCATGGAGGATGCGGGGGTCGTAATCACCCAGACGGGAGAAGAAGGGCAGGTAGTGGCTTCGTGCCACCACGTTCACGGAATCGATCTGGACGAGCTGGAGTTGGGCAAAGGTCCGGCCCACCGCCCGTGATGTCACGGGGCCGGCGGGCCGGATCTTTGCCAATCCTTGAGCTGCCAATGCGATCCGCCGTGCCTGTGACAGGCTCAGCGAAGCGGTCATGGAAGTCCCTTCATGCAGGAAAGGTGGGCCTACTTGGCCGTGGACGCCTCATCATCGGAACGGTAGGCGTGGATCTTCTCTTCCACAGCCTCTTCGCCCGGTTCACAGGTGGAGTCGAGGGTGATCACACCGTAGGTCCAACCGTTGCGCCTGTAGACAACCGACGGCGCGTTGGTTTCCTTGTCCAGGAAAAGGTAGAAATTGTGGCCAACGAGTTCCATGTTGTCCACAGCGTCATCCAGTGTCAGGGAAGCTGCGGGGAAGACTTTCCGGCGGATCAGGACGGGTGAATCGCCTGCCGGAATGTCGTTCTCGATCTCATAAGGAGAACGCTCGTCAGCGGCGGGTACGGGTTCTTGGTGGTTGCTCGCCTCGACGTAGAGCGGTTCGCTCGCGCTGGCTGGCTCGAGTGTTGCGGTGGCCTCCCGCACGGCTTTCGGCGTGTGGCGTCCGTGGTGCACCTTTTTCCGGTCTTTCGCACGGCGAAGCCTCTCAAGAAGCTTGTTGTACGCGAGATCGAAGGCAGCGAATTTGTCAGCGGCTGTGGCCTCGGCACGGATGACGGGGCCGCGGCCCAGGACTGTCACTTCTACGGTGAGCTGGCCGGGCGTCTGCCGCGGGTTGGTTTCCTTGGAAACCTTGGCGTCGACTCGCTGGACCTTATCCCCCAGCGATTCAATCTTTGAGATTTTCTCGCCGGCGTATTCGCGAAAGCGGTCAGAAACTGTGAGATTTCGTCCGCTGATCATGAACTCCATGGTGCCCTCCAAATAACTCAGGTGACACGACAACGACGCTGGTGGGGGCTTGTCTGACGGACAGTCGAGCCCCTTTCCGAGCCGCTATCGACAGGTACATCTGTTCTTGGTACCCACAACCGACGTTAGTTCATCGCCACGCGTTATTCATCCTTTAGTCACTTATTTTTTGATTGAGTCTTAACGACTTAACAGGGATCGCGCCTGGCACTGTTGAAAGCATAGGCTGGTGGCCTCGTGGCCGCGAGGACAACAGCCCCGCAGACCACGCCACCCGCGGTTTCCACCGCCCTCATCGCTTCGGCAAGGGTGGCGCCGGTGGTGAGGACGTCGTCCACGAGAATGCATCTCCTGCCACTGATCTCCTTGAGGGATCGGCTTCGTACGCGCATGGATCCGCGGACCCTGCTGGCCCGCGCGCCACGTCCCAGTCCTTTTTGGCCTGCGCCGGAGCCCCATGTCCCTTTTCCGGCGAGAGAATCGGCCGCCCGAGCAAGCAGGTTCCTTATCAAAGCCCTGCTGATGTACGCTGCCGGCGAATCGCGTCTCTTCTCAAGCGCGTCGATGGTTGGGCATTCCGACAACATGCCTCGCATCCGCAAGCAGAAAAGCAACAGGTGCAGCGGACTGAATCCCCGCATCCTGTATGCCCGGCCGCTGGTAGGAATTGGTACAAGACATAATCCGGAACTGCCTCCGATGGCCCGTTGTACCGCTTTGCCCAGACATGGCGCCAAGACCCCGGCCAAGCGCCACTGGCCGAAGCGCTTGAAGGACAAGATGCACTGTGCCAGCTCATCACGGTATGGACCCGCGGCCACCACCCCGATCTTCACCGTGCCATCCGCCTCAACCAACGCGGGCGATTCGAGTTCTGCGCGGAAGGGTTGGCTGCAGAGTTGGCGTACGCGCTTTGCGCAGTCTCCACACAACACGGTGTCCTCGGCTGAACAGCAGACACAATCCACCGGGACCAGCAGCCTCAGCAGATCGACAACGGTACCCTGCAGCGCCGCCAGCAACCGGCCCCGCCCTTGTCGATCCGGACCACGACGTCGGGCCCGGACGGGATCCACCGGGTGCAGGTCCGGGTCGCGTGCCCGCAGGGGCTGCCGCCCACGTGTCCCGATACTGGGTTCGGGAGTTGCACCTAGGCCAGAGCCTCGCCCGACGACAGTGCCTGCCCCAATGACAGAGTCAGCCCCATTGCCCGGCGCGGCCCCAGTATCTTGTGTAATCATGTTGCAAGCCTGCGCGGACGCAGGCCGGGCCGGAAGCCACGTTGCACCCTATGTGGACATCCGGCGTGACATTTGACGGCAGCCTAGCCGGGGAAGGCGGGCTCCGTGGGTCCTTTGAGTTGGAGCTCCCACCCGTTGCCGACCCGTTGGAACACTCCGGCCTCGGACTGTCCATAAATCTGCTCGGAGCCGTTGCCGGCGCTGAGACTGGTCAAGCCGTCCCAAGGGGCCAATTGCTGCGGCTCTCCCGATTCGAGGGAAAGCAG
The DNA here is from genome assembly GCF_040546855.1 of Paenarthrobacter sp. 4246. NCBI lineage: Bacteria > Bacillati > Actinomycetota > Actinomycetes > Micrococcales > Micrococcaceae > Paenarthrobacter > Paenarthrobacter sp. 4246. The sequence continues at coordinate 283,789 of NZ_JBEPOP010000005.1, forward strand.
CTCGGGAACCACGGTTCCCGTCGCCGATCCGGACATCACGGCCACTGTTGAACTGTTAACCCAGACTCCCTGATCAGCAGAGCCGGAGCTGACCAACGTGATGGGCGATGTGAGGTCTTTGGGAACGCCGTCGGCATTCCGGACTATTCCGGTGATCTGCACCGTTGACTTCCCGTTTGCTTCAGAAATGACCAGCGCCCTGGTCCCTTCCCTGGAAACCCTGAAGTCCTTGACGGTCCGCCCGGACAGCCAGGCAGGGGTGATGGTGACATTGGGAATGGCCATGCCAGGTGCAATGCCCGTGGGTTTGAAGGCCACTACTTCGGCGGCCCCGTTGGCACCCGGCCCTGCGGTCCATACCCAGTCGTGTGGGCTGAATGATGGCCCCGTGAGCGTGCTCCTGGTAGTCAGTTGGCGGGCGGGCTGCCCGGGTTCGATTGCATACAGGGTTGTCTTGTCACCATTGAGGAACGCGGCCGTTTGGGACACGGGGGACTCAGCCGGCGAGTGGGGCCCCAATCCGGACACGGGTTGTATGTCCGGAAGCGGAGTCATCCTGTTGTTCTCATAACGCACCAAGTCGCCGTTGCTCACAGCAATCTGGCGGGCCGGAACGCTCTTGTCCACCACGGGAGGCAGCACGGTCCCGTTATCCTCAACCCGTACGAGGTCCTGATCCGCCCGCAGTTGGACGTTGATGACATCGGGCTGGTCCCGGAAGGTCAATGCCAACTGGTTCTGCATCCTCTGGCGGTCCTCCGCCGAGGCATCGAACAGTTCCTTGGCAGACAGGTCCACCTGCGCAGATCCGGACACGACCGGAACGGATTCCCGTGCGAGTTTCATGCCGGAAGGAAAGGCGCTGACAACTGCCCCCCGAAGGTATGGGGCAGGGCCGGCCAGCACGGCAGAAGTCATGGACTTGACCGTGTTCTTCTTGATGAACCAACGGTAGTCGGGCACGGCATAGGTAAAGGTGGGGTCGTAGAAATAGATGGGGAAGGCCCCATAAATAACCTTGAACGTCTCTTCCGGTATGGCCGTCCCGTCCGGCACCTTGGAAATCCGCCATTGGCCTTCCACTTGCTCAAGAGTCAGCGGAATGGTCTCCTTGGTACCCGGCGGGAATTGCGTTGCCACGCCATCGGCATCCACCGAATAGGCGAGGTCCAACTCGTAGAGGTACTCGTTCTCTCCCGCGGCCTTGACTACCTGCGCCTCGCGAAAAACAATGGCTCGCTTGTCTGGTTTCCAGGTGACGGACTGCGCCTGCGTCAGGTACTGGCGTGCAACAGGGTAATCATCCTCGTAACCGCTGCCCGCCATGTAGAAGTCCTCGATCACCGTCTCCGGACTCGAACCAGCCCGCGGAGCCGCGGGAAAGAAGACCGGCGCATTGGGATTGCCTGCCCCCTCGTCCTTGCTCTTGCCTACAGGACCGGACCGTGGAATCTGCGCACAGGAAGCCAGCAACACCATCAGCACCGCCAGGACGGCCAAAACCGCCCGTGAACGCCGGAGACTTACCATGTTCAGTCCCTCTCCGCGAATGAGTCATCATCAGCCGCAGGCTTTCCGGCAACGGAGTGGGACGATTGCGGGGCACTTCCGGACTCTGTACCCAGGATGAGCATGTGGCGCTCGCTTGCGGTGCCGGGGAATTCGATATCAGCAGGTTCAAGCTGAAGCGGTGATTTCACAATGGTGCCGCCCTGGCGAAGGGGCAGTGTCAACCGGAAATTGGAACCTGCCCCCTTGCGGCCCCACGCCTGAAGCCAGCCGTTGTGCAGCTTGGTGTCCTCGGCGGCGATGGAGAGGCCCAAGCCGCTGCCCCCAGTGGTCCGGGCACGTGCAGGATCTGCACGCCAGAATCGGTCGAAAACCCTCGCAGCCTCTGTCTGGGTCATTCCGATGCCGTGGTCCCTTACGGAGACTGCCACAGCGTCATGGTTGGCCGCCACGGATATGTGAATCGGCTTGCCCTCTCCATGTTCCAGGGCGTTGAGCAGCAAATTACGGAGGATCCGGTCAATCCTCCGGGAGTCCATTTCCACCACGATGCTCTTTTGCCGGGCATTCAGCCGGACCTCTGAGCCGTACTCTGCGGCGACGGGGGCGGCGCCGTCCATGACGTGGGAGATGACTTGGAAAATGTCCTGGGGTTCTGCATCCAAAACAGCTGCCCCAGCGTCGAAGCGGGAGATCTCCAGCAGGTCGGAAAGCAACGACTGAAAGCGCTCAACCTGGTGGTAAAGCAACTCGGCCGATCGTTTGTTCATGGGGTCAAAGTCGTCACGGGCGTCGAAGAGGACCTCGGCAGCCATTCGAACCGTTGTGAGCGGCGTCCGCAGTTCATGCGAGACGTCGGAGACAAACCGCTGCTGCATCTGCGACAAAGTGGCAAGTTGGGTGATCTGCTCTTGCAGGCTTGCAGCCATGTGGTTGAACGAAGCGCCCAATCTCGCGACCTCATCCTCGCCTTTGACCACCATGCGCTCCTGAAGCTGTCCTGCCGCGAGCTTTTCGGAGACCACGGCGGCGTGGCTGACAGGACTGACAACATTGCGTGTGACGTACCAGGCGATGGCCCCTATCATGAGGACCAGCGCTGCCCCTCCTGCCCAGAGGACATTCTGGATTTCGTCCAACGTCTGCTGGGCGGTGTTGAGGTCATAGATGAGGTACAGCTCATAGGACGTGCCATTGAACGTCACCATGTTTCCGACCGCTATGCCGGGACGGTCCTCATTGCCGACAGGGAACTGGGTGGAGGCCCAGAACTGCTGCTTGCCACCTTCCTGGACAGCCTTCCGCAACTCCGGCGGTATGACCCGAACTGTCAGTTGATCAGATGCACGTGACTCGACCCAGCGGTTGCGGGGCTTGGTCTGTTCAGGTTTCGCTTCAAAGACGTAGCGGCGTTGGATGACCGATCCTCGACCCTCAACGGCGGTCAAGGTGTCGTAAACCAGGGTGATGACGCTGGACTGATCGGTGACTTGCGCGCCGTCGAACGTGTCTTGAACCTGCTTGACGTTGTACCGTGACTCGGATTCCGCTTGGGCCAGACGTTCCTGGAAAAGGTTGTTCGCGATCTGGTTGGACAGGTAGGCGCCCACGATTGCGAAGGATGTCACTGCCAGCAGCAAGGTGGTGAGGACTGTCCTGAACTCCAACGAGCGCCGCCAGCGCCGAAGCACTGAGCGCCAGAGGTAGCGAATTCCCGGCCTGATCTGCCGGATGCCGAGGGATACCAGTCGCGAAACCCGCAAAACCAGGATGAGTCCGCGTCGCGTCCAGATCCTCGCCCGGTTAATAATCCACGGCAGGGTCCGCGAGCTCCGTGCCGGTAGCACGGAGGACGGCGGTTGCCCTGGGGAAGGCGAGGCAGACCCCCCAAGGGACGGGTCGGAGGACGGGTCAGGCGTCGGTTCGGAGGTCGTTGACTCAGCCGGTGTCATCTGCTGGACACCGGCCCCGTCCTGCCCCTGGGTATCAGGGCCATCACCTGCCGCGCCGGTCTTGCCGGCCGGGGACTCAGGAACCTGCTTTATATCCGACACCACGCACCGTCAAAACGACCTCGGGCGCCTCCGGGTCGCGTTCAATTTTGGAGCGCAGACGCTGGACGTGGACATTGACCAGACGCGTGTCCGCGGCATGGCGGTAGCCCCAAACCTGCTCAAGGAGGAGTTCGCGGGTAAAGACCTGCCAAGGCTTCCGCGCCAGTGCCACCAGGAGATCGAACTCCAGGGGGGTCAGCGAAATCCGCTCGCCGCCGCGGGTGACCAGGTGGCCGGCGACGTCGATTGTCACGTCAGCAATACGAAGGGTTTCGGGGGCCTTCTGATCGCCCGGGCGGAGCCGCGCACGAACACGCGCCACAAGCTCGGCGGGCTTAAAGGGCTTTGGCACGTAATCGTCGGCACCGGATTCAAGCCCCCGGACGACGTCGGAGGTGTCGGACTTTGCCGTGAGCATGACAATGGGGACGTCGGACTCGCCGCGGATTTGACGGCACACCTCGATGCCGTCGGAGCCCGGCAGCATCAGGTCCAGCAGCACCAAGTCCGGCTTGGAAGAACGGAAGACCTCCAGGGCCTGGCCGCCATCTGCGCAGAACACCGGCTCGAAGCCATCATTGCGCAAGACGATGCCAATCATCTCTGCGAGCGCTTCGTCGTCGTCAACTACCAGAATGCGTGCCTTCATAGTTATATATTCCCTTATCACCAAGTCTTTGTCCCGTTGGGCACGGCGCACGGCATGGCGCCCCAAGGGCAACTTCCACCGTACTGCACAACAGCGGCGGCCCGTCTGTCATGGCTGCCCGGGCGTCAGGCTATGAGGGACGACGGCGGGACTATAGGCTGGGTGCCAAGGTCCGTATGGGGGACGTCGGATGCCGGCGCGCCGGGTCTTATGGGGAGGATATCGTGTCACAGCCAGAGCATGGTCACCATCCATCGCCGGGCAATCAGCCCGGGTGGGGAAACCAGCCGCAGTGGGGCAACCAGCCGCAGTGGGGCGCTCCCCCGGCATGGGCGGCTCCCCAGAGCGGTGGACAGTACGGCCAGGGCCAACCGGCACCCGGTTGGCCGCCGGTCCCTCCCTATGGACAACCCCTCTACGTCGCTCCTCCCAAGCCGGGCATAATTCCCCTGCGTCCACTGCAGTTCGGCGAGATCCTGGATGGCTCGTTCCAGACAATCCGTCGCAACGCCGCCTCCATGTTTGGATCAGCACTGATCGTACAAGCCCTCGGTGCGGTGTTCATCGGGATCGTCACACTGGGGATGTTCCAGCTGTCAATGTCCTTTGAATCCGTCAGCACCGAGGCGGAATTCACCGAAGCCATGGGTCCCTTCCTGGCCATCATGGCCGGCACTTTGGGTGTCTCGGTCCTGATCGGCTTTCTTGGTTCGGTCCTTCAAGGGGTCCTGGTGGTGCCGGTGGCGCGCTCGGTCCTCAACCGGCGTACGGGCTTCAAGCAAATGTGGAAGCTGGCCGCCCGGAGGATCTGGCCACTCCTGGGCGTTGCTGTCCTGCTGACCCTCGGCGGGTTGCTCGCCGCGGCTGCTGTTGTAGGGATTGCAGTGCTGCTCTTTTCCGCCATGGGCCCAGGTGCCTTGCTCATTGTCCTGCCCTTGGGGCTTGGATCGGTGGTGGCCTTTGTCTGGATCGGCCTTAAGTTGATGCTCGCGCCGGCGGCCATCGTCGTTGAGGGGAAAGGCGTCTACGACGGACTCCTCAGGTCCTGGCAACTGACCAGGAACAACTGGTGGCGGATCTTCGGGATGACCCTTGTGGTGGCCATCATGGTGGGAATTATCGCCCAGATCGTCCAGATCCCCGCGTCCTTGGCGGCTGGTGCCATCGGCCAGGTGGTGACTCCCCACCCTGACGCCGAGTCGATTGCCGCAACCCTGGTCGTCACCACGGTGATTTCGTCAGCGATCGGCGCGCTGGTGGGATCGGTGACCTTCGCCTTCCAGGCCTCAGTGTCCGCGTTGATCTACATGGATCTCCGTATGCGCCGGGATGGTTTGGATGTTGAACTGATGCGGCTGATGGAAACCGGCGCCGATCCGGATGGCGTGCCGGGTGGCCCCCCGGCCCACCCCGGAAACCCGGCCCACCCCGGAAACCCGTCGGCCCAGTTCCAAAACCCGCCGCCCCAGCCCCAAGCCCCCATGTGGCCACCGAACGACGGGCACTTCCCTTCCGCGCCTCCGTCCGGGCCACGGCCACCGGCATGACACTGAGCCTGTTGGATGTATCCGCTGCGTTGGCAGCCATGGAACCGCCCGTGACGCCGGACCGCGAAGAGGGGCGGCGCTGGGCGGCCGAAGAACTTTCCAAACCCCAATACCCGGACGCCCAACCTGCTTGGCTGGAGCAGCTGTGGCGCGATTTTCTCGACTGGTTGTCGTCCTTGGATGGTGCCGGGACGGGGCAGGGACCTGACCTTGCTGTTCCGCTGATGATCGCGGTGGCCATTGCTGTCATCAGCGCTGCAATTGTTGTGGTCCGGCCCAGGCTGAATCCACGCCGAAAAGCCGCTGCAGTCGACATCTACGGCGATGACGACTGTGTGGATTCGGAAGGCTACAGGAAGCGTGCGGCAACCGCGGCCGACGACGGCAACTGGCCGGCCGCCGTCGTCGACCAGTTCCGGGCGCTGGTCCGCTCCGCGGAGGAGCGTGACATCATCGACCCGCGCGCAGGGCGGACGGCTGATGAAGCCGCAGGTCAGCTTGGGCAGGTGTTCGGCGCCGCGCAGTCCCGGCTGGACGCAGCTGCCCGCCTTTTTGACGCTGTTCGCTATGGCGAACAGGGTGCAACAGCCACTGACTACGAGGACGTCCGCGGACTCGATGCAGACCTCCTGCAGATGAAGCCGGACTTTGCTGGAGAGGCCCACACAGGATTCGCGGTGCCCCGATGACCACATCCTTGGCGAAGGACACCACGGTCCAAGGCGATGCTGCTGCCCCGCAGCAGCCCACGGGCAAGGGTTTTCGCGTCTGGTTCCGGAAACACCTGGCCTGGATCCTCATTGGCGCGCTCCTGGCCGGCTTGGTGACGTACCTGGCTGTTTCGAGTGTCTCGGGCGCCAAAGATCCGCGGCCGCTGTCCTCGCGGAATCCGGCCCCGGATGGCGCCATGGCATTGGCCGAAATACTGGGGCGCCACGGCGTAGCAGTGACAGCCACCGATACCCTGGCGGGGACCATGGATGCCTTGGCCGACCGGGATGACGCCACGGTCCTCCTCTACGACCCCCGCGGCTTCCTTGACCGGACACAGCTGGAAGGGATCACGGATGCCGCGGACCACGTGGTGCTGGTCAATCCGCGCCTCAGGACACTCAACGCGCTGGAGCAGGACTTCCGGCCTGGCGGCGTGGTTCCTGAAGCAGCGAAGGTTCTTGAACCCCGTTGCGGCCAGGACGATGCCGCAGCGGCGGGCACGGTCTCTGCCCAGGGCTTCATCTATTCGGGCCCCGTAGTGTGCTACCCCGTCGCGGGCGTGGCCTCGGGTCTCTATGCGGCGTCCGGCGACGGCCGGGTGGTGATCCTTGGCAGTACGGACTTGGTTGACAACCAGCACCTCGCCGCAGAAGGCAACGCAGCCCTCGCGCTCCGCACTTTGGGCAAGGATCAGAACCTTGTCTGGTACCTGCCCGGAGTCGGAGACCTCGCCACGACTGATTCAACACCTACCCTGAACGAGTTGGCACCCCCGTGGCTGGCGTTCGCGGGACCGTGGCTTGGAATCGTGGCACTTTTAGCCATCGCCTGGCGGGGGCGACGTCTGGGCCCGCTGGTTTTCGAACCGCTCCCAGTCGTGGTGAAAGCTGCTGAGACCGCAGAAGGCAGGGCGCGCCTCTATCAGGACTCGCGGGCTGTGGGGCGTGCGGCCGAGAACCTCCGGGCGGGCACCTTGGCCCGCTTGGCGCGGCACTTCAATCTTGGGGTGGATGCCACCCCGGAAGCAATTGTGGACGCCTCAGCCAGACATGTGGAGCGGCCGGCTTCAGAAGTCAGGTCAGTTCTGCTCGACGTCCGCCCGGACAATGAAGGACAACTGGTGCAATGGGCACAACAGATCGAACGAATCGAACAGGAGGCGACCGCCCAATGAGCAGCCAGCCGAACAGCTACACAGACAGCAACAGCCAACACATCGGCGGTGTCCCGCCCCAGCAAGATGTCCCCCATCAAAATGTCCCCCACCAGGGCCTGCCGCAGCAGGCTGTGCCGCAAGGAGGCGATCCCGCAGGAAACGGGCACCGCTCTGCGTCGGAAGACCCCGCCCGGCAGTCGCTGCTGAACGTTCGCGCCGAAGTGGGCAAAGCAGTAGTGGGCCAGGATCCCACCGTCACCGGTATGCTCATTGCGCTGCTCTGCGGGGGCCACGTCCTCTTGGAGGGCGTCCCAGGTGTGGCCAAGACCTTGTTGGTGAGGGCGTTGTCCACGGCTTTGAGCCTGGATACCAAACGTGTCCAGTTCACCCCCGACCTCATGCCGGGTGACGTCACAGGATCGTTGGTCTACGATTCCCACTCGTCGGAGTTTACTTTCCGTGAAGGCCCCGTCTTCACCAACATCATGCTCGCGGATGAAATCAACCGCACCCCTCCGAAGACCCAGGCGTCCCTCTTGGAAGCCATGGAAGAGCGCCAGGTTTCCGTGGATGGCGTCTCCCGTCCGCTGCCGAGCCCGTTCATCGTGGCGGCGACGCAAAACCCGGTGGAGTATGAAGGCACGTATCCCCTCCCCGAGGCCCAACTTGACCGGTTCCTCCTCAAACTGACCATGCCTTTGCCCGGAAGGGCCGAGGAAATCGAGGTCATCCGACGGCACGCGAGCGGCTTCGATCCGAGGAACCTCGCCGCCGCCGGTGTGCGTCCGGTGGCCGGCGCCGCTGAGCTTTCCGCCGCCCAGGCCGCAGTAGCCCACGTAGCGGTGGCCCCGGAAATCCTGGCGTACATAGTTGACGTTGTCCGCGCCACCCGGTCCGCGCCGTCCTTCCAACTCGGAGTCTCCCCCCGTGGTGCCACTGCGCTGCTCAATACGTCCAAGGCCTGGGCTTGGTTGTCCGGACGGACTTTTGTCACCCCGGACGACGTCAAGGCTTTGTCTTTGCCTTGCCTGCGGCACCGTGTTGGCCTTCGACCGGAGGCCCAGATGGACGGTATCCAGGTGGATGATGTCCTGGGCAGCATCCTGGCGTCCGTTCCGGTGCCGCGGTGAGTTCGGGCGCGCAGGTGACTTCGGGCGCGAGCCTGACCGAGGCGGATTGAATGGCCATTACGGGTCGATTCGTGGTGCTTGCCCTGGCCGGCCTCATTCCGCTGGTGCTGTTTCCCGTCTGGAGCACAGTCCTGTTCGTCACCGGGGGTTTGTTGCTGTTGCTGGTTCTTGACCTTCTCCTGGCTGCATCACCGGCACGTCTGGGTTTGGCCCGCCAGCACCCGGGAAACGTGACGCTGGAGGGCCAAGCCGAAACTGTGGTGACAGTTGACAACCCCACCCGGCGGACGCTGCGGGCGAAAGTCAGGGATGCGTGGCAGCCTTCTGCCGGCGCCATCGATAATGTTCAGTCTCTGGTTGTCCCTCCCGGCGAGCGGCGACGCATGAGGGTGGCCTTGGTTCCCCGGCGCCGCGGTGACCTGGAAAGCCCCCACTTCACCATCCAGTCCCAGGGGCCACTCGGCCTGGCAGCCAAGCAGCGCACGCGTGTGCTTCCCGGGCATCTGAGGGTCCTGCCCCCTTTCCACTCCAAACGCCATCTGCCGTCCAAGCTCCGAAAGCTCCGGGAGCTTGACGGCAGGGCCGCCGTGCAGATCCGCGGAGCCGGAACTGAATTCGATTCCCTTCGTGACTACGTACGGGGTGATGACGTCCGCTCCATCGACTGGCGGGCTACGGCGCGCCGCACCTCCGTGGTGGTGCGCACGTGGCGCCCCGAACGCGACAGACGCGTGGTCATTGTCCTTGACACATCCCGCACCGCTGCCGCCCGAATCGAGGACGAACCCCGCCTCGATACCGGCATTGAAGCGGCGTTGCTGCTCTCCGTGCTGGCCGAACGCGGAGGGGACCGGGTTGACTTCCTCGCGTACGACCGCAGGTTGCGTGCCCGGGTCGAGTCGGCGTCCAAAAGCAACATGCTGGGTCAGCTGGTCCAGGCCATGGCCCCTTTGGAGGCAGAACTGATTGAGCTGGACTGGCAGCAGATTCCGGGACAGGTGAGGGCGGTCTCGGCGCACCGATCGCTGGTGGTGCTGTTGACAGCGCTCGACGGCGGTGCCCCCGAGGAGGGCCTCCTCCCCACGGTGGCGCAATTGTCCCGCCAACATGTGGTGGTGGTTGCATCGGTCCGGGATCCCCTGCTCGCGGCCATGAAGGAGGAAAGGACTACGGCAAGCCAGGTATTCCGGGCCGCAGCGGCCGAACGCGCCTTGTTGGAACGCGCTGCGGTCACGGCCCAGCTGAGGCAGCTGGGCGCCGAAGTGGTGGATGCCGAACCACTTGACGTTCCACCCCTGCTTGCTGACACCTATATCCGGCTCAAAGCCGCCGGAAGACTCTAGTTTCCACGTCCAGAAAGGACTGCCATGAATGCGCCCATTTACCAGCTGGCACTCGGCGATGACTTCAACAAGCTGACTCCGGAGCTTCAGGAGTACTTTTCGCTGGCAGCGGGTTCCGGCACCTACGGGATAGGCGAAGGCGTCTTTGACGTAGTGGGCTGCCGGCAGAAATGGCTGCGGCCGCTGCTCGCCCTCACGGGCAGTGAGGAAGCGTTCTTTCCTGAATACGGCGAAGGCGTCCGGTTCCGGATCGAGAACCACGCACATGTGGATCCCTTTGGACGGCCCGCCCTTACAGCACGCCGGGAGATCTACTTCCCCTCCAGGACGAGGCTGTTCCACGATACGACGAGTGCCATAGTGCCCGGTCCCGGACAGGGCAACAGCAAGCAGCGGGCCCGCCTGGTAGACCACGTGGGACGGTATCGGCGGCTGGTGACGGACCTGGATGTCAGCGTCACCTCCGAGGGCAGGCTTCGAGGTGTTTCCAACGCAAGCCGTCTGCTTCTGGGACCTTTGCGCATTCCGTTGCCAGCTGCCCTGGACGCACGCGCCTACGCAGAGCAATGGTGGGACAGCGCCGAGGGCAAACACCGCATCCAGGTCAAGGTTATCCAGCCGCAAATTGGCTTGGTACTGGTCTATGCCGGACGCTTCGATTACCGATTGGCCCCCTATCTGCCGGGAGCCGCCCCCGGTACGACGCTCCCGCGGTACGCGGAACCGGAGCACTGGGAACAGCGAATCTGACGTGCCGCCCAACGCCGGGCGGCACGTCAGACCCCCTGCCAAGTGATGCCCGTCAGCCTTGCGCCAGTTGGTCCAGTCCGTCGGCCACCTGGGTGAGTTTCGTCAATACGTCCATGGCCGCTGCAGGCGTGTAGCCAGCGAGTCCTGTGGACGGAGTGACACGCAGACCAGCCAGGCCCGCTGCGGGCAGGCCAAGCTGGCGCCACGGCTTCCAGATACTCTCCACGATCTCCGAAGTCCGCGGCAGCCTTATCTGCGGATCGTGGGTGGGCAGCGCGCCTGCCCAAACACGCTTGCCGCATTCCACGGCGGCGGCCAATTGTTCCCACTGACGCATGGTCAGCGCCCTCAGGGGGACGGCCAGGCCGTCTGCTCCAGCGGCCAGAATCCGTTCGATCGGCGCTTCGATTTCCGGCACGGACACCACGGTCTCGACGACGCCAACCGCCTTAAGTGCGTCGATCACCACCCGCCAGGCCCCTGTGACCTCTTCACCCGAAACCGACCGCAGCGTCCTGTAACCGCTTGCAGTCGGGATGGTCCCGGCCATGACCGAGGCGATGTCCGGCTCGTCCACCTGGACCACAATGTCAGCGCCCGGCACTGCTCCGGAGACCCGGCGGATGTGCTCTCCAATGCCGGCGGCCAGGGACTCAGCAATGTCGCGGCGGGCGCCGTAGTCAAGAAGCGCTCGTTCTCCATTGTGCAGGTAGAGATTTGCAGCAAGGCTCAGGGGACCCAGTACCCGAATCTTGAATTCAGCCGCAGAAACGTCTTCGGCCCCGGCTACGTCGGCCAGGATATTGATGTCCGTGGACAGTGCAGATCGGGCACGCTGGGCGTCCTTCCCGGGCCGGTCCACAAGCCGCCACCCATGCGGCTGGACGTCGAGGGCCAGGTCCAGCAGCAGGGAGCCTGAACGGCCCACGGCGTCCGAGCCTACTCCGCGGTCCGGAAGTTCGGGCAGGAACGGAAGGTGGGGGTCACCGAGCTCGCCGCGGATGATCCGGGTTGCCTCGGCGGGATCGGTGCCCGGCCACGGCCCCAGAGCGGTTGCACTGGCGCGCAGGTCATTCACTGATGCCATGGATCAAGCCTGCCGGCTTGAAATCTGGTGATCCTCGGCGATTGCCTCGTGGTGGCGGATCACTTCGCTGATGATGAAGTTCAGGAATTTCTCTGCGAATGCCGGGTCCAGGTGCGCATCTTCGGCCAGACGGCGGAGGCGGGCAATCTGTGCTGATTCCCGGCCCGGGTCTCCGGCTGGAAGCTTGTGCGTGGCTTTGAGAATACCTACCTTTTGGGTGGCTTTGAAACGCTCAGCGAGCAGGAAGACAAGGGTGGCGTCGATGTTGTCGATGCTGGACCGGATGGACAGCAACTCATCCATGACGGCGCGGTCCACTTGGCCGGCCAGGGAACTCGCTGCCGGATTGAAGGAATCGGCGTCATCGGGAAGGGCATTGTTCTGCTCGGTCATGCACCCCAGTCTATGGTGCTGGCCGATAGTGCCGCGGGTGTTACCTTCCCGCCCGGACACCAGGAAAGGCACGCCCCGGGCTACGGGGAACGTGCCTTTCCTTCCTTCCGGAATTCGGTTGCTTGCCTAGCCGCCCAGCAGCGCGCGGTGGGCCTCCCGCCGTCGTGCTTGTTCGTCAGGGTCCGGCACCGGGAGGGACGCGATGAGCCTCTTGGTGTAATCGTGCTGGGGTGATCCCATCACGTGGTTGCCGATCCCCTGCTCCACCAGTTGCCCCTTGTAGAGCACGCCCACCCAGTGGGACAACATGTCCACCACGGCGAGATCGTGGCTGATGAAGAGGGCTGCAAAGCCGAACTGTTCCTGGATGTCCTTGAACAGGTCCAGGACTTTCGCCTGCACCGAAACGTCCAGGGCGGACGTCGGTTCGTCGGCGATCAGGAGGCGCGGGTTCAGCGCCAGCGATCTCGCCAGGGAAGCGCGCTGCCGCTGACCGCCGGACAGCTCGTGCGGATAGCGTTGCGCGTACGACGCCGGCAGCTGGACTGACTCGAGCAGCTCGCCTACCTTTTTCCTCGCCTCAGGCGCACTCGGCTTGGTGTGGATCATCAGGGGCTCGGCGACGCACTCACCGATGGTGAGATGTGGGTTGAACGAGGCTGCCGGGTCTTGGAAGACGAAACCGATCTCCTTTCGGAGAGGGCGGAAGGAGCGTTCCTTGAAGTCCAGCATCTCGTAGCCAAGCACCTTCAAGCTGCCACCCGTCACGCGGTTCAGGCCCGCAATGGCCCGGCCGATGGTGGACTTGCCGGAACCGGACTCGCCTACCAGTCCGAAGACCTCGTTCTCCGAGACCGTAAAGCTGACGTTGTCCACGGCTTTGAAGCCATGGCGCCCGAACCGGCCGGGATATTCAATGGTGAGGTTCTTCGCTTCCACCAGGACCCGGCCGTCCTGATGAAGCCGGGCCCGGGCACCTTCGGAGGCTGAATGGCGTCCCAGATGCGGAACGGCGGCCAGCAGCTTCCTGGTGTAGTCCTCCCGTGGCTCCGCGAAGAGGACCCGGGAAGGAGCCTCTTCCACTACGTCTCCCTGGTACATGACCACGACCCGGTCCGCCAGGTCGGCCACCACGCCCATGTTGTGGGTGATGAGGACGATCGATGTGCCGTAGTTGTCCCGCAGGTCCCGGAGGAGTTGCAGGATTTCCGCCTGGACGGTGACGTCCAGGGCAGTGGTCGGCTCGTCGGCCACTATCAGTCCCGGGTTCAGGGCAAGCGCCGCGGCGATGACCACGCGTTGTTTCTGACCGCCGGAGAACTGATGCGGGTAATAGTTGACCCGTGTTTCAGGGTCCGGGATGCCCACCTTGCGTAATGCCTCGGTGGCCCGCTGCTTGGCCTCCTTGGCCGAAACGCGTTTGCCGTCCGTTGCGTGCGCCCGGATGCCTTCGGCGATCTGCCATCCGACAGTAAAGACCGGATTCAGCGCGGTAGAGGGCTCCTGGAACACCATGGCAACATCGCGGCCACGGATCTTGCGAAGCGTGGATTTGCTGACGCTGATCACATTGTTGCCATTGATCAGCACAGCCCCGGAACTGATGGCCGTTTCAGGAAGCAGGCCCAGGATGGTCTTGGCGGTCACGGTCTTTCCGGATCCCGACTCCCCCACGATCGCAACTACCTCGCCGGCTTTCACGTCAAGGCTGACATCCTTGACGGCGTGGACGTCCCCGCCGTCGGTGGCGAAGGTGACTTGGAGCCGGTCGATGGTGAGGACGGGCCGGCTGCTGCCGGCCTGGTCCGAAACATGTCCAAGGTTGGTGGTCATGGCTTACCTGCTTCTGCCGGCGTAGACGCCGCTGTTGGTGCTGCGGGAGTTGCCGGTGTTGGTGCTGCCGGCGTCCCGCCCGCCCGCTTGCGTCCACGGATCCGGGGGTCGTTGAGGTCGTTGATGCTTTCGCCAACCAACGTCAGGCCCAAGACGGTGAGCACAATGGCGATGCCGGGGAAAACACCGGTCCACCAGATCCCGGACGAGGTATCAGCCAACGCCTTGTTCAGGTCAAACCCCCATTCAGCCGCGGAGGTTGGTTCAATACCAAAGCCCAGGAAGCCCAGCCCCGCGAGGGTGAGGATCGCCTCGGACGCGTTGAGGGTGAACATGAGCGGCAGGGTCCGCGTGGCGTTCTTGAAGATGTGGCGCCCGATAATGCGCGTGCTGGAAGCCCCCAGCACCTTGGCAGACTCGACAAACGGTTCGGCTTTGAGCCGGATGGTCTCGGCCCGGATCACCCTGAAGTACTGCGGCACGAAGACCACCGTGATGGAGAACGCGCAGGAGAAGATGCCACCCCAGAAGCTGGACTGACCGCGGCTGATGACGATCGAGATGACAATGGCCAGGAGCAAGGTGGGGAAAGCATAGATGGCATCCGCCACCACCACCAGGATCCGGTCCAGCCAGCCGCCGAAGTAGCCGCTGAGCAAGCCCAGGGCAACGCCCAGGAAAATCGACATGGCGACTGAAACAACAATGACCGTGACGGCGGTCTGGGATCCCCAGACGACACGGGACAGGACGTCATAGCCGCTGACGGTGGTTCCGAGCAGGTGCTTGGCACCTGGAGCTTCCTGGGTGGGGAAGGAACCGGAAGCGTCACTGAGTTGTGAGTAGCCGTAGGGTGCAAGCAGTGGCGCGAAGATACTGGTGAGGATCAGTAGTCCGGTCAGGACGAGGCCCACTATCAACATGCCGCGTTGGAGGCCAACACTCTTCTTGAAATGGGAAACGACGGGCAGCCGGGAGAAGAACGGCTGCTTGGGTGCAGTCAGTGCAGGAGTGCTCATGGTCAGTACCTCACTCGGGGGTCGATGAGCGCGGCGATGATGTCCACGATGAAGTTGGTGACGGCCACGATGATGGCCAACAGCACGACTATTCCTTGGACGGCCACAAAGTCGCGGGCATTCAGGTACTGCACCAACTGGTACCCCAGTCCCTTCCATTCAAAGGTGGTTTCCGTCAGGATGGCGCCGCCCAGCATCAGGGCAATCTGCAGGCCCATCACGGTGATGATGGGGATCAACGCCGGCTTGTAAGCGTGCTTGGTCACCAGCCGGAACTCACTGACCCCCCTGGAACGCCCGGCCTCGACGTAGTCCTTACCCAGGGTGCCAATCACGTTGGTGCGTACCAGGCGCAGGAAGACGCCTGCGGTGAGCAGGCCGAGGGCAAGGGCAGGCAGGACCGCATGGGACGCGATGTCTCCGAGGGCCGTGAGGTTGCCGCTGCGAAGCGCGTCCAGCCAGTAGATACCTGATGGTGCGGCCAAACCGCTCATGGTCAATTCCGTGCGCGTGGAGGCACGGCCTGCCACCGGGAACCATCCGAGCCAGACTGAGAACGTCAGCTTCAGGAGCAGGCCGGCGAAAAAGACGGGCGTGGCATAGCAAAGGATCGCAAAGAACCTCAACAGCGCATCCGGAGTCTTATCCCGGTGTTGGGCCGCGATAAGACCGAAGGGGATACCCACCAGGAGCGCGACGACCAACGCGTTAATGGAAAGTTCAAGGGTGGCTGCCCCGAAGGTGGTCAATACTTCCACCACTGGACGCCGGTCCGTAATCGTGGTGCCGAAATTTCCCGTGAGGAGCTGACCGATGTATTCGAAGTACTGGATCAGAATGGGGCGGTCGTAGCCGGCATCGTGGATGCGCTGGGCAAGGACATCCGGAGGAAGCCGGCCACCTTGTGATGCCGTGATGGGGTCTCCAATGACCCTCATCAGGAAGAACACCAGTGTCACCAGGATGAAGACAGTGGGGATGATCAGGAAGAACCGGATCACGATGTACCTGCCCAGCCCTCCCCCGGCTTTGGACTTGCTCTTCGGAGCAACGATCCCGGGCTCGGCCTCGGGTACCTCAATAAGTGTTGTCATTATTACCTGTTTTCCTGCCCGCGGATTGCGCGGGATTGGCTCATGCGTACCGGCCAAGGAGGGTGGTCAGCAAAGGAGGCGGGACACCGGATCAGTGTCCCGCCTGCCTTCTGGTCACAGTGTTGCGGTTACTTGGAAATGACTCCCAGACGGAACTTGAAGGACGGATCCAGTGTCTTGTCGACGCCGTTCACGCCACTTCCGACCACAGCCACCTGCGCACCCTGGAGCAGGGGCAGCGTGGAAATGTCCTTGGCGAGCGCATTCTGGACATCCTTGATGGCCGCTTCGCGACTGGTCTTGTCCGCGTCAGTGAGCTGCTTGCTGATCAGTTCGTTCACCGTGGCGTTGTTGTAGTGGTTCTTCAGGAAGCCACCCTCCGGGAAGAACGGAGTCAGGTAGTTATCGGCATCGCTGAAGTCCGGGAACCAGCCGAACTGGAACAACGGGTATTCATCGGCACGGCTGGCCTTGCTGTAGGTGACCCACTCGGTGGACTGCAGGTTCACTGTGAAGAGGCCGGACTTCTCCAACTGCTCCTTGACCATGGCGTACTCGTCACCCGAGGATCCGCCGTAGTGGTCCGGGTTGTACTGGAGGTTCAGGGCCACGGGTTCGGTGATCCCGGCGTCGGCCAGAACTTTCTTGGCCTTGTCCAGGCTCGGCTTGCCGGCATCCCCATAGGCGTCCTTGAATGACTCGTTGGCACCGAGGAATCCACTCGGAACGTTGGAGTACAACGGCAGGTAGGTGCCCTTGTAAACCTGGTCGGCTATTGCCTGGCGGTCAACAAGGTTGGCTACGGCCTGGCGTACGGCCAGCGCCTTGGCCGGGTCCGCCCCTTCAGCCTTGGTTCCGTAAGGCATGGTGTCGAAGTTGAACGTGATGTAGCGGATTTCGCCACCCGGGCCGGTGAGTACCTTGACCTTGGAGTCCTTGCGGAGATCGTCGATGTCCGTCGCGCTCAGGCTGCGGAAGGCAACGTCAATGGCTCCCTGCTGGATTTCCAGCTTCAGGTTGGTGGGACTGGCGTAGTACTTGATGGTGGCTGCATCGTTTGCCGGCTTGCCCAGAACGCCTTGGTAGTCCGCGAACGCCTTGAAGCTGACAAGCTCATTCTTCTTGTAGCTGTCAATGGTGTACTGGCCGTGGAAGGCGTTGGCCTTGATGATCTCGTCGTCGGAAAGCACTTTGTCCGCCGGGAAGACTTCGTCGTCGACGATCGGCGCAGCAGGGCTGCTGAGGATCTGGCTGAACGTTTGGTCGTTGGCATTCTTAAGCTTGAACACCACGGTGGTGGCGTCGGGCGCAGTGACGCTCTCGATATTGGTCAGCAATGACGCCGGACCAGCAGGGTCATTGATGGCCACCTGGCGGTCAAACGAGAACTTGACGTCCTTGGAATCCAAGGTGTGTCCATTGGCCCACTTCAATCCGGACTTGAGCTTGACCGTGTACTCGGACGGCGTCGTGAACGACGACGATTCCGCGAGGTCGGGCACGGGGTCCGCGCCACCGGGCTTGGAGTTCAAGAGGAAGGAATAGATCTGGTTCATCACCATGAACGAACCGTTGTCATACGATCCAGCGGGGTCCAGTGATGTGACCTTGTCTGTGGTGCCGTAGGCGATGGGGCCTGCAGCGGCCGGTGCGGACGATGAGCCCCCGCCGGAGGGACCCGTGCATGCCGTCAGGGCGAGCGCGGAAATGCCCGCCAGCGCGATAGCGCCGTGCAGGGCCTTCTTGTTCAGTGCCATCTGGTGAACCTTCTGTTCGATGGATTCGGCGCGCCGCCGTGGGATATTTGTGACGGCGCACACTCTTAGTGCCTCGATTCAATCAGACTTCGCACGGCGCGAAGCGTCATTTTAGTGATTTGAGACACAAAATTTACTTTCCAGTAGCTTTCTTCGAACGCTCGCGGCCATTGCTCCGGGTGATGCGCCGGAATATCGTTGGTTCCGAGTCCCCACTCACTGAAAGACCGCCCAAAGGACAAGCACATGAGCAAGGCAGCACTTTGTGTAGGGATCAATAAGTTCAAATTTCTGCCCCAAGCCAGCTGGCTCAACGGCTGCGTCAACGATGCCGAAGACCTTGCAGCGATGCTTGAAAAACACTATGGCTTCGAAGGTTCAAACATCACTGTGCTGCGGGACGCCAAAGCGGTGAAGAAAACAGTCATGGCTGCTCTTAACGCCTTGGTGGACGCTGCCGTGGCCGGCACCACCGACCACATCGTGTTCACCTTTTCGAGCCATGGAACCCAAGTGCCGGACACCAGCGGCGACGAAAGCGATCGCTTGGACGAGGCGTTTGCCTGCTACGACATCAACAACTCCGGTGATCGCTGGGATGCCACTACGGTGATCACCGACGACGAACTGGCAGCCTTGTTTGCCCGGCTGCCGAAGGGAGTCCTGATGGATGTTGTGCTGGACACCTGCCACAGCGGAACGGGCCTGAAGTCATTGGACCTCCTGCCCGGACGCCGTCCCCGTTTCCTGCCGGCGCCCACGCCCCGGGCGGTCATCGCCAATGAATCCAAGGACACCCGCAGCTTGCGGGACATGGTCAAGACAGCCAAGCTCTCCGCACCCGTTCTGATGGCAGCCTGCCGCTCAGACCAGACTGCTGCCGATGCCTTCATAGAGGGCCGGTACAACGGCGCCTTTACCTACAACTTTGTCAAGGCCCTCGTGGGTGACGGTACGGTGGCGCGGGCCGACATCCTGAAGCAGGTCAGCAAAGGCCTCAAGTCCGGCGGCTTCGATCAGATTGCCCAACTGGAAGGCTCGACGACGGCACGCAAGGCTGCGTGGGGCGCCTGAAGCTTAGTCCCCGGTGCCGTGGAACTTGTCCCGGACCCCTGAGGAGGCGGCCTCCTCGGCGTCGTGGTGCTGGTCCGAACCGAACATCTGCCCTTGACGTTCCCTGTCCATCACAGGCTTGAGGGCCGCGTACACCAGCCGGCCACCGGCGTCGAAGCGCAAAAGCCCTCCCCCGCGGATGTCCACGAAGTCCCTGCGGGTTTTCAAGCCAAGGCGCACGTACGCTTCCCGCCGGCTCATCCGGACCGTCTGGATGAACGAGGCTCCTATCTCGGAAATGATGAATCCATCCGGGGACACACGCTCAGAGGTGCGTACACGCGTGGAGCTCAGGGGTGTACGCCGCTCAAGCCGCGCCGCCTCCAGGAGCCGGGGATTCTCCCAGACAAAACGCTGCACCTCCTGGGGATCGGAGCCGAGGGCTGAAAGCCTGATGGGGTAGCGGAGCCCCTGGTAGTTATCCACGCCGCTGATGTTGTTCAAGGAGACCCGACGTATTCCGATGGCGGAGAACTCGTTTTGGATCGCCTCGCGGTATCCGTGATTGTCTTCGGGAACCATGTCGAGGTCGGCCGCGATGATGCCGCGGAGGAGATCCCGCCACGAGACGTCCACAGGTGGCATGTAGGAGAGTCCGCGGATCACCATCCGCAGGACCCGGGTGGCCACAATCGAGCCTGATTCGGCTTTCTGTTGCAGACCTTGGCTGTCCCCGAACCGCGCGTTCCGCTCCGACCACAGACGTTGGACGGCCCGGAGCACCGCCCCCACCACCACGGCACCCCGTGCATGCGGCTCCAGCAGTGACTGCCAACCTTCGGGCACAGCGCCAACGAAGGGCTCGCGCAGTGGCCCGCGGGCGAAGAGGTCACGCGCAAAATCAAAAAGGGAACGCATAAGGATGGCATCATCAACTGCTTGTCCGGCCTCAAACCCACCGCCGGCCGCTTCAAGCTGCCGCGACACCACATCGCGGGAAGAAAAGACGGAAAGGATGGCCACGACGTCGGCCAAGGCCTCGTGCATGGCCAGCTGCTCGGTGGTAGCCATGTGGTCGGCCCACGCCGGCCGGAACCCGTCCAGGATGGCATGTGTCACTTCGTGGGCGACGATATCCCGGTAGAGGGCTGTGGGGACTTTATATCCCATCCGATCCACCGAACCGAAGCGGATGATGTTCGTTCCCCGTTCGTAGCCGGTGTCAGTGGCTGTGATCAGATCCCGCGCTTTGAGAACCACACGCCCTTCCGGGTTCCAGGGCATGCGCCTGCCGAGCGTCGTTTCAAAGATGTCCAAGGTACTCATGGCCACGCCGTAGACGTGCTGTGCCAGGAAACGTGTGTCATCCAGGAGTTCACGCAAACCCGCCGCCGGAGGCTCCGAGATCAGCTGCCAGGGGTCACCCTGTTGCGTCAGCGTCACCGGGGACACAGTGGTTCCACGCCACTTCCTGATGTGGACGGCGTAGCGGTGGCCGGTGGGACCACGCCTGAGGCGTTCGACCGGGATACGGACCTGTGCCGTCAGTGGAGGTGCTCCCGGGGCGCCGATGGGCCCCTCGGCCAGGACAGTCACCGAGACCATCTGCCCGGCTTTGATGTCCCCCGGGCTCTTTTTTGGATATGCCACAGTCATCGCCGTCCCGAATGCGGACCCCAAACACCGCAGCGGAAGCGCTGCTTAGCCCAGTATGGAGGCGCCCCATGGCGGAGGCAATGGGTCTGGCGGGCTAGAGCTCCTAGAGGGCCACGCGCTGAAGGGAACGGGCGGCATCGATGGTTGCCTGCCCCAAAACCCGGCTGCCCTGGTAAAGGACAACTGTTTGTCCCGGAGCCACACCACGGAGCGGATCGGTCAAGGTGACAACGAGTTCGGCCCGCTGAACCCCTGATTCGTCCTCAACAGCTTCCACGTGTGCTTTCGCCGGAACGGGATCCCCGTGCGCCCGTACCTGGGCATGGCAGTCGAACTCCGCACCCGTCGCAACTTCGGCGATGGGCAAGCCTGCCCACGAAACCTTGATTCCACGGATCTCGTCGATGGCAAGCAAAGCTTCGGGTCCCACCACCACTTTGTTTTCCTTGGGACGGATCTCCAGGACAAAGCGCGGCTTGCCATCAGCGGCCGGAGTCCCCAGCTTCAATCCGCGGCGCTGTCCCACCGTGAAGGCGTTGGCACCGGGATGTTCGCCTACCTTGGCCCCGGTCTCGTCAACGATGTCGCCGGTGGTCATATCAATCTTTTCGGCCAGCCAGCCGCGGGTGTCGCCGTCGGAGATGAAGCAGATGTCGTGGCTGTCCGGCTTGTTGGCCACGGACAGGCCCCGCCGCTCCGCTTCCGCCCGTACTTCTGCCTTGGACGGCGTGTCCGCCAGCGGGAACATGGAGTGCTTGAGCTGCTCATGGGTCAGGACGCCAAGAACGTAGCTCTGGTCCTTGGCCCAATCAGCCGCTCGGTGGAGCTCCCGGTTGCCGTCGGCGTCTTCGACCACCTTGGCGTAGTGCCCGGTGCATACGGCATCGAAGCCCAGCGCAATGGCCTTCTCCAGCAGGGCAGCAAACTTAATGCGTTCGTTGCAGCGCATGCAGGGGTTTGGCGTCCGTCCTGCAGCATATTCGTCAATGAAGTCCTGGACGACGTCTTCCTTGAAGCGCTCCGAGAAGTCCCACACGTAGTAAGGAATTCCCAGGACGTCGCAGGCCCGCCAGGCATCACGGGAGTCTTCGATGGTGCAGCATCCCCGGCTTCCGGTACGCAGGGTGCCAGGCATGCGTGACAACGCGAGGTGGACTCCTACGACGTCGTGTCCGGCCTCGACGGCGCGGGCGGCGGCCACGGCGGAGTCAACTCCGCCGCTCATTGCTGCAAGTACTCGCATGCTGGCTTTCTGTGTTGGGGGCTGTGGCAACTGTTCCGGCTCAGAACAGCCGGCGTGCCCATCTATTCTAGCTTGCAATACCATGACTGCACTAAATTCATTGACCCGCCCCACCAAGGCCACCGCTACAAGGACGTCGGCGATCCCTGCCGCGCCACTGTTGCCGCCGTCTGGATGCTGGACTCGTGACCGGCCATTCCTGCCTGCCGTGCCCGTGAGCATGCCTCGGGAAGAGCCTTCAGCAGCGCATCCACATCTGCTTCAGTGGAGCTGTGGCCCAAAGTGAAGCGCTGGGCGCCGCGGGCAGTATCCTCGTCCAGGCCCATGGCCAACAGCACGTGCGACGGGCGCGGGACTCCTGCCGTACAGGCAGAGCCAGTGGACGATTCAACGCCTGCCAGGTCCAGGAGGAAGAGGAGCGAATCGCCTTCACACCCCGGGAACGTGAAGTGGGCATTTCCTGGCAGCCGCCGCTCTCCAACGGCACCACGCAGCACTGCGTCGGGCACGGCAGTGCCGACGCCATCGATCAGACGGTCGCGCAACGCGCTGAGCCTTTCCCGCTCTTTTGCCAGGTTCCCAGTGACCGCCTCAGCTGCGGCGGCGAATGCCGCAATAGCCGGGGTGTCCAGGGTTCCCGAGCGAACGTCACGTTCCTGGCCGCCACCGTGCTGTACCGGCGTCAGTTTCACAGCCCTCCCCAGGAAGAGCGCGCCCACGCCAACTGGGCCGCCCAGCTTGTGCCCCGACACCGACATCGCTGCGAGTCCGCTTCCGCGGAAATCCAAGGGGACCGAACCGAAGGCCTGCACAGCGTCGGAGTGCACCGGGATTCCATGGGGCTTTGCGAGGTCAACGATCTCAGCGACTGGTTGGATGGTGCCCACTTCATTGTTGGCCCACATGACAGTGACGAGCGCAATGGATCCTGGATCCCGCTCGATCTCCCGTTGAAGAAACTCGAGCCGCACAGTACCGGACTCATCGACAGGTAGCCACACAACGTCTGCACCTTCGTGGCGCTCCAGCCACTCCACAGTGTCAAGGACTGCATGATGTTCGACGGCGGAGCACAAGACCCGCGTCCGGCGGGGGTCCTCGTCCCGGCGGGCCCAGAACAAGCCCTTGACGGCCAAATTGTCCGCTTCGGTTCCACCCGAGGTGAAAATGACCTCCGAAGGATGGGCGCCAGCCGCTGCGGCCAGCATTTCACGGGCATCCTCTACGGTGCGCCGGGCGCGACGACCCGCTCCGTGCAGCGAGGACGGATTGCCGGTTCGCGCCAACTCCCGCGTCATGACGGCGAGCGCTTCTGCCGACAGGGGCGTGGTGGCAGCGTGATCGAGGTATACAGGCACCTTGCCATTCTACCGATGGGGCCCGGGACGCAGTTGCCTCTTTCGCAGCCACGACCGTGCACGACAGGCAGCTTAACCTGGCGGGACCACCACAAGCTGGGCCGCCGCTTCAGCACGGGCCTTGTCCAAGGAACCGTCATCCGGGCAAGCCACCGAGACATAAACAGACGACGCCGGAACACTGAACAACCGGGCCATCACCACAGCGGCGTTCCCGCCCGTTGCGGCTGACGATTCCAAAGCAAGGAACTCCACGTTGTGCTGCGGCTTATCCGAGTCCTGTCCCCACCGCAGCGACACCGGCTTCAGGCTTTCCACCGCAATGCCGGGATCAAGGTAGCGGAAGAGTTCCTTGGTGGAAGCTGCGTCATCTTCGGCGACGGTCAAGGGACCCTGGTTGACGCTGACTCGGGCCGCCAGGGTGCAGCCATCATTCTTCCGATACCGGACTTCGCCCTGGAGGCCGGAATGCACCACAGTCCACCCCGGAACTTCTTCCAGCCGGGTTGAGACCGTCACCGGATCCCCCTGGGCCAACGTGTTCCCAGCTGCCAAGGGCAAGTCCTTCGCCGCAACAGCGGCTGCATCATGCCCGGGCGTGATGCTGGGCGTCGCCAGCGTGGACTCCGATGGCGACGGTTTCGGCGCTGCCGGGTCAGGAACGTTAACGGTGCAGCCGGCCATGACGGCGCCAATGGCTGCCAGGGCAGCAATCCCAGCCACCCGTCGTCGAACGTTTCGCGCCACCATCGCTCCTTATCCCCCTGCCATGCCCGATGGCATGGCATCTGCCGCGATCGAGTCTAGCCGTCAGGCCCGCCTACACGAGGACCCGTAGAGCACCTGGAACAATATCGACCTCTACAGGCAACGCACCGATGCGTTCGCCGTCCGCATATGCCACCACGCCCTTGGCCTCCAACCGCACCTTCCGGACACGCATGATCTCCACAGCGGGGTGGCTGATGTGCCTGCCGGCAAATACTTTCGGAAATACTGCAAGGAATCGGAGCCGTGACAATGGTTTGACCACAAAGAGATCCAATAAGCCGTCGTCGGGCGAAGCCTCCGGGGTGATCCGCATGCCGCCGCCGATGTACTGCCCGTTCGCCACCGAAATCAGCAACGCCGACTGGCGATAGGTCACGTCATCGGCAGTCACCGTATAGTCGATCCGTCGGAAGGAACCCAGCTCCATGAGCATCGCAAGGTTGTAGCGGCTCTTTCCGCGCGGCCACCGCCACAAGTTGGCCCGTTCGTTGACCGCGGCATCGAACCCGGCCGAGAGGACCCCGGCGAAATAGGTGGTCCGGCCATCCGCAGCAACCCGTCCGGCGTCGATGGTCCGACCACCTGTAACCATTGCGGCCAGGATCAGGCGGCAGGCAGCGGCGGTGTCATGCAGCGGCAAACCCAGGAGTCGGGCAAGATCGTTACCTGTTCCGCTGGGAACGATACCCAGGGCAACGTCCCGCCCGATGAGCGCGTTGACCCCCAGATGGACCATGCCGTCGCCTCCCACCACCACCAGGGCGTCTACGGCATCGCCGGAAAGGGTTTGGGTTACGAGCCGCAGCAGGGCGTCGTAACTATCCGCTTCGAGGACGACGACGTCCCGTCCTGCTGCGCGGAAGTGCGCTGCAGCGTGGTCCCCGGCGTTGCGGGTCCGGCCAAAGGAAGCTGCAGGGTTTATCGCCACAAGGATCGTCCCCGCCTTGCTGGAGGGGTTTATGGCTTCCGGTGGGGTCACAGCGTGAATTATGCCAGCCGGGAACCACCCGCCCCGATACCAACGTTGACATAGTGGCTGGATAAACTGGCCACTACCGCGCCTCCCTGGAGCGCACCACCTTTAGAGAAGGGCCCGTGCTTGGCCGACGGCAGCAGTTCGCACTATCAGGTTCTCCGTGTTTCCGTCACAGCTACGGACAAGGAGATCAAGGTCGCCTACCGCAAGGCTGCCCGGAAGGCGCACCCCGACCATGGCGGAGAAGCAGAGATGTTCCGGCGCGTGACTCTCGCCTACGAAACCTTGATCGACCCGCGGCGAAGGGCTGAGTACGATCGCAGGTACGCCAACGGCTCCTCAGGCCGCGGCCAGCCTCAGCCAGGGGACTACACGGGCACCGCGGCGCCGGGGCCCTTCGCCACGGGCAGCGTCAAACGACCCCGGACCCAGCGCAACACCGCCGGCGACCCCCCTGTCTACGTCCCGGCCTTCGACGATCCCCATGAAGTGCCGCTCATTTCTGCTGCGGAAGCAGCACGGCAGGTCCATGGGTTACCGCGCAAGCGCGGCATCTTTGGAGCCGAAGCACGGATCCAACGGGAAATGCGTACCGTCCAGCTCATCAGCAGGCAGGTCCTGCCTGCCATTCCTGCGGCCCGGCTCATCAATGGTCTTCGCTCACCGTCGGACAACAACCACATCGACCACGCTGTCCTGTCCGGCTACCGGCTGGCCTTGGTGGGTTCCATGCTCCTCCCCAAGGGCGCCTACGCATGGGATGGCCACTCACTGCGGCACGGTGGCCGTTCCGTCGCTCCCCCACAACTTGCCCATATCGTCCGGCATATGCAGGACATCTTTCCTGAACTCAACGTCACAGGATGGGTTGTCCTGCACAGTCCCGATGGCAACCTGCACGAACCTGTGATCGACCAGTATGGCAAGGGCCAGTCCAGCAACAGTGCCGTGGAAGTAGTCAACGCGGCAGGGCTGGTCAGGGGCCTGAAGCAGTTCCTGAGCTCGGGGCCGGCGCCCAACACCGTGGTGGTTCCGGTTCTGGCCCGGCTGCTGCGCGGGATGCACTAGGCGATCGTGCCGCGGGAGGCTGGTTTGGGCTGGCTAAGATGGAACAGTGTTCCGCATCCTCTTCCACACCCCTGAAATCCCGGGCAACACGGGCAACGCCATCCGCCTGGCCGCCATCACGGGAGCCGAGCTCCATTTGGTGGAGCCCCTAGGCTTCGACTTTTCCGATGCCAAGCTTCGTCGCGCCGGCCTGGATTACCACGACCTTGCGGTGGTCACCGTTCATAAGGACATCGACGCCGCGTGGGAGGCCCTGCAACCCGAACGCGTCTTCGCGTACACGTCCGACGGCGAGACGTCCTATACGGATATCAGCTACCGTGAGGGCGACGTCCTGATGTTCGGGCCGGAGTCGGTTGGCCTGCCGGACTGGCTGAAGCAGGACCCGCACGTCACCGCTCGAGTCCGCCTTCCCATGAAGCCCTCACTCCGTTCGCTCAATTTGGCCAACGCTGCCTCGATCGCCGTGTTCGAGGCCTGGCGCCAGAACGGGTTCGCAGGCGCCAAGGTGTAGCCCATCCAGGGGCGCCACGGCACCGAATACCTTATGCAGGGACAAGTCCTGCAGAAGGATATTCGTTGAGGGAGCATTCGTGACCGCGCTGCAGACCAGGGTGACAACGGTAGTCCGCTGCGCCGCCACGCCCGCAACACCATATGGCCGTGCTGCCGGTTTCAAACGGGACGACATATGCTGGACAGTGATGGACATCCCCAACAACCCCGGCCCCCCGGTCTTCGAGGCCACAGGCAGTGCGACTGACTTGAATACGCAGTTGACTGCCTTGCTCGAGCTCGTGGCTGCCGGTGACCAGCCGGCTTTTGCCGAGTTCTACCGCCTGACCTCACGCCGCGTGTTCGGCATGGCCAAGCGCGTCCTGATTGACCCGGACCTGAGCGAGGACGCCACCCAGGAAGTCTTCCTCCAGGTGTGGCAGGGCGCAGGCAAATTCGATCGCGCTGCCGGAACCCCGCTGGCGTGGCTCATGACCATCGCCCATCGCCGCGCCATTGACCGCGTCCGAGCCGTGCAGGCTGCCACCGACCGCGAGGCCAGATACGGTGCAGCGAGCCAGGACCCCGATCGGGACCTGGTGGCAGAGGAAGCCGACACCAATCTGGAAGCTGAAGCCGTCAGCCGATGCCTCGGCACACTGACAGACACCCAGCGCGAATCCGTCCGCCTTGCCTACTACGGCGGCCTGACGTACCGGGAGGTCGCCGAGCACCTGGGCGCCGCCGTCCCCACCATCAAGTCCCGCATCCGTGACGGTCTGCTGCGCCTCAAGACCTGCCTGGGGGTGGCTTGATATGAGTGAGAACACCAGTGGAGGCTTTATCCGCAGAATGTTTGCCAACGACATCGCTACCGACCTCGCCGAGGGACGCGTCCTCGAGCTGGCTGAGATCTATGCCTTGGACGCGGTCAGTGACGACGAACGGGCCATGATCGATGACTACGTCAAGGACGCTCCCGAAGGTCCTGACTTCCTGGAGCGGGTCCGCGAAGCCCGCGAGATCCTCGCAGTCAGCTTTGCCCCGGAGGAAGCGCCACCGGCCAGGCTCTTCGACAACATCATGGAGCGCATCACCACGGACGCTGCCGCCCAGGCGCCTGCTGGGCCGGTGGCCCCGCCGACGCTGGGTCCCGCCGTCGACGACCTCGCGGCCGCCAGGGCCAAGCGCGAGGAACGCCAGCGCACCGGTGGCGCACGCAGATGGATCATCGGTGCGGCCGCAGCGGCCGTGATCGCGCTTGGGGGCATCGGTGTGGGTGCCTACGTCTCGGTGCAGAACGACCCCGTCAACCAGGTGCTGCAGGCACAGGATGTCCAGCAGAAGTCCGCGCCCGTTCCCGGCGGTGGCACGGCAACCATCTCCGCGTCCTCGGCCAAGGACTCCTTCGTGGTTCTGATGGATGGCGTTGCACCCGCCCCGGAGGGCAAGGTCTACCAGCTGTGGACCCTGCCCAAGGACGGCTCCGCCCCGGTGCCACAAGGCACCATGGACGCCCAGACACTCTCCAAGCCAGCCGTTGTCAAGGGGCTGTCCTCAGCTTCGTCCGTTGCCATCACCGTGGAACCCACGGGCGGATCAAGCGCCCCCACCACAGACCCTGTCCTGGTGGTCGCGTTGAGCGCCTGACCCTGAACGGGAATTAACACACGACGGCGGCCGTCTCACCATGGGGACGGCCGCCGTCGAGCTTTATGGAGTCGCTTTCGCAGCTATAACAAGAGCGACAGAAGCATCACGAAGCCGAAGCCGACCACGGAAATCAGTGTCTCCATGACGGACCAGGTCTTGAACGTCTGCCCAACGGTGAGCCCGAACAGTTCTTTGACCAACCAGAATCCGGCGTCGTTGACGTGGGACAGGAACAGCGAGCCTGCCCCGATGGCCAGGGCCAGCAAGGCCGCGTGCGTCGGGCTCAGGCTGTTGGCAAGGGGTGCCACGATGCCGGCGGCCGTTACAGTGGCAACCGTCGCAGACCCTGTGGCGAGGCGGAGCGCCACAGCAACGATGAAGCCGAGGACCAAGACCGACATATTGGCGCCCTCCGCCCATTTCTTGACGGAGTCCCCCACGCCGGCGCCGATCAAGGTCTGCTTGAAACCGCCACCGGCACCGACAATGAGGAGGATCGCCGCGATGGGACCCAGGCTCTCGCCGAGCTTGGCCGTGATCCTGCTGCCAGTGAAGCCCACGGCGTAGCCGAAGGTAACTATGGCCAGCAGCACGGCCAGTGTCATGGCCACCAAAGGCTGGCCCACAAAGTCAAAGAAG
Source organism: Paenarthrobacter sp. 4246 (assembly GCF_040546855.1). Lineage (NCBI taxonomy): Bacteria > Bacillati > Actinomycetota > Actinomycetes > Micrococcales > Micrococcaceae > Paenarthrobacter > Paenarthrobacter sp. 4246. Next base: position 312,736 of record NZ_JBEPOP010000005.1, read on the forward strand.
ATCCGAATGGCAGGTGCCGTCTCAGGGTTCGGCCAGATGATGCCGCCCAAAGCCTTCAGCAGCATCAGCACCACCGGGAAGATGATGGTCAGCAGCGTTACCAGGAACGATGGCTGGCGCTTGACCTCACTCAGGTCAGCCGCGTGCTGGGTGTCGATGCCACCGGCTACGGCCGGCGCGTCAACAGGCACCCACCGCGCTGCGAGTCGGGAGAAGAGCGGACCACAGATGATGACGGTGGGAATCGCCACGAGGATGCCAAGACCGAGTGTTGTTCCCAGCTCGGCCTTAACGGCGCTGATGGCAATCAGCGGCCCCGGGTGCGGCGGTACCAGTCCGTGCAGTACGGACAAGCCGGCCAGCGCAGGGATGGCGATGCGCATCAGCTTCATCTTGGACCGCTGGGTGACCAGGACGATCACCGGAAGCAGCAGCACGAGTCCGATTTCGAAGAACATGGGCAAGCCAATGATCACGGCTACCAGGGTGATCATCCAGACCAGCTTGTTGCCGCTGGCTTTGGCCAACAAGGTGTCCACCACACGGTTGGCGCCACCGGAATCGGCCAGCAGCTTGCCGAGCATGGCTCCGAGCGCGATCAGCAGCCCGACTTCCTTGAGGACACTGCCAACCCCGTCTTCGAAGTTGGTGATGACCTTGCCCAGTTCCACTCCGGAGGCCAGGCCCACGAAGGCAGATCCCAGGACAAGCGCCAGGAACGGGTGGAGCTTCAATTTCGCGATCAGTACGACGATCAGCGCAATGCCCAGTGCAGCGACCACAAGGAGTTGGGTGTCGTGCCCGCTCCATTCCTGCACTTGCATCGCGGTATCCAGGACCTTCACGAGACGGTCGATTCGGTACCGGCACCAGCAGGCCGAAGACCCAGCCGGTCAATGACCTCGTCGGCTTCTTCGGCCGGCGATGCGGAGACGCACAGCGAGATGTGGTTCTCGTCTTCCGTCGGCTCCTCCAGGGCGTCGAATTGGGATTCAAGGAGCGACGGCGGCATGAAATGGCCGTGCCTGGATGCAAGGCGATCAGAGATCTTGTCTTTGCTCCCCTGCAGGAAGACGAACACTACGCCTTCGCCGCGGAGAACATCGCGATACTTCTTCTTCAGCGCCGAGCAGGTAATAATGGCCGGCGTTCCAGCCTCCACGTGCTCCCGGATCCAGTCCGAAATGATACCCAGCCACGGCCAGCGGTCCTCATCACTGAGGGCTTGGCCGGCCTGCATTTTAGCCACGTTCGCTGCGGGATGAAGGTCGTCGCCCTCAGCCAGGTCCCATCCCAATTTTCCGGCCAGAACGCCGGCTACGGTCGATTTCCCGGAACCGGAGACTCCCATAATCACCAGTACGGGTTGTTGCGCAGTCTTCGCCATCAAAGTCTGCCTTCCTCGAATAAATATGATTTAACCGAGATCAAGCATATGACACGGGTTACACCACGGCAACGTCAGAAGCCGGCGATGGTGCTCGACCCGTTGACTGACACCACATGGAAGCCCTCAGCACTGGTCCCGGCAGGCAGCCTGGCACGTTCTCCATTGGCCAGCATCAAGTCCCTGACAACACGCTCCATGCCGTCAATATCGGGATGCTGGCTCGCATGGATGCGGATTGCTTCCAGCTTGGCATCGACCTGGCTTGAGACATCCACAAAGTGGTTCTCGCGGTCCTCCGGGCTGGAAATAAACCACAACCACGGCAACTTGTAAGCGTCCAGGCCTGCCTCCGCCAGTTCCGGGTAGGCAAAGGGATTCTCCACCGCTGGATAAACAGCCCGGGTGACGGCCTCGCCGGCCGCGAGGTGGTCCGGATGGCTCTTCTGGAGCCGATCCCAGTTACGTTCCGGGTGCATGGTCAGCACGATGTCCGGACGGATTTCCCGGATCAGTTTCACCACCTGCTTGATGACGCCATGCGTCGGTTCAAGATAGCCATCACGCTCGTGCAGATAGTGGATGTCGCTGACGCCCACCAGGGCGGCTGCCTGCTTCTGCTCCTCCGCGCGGAGCTCGATGATCCGTTCCCTGTCCACCGGATCAAAGCCTCCGGCGTCGCCGTCAGTCATGATGCAATAACTGACCTCGACGCCAGCCGCCGTCCATGCCGCAATAGTGCCGGCGGCTCCGAAGTCGATGTCGTCAGGATGGGCAGTAAAACAAAGCACCCGCTCAACGCGCTCCAAGGAGGCGTCGAACGGGCTTTTTGCTGACGAAACGCCAGGAGACAAAGGGATCAGCCTTTCCGCTTCTTGATCTCGGCAGTAGCCTGCGGAAGAACCTTGAAGAGGTCGCCGATGATGCCGTAGTCGGCAATTTCGAAGACCGGCGATTCTGCGTCCTTGTTGATGGCCACAATGACCTTGGAGGTCTGCATGCCGGCCTTCTGCTGGATGGCTCCGGAGATGCCTGCCGAGATGTAGAGCTGGGGCGAAACCGTGACACCGGTCTGGCCCACCTGGGCGTCGTGCGCGATCCAGCCGGCGTCGGTAGCAGCGCGGGATGCACCCACTGCGGCTCCCAGCGCGTCTGCAAGCTCTTCCACGGGACCGAAGTCGCCGTCCACGCCTCGGCCGCCGGCCACGACGATCCGGGCTTCGCTGAGGTCCGGGCGGCCACTGACCGGTTTCTCGGACCGCGCCGCGATGCGTGCAGAGTTCGCCAAGGCGTCCGCCGGGACATCAACCGTGACAGATGCGGGAGTTCCCGCTGCGCCTGCCGGTACAGGCTCAACGTTGTTGGCCTTGACCGAAAGGACCGTCACCGAAGTGGTGGCCTTGGCCGTGGTGTTGTAAGAGCCTGCGAGAACCGACTTGTGCGCGGTGCCGTCAGCCTCCACGCCCACGACGTCGGTGATAACGCCGGCGTTGAGCTTGATACCAAGCCTGCCCGCGATTTCCTTGCCCTCCGGCGAGTTGTCCAGGAGAACGGCTGTTGCTCCCGAAGCGTGCACGACAGCGGCGAGGTAAGCGGCTTTCGGGCCCACCAGGTAGTTGTCGAGGTCGTCCGCCGACGGCTGGTAAACGGTGGCGACGCCGTAGGCACCCAAGGTGGCGGCGACGTCGTCGTGCAGCTCACCGGAGAACGCCACGGCGGTCTCGCCCAGCGAGCGGGCGATGGTCAGGAGCTCCAGGCTGCTCTTCTTAAGAGCTGCTCCCGGGTTATCAATGAAAACAAGTGCATTTGCCATGGTTGCGATCCCCTTTAGAGCAGCTTCTGTGCGGCGAGGAAGTCGACCAGCTTGATGCCGGCGTCGCCGTCGTCGGTGATGATGGTGCCGGCTGTCCGCGGCGGACGGGCCTCCGCAGACTCCACCACGGTCCAGGAGCCAGCCAAGCCCACCTGCGAGGCGTCCACACCGATGTCGGCCAGCGACAGTGAGGCAATCTTCTTCTTTTTCGCCGCCAGGATGCCCTTGAAGTTGGGATAGCGCGGCTCGTTGATCTGGTCTGTCACCGAAACAACGGCAGGAAGCTGCGCCTCAACGGTCTCAGAGAAGGCGCCGGCATCACGGCGGGCCGTGACCTGGCTGCCCGCAACCTCAAGGCTGGAAGCAAAGGTGACCTGCGGGAACTGCAAGCGCTCGGCCAGCTGCGCCGGGATCAGCGAGGTCTCACCATCAGTGGACGCCATGCCGGTCAGGACCAGGTCCACCGGGCGGCCGTCGGCCGAAAGGTGGCGGATGGCGGCCGCGAGAGCCAGTGAGGTGGCCGCGGCATCCGAACCGGCCAAAGCGTCATCGCTCAGGTGCACGCCCGAGTACGCACCGATCTGGAGCGACTTCTTCACCGCGTTAACGGCGCCGGACGGTCCCATGCTCAGGGCGATGACCTCATTGCCGGCCTTCGGTCCGCCACGTTCCTCGGCCAGCTGCAGCGCTGCCTCAAGTGCGTACTCATCCAGCTCGGACAAGATGCTCTCGTCACGGTCGGTTGTGTTGCCAGGTCCGGTGATGTGCCGGTCGAACTGCGCGTCCGGGACGTGCTTGACCAGAACGACAATCTTCAATGTCTCTTCCACTGTCTTCGAAGCAGCCTTCCATGCTTGTGGACGGCCAACCGCAACAGCGTGGCCGTGAATTGCCCAGCGCGTGGGCTCGTCCTAGCTAAGCATATTGCCCGCAGAAAACCACTCCCAGCGTTAACCCCTGTTTCAGATTCCTTTGGCCGACGTTGTCGCTTGCATGTCGGGAACGCCACGACGGCGGGCGCCACCCGTGAGGTGACGCCCGTCGTCGTACGCTGTTCCTGCCGCCTATTGCTGGGCGGCGTCGAGGGTGACCTCGACCTCCTGGGACTGTCCACCGCGCTGAATGGTGACCTTGACCTTGGCACCGGCCGGCTGCTCGCGCACAGCGGCGGTCAGCTGGTTCGGGTCGCTGACCGTGTAATCTCCGAACTTGGTCACGACGTCGCCAACCTTGATACCGGCCTTCGCTGCGGCCGAACCGGTGGTCACCGCGGCAACCTCTGCACCCACGGAGAACCCGGAATCGCTGCCCGTGGACGACTTGGAGCGAACCGACACGCCGAACTGTCCGTGGCTGGCCTTGCCGGACTCGATGATTTCCTGGGCCACGCGCTTGGCGTGATTGATCGGCACGCTGAAGCCAACGCCGATGTTGCCGGTGGAGGAATCGGAGGTTCCGCTGCCCGCAGAGGCGATGGCAACGTTGACACCAATGACTTCGCCCTTGTTGTTCACCAGTGCACCACCGGAGTTGCCCGGGTTGATGGCAGCATCAGTCTGGATGACATTGATGGCAATGGAGCCTTCGTTGGCCGAGCGCTGGCTCTGGCCACCGTTGGGAGGCGCGAATTGGAAGCCCTCGTCGCCGCCCTGGCTCTCGTCAGGCGTTCCCTCCGGCACTGCCGACGAAGCAACGCTGATGGTCCGGTTGAGCGTAGAGACGATGCCATCCGTCACGGTGCCAGTGAGGCCCAGCGGCGAACCGATGGCGACGGCGGTGTCCCCCACGTTGATCTTGGAAGAGTCACCGAGCGTTGCCGGAACCAGTCCGGAAGCGTCGCTGACCTTGATCACGGCGAGGTCTGACAACGGGTCAGTGCCCACAACGGTTGCCTTGAGAACCTTGCCGTCGCTGGTCCGTACCTCAATGGCGGCGTTGGCCGTTGCGCCGTCGAGCGTCACAACGTGGGTGTTCGTCAGGATGTGGCCCTGGTCATCGAGGATGATGCCGGAACCGGTTCCGCCCTCATTGCCACTGGTTGCCTTGATGGTTACCACGCTGGGCGACGCCTTGGCGGCAGCCGCGGTGATCACGTTCACGTCATCCTTGTTGTTGACGATGACCGTGCTGGACTGCCCACTGCTTGAGGCTGCCGGGGCCGGTTGGTCCCAAAGCGCATTGCTTCCGGCCACAACGCCGCCACCGATCAGTCCCGCAGCCAGCATGCTGGCTACCAGGGTGCCCACACCGAACGCAGGCTTGCGCTTGGTGGGGCCATTGGCGTTGGCGTGAGCGTGCGGCATTCCAGGACCATGCTGGCCCTGAGGGCTGGCTCCTCCGCCGTAGAACGGCTGGTGCTGGGGGTAGCTGGGGCGGTGGGCCGGGTCCTGCTGTGGCACGCCGTAGTACTGCGGCTGCTGCGTGTTGGCGTTGGGCTGGGCGGACGGCTGGGCCGGGGCCGCGTGCTGGCTGGCGTGCTGCCCTCCGTGCTGTGCGGTGTACTGCTGGGGTGTGTGCTGGGCCGGGGCCGCGTGCTGGCTGGCGTGCGGCGCCGGGGCGCTCTCCTGGCCGGGCTGAGGCTGTTGTCCGGGCTGGCGCTCCTGACCTGGTTGGGACTCCGGGGCGGCATTCGACTTGAAGGCCGGCAGCGGCGTAGTGGGCTGTGCAGAGTTCTCCGCACCTGCCCCTTGCCCTGACGTCCAGGCAGGCTGCTGCTGGGTGGCGGTGGCATCACTGTGGTCGCTGGTGGTGTCCCGCGGCTCTGATGGCTCGCGATCCTCCGGTGCGGTGCCCTGCGCTGGGTTCTCCGTCATGGGTCTTCCTTTCGTCCTTGTCTCCTACAACTATGGACCCAGTAACTGGAACAAAAGCGGACGTTCGCTGGGAGCTTCCTGAAAGTCACGCGCGGCCTCTCCCGACTCCTGTCGGATTACTCTCAACGACTGGCCAATCCTGCCCGATTCTATATTTCGCTGGTGGCATATTCACTCCTGTGGACGGGCCATGGGGTGCACCATAGAATCAAGAGGAATTGCCACAGCGACCTGCGGCTTTACACCATGCGTGGGGGCGCTGAGCATTCTGTGACGATTGGTACGCCTTGTTCCAGTCGCAGACGTGCTGAAGGGTTGCACATGCGGTCAATAGTTAAACGCGTACTCGCCGTGATCGGCCTGGCTGGAATGTTGGCCTTCCCGGCCACTGCCGCTTGGGCCACCGATCCGGTGACCATTCCGTCCGGCCAGAACATCGTGGACGACGCCAACGTCCTGGGCAGCCGAAAAGGCGAGGTCCAGGAGGCCATCCAAAAAACGCTCAAGGACCACAAGTACAACCTGTACGTGGTGACGGTGGATTCCTTCACGAATCCGTCGTCCCCAACAGAGTGGACCAAGGCTGTGGCCGAGAAGAAGGGCATGGGTAAGCCGGACGCCATTCTGGCGATCTCCACGGCCGGGCAGTACAACTTTGCCCTGAACTCGGGCAGCTCCATCTACTCCAAGCAGTCAGCAATCGCGCAAAACGCCGTTGTTGCCAATCTGGCAGGCGGCAAGAAGGACTACGCCCAGGCAGCCATAGATACAGCCGCTGCCATCGGCGATGCCGCGGGCGGCGGAAGCGGGACAGTGCCCAGCGGGAATGCCGGCGTCGGCGTCCTTGTCGGTGTTGGCGTGGTGGCGGCGGGTGGCGCCGGAACTTACCTCTACCTGCGCAACCGTCGCAAGAAGGGCGGCACCAAGGCTGTCAGCGCGAGCTACGGACCGCAAGGTGAACAGCTCGATCCGCTCGCAGGGCTGAGCATCCCCGAGCTGCGCCAGAAGAGCGGCTCGCTGTTGATCGAGGCGGATGACGCCATCAAGTCCAGCGAGCAGGAACTCGGATTCGCCCAGGCACAGTACGGTGATTCCGCCATTGGCAACTTCACAAAAGCCTTGGAAGAAGCCAAGGCCCACATGACGGAGTCCTTCAAGCTTCAGCAGCAGTTGGACGATCACATCCCTGACACTGAGGAACAGCAGAGAAGCTGGCTCGGCGAAATCATCCGTAGGTCAGAGGCAGCACTTGCGTCCCTGCGAGACCAGAAGGCCGACTTCGACTCTTTGCGTGAGTTGGAGAAGAATGCTCCCCAAGCTTTGGCAGCAGTTTCTGACGGAGCCAAGGCAGCAGATTCAAAGATCGCGAACGCCGAGCAATCCCTTGAGGGTCTCCGCGCCAAATACGCCGAATCTGCCTTGACCCAGGTCTCTGACAACATCCTGCAGGCAAAGGAACGCCTCGCGTTCGTACAGAATGCTGTCACCGCCGCACAGGAAAAACTGTCCAGCGGCGAGAACAGCCTTGCCGCTGTGGCAGTTCGTGCCGCCGAGGAAAGCCTTCACCAGACCAACGTGTTGATCGATGCGATTTCCAAAACGGCCGGCAGCTTGGATGAGGCACGGGCATCCCTGGAAAGCGCAGTTGCAGAGACCAGCCAGGACCTTGCCCAAGCCCGGGCCATGATCCAATCCGGCGAACATCCGGAACTTGCCGGCCCTGTGGCCGGTGTGGAGGCAGCGTTGGCGCAGGTGAAAACCGAAATCCAGGGCGGGAAGATCGATCCCATCGCGACGCTCAGCCGCGTAGAGTCTGCCCACCAGGCTCTGGATCAGTCGTTGTCCGGTATCCGTGACCAGCAGGAGCAGGCCCGCCGTGCACAAGCGTCACTGCAGCAGACCATCATGGCCGCACAAGCACAGATCAGCGCCACGTCGGACTACATCACCGCCCGACGCGGCGGCGTAGGCACGGAAGCGCGAACCAGGTTGGCCGAGGCCCAACGCAATCTCGATTACGCGCTGTCCATCTCACGCAATGATCCTGTCACTGCACTGACCTACGCCCAGCAGGCGCACTCACTTGCTGCCCAAGCGGCCCAACTTGCACAGTCCGATGTAGACCAGTTCGGCTATGCCGACCAAGGCCAAGGCTATGGACGCGGTGGCATGTTCGGCGGTGGCGGCGGAGGCGGCCTCGGCGGTGCCATCCTCGGGGGTATCCTCATCAACTCCATTCTCAATGGCGGCGGAGGCGGCTGGGGCGGCGGCAATGACGGCGGAGGCGGCGGCGGGTTCTTCGGCGGCGATTCCGGTGGCGGCGGAGACTGGGGCGGCGGCGGAGGCGACTTCGGCGGCGGAGACTCCGGCAGCTTCTAGCCCGACAGACTAGGTGGGGTCCATGCCCCGCATAGAAGCGGTACAACAACAGATCACTGATTTCAGTGGCACCACTGAGCAGGACGAAAGGCAACACCATGGTTAAGCAGTCCATTTTCGGTCGGATCTCACAGCTCGCCAAGGCAAACATCAATGCTTTGCTGGACCAGGCTGAGGACCCGCAGAAGATGCTGGACCAAATGGTCCGCGACTACACGAACAACATTGCCGAGGCCGAATCAGCCGTGGCCCAGACCATCGGTAATCTCCGGATGTTGCAGGCGGACTACAACGAGGACATCAAGAACGCCCAGGACTGGGGCAACAAGGCCCTTGCGGCATCCCGGAAGGCCGACGAGTACCGCGCCGCCGGCGACACCGTGGATGCCCAGAAGTTCGACAACCTTGCCAAGGTGGCCATCCAGCGCCAGATGACCGCGGAGTCCGAGGCCAAGGCAGCTGAGCCGAGCATCGCATCCCAGACTGAGGTAGTGGACAAGCTCAAGACCGGGCTCGACCAGATGAAGGGCAAGCTGAACCAGCTCACTGCCAAGCGCAACGAGCTTGTGGCACGCTCCAAGACCGCCGCGGCGCAGTCCCAGGTTCACGATGCCCTCAAGAGCATCGACATCATGGATCCCACCAGCGAGGTAGGCCGCTTCGAAGAGAAGATCCGTCGCGAAGAGGCCAAGGTCCTGGGCCAGCAGGAGCTCGCCAGCTCCAGCCTCGACGCCCAGTTCAACCAGTTGGAGGACCTTGGAGAGCAGACGGAGATCGAGGCCCGGCTTGCAGCATTGAAGTCCGGTGGCTCCAAGCCTGCCATCGGCGCCGGCGCAGCCGCTACCACCGGCTCAACTGTCGACGAAGCTGACTTCGATAAGCTCTAGCACTTATCGGGCATAATGCCCGTGGTGTACCGCTGAACCAAGCCAATGGGCCGGATCCTGGAAAGGATCCGGCCCATTGGCTTTGATGGCATGTACCTAGCCCGCTGCAGTTTGAACCACGGAATCCTGTCCGGGGCTGACATCAGTGGCCACCTCGGCACGGATCTCGAACCCTTTCGGATGGAAGTAAGTCACTGTGCATTCCAGCACCTCGCCGTGGGGGCCCAATGTGGTCCGCTCCAGGCGAGGCACCATGGCGAAGCCACGGACGTTAAGCGCGTCTGCGAGGTGCTCCGGCGGCTCATGCATGGTGACGGTGATTTCCGCCCGCTGGAGCGGCTTCAGCGTCCTGTCCTGGATGACTTGGTAGATGGAATTACGTTCGGCATCCGCAAGGCTGATGTGGCGCCCGATGTGCGAAGGGATGAAAATCTCCGCAATGGCATACGGCCAGCCGGCACTTGAATACGATCGGCGGATCACCAGGACAAGGTTGTCATCAGAGACCAGCTTTGCTGGCACTGACTTGTCCTTTTCCATCCATTTGTATTCGATAAGGCCTTTGACGGTCTTCATCCCCGCCGCCGTGAACGTCTCCATGAAAGGAGCCAGGCGGTTCAGCATTTTTACCGGGCGTTGGGCCATTACGAACGTTCCCTTGCCCTGCCTGCGAACCAACAGTCCTTTGACCACGAGCGTTTCTATCGCCTTCCGGACTGTGGTGCGGCTGATGCCGTACTCGTCCATCAGGGACTCTTCCGTAGGTATCCGGGATCCTGGCTCCAGCCGGCTGACTTGGTCCACCAAAACGTCAGCCACCTGCTGGTAGACAGCAATGGGACTGTCCCTCTGAAGGACTTCACGGGTGAGGCCCGGCTTGACGTCTTCTTTGACCATTGGGTCCCATCCCCTTTCCTGCCTCAGCAAATCCGGATCTGATGCTAGCACCCGTCATCACGCACTTCGCTTAAACAAAAGATCCGGATCAGTAAAAACTGATCCGGATCTTTTCTCCAGTTGCGGGGACAGGATTTGAACCTGTGACCTCTGGGTTATGAGCCCAGCGAGCTACCGAACTGCTCCACCCCGCGTCGCAAGAACAACATTACCGTCCGGTGAATGGGAGACCAAATCCTGGCTGCGTGATGTGCGTCTCCCCAAACTGAGAGGGCCGGTGACCGCTCCGAAAGGAGCGGGCACCGGCCCATATCAGTCGCCTTTTTCGCCAGGCCTAGCTGCTCGGAGAAGGCGACGGTGTGGCGCTGGGGCTGGCCTCCGGTGTTGCCGAAGGAGTCGCCGTGGCGCCCAGACGCGTTTCCGCATCCAGGGCCTTCTTCAGCGCCTCAGACAACTTGGTCTGCTGGGCGCCGTAAGCGGCAAAGTCGCCCTTCGCCAATGCGGCCTGGCCATCCGTGATCGCCTTGTTGGCCTCGTCCAGTGCTGCCTTGAGGTCAGCCTTGGCATCGGTGGGACCAGCGGGCGGCGTCGTGGTGCCCGGAGGCGAAGTGGGCGTTTGGCCATTGTTGTCCGCATCGCCGGCAGTAGCACCGGAGTTGCCGCCGAACAGCTGGTCCAAGGCCTCGTCCAAAGTTGGCGCAAAGCCGATCTTGTCACCGAAAGCCACCAGCACGCGCTGCAACGTCGGGTAGGACGTCTCACCGGTGGACTTCAGGTAGACGGGCTGCACGTACAGCAGACCGCCACCCACGGGCAGCGTCAACAGGTTGCCGTTCAATACGTCCGAGGCGCCCTGCCGCAGGAGGTTCAGCGCCTGGGACACGGTGGGATCGGAGTTGAACTTGTTCTGTGCCTGGCCCGGCCCGGGGACTTGGGTATCGGTTGGGAGCTCCAGGAGCCGCAGTTTTCCGTAGCTCTCCCCCTTGACGCCCTTTACATTTCCGGCATCAGAGTCCGCAGCAAGGAAGCCATACAGGATGTTCCTCGCACTGCCGTTGACCGTCTGTGGAATGAAGGACGATGTCAGCTGGAAGGCAGGCTTCTCCTGGTCAGGCATCTGCAGCGACATGTAGAACGGCGGCTGCTTGACGGGTTCGGAAACAGTGGGATCGTTCGGAACGCTCCAAGCATCGTTGTTCTGGTAGAAGCTGTCCGGATCCGTCACGTGGTAACGGCCCAGAAGCTCACGCTGGACCTTGAAGAGATCCTCCGGATACCGAACGTGGCTCATGAGGTCGCCAGACATCTCCGAGTAGGGCTTGATGACGGTCGGGAAGACCTTCTGCCAAGCCTTCAGGATGGGGTCCTGATCGTCCCAGGCATAGAGGTTCACTGAACCGTCGTAGGCATCCACGGTGGCCTTGACCGAGTTGCGGATGTAGTTGACCGAGCTGTTGGGCAAGGCAACCGTGCGGCCCGCGCTGGTTTGCGAGTCGGCAGTGGCGTTCTGCAGCTGCTGCGGCTGCGAATACGGGAAGTACTGGCTGGTGGTGTAGCCGTCAACAATCCACTTCACTCGACCATCGACGACTGCCGGGTACGCATTGCCGTCAACAGTCAGGTACGGGGCCAGCTTCTCGACGCGTTCGCGGGGATTGCGTTCGTACAGGATCTGGGACTCAGCATTGACACCATCTGAAAGCAACAGGTCCGAAGACTGGAATTTGATGGAGTAGAGGATCCGGTTGAGCCAGTTTCCAACGTTGGGACCGCCATTGCCGCTGAAGGTGTACTGGGTCTCTCCCCCGCCTTCGCGGCCTGCTGGCCGGTCCTGCTCACGGTTCGGCGCACCATCAGGCGCACCCACGATCGAGTACTCGGGAGAGTTCTCGCCGAAGTAGATACGGGGCTCGTAGGTGGTGTCATTGCCGAGGACACCATTTGACGGAATGCCGGACTGCAGGAACTCCGGCTTTCCATCAGCGGTGAACTTGTTGCCCTTGGCAGCCACAACACCGTAACCATGGGTGTAGACGATGTGCCTGTTGACCCACGTCTGCTGGTTGGCGCTCAGGCCATCCGGGTTCAACTCGCGAACTGCGATCACTGTGTCCTGAACCTTGCCGTCAACCATGTAGCGGTCAACATTAAGGGTCTGGGGGAACTGGTAGTACGGGCGGTACTGTTCCAGCTGCGCGAACGCTGAAGAAATGAGGTTCGGGTCCAGAAGGCGGATGTTCGCAGTGGTTTGCGCATCTGCAGCGAGCGCGCCAGTCGTGGCTGTGGTGGTGGCGTTGTAGGCCGAGACATCAATCTGGTCCAGGCCATACGCGGCCCGGGTCATCTTGATGTTGCGGTCGATAAATTCCTTCTCCAACGTGTTTTCCGAAGGACGTACTTGGAACTGCTGGATAACCCACGGATAGACACCGCCGGCCAGGATGGCTGTGATGACCAACATGGCGGTACCGATGACCGGCAGGCGCCAGCGTCCGATGACCGCGGCAATGATGAACAGAATGGCCACAAGCCCCGCGGCAACCGCGAGGATCGCTTTGGTGGGAACTACGGCATTGACATCCGTGTAGAGGGCACCGGCCCAGCGGCCGGAGTTGCTCTGCACCGTGGTGTAACGGTCCAGCCAGAAGTTGACACCCAGCAGGACCAGGAAAAGTGCACCGGTCACAGCAATGTGGATCTGGGCAGCGCGGCTGGTGAAAATACCGCGCTCCATCAGGCGGATGCTGCCGTAAAGGTAGTGGGTCAGGATTCCGGCGATGCCCGCTACCACGGCGATGCTGATCAGGAAGCCCGTGACGAAGCCCAGGAAGGGAAGCGACATCAGGTAGAAGCTGATGTCGAGGTTGAACAGCGGATCCGTCTGTCCGAATGGCTCCTGGTTGAAGAACAGCAGGGCCTTCTGCCACTGGCTGGCCGCCGCGCTGCCGGCAAACAGGCCAAACAGGATGGGCAGGCCGATCATGACAACCCGGCGTACAGGCTCAAGCTGGGCCTGGTAGCGGTTGAGGTTATCCCGCGACTCTGCATCCGGTGCATAAACGGGGCGGGAGCGGTACGCGATCCTGATGGCAAAGAACACAGCAGCGAACATCATGGCGAAACCGATCAGGAACGTGATGATCCTGGCCAGGTTTTCGCGTATGTACACTTCGAAGAAACCAAGCTGCTGGTACCAAAGGACGTCGGTCCACACATTGGCGAAGAAAATGAACCCGACGACGGCCACTGCAACGACAATGAGCGTCGGCGTCAGGGCACCTCGTCTCAGCGGTGATCTTCCGGGCGGGTTGGAGCTGGCGGGACGGGACAAACTCTGTACCTCATTGGTGTCAGTGAACAGTCGGTATGCGAGTGGTTGACATTCTCTGCCGCTGGGATATGGCGGAGGCCGTCATATATGCCACGAGTGGCGGTGGAGCTAAGTTCCACCGCCAGTCTAGTTGTTTGTGCAGGTGGGAAGGCCCGTCGTGTCGTCTCCCGAACCGAGCCGTTCCACAGCGGCCGTGGCATCGGCCAGTGTTTCGACCTTAACTACCTGCAAACCATCGGGAACATGGCCCACGACGTCAGCACAATTGGCGGCCGGAGCCAGGAACATCGTGGCCCCCTGCTGCCGTGCTCCGATCATCTTCTGGGCTATCCCGCCGATGGGACCCACGGCGCCATCGGCTGTGATGGTTCCGGTGCCGGCCACGTGTTTGCCGCCCGTCAGGTCGCCCGGGGCGAGGTTGTCGATGATTCCCAAGGCGAACATCATTCCGGCGCTTGGTCCACCCACGTTTTCCAAAGAAATACTGACATCGAACGGGAAGGTGAAGTCACTTGCCAGGAGCACACCCAAGACATAGCGGTCGGCCGAATTCCTGGTGGGCGTAATGGTTTCCGTCACCGGAGCCCCGTTCCGCTCGACCACCACCACGGCCGGCGCCCCTGCACCAGCAGCCAACTCGGCCTGGATCACGCTCATGGAGGTGATGGCTTTGCCGTTGATGGACTTCAGGAGGTCGCCCTCCTGGATTTTCCCGGCTGAGGGTGAAGCTTCCGAGAGTCCCGCGACATTCAGCCGTTGCTCAAACGGGATGTCCAGCTCCCGCAATGCGGCGGCGAACGCATTCTCCTGGGATGTCTCCATGGCGATCTCACCCTCTTGGACCGTTTGCTCAGCGGTGGTGCCCTTGGGGTAGATCAGTTCCTCGGGATAAATGGCTTTGGAGCTGTCCAACCAAGCACGGAACACATCAAAGATGGTGGCCGGGCTCTTTGGACCGCCGGTCATGACCACGGTGGTGAGATCCAGGTTGCCGCTGGCGGGAAAGGATTCGCGTCCGGAGATCTTGATAACGGGTTTGTCGCCGTCTTTGCCCAAGGTATTGAACGTAGGCCCCGCTGACTCAATAACGTAAGGAACCGGCAGGGCGGCAGCGCCAATGCCGAGTCCCAGTGCCAAAAGGCCTGAGATCACCATGATCATGTACCTGGTGTCGCGGGGAGGTGTCGGAGACACCGGGGAGGGATCGGAGTCGGGCGTTTGACGCGGATCCAATGAGCCCTCGGGGCTGGGCGAAGTTAGCATTGAGGCCTCTCTATGCCGGCAAGCTTGACCGGTTCCATGGCTGTTGCCACCGAAGACGGCAGCTGCACATACCAAACATCAACACTACGCGGTCCGGCGTTGGCGGGCTGCTTTGCCTACAGCGAACGACGCCGCATCCGGGCAGACAGCGCTACGGCCGCGGGGTACGGTGAAAGAGATCACCAGCCAGTTCGACGATCGGCGGCACCATGACATCCAACCCCAACAACCCGTCCAACGACGACGACACTCCCAAGGATCCGTTGGCAGAGATGCTGCAGAACCTGATGGGCGGCCAGGGCATGGGCAACATCGATCCCGCCGAGCTTGCCAAGGCAGCCGGCCTGCCTAACGATCCCCAACTGCTCCAACAGATGTTCGCGCAAGTCCAGGCCATGATGAGCTCCACCTCCGAGGGTCCCGTGAACTGGCAGCTTGCCCATGAGAATGCGCGACGGGTTGCAGCCGCAGGCACTGATCCCTCAGTAAACGCCGTGCAGGCCCGGGAGATCGACGAAGCCCTCAGGCTTGCGGAACTCTGGCTGGACCCCGTGACCGATCTTTCAGCAACCGGCCTGATCGGCCGCGCGTGGTCGCGGGCAGAGTGGGTGGAGGCGACTCTCGGTACGTGGAAGCGCCTGACCGAACCCGTTGCCAACAGCGTCGCCAACGCCCTGTCCACTGCCCTCACCCAGCAAATGCCCGAGGAAATGAAGTCCATGATGGGCGGTGCCTCGTCAATGCTGCAGAACATGGGTGGCGCAATCTTCGGCATGCAGCTGGGGCAGGCCATCGGTGCGCTCTCGGCCGAGGTTGTCAGCTCCACCGATATCGGTGTTCCTCTGGCTGACCTGGAAATGGCGCTGTTGCCGGCCAACGTCGCCAAATTCGGTGAAGGCCTCAGCCTCCCGGAGAACGACGTCCGTCTGTTCCTTGCCGTCCGTGAAGCGGCGCACGCCAGGCTTTTCGTCCAGGTTCCGTGGTTGCGTGGCCACCTTCTGGGCGCCATAGAGGCTTACGCCCGAGGGATCCACATAGACATGTCCCGTATTGAAGACCTCGCCCGCGACCTTGATCCCAGCAACCCTGAGGGAATCCAGGAAGCGCTCTCGCAGGGCGTCTTCACCCCGGAACGGACCCCGGTGCAGACTGCCGCCTTGGAGAAGCTCGAAACCGCCCTCGCCTTGGTTGAAGGATGGGTGGACGAGCTCACCGCGGAGGCCACGGACAAGGTCCTTCCTTCTGCCACCGCTCTCCGCGAGACGGTACGTCGTCGTCGCGCCACGGGCGGCCCGGCCGAACACGCGTTCTCGTCCCTTGTTGGCCTGGAGCTGCGTCCCCGCAGGCTCAGGGAGGCCGCCACGCTGTGGGCAACGCTGAAGGAAGAACGCGGCATCGCCGGCCGCGACGCGATCTGGCACCACCCGGATCTGCTCCCCACCGGTGAAGACCTGGACGATCCCAAGGGCTTCTCCGAACGCCGCCGTTTGGCCGAAGCCAGCGACAGCGAAGTTGACGACGCCCTGCAGAAGCTGCTCAGCGGCGGCTATGACACGAACGAAACCGGCGATAGTGACGCCGCGGATGCCCCGGAAAAGGGCGATGCTGCGGAAAAGTCCCCTGGCAAGGAAACCGAAGAAGATGATACGGACACCGAGGGCCCGGCCAAGTAGGCGGGCCCCCGGGAGCTCTACGTAGCAACGGCCGCCATCTACATGGTGGCCGTTGTTGCGTTAAGCCCCCGTGTCCGGCGCCGGGTTTGAATCCGGAGGAAGACCCCTTGAGGTGGCAAAGGCAACACCTTCCAGGAAGGCCTTTGCGCGCTGCGTCTCCGGATACGAGTCCACCAGCCTCCAGAAGTCGGCATTGTGCCCCGCCACCAGCAAGTGCGCGAGCTCGTGCACCAGAACGTAGTCGATAACCCACTGCGGCATGGACTGAAGCTTGTTGGAAAGCCTGATGGTGCCGTCCGCCGGAGTGGCAGAACCCCATCGCGAATTCTGGTTGCTGACCCAGCGGACGGACGTCGGGACGGCCCGCCCACCCAAATAGGTCCGGGAAAGATGGGCGGCATGCTCCGCGAGGACTTCGTCTGTCGCCGGGCGACGTCTGCCCTGGCCTGACCGCCGCTCGCCCTGCTTCTTCAGCTTGGCCAGCATGCGGTGGACCCACTCCCGTTCCTGGGATTTGGTGAAGCTTGCCGGGATGGCAACAACAGCTTTGCCATCCTCCCAAAAAGCAGCGACCGTCCTGCGCCGTCTGGCTGATCGGCGCACGACCACGGGAGCGCCGTCGTCAGTGACCAGGGGAACGTCAGCATTCGTAGCCGATCGGCGCACCATCAGAGCTCAGTGCTTTCGGCCAGGACCGTCAGGACCGCTTCGCCGTATCGTTCGAGCTTGGACGGCCCAATTCCCGCCAAACCTGCCAACTCCTCCAGCGACGATGGCTTGGCCTCCGCGATGGCAGTAAGCGTTGCATCAGTGAAAACAACATAGGCAGGGACATCGGCGGACTTCGCTTCATCCTTGCGCCATTGCCTTAGCGCATCAAAGGTTTGTTCCTCATAGGACGGCGGGCACTGGGTGCAACGTCCCACCTTGCGTTCGGCACCGCTGGCGAGCATGGTTCCGCACACCCTGCACGACGCCGGTGCGGCCGCTTTCCGGCGCGTGGGACCTGTCTTGCTGCGGGCATTTGCGGACGCCACTGAGTTGGGTCGAAGTCCGTCAAGGAACCTCGAGGGCTTGCGGTTGGCACGGCCACCCGGTGTGCGGGCCGTGGACCAGGACAAATTCAGGTGTTCCCTTGCCCGGGTGATTCCGACATAGAGCAGTCGTCGCTCCTCATCAACGTCTTCCGGGGTGTCAGCAAAGGAAATGGGCATGAGTCCTTCGCTGAGGCCCACCAGGAACACAGCATCCCATTCCAGTCCCTTGGCTGCGTGAAGGGATGCAAGGGTGACCCCTTGGACGGTGGGCGCGTGCTGGGCTACCGAGCGTTCCTGGAGTTCGTTGACGAATTCGGCCAGCGTGAAAGCCTCACCACGGCTGACGGCCAGTTCATCTGCCAAAGCGACCAATGCCGCCAAGGATTCCCACCGTTCACGGAGCGCTCCTCCGTTGTGGGGCGCGGCGTCCGTATATCCAAGGGAGGCGACGATGTCCCGAACGATCTGCCCCAGCGGTTCCTGCGGCCCCTCGGCAACGGCCCGGGTTGCGGCGCGCAGTTGGAGGATGGCATCGCGGACTTCCTTGCGGGCGAAGAACCGCTCGCCGCCACGAAGCTGGTATCCAATACCGGCTGAAGCGAGTGCTTGTTCATACGCTTCGGACTGGCCGTTGGTGCGAAACAGAATGGCGATCTCGCTGGCCTTGATTCCGGTATCAAGCAGTTCCTGGATCCGGCCTGCCACCACTGCAGCCTCAGCCTCGTCATCCGGGCATTCCATGAAGCGCGGTTCGGGACCGGTCGGCCTCTGGGCCACAAGCTTAAGCGGCGGCGCCCAGGCAGCATCCGCAATGGGTCCACCGCTTCGCCGGGACCCGAGGAGGTCATTGGCCAACTTCACCACTTGCGGGGTGGACCGGTAGTCGCGAATCAGCTTAACGACAGTAGCGTCAGGGAACTGCGTTTTGAACCCCAAAAGGTGCTTGGGTGAGGCACCGGTGAAGGAGTAGATTGTCTGGCTGGCATCGCCCACTACGCATAACTCGTTCCGGCCTCCGAGCCACAGATCCAGGAGCCGCTGTTGCAGCGGGGAGACGTCCTGGTACTCGTCCACAACGAAGTGGCGGTACTGTTCCCGGACTGTTGCCGCCACTTTTGGATCCTCTTGGAGGATACCTACTGTGATCAGGAGGACGTCTTCGAAGTCGATGACGTTCCGGTCAGTCTTGATGTCCTCGTAGGCCTGGAAAACCCTGGATACCGCGGTCAGGTCAAAACCGCCGGGGGTTCCGCGGTCCTGGGCGTTTTCAAGGTAGTTGGCGGGAGTGAGCATGGACACTTTGGCCCACTCGATTTCTGCGGCCAGATCCCTGATGGTTGCGCGGTCGGTGCTGAGCCGAAGCCTGCGGGAAGCCTCCGCGATCATATTGGCCTTGTGGTCCAGCAGGTTCGGCAACGTACC
Organism: Paenarthrobacter sp. 4246; assembly: GCF_040546855.1. NCBI lineage: Bacteria > Bacillati > Actinomycetota > Actinomycetes > Micrococcales > Micrococcaceae > Paenarthrobacter > Paenarthrobacter sp. 4246. Next base: position 331,638 of record NZ_JBEPOP010000005.1, read on the forward strand.
ACCAATGGCCTGGGGCCAGAAGAACTGCAATTGCCTCAGGGCGGCTGCGTGGAATGTGCGGGCTTGGACATTCGCCACACCAAGGTCCCGAAGCCTGCTGCGCATCTCCGCTGCGGCTCGGGCCGTAAACGTTACGGCCAGCAACCGCTGCGGACTGTAAACGCCGGAGTGGACCCCGTACGCGATGCGGTGTGTGATGGCACGCGTCTTGCCCGTGCCCGCTCCCGCAAGTACACACAGAGGCCCGGTCAGGGTACTTGCTACTTCGCGCTGTTCCTCATCCAAGCCGCCGAGGATGCGTTCCTCAAGTGAACCACCGGTATCGAAAACGTCTTCGGTCACGGCTGGAAGTCTTCGATAATGCCGCCATACCAATGTTCAATCAGTGAACGCGCAATGGAGAGGCGCGAGGAAATGGTGATCTCCCCGCTGGAAACGGCTGCCTGCAACTCTTCGCGGCTGAACCAGCGCGCCCTGGTGACCTCAATGCCATCCGGCCGGGCAACCGAGTCTTCAGTGGTTGCGGTGAAGCCCAGCATCAGCGAAGCGGGAAATGGCCAGGACTGTGAGCCGAGGTACTGGCATGCCGACACGCGCACACCTACTTCTTCCCCGATTTCCCGGACAACCGCCTGCTCCAACGATTCTCCGGGTTCAACGAAACCCGCAAGCGTGGAGTAATTCCTGGCGTCTGTGGGGCCCCCACCGCCCAGAAGCAGGCGGCCGTCCGGACCCACCACCGTGACGATAATCGCAGGATCAGTCCGGGGGTAATGCTCTGAATTGTCCTTGGGGCACCGACGCACCCATCCGCCGGCCTCGATGTCCGTTGGCTTGCCACACTGCGGGCAGTGTGTATGCGTCGCGTGCCAGTTGGAGATGGCGCTGGCCTCGATGAACAGCGCAGTATCGGTGGCGTCCAATCGGCCCGCGACTTCCCGGAAGCCCGCCCATTGGGCATCGGCAGGTACCGTGGCGGTGCCCGGCACTGGGGGTTCCGATACCGTAAACAACAGAACAGGCGTGCCTTCAGGCAAGGAAGACGATTCCAACGTGATACCCAGGTAAACAGCCGCGGTGGTACCGTGATTTGCTCCCTTGAGTGCATTCCACAGGGTCGTGGCGTCCCCGAACCACAGTCCATCAGCGGTCACGAGTGCCTTGCGCTGGGAAATAACCATGGCTTTGGCCGTGCCGGAAGCCACGAGGTCCTCCACCATGCCGGGCTTAATCCGGACCCCGGAGCCACGATCCACCATGGCAGGGCGCACTGGAAGAACGGTCTCCATCAGGTGGTTGGCCAGCGCCGGTGACTCCGTATAGCTCATGTATCTACCGTACTGATTCGTACCGACAAAAAACATTTGGGAGGGTCCCCCCTTGTGGATGCATCCCCCCTGGGCGTCAATCGCCTGCAGAAAAGCCCTGTTTTAGGGCGGATCTGAAGACTCGCCGCACTGCATCATGGCCACAGCCCCCACTCAATCTACCGTTGAGAAGGTGAGAAGAACACCGCTCGAACTGGCCGCTATAGCAACCGCGGCGGTGCCTGGCCTGGCGCCGACGGCTACAGCCTTTTCCCCCGACGATGACGCCGACTTCGACTCGGCGTTGCTGCTCGACGCGGATGGCAAACGCTGGCGCGTTCGTTCGCCGCGCCATCCGGAAGCCAGCACACGGCTGGAAACCGAATTCATGGTGCTGCGCGCGTTCGCTCCGTCCATTCGGGCAGAGCTGCCCTTCCACGTGCCAACCATTGCCGGCACTGTGCGCCAGGGCGACCTCACGACTTTTGTCTACACCCACCTGCACGGTGCAATGCTCTCCATTGAAGAGCTATCTGCCGGGAGTCCCGCCCTTGCCAGGGAGATCGGCTCAGCGCTGGCTGCCATTCACGACCTCCCCTTGACCTTGGTGACCAACGCGGACCTGCCCAGCTACTCTGCCAATGAGTTCCGGCAGCGGAAGCTCAATGAACTGGACCAGGCGGCAACCACCGGTAAGATTCCTGCCACCCTGCTCCGGCGCTGGGAGCATGCCCTGGAAGACGTGGCGCTGTGGCGGTTCAATACCTCAGTGGTTCACGGTGACCTCCACGAAGACAACCTCATGGTGCAGGATGACTCCGTGACTGCCCTGACGGGGTGGACCGATCTACGGATTGGTGATCCGGCCGACGACTTTGCATGGTTGGTGGCATCGAACGAAGCGTCGTTCGTAGAGGCCGTCTTGAACCAATACACCCAGGCACGCCGTGAGACGCCCGACGTTCATTTGCTCCGGCGGGCCGCTTTGTTGGCCGAGTTCGCCTTGGCCCAGTACTTGGTCAAGGCCATGGCTGCCGGGCACCAGAGCATGACGGCGGAGGCAGAGTCAATGCTTCAGACACTCTCCGCTGACATTGACGAGCAAGCGCGGCGTGACGAAGAAGCAGCGCAGGCCGCCGAGGATGCGGCCGCTGAAATCGAGGCTGCCGAAGCGCAGGCTGCCGCCACGGCAGCAGGCCAAAACCCTTCTGTCAGTGTCGTAGCGATTCCCAACGCCGGACCAACGGTTACGGTGGCAGCCATACCCGGGACGTCTGCCACGTCCCCGGAGCGGTCTCTGAAGTCGGCACAGGAAGAGAGCACTGCCCCGGGGTCAGCGGCTGACGCAGAGGAAACGGAGAAGCCCGTGACGGCCGGGGGCGGCGATTCGCACGGGACCAACGATCCCGACGACACGTCCACCGCCGCCATCAGCGTGGTCAAGGTGACGCCGCTCCATACAGCCGACCGGTCCTAGCACCAATTGGTCCCCAGCGGCGGTCGGCCCTAACGTCCCCGACCGCTGGCCTCCAACGCCTTGGCAACGATTTTTTCCAGTTCGTCGGCGGTGCCCAGATCGTGTGGCCGGACCACTGAGTCATCTGCCACGTAGTAGAACGCCGCGCTGACCTCTTCCAGGGGCACACCCTTAAGCCTGGCCCAGGCCAGCCGGTAAACGGCCAACTGCACGGCACGCGTCGCCAACTGTTGACCTGCGGGTCGGCGGCCGGTTTTCCAGTCGATCAACTGCCAGCGGCCGTCCGCGTCGCGGAACACGGCATCGATGCGTCCACGGACGACGACGTCGCCGATCCGCGTCTCCACAGGCACCTCGACGAAGGCGGGCGCGCGTTGGGCCCATTCGGACTTTTTGAACGACGCCACCATCTCGTCCAAGCCGTACGCCTCGTCGATATGGGAATCCGAACCCGGGGCCTCATCGAGGTCAAGCATGCCCGTAGTCCCGAAGTACTCTTCAACCCACGCATGGAAGGCCGTGCCTTTACGCGCCGAAATACCGGGTTCGCGTGGCACCGGCCTGCGGAGCTGCGAAAGCACTGCGGCCGGGTCCGCGCCGAGGTCCACGAAGAGTGAGGCAGAGATGTGGCTCGGAAGGTGGACGTCCTGGGTGGTCTTGCGTTGCTGTTGACGGTCAAGGAGCAGGTCTGCCTCCTGGGCCCATTTCGCCGCCGGGCCCGTGAGCTCAGGTGCCCGTGCTTGGGACGATGCGTCGGCGATGAACGCACGGACGTTGGCCGCGGCCTGGTCCATGGCGAGCCTGCGTCCGGGAACCAGCCTAAGACGGTCGCCCGTCCGGGGATCGCACGGACCTTCAAGGGGATCATAGGGGAACCCGGCAACTTCCATTGTGGTAGTCAAGGGGCTTTTCTCCGGGAGTGTTTCCTCGGCCACGGATTCGGGATGAACAACCGCTGAGCCTGTCCGGCCTGCGGGCGCCCCATTACCTTCGCCTGCGGCGACTCCAGCAAGAGGCGCCAAGTCGGAGAGAAAGGCGGACATGCCAGCCATACCGGAGCGCGAACCGTTCCAGGCCGCACTGGACGCCCACAGAACATATTTTGCCCGGGTGTACGCCACATAGGCCAACCGCCGCTCCTCGGCCTCACCGTGATGCTGGACCTCGGCCTTGAAATCCTTCTCCGCGTCCAGCCATCCCTTTTGGTCTGGCTGGTCCAGGTCCCACTGCGGAAGGTCGACGCGGTCGCCCCGTAACGGCCAAGGCAGCGCCGCAGCCCCAGTGCTCCACCGTGAATCCCTCGTGCTGGGAAATGATCCGGCATTGAGGCCAGGGACGAAGACGACGTCCCACTCCAGCCCCTTCGAGGCGTGAACCGTCAGCAACTGCACAGCTTCCCGGCTGGTCTCCACTGGGGCCAGATCCAATCCGCCTTCTTCGGAGGCCGCTGCCTCCAACCACGACAAGAAGGCCAGCAGATCAATCCGTTGGGATGTCTGCAGGAACCCGGCCGCGGCATCCTGAAACGCATCCAGGTTCCGGCGGGCCTGGTGGATGCTGATTCCAGGCTTGGCGGCCACCTCGATATCCAGGAGCATGGCGCGTTCAACCTCACCAAGGAGCGTAGTGAGATCATCCCCGATGTAGCTCCGGAGGGAACGAAGTTCCGAGGCAAGGCGGGTCAGTCGTTCCAAGGCAGTGGGACTAAGGGTTCGACCATGCCCGGACGTCCAGCCGGGCTTGGGCAGGAAGTCAAGGGCCTCCACCAGGCTGGAGGCATCGGTGATGTCACTTTCCACCACCACCGCGGCCGGTTCCTCGTTGTCATCCATGGGTTCGGAAGCGGTGCCCGGATTTGACCGGCGGCGAGCCAGGAAGCGCGACCAGTCGTTGAAGGCCATCAGGTCTGCCGGGCCAATACGCCATCGGGCCCCGGCCAGCAGCCTCATCAGGGCATCGGACCGCCCGGGATCAGCCAACACCCGCAAGGTGGCCACCAGGTCCACGATTTCCGGAGTGTCCAACAGGCCGCCAAGACCCACGATCTCGTAAGCGATTCCCTGCAGCTCGAATTCCCGGCGGAGGCACTCCATCTGCGCCCGCCTCCGGCACAGGACAGCCATGGTCGGTTTGACGGGCGTCCCGTCCTTCTCTTCCTCGAAGACTGTCCGTTTGTAGCGACGGACGTCGCGGGCAATGACTGCGGCTTCGTCCTCATCCGTGCTGAAACGACCGATCACCACACTTCCGTCCACCGCCGCCGGACTCGGGGCCAGCGCTGGGACTGAGACAGTGCTGGCTGTATCCCTGCCCCCTGCCGGGCCGTCCGTGGCCGCAGCCTTGTTCAACGGCGCGGCGATGGTGTTGGCTGCTTCAAGGATGTTCCTGCCGTTCCGCCAAGCGGTGGTCAGGTATGAGGTCGGAGCCACTGAATAAGTCTCTGCGCCGCCTATGGTGTCCCTATGCCGAACCGGGAACTCCTGCACAAAGTGGAAGAGCTGCCCGGCAGAGGCACCCCGGAATCCATAAATCGACTGGTTGGGGTCCCCTACCGCTGTCACGGCGTGACCTTGACCAAAGAGGCGTGAGAAGAGGACCAGCTGGGCATGGGAGGTGTCCTGGAATTCGTCCAGGAGAACCACCTTGTACCGCGCCCGCTCCGTGGATGCTGCGAGCGGAATGTCGCTGGCAATCCGGGCAGCAAGGGCCACGAGGTCCCCAAAATCAAGGACTCCGCGTTGCCGCTTTGCTTCCTGGTAGCGCACCACCATGTCTGCCACGCTGGCGCGTGTCCGGAGCATGGCTGCCAATGATGCTGCTGCCTGGGTCGGATTTTTGCTTGCACCAGCTACATAGGGAAGCTGCTCAAATGTCTCCACGCGCTCCAGCACCCAGTTGCGTACTGAACCTGGATCCTGAAGGTGCTCGGCGCACTCCCCCGCCAACTGTATGACGGCGTTGACCAAAGTGGACTTGGCTGCGGTGAAATGCTCGTAGTCGCCGTCGTAGGCCTCTACTACTTCGCTGGCCAGCTGCCAGGATTGTGCCCCACCCAGCAGGACGACGTCGCGCTCTATGCCCAGCCGGAGCCCGTAATCGGACACGATGCCGCTTGCGTAGGAGTGGTAGGTGGAAACCTTGGGTTCGAGGTCGTCAGCCCCCAGGAGCCCCTCCGGGAACCCGATGCTGCCATCGTCCTCTGCCGCGATGCGCTGGAGGGTGGCCAGTTTGCTTCGGATCCGGCTGGCCAACTCGCCGGCAGCTTTACGCGTAAACGTCACGCCAAGTACTTCCTCCGGACGGACCCACCCATTGGCCACGAGCCAGACCACCCTGTCCGCCATGGTGGCTGTCTTGCCGGAGCCAGCCCCGGCGATCACCAGCCGGGGTGACAGTGAAGAGGCAATGATCTCCGACTGTTCGGCAGTGGGATGGTTCTTCTCGCCAAGGATGCCGGCCAGCTCAGACGGAGAGAACCGGGGTTCGGGAACATGTGTGCCGCCACGGGTGCCGGGCAGCGCGGCGGCAAATCCGTCCAGGAGCTCTGTTGTCATTCGGTGACCTGCTTTCCTCTGGCGCACAATGGGCAAACATCCGGGAGGCGGCACCCATGGCCGCCATGCCCGCTCTTGCCGGGGTCGTGCCGTGCTTCGAACGAGGCCCCTGCCATTAAGGCAGCAGCGTCGTTGACCAGCTCCTCCGCCCAGTTCACCGAAGGAACCAGGGGATCCTGCTGCTGCACTGCGGGCGTCTTTGTCTTGGTTCCAAGGTGGGCCAGCACCGCGCCGCCGGGTGCGAAACCAGCAGCGCCGGTGCGGGACCCGGCGTCGAGCATTTCTTTGCCGGTTCCAGCGTCCTGGAAGGCACCTTTGAGCACCGCGGCCTGATAGGCACCCAATTGCGGGTGCCTGGCAACTTCGGCCTTGCCCGGTTGACGCTTGCCGGTCTTGAGGTCCACCACCACAAGCCGGCCCTGGGAATCAACCTCCAAGCGGTCCACCTGACCCCGGAGCACGGCCTGCCGGGTGGCAACCGCTTCGGGATCTGCCGGGTCCGAGGCATCGAGACTGACTTCGGGAAGCTCTACTTCGAAGTCGTGCTCTACGGCCAGCAGGCTCCTTCCCTCGCTGCGCATGATGAGGATGTACTGGGCCAATTTGCGCACCATATGTTCTGCGCGTTGGAAATCGAGCTTCCCTTCCCAGTTATCCTTCATGCCCAGGGTTGGCCACCGGCGGACGAGTTCAGCCACGTACTCTGATCCAGACGCCTCGGGCAGTTCCTGGGCAATGCTGTGGACCAACGTGCCAAGGCTTCGGGCGAAATCAGTGGCAGCCTCACCACCAGCGGCCTGGACGAACCAGTCCAGCGGTGACTTATGGACAGCTTCAACCTTGGAAGGTGAGACGGAGACAACACTCCCCGGAGGGACAACAGGCTCCCTGGAACTCAGCGGCGCCAAACCCCACCATGTGTCCGGGTGGGCCCCCGGAACGGGTGGATCCGTGCTTGCAAGCCGGGCCAGTATCCGCGCTGCTTCCTGCCCTGCGGCGGAAACGCTGACGCCGTCGGTAACGGACTCCGCCATCTGTGCGTGCTGCCTCAGCTCCGCAACAAGCGCCCTGAGCGTCATGGGGCGGTCCACGGGAGTGTAGTCGCGTTTGTACTGTCCGGGCTCCAACGGTGCTACGTAGTCCAGGAACGCCGAGGGTTGGTCGTCTTCAGAGGAGACGGCCGTGCAGATCAAGACCTCACGGGCCCGGGAAACCGCCGTTGAGAAACTCCGGAGTTCGTCGTAGCGGATATCGCGGAGTTTGCTCAGTGGTCCCCGCCGCACGGCGTAGTCCACTCCATGCTCCACGGCGTCGGCGTATACGGTGCTGCCAAGCAGTTCACCACGCAGGCGGGTATTTGGCCAGACGCCTTCCTGGAGACCGGCGACGATCACCACTGGCCATTCCCGTCCCGCTGCGCTGGCAGGCGTCATAATCTCCACGCACGCCTCAAGCTGGGCACGTGCCGCAAGGGTGTCCATGGGAAGTTCCTGGTTCAACAGATAGTCCAGGAACTGCTCAGGGCCAGATCCGGGCAATTGGTCCACGAACCGTTCGGCCGTGTGGAACAAGGCCATCATGGCGTCGAGGTCGCGATCCGCACGTGCGCCGGCGTTGCCACCCTCCATCGCCATTTCCGCCCAGCGCGACGACAAACCGGTTGCCTGCCACAAAGCCCACAAAACTGACTCCGCATTGGCACCGGGCTCGGCAGCGGCTGTGGAACCTGCCGCGATCATGCGGGCAAGACGGCGGGCCGCGCTGCCTTCAATTCCCAACGATGCCAGCGCTCCGGGTTCCAGCAGCGCTTCCACCAGCAGGGCATCGCTGGACCTGCCGCCTCCACCCAGGAGTTCCTCGCGCCTGAGTGACTGCCTAAGCCGGCGCAATTCGATGGCGGTGGCTCCGCCGACGCGCGATGTCAGCAGCGAAACAGCCGTTTCCGGCGTCAACTTGGCTGGGTCCAGGACAATGGCGAAGGCCTCCAGAAGAGGACGCACAGCTACTTCGTCCCGGACAGCCGAGTCTGCCACTGGAACACGCACCGGTATTCCCTGGCCGCTCAGGTAGCGCTGCATCTGGGAAATTTGTCCACCGTTCCGCACGATCACGGCGATGTCACTGAACTCCCGGCGTTCCCTCAGTTGGGCTTCCAGAATCCGCTGGGCTACGTACCGCAGCTCATGCACAGCAGATGGCAGCACATGCCCTTCCACCCTGCCATCACGAGCAGGCGGTCTTCCTGCAGTCTCCGGATCCGGCGTTTGCTCAAGCCGTCTGGCCAGCTGACCGCCGGAACGCTGGGAAATACGTGCCGCGACGCGCGTCCAGGCCTCGGCTACCACGGGCAGGTGCCGGTGGGTGAACCACAAAGGACGTTCAGTGACCCCGCCCTGTGTGCCTCCCAACAGCGAAGGCAACTCGGCCACAAGGTCAGGACGGGCACCGCGGAAGCCCTGCACTACGGTATCCGGGGAGTAGGTGACCACAACGTCCTTGCCCTCCGATATGTCGGCGAGAAGTTCAAAAATCGCAGGATTGGATTCCTGGGCGTCGTCCACGAGGATCAGCTGAAGGCGTTCACGTTCCGCGGCCAGGAATTCCGGCGAATCCTGGAAGATCTGGCGCGCCGTAGTGATGATTCCTGCGGGGTCGAACGCCTCGGGCATGCGGAGGTCCAGAACGTCCCGGTATTCGCTGTACAACTCCGCTGCGGCCATCCAATCGGGACGACCGCATTCGTAGGCGAGCCCCACCAAATCCTCTGCGGTACGGCCAGACTCAATGATGCGGTCGAACAACTGGCGGATCTCGTGGCGGAAGCCCCGGGTGGGCAGCGCCGCACTGAGATCCTCCGGCCACGGCAACTGGAAACCCGGCCGCGCATGGCCTTCAAGGAGTTCTTTGATGATGAGGTCCTGTTCCGGACCTGAGAGGAGCTTTGGGGGCCTGGCCAAGGGTATGACGCCTTCGGCCTTCGCCCGCCGAATGACGTCGAAGGCGTACGACGCCCAGGTGCGTGCCGGCGTCGTACTGAGACTGCGGTCCAGCCGTCCGGTGAAGGTGTCCCGCAAAGCTGCGGCGGCGTGGCGCCCGGGAGCGAGTATGAGGATCTGCTCCGAATTCAGTCCATCTTCGCGGACCCGGCGCACTGCGGATTCCACGAGCACCGTTGACTTGCCCGTGCCCGGACCTCCGGGCACAAGCACGGGGCCGGTCCCCTGTCGGAGGGAAACAACCGCATGCTGGTCCGGGGACAAAACGGGGGCCGCATAGTGGGTCTCGCGCGGAGGCAGCAGGCGAAGTGCTGCCGGTGGTTGGCGTGTTTTGGCAGGAGTGGCGGTCACACAGTCATTTCATCATCGGGCACCGACAATTTATGGAGTTGACGCTCCAACCGGTCAGAGATCACATCAAGTTGATCGAACTCGGCGTCCGAAGGAGCCCATCGCGCGGTGGTCAGGTCAACCCGCCAACGGCCTTCACCTGTTCTGAGGAAGGCCTCGTAGGCGCCGTGCAGCGGGGTGGATTCCTGCAGGTAATGCTTCAAGGCATCGACCTCGTGACCCGGAGGCGCTTCTCCGCTGGCCCGCAGGACTCGCCACCAAGCCACAGAGCTGCCGTAGTGGCTCATGACTGCGCCGACCTGACGCGGCCCGCCGGCACCCAGGAGCTCTGCCACGTCGCCGTATGAGACCGCCGAGCCCGACGGTACGAGGTCCACCACCGCAAGAACCGCCGTCACATACTCCATCCGCATGTGTTCAGGGTAACGGCAGGAGTGTCGCGCCCAAAGACTGTCGGACCCAGCCGGTAACTTGAAATCATGAGCTCCTGGAACACCCTCTCCCGTGCCGCATTCGACCTCGAGACCACGGGGAAGAACTCGCGGTCGGCGCGGATAGTCACCGCTTCGATCACCGTTGTGGACGCCCATGGAGAGCTCATAGCCGAACACGAATGGCTGGCAGATCCGGGCGTTGAGATCCCCCTTGAGGCCAGTGAAGTTCATGGTGTGACCACCGAGAGGGCCCGCGCGGAAGGCCGCCCGGCCGCGGAGGTTACCCGTGAGGTTGCCGCGGTTCTCCAGGAACTTTTCGACGCCGGCACTCCAGTCATCGCTTTCAACGCCAGTTACGACTTCACGGTACTGGCGGCCGAGTCCGCGCGTTATGGCGTACCGCAGCTGAGCCGCTTTCCCGTGCTGGACCCCTACGTGATGAACAAGCAAGTGGACCGCTACCGCAAGGGCAAGCGCACCCTCACGGCCCTGTGCGAGGAATACGGCGTGGACCTGACCAACGCGCATACCTCTGCCGCGGATGCACTCGCCACTCTCCGTGTCCTGGACGCGATGGCCGGTAAGTTTCCCAAGCTGCAGATGCCGGCAACCACACTCCACCAGCTGCAAGTAGACTGGGCGGCATCGCAGGCCGCCGATTTCCAGCAGTATTTGCGGCGCAGCAAACCCACTGCGGTCATTGAGGGCGAGTGGCCGGTCCTGCCGCCCGAGGACGCCAGCCGCGGCGGTTTCTAAGCCAGGGATATCCCGCCAGGGCTTCGCCCTGCGACGCATGTCACATGATTCTCGGGAACCCGCGTTTTAGCCTCAGTTGCGCGCGGATTCCACGAGCCAGAGCAGTGTCGGAATAGTACGGCGGTCGACGACGCTGACGCGGGAACTATATTCGGCGTAATCGATCGCAAGCCACCGTTTCTTCGATTCACTATGCTCCGGCGGGCTGGTGACATAATTAAGTTTGGCGGGTTGAAGTCTGCTAAGGCAGCAAACCTTCTTTCGGTTGCCACATTCCCCGCCCACCGTGAATCGTCTCCGTGACCCGATGAAAGTGATTTCTTTATGAAATTCAAAGCCCCTAAGTGGCTGTCTGTTGCCCCCGTGGCCGCAGCCCTGGTGATTTCCCTGGCAGCATGCGGCGGTGGAACTTCCGAGCCCAGCGGTTCGCCCACCGATGCACTGGCCGGCAGCGACCAGAAATCGCTCGACACGTTCACGACGGCTGAGGTGACGCCGCTGGACAAGATCGACAAGTCCAAGCTGGGCCTCATCACCGACGGCACCCTGCGGGTGGGCACCCTCTCCGACGCCCCGCCGAACATCTTCATTGACCCTTCGGGCAAGTTCACCGGCTACGACAATGAGCTCTTGCGCGCCATTGGCGACAAGCTGGGCCTCAAGGTTGAGTTCGCCTCCACTGACTTCTCAGCACTCCTGTCCCAGGTAGGCAACAAGCAGTTCGACGTCGGATCCTCCTCGATCTCCACCACGGACGCCCGCCGCAAGACGGTCGGTTTCACCAACGGCTACGACTTCGGCTACATGGCCATCGTGACCAAGAGCGACTCCAAGGTCACCGGCTTCGCCGACGTCAAGGAGGGGCTCCGCATCGGCGTTGTCCAGGGCACCGTCCAGGATGACTACATGACGAACACGCTCAAGATCGAGCCGGTCCGCTTCCCTGACTACAACACGGTCTACGGCAACGTGAAGAACGGCCAGATCGACGCGTGGGTTGCTCCTTCCCAGCAGGCAGAGGGCCAGGTCAAGGAAGGCGACAACACCAAGATCGCCGAGAAGGTTGTCAACACGCAGAACTTCACTGCCTACGCCGTGAACAAGGACAACCAGCCCCTGATCGACGCCTTGAACTCGGGCCTGGATGCTGTCATTGCAGACGGCACGTGGGCCAAGCTCACGGCCGAGTGGTACAAGGACCGTCCGACTGCTGCCGAGCAGACCCCCCAGGGCTGGAAGCCGGGCAGCAAGGCCGTCCAGCTCCCCGCCAAGTAACCAGGGCGTTCCATGGATATCCTCAATCAACTGGCTGAGACCTTCTTTGACTGGGAGGCAATGGGCGAAGTCCTCCCCAAGATGTTCGCCGTCGGCCTGCCCAATACCATTGTCCTGGCCGTCGTCTCGGGCATCATCGGGACCGCGCTGGGGATGCTGCTCGCCCTGATGGGGATTTCCCGGAACGCAGCAGCACGGTGGATAGCCCGCATTTACACGGACATTCTCCGCGGGCTTCCTCCGGTGCTGACCATCCTGGTGATCGGGTTCGGTTTCGGCCCCATCATTCGTGAACTGACGGGCTCCACCAGCCCGTACCCCATGGCCATCGCGGCGTTGTCCTTGATGTCCGGCGCGTACATCGGCGAAATCTTCCGTTCCGGCATCCAGAGCGTGGACAAGGGACAACTCGAAGCAACCCGCGCCCTCGGGTTCAGTTACGGCTCATCCATGCGCCTCGTGGTGGTGCCCCAGGGAATCCGCAGGGTTCTTCCTGCCTTGGTCAACCAGTTCATCGCGTTGATCAAGGAATCCTCGCTGGTGTTCATGCTGGGCCTTCTTGCCACAGAGCGCGAGATCTTCCAGATCGGCAAGGATGCCGCCGCCAACAGCGGCAACCTGTCCCCGTATGTCGCTGCAGCCATCTTCTACCTCGCGCTGACCATCCCGCTCACGCACTTCGTGAACTGGATTGATGCCCGCATGCGCTCCGGCCGGCCGGAGAAGAAGGAACCGGACGAGGCAGCAGCAGTGGTAGGAAAGGGAGCCCAGGCATGAGTGAATTCGCTTCAGGAACTTTGACGGCGAAGAACATCCATTTGTCCTTCGGCAGCAACCACGTGTTGCGGGGCATTGACCTGCACGTCGAGAAGGGCACAACGGCCTCCGTGATCGGCCCCTCGGGCTCGGGCAAGTCAACCCTCCTGCGCGTGATGAACCGGCTCATCGAGCCGGATCAGGGGGACATCCTGCTGGATGGACGCTCTGTCCTCAAGGACAACCCGGACGAACTGCGCCGCCGCATTGGCATGGTCTTCCAGCAGTTCAACCTTTTCCCACACAAGACGGTGGCGGAGAACATTTCGCTGGCCCTGCGCAAGCTCCGTGGCATGTCCAAGGAACAGGCCCGCGATGAAGCCCTGGCCCAGTTGGACCTGGTGGGATTGAAGCACAAGGCAGACGCGCGGCCAGCCAACCTCTCAGGTGGACAGCAGCAACGTGTAGCGATTGCCCGCGCGCTGGCCATGAAGCCCGAGGTCATGTTCTTCGATGAAGCCACCTCCGCACTGGACCCGGAGCTCGTCAAGGGCGTCCTTGCCCTGATGACGGATCTGGCCCAAGGCGGCATGACCATGGTGGTGGTAACCCACGAGATGGGCTTCTCCCGCAATGTCTCCGACGTCGTGACCTTTATGGACGCCGGTGTAGTGGTGGAGTCCGGCCCCCCGGAGCAGCTTTTCACCAATCCGCAAACGGAACGCCTGCAGGGCTTCCTGTCGGACGTCCTTTAACCAAGACAACCACCAGTCTTGAGAACCCCGCCTTCCTTTGGAAGGCGGGGTTCTTTGCTGTGATCATTACCCCGCTTTGACCCGCAGCACTGTCAGGACGGCAGCATCCACCTTGGCGCGGAAGGAGGCATCTGCCGTGGCCTTCTTCACCACGGCCTGGTGCATGGCAGGAATGCTCGCAGGATCTGCACAGACCAGCATGGTCCCACCGGCCCCAAAGAAGTTCAGGGCGCGGTCCGCATCGGACCAGGCGCCCAATTGCGCGGCACTGCAGAGGTCGTCGGATAGAACAATCCCCGTGAAGCCGGCGTCTGCACGCAGCATCGTGTCCATCACCGTAGCCGAGAAGGGTGCGATGTTCGCGGGGTCGATCTTGTCGTAGTAGGCATTCGATACCATGACCCACTGCGTACCTGATGTGATGGCAGCGTGGAACGGCTCCAGGGCGGGATCGTTCCGGGTGGTCGAGGTATCCCTGACATCGCTGGTGACATCCGTGTTGGGGACTACCCTGCCCAGACCGGGGAAGTGTTTCACTACAGGGGCGACGCCCGCGTCCTTCATGCCATCGGCAAAGGCATTGCCGAGGGCCGACACCGTGCCCGGCGCATACCCGTACTCGCGTTGGAAGTGGCCAATCGGAGCGTTGGACGGTGCGAACTCCGGGCTGGTGACTGTGTCCAGCACGGGCGCAAGATTGACGTTGACGCCGGCGCTTCGCAGCTCCTTGCCCCAGATTGCAGCATCGGCACGGAGCTTTGACTCCCCTGCCCCTGCCTGCACCAAAGCACTGGGAATTGTTGAGAACCCCGGACCCGAAAGAACCTGGACATACCCGCCCTCCTGGTCGGTAGCTACGAAGAGGGGCACACCGCCGGTGGTGGCGGTGGAAACCGTTCCCGTCAAGGACGACACGACGGCAGCGGTGGCAGCACTGCCTGCCTTGCTGCGCCCGCTCAGGTAGACGTTGCCCGCGTGATATTCCTTCAACGCCTGCATGGTTCCCGGCTCGGCGCCGGTGGCCTTGGCCGCCACCATGAACAGTTGGCCTACCCTTTGTTCAAGACTGAGCGCCGCCAACTGTTGCTCCGCGGCCGTAGGAGCGCTGGTGGCAGGCGCAGCGGAGGGCGAAGGCACCGTGGATGGCTTTGTTGGCGCCGCTGATGCGGTGGCTGGCGGCGGTGAAGAAGCAGAAGCCGACGGCGTCGCTTCCGTTGCGGGTGGGACGGTGCCTCCGCTGCCGCTTGAGCAGCCGGACGCCATGGCGAGCAAAGCTCCAGCCGTCGCGATGCTTACACCGAAGGATGCAATTGTCTGGGTCTTGCGCATGGTAAACCGTTAGTTCGTTGGGGGTGGGTTTCCACTTACGAGCCTACCCCTTGCGGACACAGCAATGCCCCGGCCCAGTGCCTTCCGCACCAGCCCGGGGCATCAGCAGGGTCAGGCCGTGGCGCCGGCAGCAGCCTGTGCAGCTGCGGGAAGAGCCTCGAAAATACGGTTCATTGCTGCGTCGTCGTGGGCAGCAGACAGGAACCACGCCTCGAAAACGGACGGCGGCAGGTAAACGCCCGAGTCCAGCATGGAGTGGAAGAACGGTGCGTAGCGGAAGCTCTCCTGAGCCTGCGCGTCATCGTAATTGTGCACGCCGTGGGCCGAGGTACCAAAGGCGACCGAGAACAGGTTCCCTGCCCGCTGGATGGAGTGGTCGACGCCTGCAGCATCCAGAGCTGACGAAAGTGCCGCGGAGAGTTCCAGCGAGCGGGCATCAACGTAGGCGTAGACCTCCGGTGTTGCATGGGTCAGCGTGGCTACGCCGGCCGCCATGGCCACGGGGTTTCCGGACAACGTGCCGGCCTGATAGACCGGGCCAATGGGAGCAAGGTAGTCCATGACGTCGGCACGGCCGCCGAGTGCCGCCGTCGGCATTCCGCCGCCGATGACTTTGCCGAAGGTGAGCAGGTCAGGCGCCCACCCTTCCTGGCGACCTGTCAGGCCCCAGTAACCGGAGTAACCAGTGCGGAAACCGGTCAGGACTTCGTCCACGATCAGGAGAGCCCCGTGCTCCTTGGTGATGCGGGACAGCCCTGCGTTGAACCCCTCTCCCGGGGTGACGACGCCCATGTTGGCGGGAGCTGCTTCCGTGATCACGGCGGCAATATTGCTGCCGTGCGTGGCGAAGGCGGCCTCAACTGCGGCGAGATCGTTATAGGGCAGGACCAGGGTTTCAGCCGCTGTTGCCTCGGTGACGCCGGCAGAGCCCGGAAGGGCCAGGGTGGCAACGCCGGAACCTGCGGCGGCCAGCAAACCGTCCAAGTGGCCGTGGTAGCAACCAGCGAACTTGATGATCAGGTTGCGGCCGGTGAAGCCACGGGCGAGGCGTACGGCGGTCATGGTCGCCTCGGTGCCGGTGGACACCATGCGCAGGCGCTCGACGGCGGACACCCGGTCCTTGACGATCTCGGCCAGGTTGGCCTCATCCGGAGTGGAGGCACCGAAGGACAGGCCGCGGTCCACGGCGGCGTGCACGGCGTCGAGGACGGCAGGGTGGGCATGACCCAGTAGCGCAGGCCCCCAGGAGCAGACGAGGTCAACGTACTCCTTGCCGTCGGCGTCCGTGAGGTAGGCTCCCTTGGCCGAAACCATGAACTTCGGGTTGCCACCGACGGATCCAAAGGCACGGACCGGGGAGTTCACGCCGCCAGGCATGAGGGACCGGGCGCGGTCGAAGAGCTGATCGGACACAGGGGTGTTGGAAGTCATGGTTCCTATTCTTTCAGTGTTTCAGGAGCAGCCGGTCAGTGTTTCAGGAGCAGCCGGTCTGCGTCGGGTGCGCCTATTCGGAAGCAAGCAGCCGGGCAACCCGCGGGGCCACCTCGGTGCCGTAGAGCTCGATGCAGCGCATCATGGATTGGTGGGGCAGGGTCCCGTTGCTGTACTTGAGGTCGAAGCGGTCCACACCCAGGGTGCGTTTGAGGAGAACGATCTTCTGCGCAACGGTTTCCGGTGAACCCACGTAGAGGGCGCCTTCGGGGCCGCACATGGCTTCGAATTCACCGCGGTTTCCCGGACCCCAGCCGCGCTCAGCGCCGATCCTGTTGCGCTGGTCCAGCCAGTGCGGGAACAGCTCCTCCCGGGCGGCCTCATCCGTCTCGGCGATGAAGCCCGGCGAATGCGTTGCGATCTGGCGCATCGGGTGGCCGTACTTCGCCATCGCTTCGCGGTACAGGTTCACCAGCGGGGCAAAGCGGCGGGGTTCTCCCCCAATGATGGCGAAAATGATCGGGTAGCCGTATTCGGCACAGCGCAGCACCGACTCGGGTGTTCCACCAACGCCAATCCAGGCAGGCAGCAAATGGTGCTGCAATTTCGGGTACACCTGCAGTCCATTGATATTGGGGCGGGTACGGCCCTCCCAGTGGACCGGCTTCTGGGCACGAACCTTGTCGAAGAGCTCCAGCTTCTCCTCGAAAAGTACTTCGTAGTCAGCCAGGTCAAGGCCGAAGAGCGGGAATGATTCAACGAACGAGCCCCTGCCCAGCATCACTTCAGCCCTGCCGTTGGACAGCGCATCCACAGTGGAGAAGCGCTGGAAAACACGAATGGGATCATCCGAGCTCAGCACCGTAACGGCCGAGCCCAGGCGAATGCGGGACGTCACTGCGGCGGCTGCTGCAAGGAAGACCTCGGGTGCGGAGACTGCGAAGTCCCGGCGATGGTGTTCGCCCACCCCGAAGGCATGGATCCCAACGGCGTCGGCCAGCTTCGCTTCTTCGAGCAACTCGCGGAGGACGCGGGCGTGTTCTTTGGGGTTCCCGTCGGCGTCGACGCCGGCATCGCCAAAAGTGTTCAGCCCCAGGAGGATGTGGTTGGCAGCTACCGGCGCGCCGGGGTCGGAGGGAACGGATGTCATCAGGACTCCTTCAGCCAGCCTGCCAGTTCGGAGGCCCAGTAGGTCAGCACGGTATCGGCTCCGGCACGCTTGATCCCCAGGACGGATTCGGTGATGGCACCGCGCCTGTCGATCCAGCCGTTGGCCGCAGCAGCTTCGATCATGGCGTACTCACCGGAAATTTGGTAGGCCGACACCGGCACCGGGCTCATGGCTGCGACGTCGGCCAGGATGTCCAGGTAGCTCATGGCCGGCTTGACCATCACCATGTCCGCGCCTTCTTCAAGGTCCAGTTCGACTTCCAGGATGGCCTCACGGCGATTGGCGGCGTCCATCTGGTAGGTCCGACGATCGCCCTTGAGCTGGGAATCGACCGCTTCACGGAACGGGCCGTAGAACGCTGACGCATATTTGGCTGCGTAGGCAAGGACCGCGGTGTTCTTGTGGCCGGATTCCTCCAACGCCTGACGGATAACAGCGATTTGGCCATCCATCATGCCTGAGGGTCCCAGTACGTGGGCCCCCGCGTCGGCCTGGGCTACAGCCATCTGTCCGTAGATCTCCAGGGTGGCGTCGTTGTCTACATAGCCATCGGCGTCGAGGACCCCGCAGTGGCCATGATCCGTGAACTCGTCCAAGCAAACGTCGCCCATGATGACCAAGTCATCCCCCACCTCGGCCTTGACGTCGCGGATGGCCTTGTTCAGGACGCCTTCCGGGTCGAGGGAAGCCGTGCCCTGCGCATCGCGCACGGAGGGGACGCCGAACAGCATGATGCCGCCCACTCCAAGCTCCACAGCCTCGGCTGCAGCGCGCTTCAGGGAATCAGTGGTGTGCTGGACCACGCCCGGCATGGAGCTGATGGGGCTCGGTTCAGTGAGGCCTTCCCGGATGAATGCCGGGAGGATCAGGTCTGCAGGTGCCAGCCGGTTCTCTGCGGTGAGCCTGCGCATGGCGGGAGTGGTGCGCAGACGGCGGGGACGATGATTTGGAAAGCTCATAGCGGGTTCCCTTCGTTGGCGAAAACAGATTCCAAGGCGGCCACGATGCCGTCCGGAGTTGGTTCTTTGGCTGTGGCAGCCACGGTGAGTCCAAGGCGCGAAGCCTCCGCCGCCGTCGGACGCCCGATAGCAATCAATTGGCATCTGCCCAGCGGCGGCAAGGTCTGGGCTATGCGGCGTGCGGCGCTGGGCGAGGCAGCCACCACGGCATCCACAGTGCCTGCTCCGAGGCCAGCCCGTGCCTCTTCCGGGCTGAACATTGGCAGCATGCTGTCGCCGGAAACCTTGAGGGCGGGCGGCAGTTCCGCCATGAGGCGACGTCCCGCCCCGGCCGGGTAGTCGACGGTGTGGTAGGCAACCACGGAGGTTACGTCAGCACCTTTTGACGCCAGGCCTTCCCGAAGGCCGGGTGCCGCGATATCGGCTTGGGGCA
Source organism: Paenarthrobacter sp. 4246 (assembly GCF_040546855.1). Classification (NCBI taxonomy): domain Bacteria; kingdom Bacillati; phylum Actinomycetota; class Actinomycetes; order Micrococcales; family Micrococcaceae; genus Paenarthrobacter; species Paenarthrobacter sp. 4246. The sequence continues at coordinate 350,622 of NZ_JBEPOP010000005.1, forward strand.
GGAGCACCCGCGCCGGTGCGGGCTCCCACAGTTCCACCAGGCCGTCAGCAGACTGTAGCTCCGTCGGCGCCAGGTGGACGGAGAGTCCAATGGATTCCAGGACCCGCAACGAGGACGGCCCAATGGTGGCCACGCGGGTGGCTGACGGAACCAAGCCTGCCGGGGTTGTGCCCCGCTCTGCAGCCTTCTCAAGAAGGACACGCGCAGTGGTGATGCTGCTGATCACCAACCAATCGAATTCCCCGGCGGCCAGGCGGTCGAGGACATCGTCCAGGATTGCTTGGTCTTTTGCCCGTTCAAAATCGATCAGGGGCAGCACCAAGGGTGCGGCGCCGAGGCTGGTCAGCAACGACGCCAGCGGCTTGGCACGGTCGGCGCTCCTGGTGATCAGGATGCGCCGACCGGATAGCAGTCGTGGATCATGCGGTTCAGGACGCGGCAAGGTCCGCGATCTCCGCGGCACCGGCAGCGAGTAACAACTCAGCCACCTCGATGCCGAGCAACGTGGCGCCGACTTCCGTGAGCCCATCGGTGGCTTTTTTCTCACGGACGGTCTTGGTGCCATCCACAGCGCAGACCACAGCTTCCAGGTGCAGCATGCTGCCCTTGCGGAAGGCATATGCACCCACCGGAGCAGCGCAGCCCGCTTCGAGCCTGGCCAACACTGCACGCTCGGCTGTAACCGCCAGCCGGGTGTCGTCGTCGTCTAATGCCGCCAATGCTTGGGCCAGCACAGCGTTTGAGCCCGCGGTCGCCCCTGACTGGCCCGGAGCATCCTCAGTTCGACATTCGATGGCCAACGCACCTTGCCCGGGTGCGGGCAACATGACGTTGGTTTCGAAGAACTCGCTGACGGTGTCCAGCCGGTCCATTCGTTCCAATCCAGCGGCGGCCAACACCACGGCGTCAAGGTCGCAGGACTTACCCGGCACAACCTCATCCGTGATGTTGCCCGGGAGGCCGGGAACCCGGCCGAGGCGGGTATCCACGTTGCCGCGGATGTCCAAAACCTCAATATCAGGCCGGGCTGCCCGGAGCTGGGCAGCGCGGCGTGGTGAACCGGTTCCTACCTTGGCGCCGCCCGGCAGCTCAGAAAGCGTCATACCGTCCCGTGCGCAGAGAACATCACGGACATCCACCCGCTTGGGTGTTGCAGCGATGCTCAGGCCAAGGGCTGCGCCGGTGGGCAGGTCCTTGAGGGAATGCACCGCGACATCGCACGTGTCAGCCAGCAACGCGTCACGCAATGCGGCGACGAACACGCCCGTTCCGCCCATCTGGGAAAGGGAACCTGTTTTGACGTCGCCCTCGGTCTTGATGTGGACCAGCTCTACCGGGAAGCCGCCAACCGCTGACAACTTGTCCGCTGTCTGCTGCGTCTGCGTCAGTGCCAGTTTGCTGGCCCTGGTGCCGATGCGAACGGTCACTTGGCAGCCTCCGCAGCCGGGTAGGCGTCGTGGCTGATGCCCACCGTGGTGCCAACTTCTGAAATAACGGGCTTAGCCCCACGGAAGTTCTCGCAGCAGTTGGGTCGGCAGACGTCATACCACGGTCCAAGGTCCGTAACGTGGGGGCGCTCGGCAATGTTGTTCTCCACCGTGCGTTCGCAGATCAGGTCCACCAGGCCGGACACGAAAGCCGCGTGCGTACCCGGGGTGGGAACACGGGTTGCTTCAATGCCCAGATTCTTGCAGGTTTCCAGGGCTTCGGTGTCGAGGTCCCAGGCAACTTCCATGTGATCGCTGACGAAGCCGAGGGGAACAATGACGACGCCACGGACGCCTTCAGGGGCGATTTCCTCGAGGTGGTCGTTGATGTCCGGCTCAAGCCACGGGATGTGCGGGGCGCCGGAGCGGGACTGGTACACCAAGTCCCAGGCGACGTTGGGAGCCACAACATCCATGATGGCCTTGGCGTTGGCCAAGTGCTGGGCAGCATAAGCCGAGCCTTCCGCGAATTCGCGCGGCTCGTCCTCGGACCGGCCAGCAGCCTCGGCATCCCGTGTAGGGATCGAGTGCGTAGCGAACAGGATCCGGATCTTCGAATCGGGATCAACCTCGCCGGCAGCGGCGAGCTTGCCACGGATCTCTTCCAAGCCCGCAGACGTACCCTCCAGGAAGGGCTGGACAACGCCGGGGTGGTCGAAGTACTGGCGGATCTTGTCCACCTGGAGCTTGCCGTCCAACCCTGTTTCCGTCAGTGCAACGCCGATGTCTTCGCGGTACTGGCGGCAGCTGGAGTAACAGGAGTAGATGCTGGTGGTGAGCATCAGGAGCCGGCGGTGCCCGGCGTCGTAGGCGTCCTGGAGTACGGGGGCGATGTAAGGATCCCAATTGCGGTTACCCCAAAGGACCGGCAGTTCGATGCCGCGGCGGGCCAGTTCGGCCTCAATGGCGGCCTTCAGTTCCCGGTTCTGTTGGTTGATGGGGCTGATGCCGCCGAAGGCGCGGTAGTGGTGCGAGACCTCTTCGAGCCGCTCATCGGGGATGCCGCGGCCACGGGTGACGTTCCGCAAGAACGGAATGACGTCGTCCTGGCCTTCGGGACCGCCGAAGGACGCCAGGAGCACGGCGTCGTAACGCGCTGCGTCCTGTCGACCACGCTCTGTGACGGCGTTCAGTGCAGTGGAGACAACGGGGCCGGTCATGCGAGAACCTCGGCAATCTCGGCAGCCGTGACACGGCGGCCGGTGTAGAAGGGGATTTCTTCGCGAACGTGGTGGCGTGCTTCGGTGGCCCGCAGGTGGCGCATCAGGTCTACCAGGTCCACCAGTTCAGGTGCTTCGAGGCCTAGGATCCATTCCCAGTCCCCCAGCGCGAAGGAGGAAACAGTATTGGAGATGACCTGAGGGAATTCGCGGCCCAGCAGGCCGTGGTCGCGGAGCATCTTGCCGCGCTCGTCCGTCGGAAGCAGGTACCACTCGTAGGAGCGGACAAACGGGTAAACGCAGAGCCAGGTGCTCGGCTCGACTCCGCGGGCGTATGCCGGCACGTGGCTCTTGGAGAACTCTGCTTCACGGTGCACGCCCATGGCGGACCAAACGATCTCCGTGCCGGCGAAAAGCTTGCTGCGGCGGATGGACCGGACGGCGGCCTGCAGGTCCTCCGGTTTGGGCCCGTGGAGCCACACCATGATGTCCGCATCCGAGCGCATCGCCGAGACGTCATAGCTGCCGCGGAGGATGACTCCACCCTCAGCGAGCTTCTCCGCAAGGGCTTCGAATTCCTGGGCAGCATCGCCGCTGCGCAGGACGTCGGCCGAGCGCTTGAAGACCGTCCACAGCGTGTAGAACTGTTCGTCGGTTTCAGCAGTTTTAGTGACAGATTCGGCAGAAGTGTGGCTCATGGTTCAAGTTTGCCCCGTGCCAGCCTCTAAGTCGAAACGGATCAGTTCTACAACACGTAGAAGTGATGCAAATCACGGTATTGAGGGATCCTCGGATACGGCCGCGGCGAGCTGTGACCGGGTGTCGGCCACCACTGCGGCCAGGCCATTCCCGGCCAGCCACCCCCCAACCACCGTCAAGCCTGGGGTCGCAGCACACACAGCCCGTACTTGCCCGACACGCTGTTTATGACCGACGGCGGCGAACGGCAAGGCTCCAGCCCACCGCACCACATCCCAATCAACGATGTCCGCCCGTGAAACCGGAACCGTCAATAATGAGGATGCGTCCGCCAATGCAGCGGCCAGGAGTGACTCATCGTCAAGGACGATGTCCGCTCCCCCGGCAGCTTCTTCACGCCGGCCATAGGACAGGCGCAGGACATGCGTCCCTGGGCCGGCCTCGCCAGCCAACCAGTCCCATTTGGCCGTTGCGTGGGTCAACGCCTTTGCCTTGATTCCAGGAGTTTGCGGCGCCACCAGGATCCCAGTCCCGCGGGGCCTGCGGTCGAGTTCGGGAAGGTCCACCACCATGGTCACCAGGCTCACCAGCGGCCCGGGGGCCGGACGCAAGCCTGACAATTCCGGCAAGGACGGCTCAAGAAGCCCTACGGCGGCCGGGCCATCGAGCGCTACCACCAGCCGGCCGGCGTCGAACGTGGACCCCCCGGCGGTGACCCTCCAGCCGTCCGGAGTCTTGGCCACCGCGTCGGCGCGTTTTCCGGCCATCAGCACGACGCCGCGTCCGCGCAGGTCCGCCACGAGCGCAGTCACCAGCGAATGCATGCCACCTTCCAAGCCGGCGACGGCGGACCCGGCCTTGGCCGGGCCGGAAGCGGAACCGGTGGCGCCCCTGCGCTGGGCCGCCACAGCGGCAGCCAGTGAACCATGCTGACGAATACCCGCCCGCAAGCCGGGCGCAACCATGTCGACATCCAGAAGATCGGGGTCGGCCGAATGGACACCGCCCACCACCGGGGAAACCAGCCGATCAAGGACCTTCTTGCCCATTCGGCTCCGTACCAGCGCGGAAACACTGGTGACATCCGAGGACGTGCCAAAGGACGCGGGAAGCCAGGTGTCCAACGAGGCACGGATGGCCCCGGCGAGTCCCAAGGAGCGGCGGACTTCCGGATCCCATGGATTGGCGGGGATGCCCAGGACTCCCGTTTTGGGTAGTTCCTGCGGCCCGTCGGGTAATTGCACCCAGGCACCTCCGGGGCGTGGGGCAACAATTTTGTCCGCCAGGCCCAGCTCCCGGGCGAGGTTGGCAACGGCCGGCGACCGGGTGGCGAACGATTCCGCCCCGCTGTCAAGCTGCAGCCCGGCAACAACATGGCTTCCCACGCAGCCGCCCCAGGCGTCGCCCGCTTCCAGGATGGTCACGGCAAAGCCGGCCATGGCAAGTTCACGGGCAGCAATCAGGCCTGAGACGCCACCGCCCACCACAACGGCGGATGGCCTGCCGTCCGGTGTCTTGGGCGTTGGGTGTCCCCCGCGCATCGGCACTACTCCGAAGGGATGGAGTGGATGAGTTCCACGACGCGGGTCAGGACAGTGGGATCCGTTTCCGGAGGCACTCCGTGGCCTAGGTTCAGCACATGGCCCGGTGCGTGGGCTCCGGCCGCAATTACCTCACGGACGTGGGCTTCAAGGACCTCCCACGGAGCGGAGAGAAGTGCGGGATCAATGTTTCCCTGCAGCGGAACGGTGCCACCCAAGCGGCGGTTGGCCTCATCCAATGGGAGTCGGTAGTCCACGCCCACCACGTCCACCCCTACATCGCGCATGGCAACCAGGAGCTCGGACGTACCCGTGCCGAAGTGAATCAACGGAGCACCCAGGCCACGGACATGGTCCAGCGCCCGTGCGGACGCCGGCGCGACGTACTTGGTGTAGTCAGCCAGGCCCAGGGAGCCTGCCCACGAATCGAAGAGCTGCGCAGCCGACGCACCCGCTTCGAGCTGGGCTTGGAGGAACATGCCGGAGGTATCGGCGGCCCAGTTGGCCAGTGCCGCCCAGGTTTCAGGATCGGCGTGCATCATGGTCCGGGGTCCAAGGTGGTCCCGGGACGGCTTGCCTTCAACCATGTAGGCCGCCAAGGTGAACGGCGCTCCGGCGAACCCGATGAGCGGGGTTTTCCCGAGTTCCGCAACAGTCAAGCGGACGGCTTCGCGGATGGGTTCCAGCGCCTCCCACGTCAGTGTGGGAAGGGCTGCCACATCAGCGGCCGTGCGGACGGGCTTGTCCAGGACGGGTCCAACGCCGGGAACGATGTCCACCCCGACTCCGGCAAGCTTCAGCGGAATGACGATGTCGGAAAAGAAGATGGCCGCATCAACATCGTGGCGGCGCACCGGCTGGAGAGTGATCTCCGCGGCAAGTTCCGGGCGGAGGCAGGAATCGAGCATGGCGACACCCTCCCGGACCTTGAGGTATTCAGGCAGGGAACGCCCCGCCTGGCGCATGAACCACACAGGCCTGCGGGATGGTGTGCCACCACGGTAGGCCGTGATCAGCGGAGAGTCCGAGGTGCGGCCGTCCTTCAGCGGGTGGTTGGCGCCGAGGGTTCCCGCCGGGGCGGTGGAGGCCGTACTGTTGGATGCTGCCGCGCTAGAAGTCATGCCTTCGATTGTGCCGAAAATCCGGGGCAAAAGATAACGACAAGCTGTCACGTTGAGCGCCTCCCGGGCCTTTGTGGCGGCGATCACTCCCCTGCGTGTGGATCGCCACGGTGGCATATTGTTCTACCGGGCTACGAAAAAGCTATGATTGGGGTGCTGTGGTTCTTTTCTCATTGGTGGCTACACACGCCGACATCGACCTCGAAACTGTTGCTCAGTTGAGCAACGGTTCCTCTGTGCTTGCCTCGACAACCCTGACGGATTCCCCTGTGGTGTCCGGCGCCGTGGTCCTGGCAACCTGCAACCGCTACGAGGTTTACGGCGAAACGGCCCATGGCGCAGACCTCGAGGCGGCACGATCCGCCCTTGTGTCCCAAATCAGCGAACTGAGCGGACTCAACGAGCACCTGGTTTCCCGTTCCTTCGCCACATACACCGGCCCGGAGGTCACCCGCCACCTCTTTGCCGTGAGCGCCGGACTGGACTCCGCGGTGGTGGGTGAGCGGGAGATCGCCGGCCAGGTCCGTCGGGCACTGATCACTGCCCAGCAGGAAGGCACAGCGAGCTCCGGGCTGGTCCGCTTGTTCCAGGCAGCTTCCAAGACCGCCAAGGACGTTGGTGCACAAACCGCCCTCGGCTCGCGGGGGCTCTCCATCGTTTCCGTCGCCCTGGACCTCGCAACAGACCTCGCCGAGAACGACGATTGGTCCACCAAGAAAGTCGTGGTGTTCGGCACCGGCGCCTATGCAGGCGCCACCATGTCATTGCTGCGTGAACGGGGCTGCACCGAGGTTTCGGTCTACTCTTCGTCCGGCCGCGCCGAAGGTTTCGTCGCCACCCGCGGTGGAACAGCGCTCGACGCCGACACTCTCCCCGCTGCTGTTGCCGCAGCTGACGTCATGATCGGCTGCAGCGGGTCCGACAACCGTGTGGAAGCCGCAGACCTCGCCCGTGTCCGGGCGCAATCGGGCAAGCCGTTGATCGCCATCGACCTCGCCCTCACCCATGATTTTGACCCCGCAGTAGGCGAACTCGACGGCGTCGAGCTCTTGACGCTTGAGTCCGTCAGGCTCGCTGCACCCCAGGAACAAGCAGAGTCGCTGTCCCAGGCAAGTGCAATCGTCACCGGCGCGGCCGCGTCCTTCGAATCCGAGCGCGAAGCGCGCTCGGTGGACACGGCCATCGTGGCGCTTCGCCGCCACACTATGAACGTCCTGGACGCCGAAATGGAAAAGGTCCGCGCCCGTCACGGTTGCACGGCTGCAGCCGAAGAGGTGGAGTTCGCACTCCGCCGCATGGTCAAGCAGCTCCTCCACATCCCCACGGTCCGTGCACGCGAACTTGCCGCCAACGGACAGCAGGACGACTACGTCGCAGCCCTCGAGGCACTTTACGGAATCCAGGTGGAACAGCCCCAGGCTGCAGCCCCGGCCGCTGAATGCCCAGTGGACCACCAGCAGCTCCGCTCAGAGAGCGCCTGAGCAGACGGGGCCACGTCTTCCAACCCCAGGCATCCGCTCATGGGGGGCTTGCCAGGACTGACGGTGACGGGAAACGACCTAGTACACGGGCTTCGCCGGCTCGACGTCGCGCACCCAGGCGAGGATACCGCCGTCGAGATGGCTGACCCGCGTGTAACCCGCTTTCCGCGCAGCGTCCAACACAGCAGCCGAGCGCGTGCCGGCCTTGCAGTGGAAAACGATGTCCTTGTCCTGGGGCAACTCCACCCACGCTTCGCCAGAGAGAATACGGCCCTGCGGAATGAGGACTGAACCGTCAATACTGACGATGCTGTGCTCCCCGGATTCCCGGACATCGACCAAGTCGAAGTCCCGCTCCCCCGCCTCACGCTCTGCGAGCATCGCGGCAAGGTCCTTGGCGGACACAGTGTGTTCTTGGTCGGTTGCTGCCGGGGGCGTCACACCGCAGAAAGCCTCGTAGTCCGTCAGCTCCGTGATGGGTTCGGCTTCCGGATCCTTGGATACCCTGATCTCGCGCCAGCTGCCGCCCAGTGCGTCAAAGAGCGCTACCCGGCCCAGCAGTGAACGCCCGACGCCGGTAATTAGCTTCACGGCTTCGGTCACCATGAGCGAACCAACTGCTGCGCACAACATGCCGAACACTCCGCCCTCGCCGCAGGATGGTACCGAACCGGCAGGAGGGGCTTCAGGATAGAGGTCCCGGTAAGTGGGGCCGTGCCCGGCCCAAAACACGCTGACCTGGCCGTCGAAGCGGAAGATGGAACCCCAGACGTAGGGCTTGCCGAGGATGGCGGCGGCGTCGTTGACCAGGTAACGCGTGGCGAAGTTGTCGGCGCCATCGAGGATGAGGTCGTACTGCGCAAACAGCTCCAACGCGTTGGATGAGTCCAGCCGGATGTCATGCAGGACCACGTTGACCAGCGGATTGAGTTCGTTGATGGCGTTGCGGGCAGACTCGATCTTGGGGACGCCCACGTCCTTCACGCCATGGATGACCTGGCGCTGCAGGTTGCTGAGGTCCACCACGTCATCGTCCACGATTCCGAGTGTGCCAACGCCGGCCGCCGCCAAGTACAACAGGGCCGGAGAACCAAGTCCGCCGGCGCCTATGACGAGCACTTTGGCATTCTTAAGCCTGCGTTGGCCCAGGGCACCGATTTCGGGAATGATGAGATGCCGGGAGTATCGCTCCACCTCGGCCGGCGTGAGTTCGGCGGCTGGTTCAACAAGGGGCGGCAGGACAGTGGGCGCAGCAGGGCGGGCAGCAACAATTGAGGCCATACCCCAATGTATGCCTGCCGATGCCGCCCGGTCATATTACCCACCGGTAGAGTGGTCATAACTGCAAAGGAAAGGCGGCAGACTGTGGCTGACGGCACAAGGGCACACGATGGGGCACCGGCCAAGCAGGAACGGGCTGTTTCAACGCGTTCACCAAGGTTGCCGCGCGACGAGCGCCGGGCGCAGTTGTTGAATGCGGCGTTGGAAGTCTTTGTCTCCAACGGTTTCCATGGCGCGGCCATGGACGAAATCGCAGAGGCTGCCCATGTGAGCAAACCGGTGCTGTACCAGCATTTCCCGTCCAAGCGCGAGCTTTATATGGCCCTCTTGGACAGCCACCTGGCCACGCTGACCGAACTGATGCTTAGCGCTTTGAACTCCACCTCGGACAACAAGGAACGCGTGAAGGCCGTAATGCGGGCCTACTACCGGTTCATCGCTGATGACGACCAAGCCCACCGGCTGGTCTTCGAATCGGACCTCATCAACGATCCCGATGTCAGTTCCCGTTTGGAGACGTTCAACAAAACGTTCGCTGATGCGGTGGCCCATGTCATTGCCGAGGACACCAAGCTGCCTCCCTTGGAGGCGCAACTCCTGGGCCGTGGCCTGGCCGGAATGGCGCAGGTCAGCGCACGCTACTGGCTTGAAACGGACGGAAACCTTGACCTCGATGTGGCCAGTGATCTGATCTATCGTTTAGCTTGGCGCGGAATCAGTCGATTCCCCAAAGAGTCCTAGGCTACAAATAGAGGACTGACTTAATACTTGATTGGCTTGGAGGCCTTGCTGTGGAAGTAAAGATCGGCATTCAGAACGTTGGCCGTGAAATCGTGCTCGAGTCCGCTTTGGATGCAGACGCGGTGGCCAAGATCGTGGCAGAGGCCGTGTCCAAGGGCTCGGAATTGCGCCTGACCGATGAAAAGGGACGCCAGATCATTGTTCCCGGCAGCGTCCTGGGTTACGTGGAGATCGGCGCAGAGGAAGTCCGCCGCGTCGGTTTCGGCGCCCTCTAGGCCCTCCCCTTAACGCAGTCCGCAAAGGAGTCTTCATGCTTTCACTCGTCGTGGTGGTTCTGGCCACTGTAGCCACCGGTTTCATCGTGTGGGCCAACGACAAGAGGCACGGCAAGTACGGCATCGCTTTGCCGGCCGGTGTTTCGGTGGCTGTGGGCACCCTGAGCTGGATTGCGTTCATCAGTGCCGGCCTGGGCTACCAGCCCGGGGCAACCTGGATTCCCTGGGTTTTGCCGATCGTCCTGGGAACTGCCGCCGCCGCAGTGGTGGCGGTCTTCCTGGGCCGGACCCGCACCCGGCACGATACTGCGGCGCTCACCAAGGCGCTCAGGCTCTAGCAGGAACAAGAACAAAGGACAGTGACCGTCGCCCTCGGGCGACGGTCACTGTCCTTTAACGCCTTGTCACAAGGGTTCAGGCCTTTTCAGGCTTCCGGATACCGCTCCGGCTGGGCGGTTGCACCCAGCCCGGCCGCGGTTTCGCTCACGGAGACCGCAGCGGCGATATCGAGTGGGGTGACCTTCCCGCCGGCATCGTGGGACACATACCGCAGGTGAACCCTGTTGTAGCGCCATTCCAGATCGGGGTGGTGGTTTTGCTGTTCGGCGATCTGTCCGATCGCTGCAATAAGCGCCAGCGCTTCGGCCGCCGTCGGGGTTTTATAGACGGTTACCAGGCCGTCCTGGTACTTCCAGTCGGGAAGCTCCCGGAGGGCATCGTCGACATCCGCCTGGGTCAGGTGGTCATGGTTCCCCGCCACTGCTGCTCCTTCTGCCGAAGACACTGCGGACAACTAGAGGAACTCTGCCCGGCCCTCCATGGCCGACGACGCCAAAGCGTGCTCACGCCGCGGAATTCGTCCTGCCTGCTTGGCCAGCCTACCGGCGATCACAGCGTGTTTGAAGGCCTCACCCATCTGCATCGGGTTCTGCGCCCGGGTGACAGCGGTGGCCAGAAGCACTGCGTCGCAGCCCAGTTCCATGGCCAGGGCGGCATCGGAGGCGGTTCCTATGCCTGCGTCGAGCACCACGGGGACTGAGGCCCGGGACACGATGAGTTCAATGTTGTGCGGGTTCAGGATGCCCAGACCGGTCCCGATCGGCGAGCCCAGGGGCATCACAGCGGTGGCCCCGAGGTTTTCGAGGCGCAGTGCCAGGACGGGATCATCGTTGGTGTAGGCGAAGACCTTGAATCCACGGTTCACCAGCTGCTCCGTTGCCTCGACGAGTTCCACGGCGTCTGGAAGGAGTGTGTGTTCGTCGGCGATGACTTCCAGCTTCACCCAGTCGGTTTCCAGTGCCTCGCGCGCCAGTTCAGCGGTCATCACGGCGTCTTTGGCAGTAAAGCAACCGGCTGTGTTTGGCAACACGCGGATGCCGTGGTCCACCAGGAGTTGGAAGAGTGATCCTGTTTCAGCGGGTGAGTAGCGCCTCATGGCTACTGTGGTGAGCTCTGTCCCGGACGCCAGGAGCGCAGCGCCCAGGCCGTCCAGGCTCGGGGCACCTCCCGTCCCCATGATCAGGCGGGATCCGAAGTGGACGCCGTCGATCACCAGGGCGTCAGTAATGACCTCTGTGTTTGCTGTCGTCATGATGTCAGCCTCCTTGGACTGCGGTAACAAGTTCGAGTTCATCTCCGTCGGCGAGCGCCGTTGCGGACCATTGGCTGCGCGGCACCACCTCGGAATTGCGGGCGACGGCGACGCCCAACTTGCCGCCGTCGGCTGCCTGTCCGCGGTGGTCCAGGACGCGGCCGGTGACGGCCGTGACCAGGGTGCTGACTGAAGCGTCCTCCGGCACGGCGTGATCGGATCCGTTGAGTTTGATGTTCATGCTGTTTCCTTGCTGGGAGCGTGTGCCGGCGTAAGCGCCCGCGCTGTGGATGAAGTGTCCGCGAAGCGGTCCGGGCGCAATGGTGCCCACCGGGGTTCCGACGAGCCGTTGATCAGCCCGCCCACGATCCGTGCGGCCGCGGGCGTCAAGAGCACACCATGCCGGAAGAATCCTGTAGCGATCACCAGCCCATCAACATCCCCCTTGGGGCCAGCGACCCGCCCAAGCAACGGGGCGTTGTCCGGAGTGCCGGGGCGGGCCCGGGCCGTTGCTTCGAGGAGCTCAAGTTCCGCCACTGCTGGGACCAGGGCCTGGGCGTCCCGCAACAACTGGTAGACGCCCCCGGCTGAGACCGCGTTGGAGGATGCCGACAGTCCGTCCTCGCGTTGGGTGGCTCCGATGACCACCGTGCCGTCGTCCCGGGGCACGATGTAGACGGGCACTCCGCGGACCATCCCACGGACGGTGGAGGTGAGCAGGGGCCGGAGGTGTTCAGGCACCCGAAGCCTGAGGATGTCGCCATATACCGGCCGCAGGGGAAGGCTGAGCCCGTCGGGGAGCCCCTCCAGGTCTGCCGCACCCAGTCCGTTGGCGACCACCGTTTCGGTGGAGTGGACAGCGGCACCGGACTCGAGTTCCACTCCTGAGACCCGCCCTCCGTCCCAGAGCAATCTGCACGCCGTGGAAGTCACGGCAAACCCATCGTCGGCGCCCGAAACCCAAGTGGAGTCGCTGGCCGCGTGGCGTGCCAATCCCGAGAGGAGGCCTGCCGCCAGCTTGCGGGGATCAACCTGATGGTCGGCGGGAACGTCGAAGGCACTGGAAATTTGGGGGCTGAGGAGGGGTTCGCGATCCCGGGCGTCGCGCAAGGACAGCGGCTCAACCCCCAGGCCTGCAGCAAGCTGCACCGCACGAAGGTCTGCCAGCGCCCTGCGGTCCGCGGCATCGGCACCCACGGCGAGTGTCGGCGTCGTCCGGTAACCGATGTCTTCCCCTCCGCGGGTCAGGCTTTCTGCAAAGGACGGCCACAGCCGGGACGATTCAAGCATCACGTCCAGGAGATCTTCCTCCTGGTAGTGCAATTCGCTCACGGGGGCAAGCATTCCGGCGGCAGCGAACGTAGCTCCCGAAGCCGGTGCGGGGTCGATCACCACCACGGAGCGGCCAAGTCGCCGTGCTTCGTGGGCAATACCGAGGCCGATGACGCCACCGCCAATGACGGCCACGTCGGCCTGGAGCGGGGTTTGGCGGGGATCTGCCATAGCGCGTTTCCTTCCCTACGCCGGTACTAGCCGGATCAGGTCAAGCGGTCGGCGCTGAAGCCCTCTCAGCCGGACAGTCATAAAGCGAACGTCGCGGCTCCCGCAGTACGTGCCCAGTTTAGAGGAACTACTCTGGTTTCCATGACCCCGACTGATGCCCTCGCCACCGCCCGCCTGTATCTGTGCACTGATGCCCGGAAACGGCAGGGCGATTTTGAAGACTTTGTGGACGCCGCTTTTGAGGGAGGCGTAGACATCATCCAGTTGCGCGACAAGACCCTGGAAGCTGCCGAGGAATTGGAGTTGCTGGCGGTCCTGCGGGCAGTTGCGCAGCGTCACGGACGGCTCTGGGCTGTCAACGATCGCGCCGATGTTGCCAATGTTTCCGGGGCTCCAGTGTTCCACATCGGGCAAAAGGACCTCCCGTTGACGGTGGCCCGGACATTGCTTCCGGAGCCCGTCACGATCGGCCTCTCCACCCACTCCCCCGAACAGGTGAATGCCGCCATCGCGGCATCACCAGGCCGGGGCGGCCTTGACTATTTCTGTGTGGGCCCCGTCTGGGCAACCCCTACCAAACCCGGCCGCGAAGCCGTGGGCCTGGACCTGGTCACATATGCCGCAGAAGCGAGCAAGCGTGCAGACGAGACCACCGGCGGTGCCGTGAACCTGCCTTGGTTCGCCATCGGTGGGATCGATCTCAGCAACGTGGAGCAGGTACGGGCCGCGGGAGCCACCCGGATCGTCGTTGTGCGCGCCATCACCGAAGCTACGGATCCGACGACGGCTGCCAAGTCGCTGCTGGAGGCGCTGGACGCCGCCTGAGCCCGGCCGTGAAGGCCTTTCAGGCACAAGCCCGGTCAAGCCGTCATGCGGTGAGACCCAAGGCCGTCATCCGGCGTGAATGCCGCTCGGCGAGCTCGCCTGTCAGTCTCTTAACTGCGGCGCGGGCATCGCCACCACTTTTTAGGGTTGGCCCCAACTGTGGGTGCTCCATGCCCACCCTCTGCGCCTGCGTCAGCGCTTCCCCCACCAGCCGGCGGCCCCACAACGCCAGGCGTGAGGCCAGTCTTGGGTCATCGGCCAAGGCCCGCCGCAGCAGGACACGAAGTACCTCGGTTGCTTGGTCGGGAGAGGCTACCCGGTCAACGAACTGCTGCGTTGTTGCATCGAGGAAAGTGGCGACAGCCCGGTAGAAGTCCGAGGAGACGGTGTCGATGACGTACGCCTTCATCACGGATTCGAACCAGTCCCCGGGCCTGGTACGTTCATGGAAGTGGTCAAAGGAACGCTGGAACGGCAGCATGGTTTCCTCAGGATCGAGGCCCATTTCCGCGAGCCGATCGCTCAGCAGCGCGAAGTTTCCGTACGCGCCGACGGCAATTTTTGCCAGCATTGACCGGTCATGGAGCGTGGGTGCGTATCGGGAATCGGACGAAAGCCGGCCGAAAGCCGACAACTCGCCGTAGGCCATGGCGCCCAGGAGCTCCGCGGCGAGTTGTCCGGCAGAAGTTAAGACGTCCCGGGAAGTGCCCATGATCCAAGACTATCCCCGGCCATCCACGCCCCGTCCGGCTAGATTTGCTGCGAGCCGACGTGGTCCTACTAGGCTGGCTGGGAGTGAGCCGACTGTCAGGCCTGCCCGCAGGCCGCGTGTCCTCCTCCTCGCACCCACTCCCCTGAAGGATGTTCCATGAGTAACCCGAGCTATCCGCCCGCGCCCCACAACGGGGACGGCGCTCCACCAGTACCCCCTGCACCCGGTGCTTTCGGCAACCAGTACCAAAGCGGACCGCAGACGTACCAACCGGCCCCGGGTTCCGGCCCTTATGACGCTCCCGGCATGGGCACTCCCGCCAAGTCCTTCATGGTCACCTGGATCCTGTCGTTGCTTCTGGGTGGCCTCGGCGTCGACCGTTTTTACCTGGGAAAGATCGGCACCGGTATTGCCAAGCTGCTCACAGCGGGCGGACTCGGCATCTGGTCCATCGTGGACCTCATCATCACGCTGACCGGCAATGCGCGGGATAAGGAAGGCCGCCCGCTGCTGGGTTATCCGGAAAACAAGAAGAAGGCCTGGATCATCACGCTCGTCGTATGGTTCGCCGGCCTGGTTGTTGGAATCGTGTCCACGGTGTTGTCTTTGACGCTGGTGGCTGCTGCGGTCCAAGGACAGGCCACGCCCGTCCCCGCCGCCCCCTCGGCCTCACAAGAGGCACCTGCCCCCTCCCAGGGCACTGCCACTGATGGCAATTCCTTCGAGGTCACGGTGTCCGAGGGCAACACCGTTAAGGTCACCGTCCTTAACTCCGGATACACCACCGAGATCCCGGAAATGGCTTACATGAAGCCGCTCAATGGCGGGTTCCTCCTGCTGGAGGTTTCCTGGGAGACCACCGCCGGATCCAGCTTCGCCGCGCCCAGCAACTTCGATGCCTTCGATGCTGACGGCAAAGAGGGCGACCGGATCTTCCTGGACAACGGTCTGGGCGGTCTAAGCTCCGGCGATGTCGCCGCCGGAGACGTACAGCAGGGCGTCATTGCCTTCGACATCAAGAACGGTCCCACCACGGTGGTCATCAACAATGACTTCGGGGACAAGGCAGCCACCTTCACTTTGACCCCGGCCAGCTGACTGCCGGATTGGCCATGCCAGCTGTGCTGAAAGCCCGTTGCCCCCTGGGGCAGCGGGCTTTCGCGTGCGGAAGCCAAGACTATCCGCAGGTTTCGGGCTACGCTGATTTTCGTGTCACATCACCGGATAGCGCCCAACGTCGACGATTCGTCGGACCAGCTCGCTGCAGCCCTTGCGGCCTTGAGATCGGAGCTGGAACTCCCCACTTCGTACCCGGCCGAGGCAGTCCAAGAGGCACAGCGGGCCGTGGAAAACCTCAAGCTTCCGGACCAGGACTTGCGGGAGATCCCCTTTGTCACCATTGACCCCGCTACGTCGACTGACCTTGACCAGGCCTTGTTCATTGATCGTGCCGGAGACGGCTACAAGGTTCTCTATGCCATCGCCGACGTGCCGTCCTTCGTGGCTCCCGGAGGGGCCTTGGATGCCGAGACCCGACAACGCGGGCAGACGTTCTACGCTCCTGACGGGCGCATCCCCCTGCATCCGGAGGTCATCAGCGAAAACGCCGGCAGCCTCCTGGCCGAGCAGGACTGCAGTGCTTTTGTATGGACCTTCGACCTCGACGCCACTGCAGAAGTCCTCAGCGTGAGCGTTGCCCGGGCCACCGTCCGCAGCCGGGCCAAGCTGAGCTACAAGGGTGCCCAACAGCAGATCGACGACGGCACTGCCCCGTCCGTTCTTCAGCTCCTCAAGGAAGTCGGGCTGAAACGGGTGGAACTGGAGAGGCTGCGTGGGGGCGCCAGCCTGAATATGCCGGAACAGGAAATCGTCCAGGCGACCGACGGCGGCGGGTACAGGATCGTTGCAGCCCCGTCTTTGCCGGTGGAAGACTGGAACGCGCAGATCTCTCTGATGACCGGGATGGCGGCCGCGCAATTGATGCTGGAAGGGAAAGTGGGCATCCTCCGCACCATGCCGGCCCCGGACGAACGCTCACTGCAGCATTTCAAGCGGCAAACCACCGCGCTGGGCAAACCGTGGGACGGCCAGGTCAGCTATGGCGAGTACTTGCGCACCTTGGATGCGTCCGACCCCAAGCAGCTGGCCATCCTGCACTCGGCCGGGACGCTGTTCAGGGGCGCCGGTTACACGCCCTTCGACGGCGAGGTGCCTGACACAGTGATCCAAGCGGCCATCGGGGCTCCCTATGCCCACACCACAGCACCGCTGCGACGCCTCATTGACAGATTTGTCCTGGTCATCTGCGAGGCCCTCAGTAACAATAAGGACATTCCCCGCTGGGCCCGTGATGCCCTCCCCTCGTTGCCGGAGATCATGGCAGCCTCTGACCAAGTGGCTGGACGGCTTGAGCGTGCGGCACTGGACACCGTGGAAGCGGCACTGGTAGCCAACCACGTGGGCCAGGAGTTCGACGCCGTGGTGATTTCAGGGTCCAAGCCTTCCAATGGAAACAGCAGTGGCAATAGAGCCAATGGCAATAAAGCCAACGGAAACGGGAGCGGTCCATACGGCGTCGTCCAGATCGCAGAACCGGCCGTCACCGCACGTTGCGACGGCGAGTTGGAGTCCGGGACCAAGGTGCGGGTACGCCTTGTCACGGCGGATATTGCCAGCCGGGAGATCAGGTTCGTGCTGCAGCGCTGACCCTGTTGAACCCATGATCCGGGCTTTATGGCTCCCAGAGGATAGACTGGGCGAGTAGTAATGGATGCCCGGTCGTTGATTCAGTTAATTTTTGAAGTCAACAAGCCCGCCCCTACGCGATCTTGAGATGTACCAACTGGTCACCAGTGCCAGTACTTAGATAGCCCGCGATCGGCTTCCACTGGATATGCTTGCGCGCCAGTTCGTGCTCCGGTACGGCTTCGCAGCCCCCGTTGAGCACGCAGCGCCAATGCCTAAATGAATAAGGAAACTCCCTGTGAGTGAATTGCACACCCATGAAGTCCTGACCGACCCAACCGGAACCGAAATTCTCGAACCCGAGGAAACGATCGTCTCGGATGAAAAGCCCCACGAGATCGAAGAAAAGTCGTTCGCCGACTACAACGTCCGCGCTGACATCGTTGAGTCCTTGGCCGATGCCGGGATCACCCACCCCTTCCCCATCCAGGCGATGACCCTGCCGGTGGCCCTGAGCGGCCACGACATCATCGGCCAGGCCAAGACGGGCACTGGCAAGACGTTGGGCTTCGGCATTCCCGCGCTCCAGCGGGTAGCCGGCCGCGACGACGCCGGCTACGAGAAACTTGCCGTCCCGGGTGCACCTCAGGCCTTGGTGATTGTTCCCACGCGTGAACTCGCGGTGCAGGTTGCCAACGACCTCCAGACCGCTTCACGCAAGCGCAATGCCCGCATCGCCACCATCTATGGTGGCCGCGCCTACGAGCCCCAGGTCGATGCCCTGCAGAAGGGCGTCGAAATCGTGGTCGGTACCCCGGGCCGTTTGATCGACCTTTACAAGCAGAAGCACCTGAGCCTGAAGAACGTCAAGATGGTGATTCTTGATGAGGCTGACGAAATGCTGGACCTCGGCTTCCTTCCGGACGTTGAGACCCTGATCGCCGGCACCCCCGCCGTTCGGCAGACGCTGCTCTTCTCGGCGACGATGCCCGGCCCGGTGATTGCGATGGCACGCCGTTACATGACGCAGCCCACCCACATCCGGGCTGCAGATCCGGACGACGAAGGCCTGACCAAGCGCGACATCCGTCAGCTGATCTACCGTGCGCACAGCATGGACAAGTCTGAAGTAGTAGCCCGCATCCTCCAGGCACGCGGCCGCGGACGGACCATCATCTTTACCAAGACCAAGCGCACTGCTGCCAAGGTTGCCGAGGAACTCGTCGACCGCGGTTTTGCCGCTGCCGCCATCCACGGCGACCTCGGCCAGGGCGCCCGCGAGCAAGCCCTCCGTGCTTTCCGCAACAACAAGGTCGATGTCCTGGTGGCCACTGACGTTGCCGCCCGCGGCATCGATGTGGACGACGTCACGCACGTCATCAACTACCAGTGCGTGGAAGACGAAAAGATCTATCTGCACCGTGTTGGGCGTACCGGCCGCGCGGGCAATAAGGGCACCGCTGTCACGTTCGTCGACTGGGACGACATGCCGCGCTGGGGCCTGATCAACAAGGCACTCGGACTGAGCGTTCCGGAACCGGTGGAGACGTACTCATCCTCGCCGCACCTGTACGCAGACCTGGACATCCCCGAGGGCACCAAGGGCAGGTTGCCCCGCAACAAGCGTGTCCTCGCCGGCGTCGACGCGGAGGTCCTTGAGGACCTGGGCGAGACCGGCAAGAAGAACGCACGCTCAGGCTCAAGCCGCGACGGCGGTCGCGATGGCGGCCGTGGACGCGATGGCGGCCGCGGACGTCAAGCCAAGTCCAATGACTCGGACTCCAGCGAATCCAAGGGCGAGGGCGGCCGCAACCGTACGCGCCGCCGTCGTACCTCCGATGCCGAAGCAGCCCCCGCTGCCGGTGCGTCGGAGTCCCGCGCCGCCACGGCCGACGCCGCAGACAAGCCTGCCAGGACGCGTCGTACCCGCACGCGCCGCCGCAACGGCGAAGTGGTTTCCGGTGAGACCGCAGCTGCCCAGTCCGGCAGCGCCGAGGGCTAAAACCCTCAATGACTGAAACCGTTTGGGCGCCGGACGGCGGCAATGTGGTGGTGCACGCGGACAACGCGGAGTTCCTCCCTACGCTGCCGGACGGCGCCTTCACACTCATTTACGTCGACCCGCCCTTCAACACCGGCCGGGTGCAGCGCCGCCAGGAAACCCGCATGGTCCGCAACGCGGACGGCGACGGCGATCGCGTCGGTTTCAAGGGCCGTTCCTACGACACCATCAAGGGTGCCCTTCACAGCTACGACGACGCCTTCAGCGATTATTGGTCCTTCTTGGAACCCAAACTCGTCGAGGCGTGGCGGCTCTTGTCAGACGACGGCACCCTGTACCTGCACCTCGATTACCGGGAGGTGCACTACGCCAAGGTGATGCTGGACGCCATCTTCGGCAGGGAATGCTTCCTTAACGAGATCATCTGGGCCTACGACTACGGTGCACGCGCCAAGAACCGCTGGCCCACCAAGCACGACAACATTCTGGTGTATGTAAAGAACCCCACCAAGTACCACTTCGACAACGCAGAAGTGGACCGGGAACCGTACATGGCTCCCGGCCTGGTGACTCCTGCCAAGCGCGAGCTCGGCAAGCTGCCCACTGATGTTTGGTGGCACACCATCGTTTCCCCCACCGGCCGTGAGAAGACCGGCTACCCTACCCAGAAACCCGAAGGCCTGATCCGGAGGATCGTTTCTGCATCCAGCCGCGAAGGTGACTGGTGCCTCGATTTCTTCGCCGGATCAGGGACCCTCGGTGCCGTTGCAGCGAAGCTCGGCCGCAACTTTGTGTGTGTCGACCAGAACGAACAGGCCATCGACGTCATGCGCAAACGGCTGGGCAGCAAGGCCGTGTTCCACGAGATCCAGCCAACCAGCCTCTAGCCCGCCAGGCCGGGCGTGCTCAGGCGACGCCCTTCACGAAGGCCGTCACGGAGTCCGCGATCATTTGCACGGCAATGGCCGACAGAAGCAGACCGGCAATCCGGGTGACAAGCTCCACGCCGTTTTCGCCCAGCACGCGCTGCACCACGCCCGCGAAGCGCATCGCCAGGTACAACGAGCCCAGAACCACGGCAATCCCCAGCCCCACGGCTAGGTACTCGGACAGCTGGCTGGACTGCTGAACGAAGACCATCACGGCAACGATCGCACCGGGTCCAGCCATAAGTGGCGTCCCCAACGGAACGAACGCCACATTTTTGTACTTGGCCGCATTTTCCTCGCCGCTGGTGGAACCGGTCAGTAGCTGAAGGGCAATGAGCACCAGCAGCAGGCCGCCAGCGCCCTGCAAGGCCGCCAGCGAGATATGCATGTAATTGAGGATTGATTGGCCGAAGATCGCGAACACCACAATGACGCCGGTGGCCACCAGCAGTGCCTGGAAAGCGGAGCGGTTCCGGTCCTTGGCCGACATCTGGGCCGTTAAGGACATGAAGATCGGGACGGTACCCGGTGGGTCCATGATCACGAACAAAGTGACAATCACCGAGGCGAGCAGCTGCAAATCCACTAAAGGACCCCTCTCAACGAACCACCGTGCTGCCTGTTGCCATCTCCTCAATCCGGGCCAGAACCGCGGGCGAGGTGGTGTTCTCGCCCAACAGGTTCGGTTTCCCCGCTCCGTGATAATCGGAGGATCCAGTGATGAGCAGGCCATGCTCTGCAGCCAACATGCGCAGGAAGTCGCGTCCCTCCTCGGGGTTGTCACGATGTTCAACCTCGAGCCCCAGCAGGCCGGCATCAATCATCTCCCGGTAGGTCCGCTCCCCCACGATGCGTCCTCTCGAAGACGCCACAGGATGGGCGAAGACGGGAACGCCGCCTGCGGCACGGACAAGCTCGACGGCGACCGCAGGGTTGGGTGCGTAGTGCTGAACGAAGTATCGCGAGTGTGAGGTGAGGATGGAGGTGAATGCCTCCGAGCGGTCGGCAACGACGCCGGCAGCGACCAAGGCATCCGCAATATGGGGGCGCCCCACGGTGGCACCCGGAGCCACGTGATGGATGACGTCGTCCCAGGTCAACGGGTAGTCCTCGGACAACAGGGTGACCATGTGCTCCGCACGGGTAAGGCGGGCATCCTTGGATTTGGTGATTTCCTCCAGCAGACCCGCATGGGCGGGGTCATGCAGGTAGCTCAGCAAGTGGACACTGATGCCCTGTTCCGTCCGGCAGGAGATCTCCATTCCCGGAACAAAGGCGATGCCATGTTCGCGGGCGGCCGCAGCGGCCGGATCCCAGCCATCCGTGGAGTCATGGTCGGTCAGCGCCACCGCGTCCAAGCCTGCCGTGACAGCAGAAATGATCACCCCGGCGGGTGTCTCGGTTCCATCGGAAACGTTGGAGTGCGCATGCAGGTCTATCCTCACTTTCCCAGCCTAGGGGATGCGGGCGAGCTTGGCGGGTTGCGCCGTTGGCCTCCTCAACGAACTGGTGGGACGATGTAACGGTGAACGATGCCGAAAACACCCAAAACTCGTCCTCCCAGCCGCTGCAGGAGCGTGTCAACAACCGCTCGCAACGGCCCACATCAGATGCCTTCAAGGCGTTCATGGCCAGCAACTGGGCGCCTGCCCCGCAGGTGACCCCTGCGCGTGACGCCGTTGCAGACCACGCTGCCCGCCGCCGTCGTACTATTTCAGAACAGTTCAAAGGCGAACGTCTGGTCATCCCGGCTGGTCCGCTGAAGGTCCGATCCAACGACTGCGACTACCGTTTCCGCCCGCACTCCGGATTTGCCCACCTCACCGGTTTGGGTTTGGACCACGAGCCTGACGCCGTCCTCATCCTGGAGCCGGTGGCTGAAGGAAAGGGCGACGACGGCGGTCACCATACCGCCACGCTGTACTTCCGTCCGCTGGCCGGCCGCGATACCGAACAGTTCTATGCGGACTCCCGCGCAGGCGAGTTCTGGATCGGCGCCCGTCCCACCCTGGCCGAGTTCGAAGCCAGGCTCGGCCTGCCCACCGCACACATCTCCGAACTGGAAATGGCCATCACCAAGAACGTGGGAGCACCCGAAATCGGTGGCATCTCCATTCGTTTGGCCCGCAAGGTGGATGAGAACATCGATGCCCTGGTGGACACCGCCCGGTACAACACTGCCAAGGATCCCGAAACGCTGGACCTCGGTGAACTGGATGCCTTGGACGAAAAGCTCAGTGAAGCACTTTCCGAACTGCGCCTGATCAAGGACGAGTGGGAAATCGAGCAGATGAAGATCGCCGTCGCGGCAACCGTGGAGGGCTTCGCCGACGTCGTCCGCGCCCTTCCCCGCGCCCTGACACACAACCGTGGTGAGCGTGTTGTTGAAGGCGCCTTCTTTGCCCGCGCCCGTGAGGAAGGCAACGAGCTCGGCTACGACACCATTGCAGCGTCCGGCAACAACGCCACGGTCCTCCACTGGAACCGCAACTCGGGTACCGTCAACGCCGGCGAACTCCTGCTTCTGGATGCCGGGGTGGAAGCCGATTCCCTGTACACCGCGGATGTCACCCGTACCCTGCCCGTCACCGGCACGTTCACCGATGTCCAGCGCAAGATCTATGAAGCCGTACTGGACGCCGCCGACGCCGGATTCGCAGCTGCCCAGCCGGGCGTGAAGTTCCGCGACATCCACACGGCCGCCACCACGGTCCTGGCCGAGCGCCTCGCTGAGTGGGGCCTGTTGCCCGTTTCAGTGGATGAAGCCATCAGCCCCGAAGGCCAGCAGCACCGCCGTTGGATGCCGCACGGTACCAGCCACCACCTTGGCCTTGACGTCCACGACTGCGCCCAGGCCAAGCGCGAGCTCTACCTCGATGGGATCCTCACCGAGGGCATGGTGTTCACCATCGAGCCAGGCCTCTACTTCAAGAACGAGGACCTTGCCATTCCGGAGGAATACCGCGGGATCGGCGTCCGGATAGAAGACGACATCCTCATGACCGCGGACGGCCCCGTGAACCTTAGCGCCGCATTGCCGCGCAAGGCCGACGACGTCGAGTCATGGATGGCAGGTATCTACCAGGACGCGCAGGGCTAAGCGGCTCCGCTTTCAACACGACTACAGCGCAAAGGGAAGGCCACCGGATCCCCGGTGGCCTTCCCTTTGCGCTGGTCAGCTGAAATAAGTGGCAGAGAGTCTACTGCTTGGAAGAACCCTCGGAGCCGGGCTGTTGTCCGTCCTCCTGCGGCGCGTTCTGCGGTGCGTTCTGGGCGTCGGTGACTCGGACGCCGTACTGCGGACGGCCGTCAGGGAGGTCCGGGTAGCGAACGGCTGCCGGTGCCGGCTGGGGTACGGGCGCCTGGTTCCCGGCAGGTACGTTCTGGCCCTCAGGAACGCCCGCGGTTGATTCGGGTCCGCGCTGGCCATAGGGGTCGTTCCAGGTGGAAGGCCGCTCAGGCGCCTGGCCGGGCTGCTGAAGCGGGGCGTTCTGCGGGTTGTAGTTGGCGGGCTGCGCCGTGGCCGCCTGCGACGGGTTCATAGGCAGTTGCTGGAGCAGCCGGCGGGCTTCGTGGGCTGCTTCGACGGCAACGATAACGTCATAGTTGGTGGCCACCACCTGGCTGGTGGAGGTGAAGTCACGCTTTCCGCGTTGGGTGGCGTACGTGACGATCCCGAACAGCATGAAGAACGCAGCACCCATCAGCACTGAAGTGATGATGGAGAATGGCCCACCTGCCGGTGTGAAGAAGGAGAGCATCACGCCAACAAAGAGGCCAAACCACATGCCGCTCAAAGCACCGGACAATGCCACCCTCGGATAACTCAGCCGGCCAGTCACCCGCTCTACCATTTTGAGGTCGTTGCCCACGATCGACACAAGCTGCACAGGGAACTGCTGGTCCGCGAGGTAATCCACCGCCTTTTGGGCATCCAAATACGAGGTGTATGAGCCCACCGTGTCACCTTGCGGGACGCTGCGGGCTTCCTCAACGGCTTTGGGGGCACCAAAAATGTTTGACATAGCCCCATTGTGTCTCATGGACATGTGAACAGGCTGGAATTCAGCTAAAAGAGAGCAGACTCGGTAGCCTGTAAACATGAGCACACATCCTTCACGCGTCTTTGTCGCGCGCCTGCTCGGCCTGGACGTCTTCGACCCCTTGGGCGATCGTCTGGGCCGGTTGCGCGACGTCGTGGTGCTCTCCCGCGGCACCCGAGGGGCGCCTCATGTGGTGGGCATAGTGGTGGAGGTGCCGGGGAAAAAGCGTGTCTTTGTCCCCATGACCCGCATTACGTCCATTGACCAGACGCAGATCATTTGCACCGGCCTGGTCAATTTACGCCGCTTCGAGCAGCGGGGCGCCGAAACGCTGGTGGTTGCCGAGATGTTCGACCGCCGCGTGACCCTTGCCGACGGCAGCGGAGATGCCACCATCGAGGACATCGCCATGGACCAACACCGGTCCAAGGACTGGTTTGTCAGCAAGTTGTTCGTCCGCCGCGGACACTCACTGTCACCGTTTGGCAGGCTCCGCCGCAACGAGACGCTGATCATCGATTGGGCCGACGCCCAGACCGGCGCCCACAACGAGCCTCAGGCTGCCACGCAGTTCGTGGCCACGCACGAAGACCTGAAACCTGCCGACTTTGCCGAAGCCCTTCAGGAGATGAGCGATAAGCGGCGATTTGAAGTGGCCAGCGAGCTTCAGGATGAGCGTTTGGCGGACGTCCTGCAGGAACTGCCGGAGGACGACCAGGTGGAGATTCTCTCCGCCCTCGACGTGGAGCGGGCCGCAGACGTCCTCGAAGAGATGGACCCTGACGACGCCGCCGACCTCCTCGCCGAGCTTCCCTCGGCCCAGGCGGAAGAGCTGCTGCAACTCATGGAACCCCAGGAAGCCGAAGACGTCCGACGCCTCCTGGAGTACGACGAAGACACCGCCGGTGGCCTGATGACTCCCGTCCCGGTCATCCTGCCGCCGGAAGCAACTGTGGCCGAAGCTTTGGCCCACGTCCGCCGCGAGGAGCTCTCCCCCGCTCTGGCATCGTCAATCTTCATCGCGCGGCCTCCCCTGGAGACCCCCACGGGGCGTTTCCTGGGAGTTGTCCATATCCAGCAGCTCCTGCGTTTCCCGCCCCCCGAACCGCTGGGCAACCTCGTTGACAAGAATCTTGAACCCCTGTCGGACCAAGCCCACATCAGCGAAGTCGCCCGTACCCTTGCCACGTACAACCTCAATTCCCTACCAGTCGTAGACGACGACGGCCGCCTTGTGGGGGCGGTGACTGTTGATGACGTGCTGGATCACCTGTTGCCGGATGACTGGCGCGCCCACGAGGACGACGCCCCTATAAGGAAACTTGGAGGCCGCATTGGCTGATAACAACGCCGCACGATCCCCCAAGGCGGCAGGACGCGCAAGCAGCAGCCTCGACACCCCACTGAGTGGCCGGCAACGGATCCTGCCGAAGTTCTCTCCCAACCCGGATGCTTTCGGCAACGCAACCGAAGGCTTCGCCCGGTTTATGGGCACGCCGACGTTCCTCGTCTATATGACGGTGTTCTGTGTGTTCTGGCTTGCGTGGAACTCTTTCGCCCCCACGGACTGGCAATTCGACCGCATGGAGCTGGGCTTCACCCTGCTGACGCTGATGTTGTCACTCCAGGCCTCGTACGCTGCGCCGTTGCTCCTTCTGGCCCAAAACCGGCAGGATGACCGGGACCGTGTTTCACTCCAGCAGGACCGCCAGCGTGCCGAACGCAATCTCTCCGACACCGAGTACCTAACGCGGGAGCTGGCGTCTCTCCGCATCGCCCTGCGTGAAGTAGCCACCCGTGATTATGTCCGTACCGAACTCCGGAGCCTCCTGGAAGACATCATCGATGCCCAGGAGGAGCTTCGCGAGAGCGAATCCGCCGCGGACGGCACAGAGTCTCCTGGCGAGAAGGTCAAGGAGAAGCTGAAGGAGAAACGCGACAAGTCCCGTGGCCCCCGCACACAGCAGATACCCAAGGTCCGCCAGCCGCGAGCCACAGGACCGCAGCACTCTACTGCAAAACCGTCGCCTGAAACTCCTGAAAGCCGAGCCTGACTCTATGAGCACCGCATCTGCCGAGGCGCTGCATGCTGCCTTGGCTACAGTCATCGATCCCGAACTACGCCGGCCCATCACGGAGCTTGGAATGGTGGAATCGGTGTCTTGCGACGACGCCGGCACAGTCCATGTCGCCGTCCTGTTGACTATTGCCGGCTGCCCCCTTCGGGAGACCATCACGCAGGACGCCACTGCGGCTTTGTCGCGGGTGGAGGGCGTCAAGTCCGTGGACGTGGAGCTGAAAGTCATGAACCAGGCACAGCGTGAAGCGCTCAAGGAACAGCTCCGCGGTCCAGGCGGCCAGCGCGGCATACCGTTCACCAAGCCGGGCTCCCTCACCAAGGTGTACGCCGTAGCCAGCGGAAAAGGCGGTGTGGGGAAGTCCTCGGTCACCGTTAATTTGGCCTGCGCCTTGGCTGCACAGGGTCTTCGGGTAGGCATCGTTGATGCCGACGTCCACGGCTTCTCAGTACCCGCTTTGATGGGCATCACCCAAAAGCCCACCCAGGTGGATGACATGATTCTGCCGCCGGTGGCCTACGGCGTTAAGGTCATCTCCATTGGCATGTTCGTGGCCGGCAACCAGCCGGTAGCCTGGCGCGGTCCCATGCTGCACAGGGCCTTGGAACAATTCCTCACGGACGTCTATTTTGGCGACCTCGACGCTCTCTTCCTCGACCTGCCTCCCGGCACGGGCGACATTGCCATTTCCGTGGCCCAGCTGCTGCCCAATGCCGAGATTCTGGTGGTGACCACGCCGCAAGCCGCTGCCGCGGACGTCGCCGAACGCGCTGGAACGATCGCCACCCAGACGGGCCAGAAAGTGGCCGGCGTCATCGAGAACATGTCATTCCTGGAAATGCCCGACGGCGGCAGGATGGAATTGTTCGGAAGTGGCGGTGGCGCCATCCTGGCTGGGCGGCTGAGCGCTGCCGTCGGCAGCGAGGTTCCCTTGTTGGGCCAGATTCCCTTGGATATCCGGCTGCGGGAAGGCGGTGACGCCGGAAAACCCGTGGTCTTGGCAGCGCCCGAAACTGCGGCCGCGAAGGCTATGCAGGACGTGGCCTCGGCCTTGGCCTCACGGCCCCGCGGACTGTCAGGTCTGTCACTGGGGATCGAACCCCGCTGATGCTTGCCGCTTGCTGGTGCGGCAGTATCAATCGGGTCAGGTTGCTTCGGAATCGAAGGGTGCAGCTTCGCCTTCAGCCAGCCGTTCGATGACCCGGGTGGGGGCCTTTGGCTTGGTCTCCACGGATGCAGCCGCGGCAGCAGCCGTTGCGGCAACGGCAGGCGCTCCAGCGCTCACGGGCTTGGTGTCGTCATCCAGCAGTGCATCCTTGATGATGCGCCGGGGGTCGTATTGCCGGGGGTCATACTTCTTCCAGTCGACGTCATCGATATCGATGCCGACTTCTTCCTTGATCTGCTCACGAGCACCCGACGCCATCCGACGGACTTCCTTGACCAGGTTGGCAAGCTTTTGAGTGTATTCGGGCAAACGGCTGGGACCGATGACGAGTACGCCGATAATCAGAAGGAGTATGAACTCCGGGCCGTTGATTCCAAGCACGCTACGAAGATTACCTTGTCTGTGGTGTCGCTCATAAACCGGCGGGTCGAAGAAGGGTCTGGAGCCCACGCAGCAGCCTCGCGTACCAGGCTTCGCCCTCTTCGCCGGGCTGATCAACTGCCATGGATTCGCCTGCGCGGACGATTTCAGGGACCGCGTCATCCGCAGTGTCAGCAGGAAGGTCCGAGGCATAACTGATCACTGCAGCGGGCATGGTGTATACGGCCTTCCACGGGCTCCCCTGCGTGACAGAAAGCCGTGCCGACGTCGTTGGTCCCTGAGCTGGCTGATCAGCCGGTAGATGCTCCTCCACAATGATGGCGTAGTGGCCGTTGCTTTCCAGCCTCATTTCCACCGCCGGATGCCCGTTGTGCATAGTGCCGTGGGCCGAGACCACCGTGAAGCCCATTCCTGCAAGCTCAGGGCACGCCCACCCTTCTTCCCGCAGAGCGTCCAGTTGGGGAGGGCTCAAGCTGACAATGCTGCCGGCACGGAATACAGGTCCCGCCATGCTTTCCACCGGGTTTCCTGTCCACGCTCCGGCAAAAGCACCGACGTTGCTGGTTCCGGCGCGGACCTGTGGAACGTCGTCACCGGCCACCACGTACGCGGACACCCCCAAGGCACCGGCGCTGACAGCCAAGGTGCCGGCTGCGACGCCCGCGAGGCGAAGTCCCCGGCGGATGCCGCTGGACGTAGCCTGGGCGGCAAGGTCCTGGCCAGTCTCATTAGCAAGGCGCTCAGTGTGCTGGATCAGCCGCGCGGCAAGGTCCTGGCTGGCCTCGGGCACCGAAGCACCCCGAAGACGTTCAAGGTACTGCCGTTCCCGGTGAAGGGCGCTGCTGCATTCGGCGCATTCCTGAACATGGGCCGGGTTGCGGGTATGGCGCAGGGCAGCCAGTTTGCGCCGGGACAAAAGTCCCGGACGACGAGGATGTCGAGGCATCGACGTCCTACAGGATGCTTGCGATGCGCGGCATCTTCAGGCGCGGCTTGCGGGCCTCGGCCGGACGGGGATCGCGGTGGGCGAGTTTCTCCCGCAGCATGGTCCTGCCACGGTGGATGCGGGACCTGACGGTTCCCAGCTTGACGCCCAGCGCTTCTGCAACCTCGTCGTAGGAAAGGCCTTCGAGATCGCACAGCACGACGGCGGCGCGGAAGTCCGGCGGCAGCTCTTCCAACGCGCGCTGGACATCCAGGTCAAGGTTGTTGTGTTCGAAGCTCTGCTCCGGACCGGGTTCGCGGCCGGGCAGGCGGGACTCGGCGTCCTCAGCGAGGGCATCGAAACGAATCCGGCTCTTGCGCCGGGCCTGGTCAAGGAACAGGTTGGTGGTAATGCGGTGCAACCAACCATCCAAAGTTCCCGGCTTGAAATTCTCCAGCGACCGGAACACCCGGACAAAGACCTCCTGGGTGAGGTCCTCGGCGTCGAACTTGTTGCCCGTCAGGCGATAGGCGAGGCGATATACCTTGGCGGAGTGGTTGGCCACCACTTCCTCCCAGCTGGGCATGACCCAGTCAGCAACGCCGTCAATGCTTTCCGATGTTTGGACTGGCGCAGCATGCAATGCCGGCATCGTCCACTCCCCTCAAACTGTGGTTCACCGAATCCTTCGGCGCCGGCCACCTCATGGATGATCGGAGCATTATCATCCCAAGGTTGTCTGGGAATTTCCTGACTGGCGAAAGTTTTTTCCGCAGGGCTGAAGACGAGGCTGGACACAGCTGCAGGACGGTTGCCCAACAGCGGGTTTACGTGTGCTTACACAGTAGTCTTGGTACAAACACCCCTACCCGCGGAAAGCGAAACCCTTCATGAGTGCCGACAAGTCAAGCAGCTGGTCCTATGCAGAAGATCTGCCTGCTGAGGATGACGTCTTGTTGCGCGCCAGGGAGCGGTCTTTCGAGCTGGGAGTCACACCCATCAGCCCCGGCGTGGGCGCGGTGCTCACGGTCCTCGCTGCCGCATCCAAGGCACAGACAGTGGTTGAAGTCGGTTCGGGAGCCGGAGTGTCCGGCGTTTGCCTGCTCCGCGGATTGAGCCCCCAGGCAGTCCTGACCACCATCGACGTTGACGTTGAACACCTCAAAGCGGCCAGGGAAGCGTTCCTGGAATCCGGCAGCCCGGCCAACCGCACCCGCACCATTTCGGGCCGCGCGGCCGACGTCTTGCCGCGCTTGACGGATTCGGCCTATGACCTCGTCTTCATCGACGCCGACAAGCCCAACTTCCCGAAGTACGTTGAACAGGCCATCCGCCTCCTCAAGTCCGGCGGCACGCTGGTGATCAACGACGCCCTGGACAAAGACCGCGTAGCCAACCCGGCGGCTCGTGATTCCACCACCGTGGTGTTGCGGCAGATTGGAAAGGCCATCCGCGACGACGATCGGCTGGCTTCGGCAATGCTGCCCACCGGCGATGGACTGCTGGTGGCCGTCAAGAGGTAGGGCGCCGGCCTTCCTTAAACCAAAAAGCAGGGCCCCGGCTCAGCCGGGCCCTGCTTGGTGTATCTATCCAGTCACGCCTACGAGGCATTCCTTGAGGTTCTCCGCCTCAGCGGCGTTGAGCTCGACCACAAGCCGTCCCCCGCCTTCGAGCGGCACACGCATGATCAGGCTGCGTCCCTCTTTGGTAACTTCCATCGGGCCGTCGCCAGTACGTGGTTTCATCGCCGCCATTAGGAAAATCCCCTCCATTTGTCCCAAGTCACGCCCAACCCGGCCGGGCTGGATCCGCGTCGCAATTGCAGCCGGCGGCAACGCTTGGGAGGCCGCCTTGGCCGGGCACTTTAAGGTGCTTGTCCTTGCTCTTAGACCATTATCCCGTACTTAACCGTCCGTAGCGAATCAGCACGCCATTTGTCCGGTCTTTGTACATATTGCTGTTCCCCGGCAAAGCTGCACGTCAGGGCGGATAGTCGCCTCCCCCGGGCAACTGGGCCCACGCCCACAGCCAGACCACCCAGACAATCTGGAGCAGGATGAACATGGCCACCACGGTTCCCCGGTATGCCTTGGATTTGGATAGCAGGGCTGCCCCGAGCGCCAGCGGGAACAGCGGCAGGAGCATACGGAACGTGCTGGTTTGGGGGTGCAGGAAAACCAACAGGTAGCCCATGTAACAGGCGCACCAAAGCCGCAGCTCCGTTCCGATGGCCCGTACCGGCCTGGACATCATCACCAGCACAAAGAGTCCGGCGAAAACGAAGGGAGCCAGTACTCCCAGCACCGGCCCGAACAACATCCGGCCGGTGTCAAACCAAGGTTTAAAGGGCACCAGGTCATGACCACGCCACGCTGTTTCAGTTCGGGTATAAGCCGCCGGATCCCCTGTGACGGCCCAGGCGATGGCGGGCCATGCCAGAGCCGCAAGACCCGTGGCGAACACGAGGACGGCCAGGGATACCAGGCCACGTGTCGACGTCGGGTCTGTGGCCTTACCGGCATTTCCTGCAGTGCCATCCGCCGGCAGCGCCGTTGGTGACTGCCGGATACGTTGCCATAACCGCCCCAGGAACAGCAGCCCCAGCATGGCGGCAAAAGGCACCCCGGTGGGCCTGGACAGGCACATCAGGAGCACCACGGGAATGGCCGCAAAGTAACGGCGTCTGACCACGAGCAACAGCGACGACGCCAGGAGCAGCAGGTTCAGCGACTCGGCATACGGGACCTGCAGGATGGCAGACACCGGGAAGGTGGAAACGAAAATGACGCCCCACATGGCGGTGCGCCGCCCCGCGAACTCCCGGAACAGCAGGTAAATGACCAAGGCAGCGCCAAGGCCCGCCAGCATTGCGATGGCCGTCAGCGCGGGCAAAGTCCCCATCCCGGTGATGGCGGACAAGCCTCGGCCCAGGAAGGGAAACAGTGCGTAGAATGCCCAGGCGTTTTCCTTGACTACGCCGTTGGCGTCCACTGGAAGATCTGCGGGATAGCCCTTGTCTGCCGCCTCCTGGTACCAGCGCCCGTCCCAGATGGTGATGAAGTTCCAATAGTCCGGTGCCGGTGGAAACCACGGGTTGGGGCCTTGATGAATGGCTGCGGCCATGAAAATACACGCACTGACGAGTCTTGCACCCACGAAGACCAAGGAAACCTGGAGCCACCATGGCCACGCCGACATCCTTGCGGCCACAGCTGCGGCAGAGCGCGAAATCCGTTCCGCGGGCCCCTGCCCGGCCTTGCTCCGGGTCTGTGGGCTCACGGCTTGATCCGGCCGGGCTCGCCGTCCCCAAGCCGCGGCTGCGCCTGCGCGCTGAGTCGTTCGATCTCCTGGTCTTTGGCCTGCAACTGGTCCCGCAGGTCATCGAGGACCTGGTCAACCTGGTCCATGCGATATCCCCTCAGCCCCAGGGCGAAACGCAGCGAATCGACGTCGGACGGCTTGGCCTTGGACGGCAGCACCACGGGAGGAAGGTTGGGTACGGGGTCGTCAAGGCCTGCGCCAATCGAGCGTCCCCGGACAATCCCGGCTCCGAGGTACAGCACAGCGCCGATGAGGACAATCGCGAGAAACACCAGGAAAAAGCTCACAGGACCATCGTGCCAGAAACGGCCGGCTATTCCGGGCGCTGATTTCCATTGGGAGCAGGAGGCAGCGGTGCTCCGTGCAAAACGCGGTGCACGGCGTCCGCGGGGTCATCCACCAGTTGGATCAGGTCAAGGTCCTTTTCAGACACCATGCCCTCCGCCACGAGGGTCTCCCGTATCCACTCGATCATAGGTCCCCAGAACCTGACCCCCAGGAGCACGATGGGGAACGAGGTCACCTTGCGGGTCTGCACCAGCACCATGGCCTCGAAAAGTTCATCCAAGGTGCCGAGGCCGCCAGGCAGGACCACGAAGCCCTGCGCGTACTTGACGAACATGGTTTTGCGGGCGAAGAAATACCGGAAGTTAATGCCCAGGTCCACCCACTGGTTGAGTCCTTGCTCGAACGGCAGTTCGATGCCCAGGCCTACGGAGACCCCATTGCCTTCCACAGCACCCTTGTTGGCCGCTTCCATGGAACCCGGCCCTCCACCGGTAATCACGGCGACGCCGGCTTCGGCGAGCTTGCGTCCGACGTCGACGGCCATGTCGTAGTACTCGGTTCCTGGCTTGGTCCGTGCGGAACCGAACACGCTGACGGCCGGGCCGAGGTCAGCAAGCGCTCCGAAGCCCTCCACGAATTCGCTCTGAATCCTCAGGACGCGCCATGGATCGGTGTGGATGAACTGTCCAGCGCCACTCGTGTCCAGCAAATGTTGGTCCGACATCCCCGTATCCGCTTGTTTGCGGCGAAGCTCCAAGGAGCCCTTGTGCTTGGCCGGGGCGATGTCCGAGGGCAGGGGCACTTGGCTGGCCCTGACCTGGCCGTTGGCATCCGGGTGGGGTACTGGGTGCTGGCTGATGCTCATTGCCCAAGGCTAGCGCTTACAGCTGCCTGCTCCGTTGCTGCGACCCGGTTCTTGCATTGCAGTCTGGTATATCGCTGTGGGGCAGGTTTCTGTTCAGTCACGATCTTGAGGAAGTTGCCGTGACCGTGGTCATATTTGCTTCTTTGTTCGCTAGATTCGTCGTATGACTACTCAAGCGTCCGGCGATGCCCTCGTCTCCCTGAATGGCGTCAACAAGCATTACGGTCAACTGCACGTCCTCAAGGACATCAACCTTCAGGTCAAGAAGGGTGAAGTGGTAGTGGTAATCGGACCCTCAGGATCCGGTAAGTCCACACTGTGCCGTGCCATCAACCGTTTGGAAACCATCGACGACGGTGACATCGCCATCGACGGGAAGAAGCTTCCCGAAGAAGGCAAGGACCTCGCTCACCTGCGTGCCGACGTCGGAATGGTCTTCCAGTCCTTCAACCTGTTCGCCCACAAGACGATTCTTGAGAACGTCACGTTGGGTCCCATCAAAGTTAAGGGTGTGGCCAAGGGCACGGCCGACAAGGAGGCCATGGCCCTCCTTGAGCGCGTTGGTGTTGGGCACCAGGCTCCCAAGCTTCCTGCCCAGCTCTCCGGTGGCCAGCAACAGCGCGTGGCCATCGCACGTGCTCTTGCCATGAAGCCGAAGGTCATGTTGTTCGACGAGCCCACGTCCGCGTTGGACCCCGAAATGATCAACGAAGTCCTTGACGTCATGATCCAGTTGGCCAAAGAAGGCATGACCATGATCGTGGTCACCCACGAGATGGGCTTTGCCCGCAAGGCTGCCGATCGCGTGGTGTTCATGGCTGACGGCCAGATTGTGGAAGACGCTACTCCCGAGGAATTCTTCACCAACCCGAAGAGCACCCGGGCCAAGGACTTCCTGTCCAAGCTTTTGACCCACTAGCTCTTTACCGCCGCACCCAGGCCGTAAAGACCGCACCCAGGCCGTAAGACGGCCAATCTATGAAAGGAATGTCATGAAGGCTTTCATTACCCGGAGGAAATCACTCCTGGTGGCCGCTTCCGCAGCCCTCGCCCTGTCGCTGAGCGCATGTGGCGGCGGCACCACCACCACTCCCCCGGTTGCTTCGGCCAGCTTCGAGGCCGGCACTACCATGGAGAAGCTGAACAAGGCCCAGAAGATCACCATCGGCACCAAGTTTGACCAGCCGCTGTTCGGCCAGAAGGGCCTGGACGGCAAGCCTGTCGGTTTCGACGTCGAAATGGGCAAAGCAATCGCTGCCAAGCTGGGTATTCCCGCTGACAAGATCGAATGGGTAGAGACTGTCTCCCAGAACCGCGAATCGTTCATCGAGCAGGGCCGCGTTGACCTGGTCATCGCCACCTACACCATCAACGATGCCCGGAAGGAAAAGGTAGCCTTCGCCGGACCATACTACGAAGCCGGCCAGGCACTCCTGGTGAACAAGGACGACACCTCCATTACCAAGCCTGAGGATGTCGCCGGCAAGAAGGTCTGCTCCGTCACGGGCTCCACCCCGGCAAAGACCATCGCCGAGAAGTACAACGCCGAGGTAGTTCCAGCTGCCACGTACACCGCTTGCTTGGAGCCGCTGCGCAACAAGCAGGTAGTTGCAGTAACCACGGACAACGTGATCCTCGCCGGCTACGTGGACAAGGAACCGGATGCCTTCAAGCTCGCTTCGGATGAAACCTTCACCAAGGAGCCTTACGGCATTGGCCTGAAGAAGGACGACACCGTCTTCCGCAACTGGATCAACGACCAGCTCGAGGCATTCCAGAAGGACGGCGACTACAAGAAGGCTTGGGAAGCCACAGCAGGCAAGGTCATCAAGACCACTCCTGAACTTCCTGCGATCAACCGCTACTAGTCGGGATCCGTTGACTGCCGCCGCCCACCCGGACGGCGGCAGTTGACGACTCCAGGACCCTGTTCCCTGATTAGCTGCAGCCAAAGGAAGCCATGGACGCCGTCATAGCAAGCCTCCCCGAATACTGGGACGGATTTCTCCGAACCCTTTATCTCTCCGTAATTTCAGGAATCATTGCCCTCCTTGTCGGCACACTCCTGGCGGCCATGAGGGTTTCCCCCGTGGCTGCACTCCGCGGTTTCAGCATGTTTTATGTTGAAGTCGCGCGTAACACCCCGTTGACCATCATTTTCTTCTTCGCAGCCATCGTTCTCCCCCGGTTGGGCGTCAAGTTCGAGCAATTCGAAGTGGCCGCCATCATCGCGCTGAGCAGCTACACGGCAGCCTTCATCGCCGAAGCAGTCCGTTCGGGTGTCAACAGCGTGCCGGTGGGCCAAGCAGAAGCTGCCCGCAGTATCGGCATGACCTTTACCCAGGTCCTGGGCTTCATTGTCCTTCCCCAGGCCGTCCGTACCGTCGTCCCCCCGTTGATCAACATCCTGATCGCCTTGGTCAAAAACTCTTCGGTGGCCGGCGCGTTCTTCGTCCTCGAGCTCTTCGGTTACGGCCGCCAGCTCTCCAACGACTACGGTGACCAAGTCCTGTGGATCCTGCTCGGGGTGGCCTTCTTCTACCTCCTGATCACGGTGCCCTTGGGCCTTCTGGCGCACTTTGTTGAACGAAAGGTGGCGATTGCCCGATGACCTCGGTCCTGTACGACGTCCCCGGGCCCAAGGCCCGCCTTTACTCGCTCCTGGGATCCGCAGCCGGAATCCTGATCATCCTGGGTGTCCTTGCCATCGCCGTCACTACGCTGGCACAGCAGGGCATTTTCGATGCAGACCGCTGGGAAATCTTCTACGGTCCCATGGCCCCGGATGTCTGGAGCCTGATCGGCCAAGGCATCCTCTCGACGTTGGCTGCAGCCGCGGTCGCGGCAATCATCGCCTTCCCTCTGGGCATTGCTCTCTGCCTGCTGAGGATCTCCCTGATCGCCTGGATCCGCATTCCCACCCAGGTGGTCCTCGAGTTCCTCCGCGGCATGCCCGTGGTCCTCATGATGTTGTTTGTCCTGCTGGTCTTCGCAACCGGACAGTTCCAGGCCGTTGTTGTTGGCTTGGTTCTTTACAACGCGGCCATCTTCGCTGAAATCCTTCGTGCCGGCATCCAGTCCCTTCCCAAGGGACAACGCGAAGCTGGTTTGGCGATCGGTCTCCGAAGCTTCCAGTCACGGATGTCCATCGAGTTCCCTCAGGCCGTCCGCCGGATGCTTCCCTCCTTGGTCGCCCAGTTGGTGGTTTTGCTCAAGGACACCTCGCTCGGCTACATCGTGGGCTACGAGGAACTGCTGCGGAAGATCCAGATCATGGCCGACTTCCTCGGTCCGGACTTCCTGTTCCCGGCCTTCTTCGTCGGTGCCGCGATCTACATCCTGATCAACCTGACGGTTTCACGGATCGCCATCATGATTGAACGCCGCGGTTCCAAGAAGGCCGCCGGTGGCGTGGCTCCGCCCAGTCTCCGGACCGGACTCGTGGTGGGCGGTAACGACCCCATGGCCAAGGACTCCATCGAAGGTCCCAAGCCATAGTCCTGCACCAACACCAAGAAGGTCCGCAGCCATCAGGCTGCGGACCTTCTTTTTTCTGCTGCGGCGAAGCTCCCGGGCTACGGCGCCAGCCACGTCCTCAGTGCCCGGAGGCACTCACGGATGGCATCGGCGTCGACGTGTTCGTTGTCCTTGTGCGCCAGCAGTGGGTCACCGGGTCCAAAGTTCACCGCAGGGATTCCCAGTTCACTGAAACGCGCGACGTCGGTCCAGCCGTATTTGGGCTTGGGCTCGGCACCGACTGCGGCCACGAAGGACGCGGCAGCGGGATGGTTCAGACCGGGCCGCGCGCCGGCAGCGGCGTCGGTACGGACGACGTCGAATCCTTCCAGCAGGTCCCGGACGTGGGCCTCGGCCTGGTCCGGTGACTTGTCCGGAGCGAAGCGGTAGTTGATCTCCACCACGCAGCGGTCCGGGATGACGTTGCCCGCAGTTCCACCGTTGATCTTTACTGCGTTCAGGCTCTCGCGGTAATCGAGGCCGTCCACGTTGATGGTCTGCGGCTCGTAGGCAGCGAGCCGCGCCAGGATGGGGGCAGCGCCGTGGATGGCATTGATGCCCATCCACGCGCGGGCTGAGTGCGCCGTTTCACCGATGGTAGTGGCCTCAAAACGGCTGGTCCCGTTGCATCCACCTTCCACTGTGCCGTGGGTCGGCTCAAGCAGGATGGCGAAATCGCCCTGCAGCAGGTCACCGTGGTTGCGGACCAACCTTCCAAGGCCGCTCTTGACCGCTTCCACTTCTTCATGGTCATAGAAGACGAAGGTAACGTCCTTGTCCGGCTCCCGACCGTCGTCGAACAGTGTTGCCGCCAACGCAAGCTGCACCGCAACGCCGCCCTTCATGTCCGTCGTCCCGCGGCCGTACAGCACACCTTCGCCCGGAACGCCGGATTCCCACGTGGCTGGAACGGTGCCCAGCGAACCCTCCACGGTGGGCAACGGCACGGTGTCCAGATGTCCGGCCAGGATGACGCGCTCCGGGCGGCCAAGTTCGGTGCGGGCAATGATGGCGTCGCCGTCGCGGACCACCGTGTAGGCGGGCATGGCCCGCAAGGCGGACTCGACGGCGTCGGCGAGCTCGGTTTCATTGCCGGAAACGCTGTTGAAGTCAATGATGGCGGCCGTCAGCAAGGCAACGTCCTGGCGCAGGTCAAGGAGGGCGGGAGCAGGGTTCAAGGTCACCCGTCCAGCCTAATGCCCGCAAATGCGACCTCCATGGCATGAGACGGGTTTTAACCGAC
The DNA here is from genome assembly GCF_040546855.1 of Paenarthrobacter sp. 4246. NCBI lineage: Bacteria > Bacillati > Actinomycetota > Actinomycetes > Micrococcales > Micrococcaceae > Paenarthrobacter > Paenarthrobacter sp. 4246. Next base: position 388,483 of record NZ_JBEPOP010000005.1, read on the forward strand.
CTCCGGGTGCTGGATACACTTGCCCCATGACTGAAACTGCTTCCTCTGCTGTGCCCACAGACGCTCCCGCCAACCTCCGATCAGCCTACGGATTCGGCCTCGCCACTATCGCTACCTCGGCCTCCGGGGAAGCAACCGTGCTGGATGTCTGGTACCCGGCTCCCGCCTTGGGCGTTGCGGCCGAAACCCTGCGCGATGTTGAGAGCGCCGATCCCACGCTCACTGCGCTGGCCAACGACGGCAAGGATGCCGACCGCGGTACGGAACAGAAAGTGGTTTTCGCCCAGATCGACCTCGACGCCGCCCCGGCAGACACCGCCGACGCGTACCTGCGCCTGCACCTCCTCTCGCACCGTCTGGTCAAGCCGAACAGCATCAACTTGGACGGCGTCTTCGGCAAGCTTCCCAACGTGGTGTGGACCAACTTCGGTCCGGCAGCCGTGGACGGTTTCGAGCTGACGCGCGCCCGCCTGCGCAAGCGCGGCAACGTAGTGGTGTACGGCGTGGACAAGTTCCCGCGGATGGTTGACTACGTTGTTCCCACTGGCGTGCGCATTGCCGACGCCGACCGCGTCCGCCTGGGTGCCCACCTGGCCGAAGGCACCACCGTGATGCACGAAGGCTTCGTGAACTTCAACGCCGGCACCCTGGGCACTTCCATGGTGGAAGGGCGCATCTCTGCCGGCGTCGTGGCAGGCGACGGAACTGACGTGGGCGGCGGAGCGTCCATCATGGGCACGCTCTCCGGTGGCGGCAAGGAAAAGATTGCCCTGGGCGAGCGGGTCCTGCTCGGCGCCAACTCCGGCGTGGGCATCAGCATCGGTGACGACTCCGTTGTGGAGGCCGGCCTGTACGTCACCGCCGGTACCCGCGTCCGCGTTCCGGGTCCCAAGGACGAGAACGGCGAGGACACCAGCAAGATCATCAAGGCCGTGGAACTCTCCGGGGTCCCCAACCTGCTGTTCCGCCGCAACTCCACCACGGGCGGCGTGGAAGTCCTTCCGCGCAAGGGCCAGACGGTGGAGCTCAACGAGGCCCTTCACGCCAACTAGCAGGAGGACACCCGTGCGCCGGTTCCGCCGCGCCATCGTTGCGGTGCTGGCTTTGGCCCTCGTAGCAGGTGCCATCTACGCGATCGTTACTGTGCTGCAGCGCTCCGAGACTTTGGTCGCGGAGCGCTGCGTCGCCGTCGTCGGCTCTGAAAGCCACGAACTCGCCACGGACCAGGCAGCGAACGCTTCCCTTATTACCGCCATTTCCGTCCAGCGTGGGCTGCCTCCCCGGGCTGCGAGCATTGCCCTAGCCACAGCCATGCAGGAATCCCGGATGCGCAACATCAACTATGGTGACGACGCCGGTCCCGACTCCCGCGGGCTTTTCCAGCAGCGGCCGTCGCAAGGCTGGGGCACTGAAGCCCAGGTCATGGACCCCATCTACGCCGCCAATGCGTTCTTTGACGGCTTGGTCAAAGTCCCCGGCTACGAGTCCATGGAGATCACCCAGGCCGCCCAAGCGGTCCAACGATCAGCTTTCCCCCGTGCCTACGCCCAGCACGAAGGCATGGGCAGGGCCTTCGCTTCTGCGCTCACTGGGCACTCGGAGGCTGCGCTGAACTGTGAACTGCGCATGCCCGAAGCGGCCGGTGACCCTGCCGTCGTCGTCGATGAACTTACGGCGGCGTTCGGCACGCAAGCGGCTACCATTCAGGGGCGCTCGGTGCAGCTGGACCTCACAGGGACGCAGGCATGGGCCGTTGCCCATTGGGCCGTGGCCAACGCCAAGACGCTGTCCATCACGCAGGTGGACGTTGGAGGCCGCGCCTGGAACCGGGAGAAGCGTGACGGCTGGCAGGCATCGCCGGCTCCCTCCGGAGCGGTCACCATCACCGTCTCAGCCCCCGCCACCTGAGTTTTTGTACAGCTCCTGCCCGGAAAAGCGGATCTTAAGGGCCGTATCTGTCCAAAAGCTCCCTCAGGCGAGAATTTCAACGACCGGCTGGACGTAGCTGCGGAAGACGTCGGGCTCGGCCAACAGCCTGTGGCTCATGATCATTGTGCTGGGCTCCAGATACCAGGCACGTGGTTCGTTCAAAGGCAGCTCAATGATGGTCAGTTCGAAATTGCGGGAACTGCGCCCGACTTCCAGCAGCCGGTCCTCCACCATCTCGTTGAGGACCTGGGTCACACCGTTGGCTTCACGGGCAGCTTCGAGGTCGGCGTACTCGTCGATCCTGTCGGTGGCCCATCCCAGGGCCGAACCGAAGTGGGCCTGTAGGACACGTTGGAGTGCCGGTGAGTTACCGAAGGCCTTAAAGCTGGGTGGTGCCAGTTCCGAGGCGGGCTTGGGATAAGACTTAACCAGGCTTTCCCACCAGGCTTCCCACTCGGTCTTGAGGGCGTGGATACCCCCGACGTCGGAGGTCAGGTGGCTGTGGTCGGCATGCCGGACTTTGGGGGCTGCGTGGGACAGGCTCGGTCTACCGGCGCCATCCAATCCGGCGACGTCCCGCAAGTACAAGGCGATGAGCATCGGCCCGGACGTGTCCATGGTGATGCGCCATCCCGGGCCGCCTGACTCGTGCATCCGAATTCCTCCCTTGGCAGGTTCCCGACATCTCCCAGTCTATTCCCGTTGGGTCAGGACGGTAGGGGCGTGGCTCACTGCATCTCCCTATTGGGCCGCGGGCATGCCGGCAAGGGACCGCAGATGGGCGGTGAGGACATCGCTGCACATCTCGGCAGTCATCCACTCGGGCTGCAACAGCGCGTGCATGCACAAGCCGTCCATGGTCGCCAGGAGCCGCTCCGCCTCTGCCACGAGGGTTTGTTGGGCATCGGCTCCCCCAGGGCTCAGGTGCATGATCAGACGTCCGACGACGGCCGCTACAGCGCGGTGGCTTCGCTCGGCTTCGGCTGCGAGGACAGGTTTGATACGGGCGGCATGCCTGAAGGCCATCCATACGCAAGCATCCACGGCGAGTTCCTCATCCAGCGGCAGGAATTGGCCCAGAAGGTTCAATACTGCAGCTTGCTGTTCCGGGCTGTCCGGCGCCTCCTGTTCGACAGCTGCCATTGAGGACTCAAGCCTCCCGGCAATCCGGTCAATCACAGCGCCAAAGGAAAACACCAGGAGGTCGTCGCTGCTGGCAAAGTAGTGCCGGACGGAGCCCACTGCCAGTCCGGCCTCATCGGCCACTTCCCGGAGGGATGCCCGTTCCAGGCCATCGCTGGCAATGATCCGGAACACGGCTTGGACAACTTCCTGGCGCCGGGCTTCGGCATCAACAATTTTGGGCACCAGTAGTTTTTAGCACGAACGTGCTTCAACACCGCTCAACACAGAGCGGCGTGGCTCCAATTTCCGCTAGCGTAGACATCATGAAAATTCTTGTCACGGGTGGCACCGGCTACATCGGTTCCCACACCGTTTTGTCCCTTCAGGAAGCCGGCCACGACGTCGTCGTGCTGGATAACCTCGTGAACTCCAGCGAGGAATCCCTTCGCCGGGTCTCGGAGCTCACCGGCAAGACCGCCGCGTTCCACAAGGTGGACCTGGTGGATGAGCCCGCCGTTGAGGCAGTGTTCGACCAGCACCAGATCGACGCCGTGATCCACTTCGCTGGCTTAAAGGCCGTAGGAGAGTCCGTCCAGGAGCCCCTCGCCTACTACTACAACAACATCGTGGGCACCCTGAACCTGCTCCGCGCCATGGACAAGCACAACGTGCGCTCCATCGTCTTCAGCTCTTCGGCCACGGTGTACGGCGAGCACAACCCCATCCCGTACATCGAGAAGATGGAAATCGGCGCCAACAACCCATACGGCCGGACCAAGGAACAGATCGAGGACATCCTCTCGGACCTGGGCAACGCGGACGACCGCTGGCATATCGCACTGCTGCGCTATTTCAACCCGGTGGGCGCACACCCGTCAGGCCGCATCGGCGAGGACCCCCAAGGCATCCCCAACAACCTGGTTCCGTTCATCGCACAGGTGGCTGTGGGACGCCGCGAGAAGCTCATGGTCTTCGGCGGGGACTACGACACCCCTGATGGCACAGCACAGCGCGACTACATCCATGTGGTGGATCTGGCCGACGGCCACGTAGCAGCCCTGAACTATATCGCTGGGCGCCCAGGCGTTCGGCGCTGGAACCTTGGCTCCGGCCGCGGCTCCTCAGTGCTGGAAGTGCTGCGCTCCTTTGAGAAGGCCGTCGGCCGGCCGATTCCGTACGAGATCACTGGCCGCCGTGCGGGAGACCTCCCCGCCTTCTGGGCCGACGCGTCTTCCGCACTCGCGGACCTCGGTTGGTCCACCACCAAGAACGTGGACCAGATGTGCGAGGACCACTGGCGCTGGCAGAAGAACAACCCCTACGGGTACAACGCTGCCGAGCCGGCCGCGGCGACCAGCGCTTAGGCGACCAGCGCCTCAGTAACCAACGACGGCGGGCGCCCCCCCCGGGGGGGGGGGGGGGGGGGGGGGGGGGGTTTGTGTTAATTAGGTATATAATTTGGGGGGGGGTTTGGGGGGGGGCGCCGGCGTGT
>NZ_JBEPOP010000006.1:0-383191 GCF_040546855.1 Paenarthrobacter sp. 4246
GGGGGTGCGCAATGATCCAGCCATAATTTCAACCAATCAATAAAACAATCGGTATCAACAAACTTGGCACACTATTGAGTTCTCAAACAACAGACACTACCGGCACCACCCACACCCACAAGGGTCCAGGATCGCTCCGGAGCAACTTTTCAAAGTTACCCGAACCAGCCGCACAAAGCAAACCAGAACCCGGGCCTCCCACACCAACCAGCAGCACACAAAAGCACCACCGAAACCGGCAATTTGAAGGGAGTCGGTCGCCATCTTTCCGCATCAGCGGCGGCGACTCGAATAACTTTACACGCGCCACACCCCCACACCAAATCCACCCCAACACCACCCAAAAACCCCGCAAACACAAGGAAAACAACCCCAAAACCACCCCAACACACCCCAAACCAGCCCAAGTGAAGCCCGTCACACAACCCCACCCCACCGCAACCACCGACACAACCCCACCCCACCACCGCCGTCGAACCCCAGACCAAACCCGAGGAACGTGAGAGAGCATCCACCCCAAACCCGAGGGACGTGAGAGAGCGACCGCCCCAAACCCGAGGGACGCGAGAGAGCGACGACCCCAAACCCGAGGGACGTGAGAGAGCGACCGCCCCAAACCCGAGGGACGCGAGAGAGCATCCACCCCAAACCCGAGGAACATGAGAGAGCGTCGGAAAGAGTGCACGCTCAGGAGTCGCTGGGGACGAATCACCTGCCGAGGCCTCCTGCACCACCCCATAACCAACAAAGCTCCCCCACCACGGTGGGAGAGCTTTGCGGGAAACCGGTGGTAAGCAGCCTCGGGGTCAGTGGGCGCCGTGTCCTCCAGCGCCGTCGGTCTTGCGCATCATGGCGCCGAGCACCACGGCAGCGAGTGCAATGACGGTCGCGGCCAGGAATGCCGCCTGCATGCCGGCCACAAGACCGGACGACGCAGAAACCACTGCATAGATGGACACCAGCAGCGCCGTACCGGCTGCACCGGCTACCTGCTGCGCGGTGCTGATGATCGCCGAACCGTGCGAGTAAAGGTGCGGCGGCAGCGGGTTCAGGCCAGTGGTGAACGCCGGCGTGAAGAGCAGGGCAAGGCCAAGGCTCAGGGTGACGTGCAAAGCAATAACCCAGCCAAGCGAACTTCCCTCATCCAGGCGGGAGAACTGCCACAGCGTCAGGACCATGAGCACGGAACCGGAGACGGTGAGCGGCAGGGGGCCTACCTTGTCGAAAATCCGTCCAATGACCGGACCCAGCAGGCCCATGGCCAAACCGCCTGGCAGAAGTGCGAGTCCAGTCTCCAACGGCTGCAGGTGCAGCGTGTTCTGCAGGTACAGCGGCAACAAAATCACACCACCGAACAGGGCCATCATGGCCACCACCATCAGCAGCGTGGACACCGTGAACATGCGGAACTTGAAGGCACGAAGATCCAGCAGCGGGGCGTCGGACTTCTGGAGCTTGAGCTGCCGGAAGACAAAAAGTGCCAAGCAGAGAAGACCCACCACCAGCGCGATAACAGGAACAACGCCGGCCTCGGCGCCACCAATCTGGCTCAGACCGTAAACCAGGCCACCAAAGGCGGGAACAGTGAGGATAACGGAAGGCACGTCAAGCGTGGTCTTCTCGCGCTCCCCCACGTTGGTGAGGTACTTGGCACCTATCGCGAAAGCCGCCAAGGCAACAGGCAGCACGAACACGAACATGAAGCGCCAGGAGAAGTGGTCCAGGATGATGCCGGAAACGGTGGGACCCATGGCCGGAGCAACCGAGATGGCAATGCTGACATTGCCCATGACGGCACCGCGTTTGGACATGGGTACCAGCGTCAGGATGGTGGTCATCAGCAGCGGCAGCATGATGGCGGTGCCGCCGGCTTGAACGATGCGTGCCAGCAGCAGCACGAGGAAACCCGGCGCCAAGGCGGCCAGCAACGTACCACCGCTGAAGAGACCCATGGCCAGCATGAACGCCCCGCGGGTGCTCATCCGCTGAAGGATGAACCCAGTGGTGGGAATGACAACAGCCATGGTCAGCATGAAGCCGGTAGCCAGCCACTGCACAGTGGACGCACTCACTTGGAGGTCCGTCATGAGCCGCTGGAGAGCGACGTTCATGATGGTCTCGTTGAGGATCACCACGAAGGTTGCCACCAAAAGAGTGACGATGACCGTCACTGATTCACGTGACATCTTCCCGGAAACCGGCGCCTGCGACACCGGCGCCTGCGGGGCCTGGGAAGGCGTTGCCTCTGCAGAGGCGACCGAACCGGATGCTCCGGATTCAGGCTTGCCGTTGGCGTCGGACGTGACGTCGGTAGACATGAGGGTTCCCCAAGGGTTGGATTTGATGTCCGGCGATCGATGCCGGTGAAGACTAGAACAGTCTAAGCATCTATCCAATTCCCGTCAGTAGAAAAATTCCAAACGTTAGGAGAACAGAGGAGCGTTGTCGATGAGCCGCACCGGCCCCACCTTGGCCGCGATGATCGCCAGTCCTTCCCCGCGGAACGGCGTCTCCTTGCAGTTCTCGGCGAGCGGTTCCAGGGTGTTGGGGTTGACGACGTCGAAATAGTCCAGTTCCACCAACGGTTGGGATTCAACAAGCGCGACGGCGGAGTCCAGGTCCAGTGGTTCGTGGGCGTTTGCCCGGGACTCAATAAGGTGCAAAGCCCGCGACAGCACAAGAGCGGCTTCTCGTTCCTCATCGGAAAGGAACCTGTTCCGGCTTGAAAGCGCCAGGCCGTCCTCACTGCGAACGATGGGCACGGGAACGATCTCCACCGGGAAGTTCAGGTCCGAGACCATCCGCTTCACCAAAGCCAACTGCTGCGCGTCCTTCTGGCCAAAGTAAGCCCGGTAGGCCGCCGTCGTGCCGTCTACGGCAGTACCTCCGGGAAGTCCGTAGTGCAGCAGCTTGGCCACTACGGTCAGGGCGCCGTCAAAGTGACCGGGGCGCGAAGCACCTTCCCATTTTTCGCCCAACGGTCCGGAGGTTACCCGCACCAGGGGCTGTCCGCCGGGATACACCTCGTCAACGGACGGCGCGAACACCAGGTCAACGCCTTCGGCGTCCAGCAGGGCCATGTCGGCGTCGAGCGTGCGCGGGTAGCGGTCCAGGTCCACGGCGTCGCCGAATTGCAGCGGGTTAACGAAGATGGTGGCCACCACCACGTCGTTCTCGGCCGCGGCGGTTCGTGCCAGTGCCGCGTGGCCTGAGTGCAGGGCACCCATGGTGGGGACCAATCCCTGCGAATTGCCGCCCTTCGATGCCAGCAAGCGTGCACTTTCAGCACGCAGTTCCGCCGCGGTGGTCACGAGTTTTATGGCCATGCTGTTCAGTGTCCTTCCGGCGACTTGGGGTCGGCACCCAAGGCTTCGTCGATCTCATTCAGTTGTTCGGGCCGCAGGAGCCCGCGGTTTTCCGCCCTGCGTGCGGTGGCCCGCGCCATGGCCTGGTAGGCCGCGAGAACATCGCCGCCCGCACCGCCGTCGTACTCTTTCAGTGCCTGGGCGTGCGCGGAAACGGTACCCACATCCCCACGCGCCACGGGACCGGTCAGCGCCGATTCGCCGGATGCAAGGGCGTTCTCCAGCGTGGCGCGCAACAGCGGACCCAGCATGGACTCCGGGTTTTCGACGCCGATCTCCCGCAGCATCTGGGATGCCTGGGCCACCAGCGTGACCATGTGGTTCGAGCTATGCGCAAGGGACGCGTGGTAGAGGGTGCGGTCGGCTTCGGCAATGGCCACCGGCTCGGCCCCCATCTCCACCACGAGGGCTTGAGCGATCGGCAGCATGGCCGCATCCGCGGTAACACCAAAAGTGCAATCCATGAGCCGGGTCAGGTCCAGGCTCATGCCCGTGAACGTCATGGCCGGGTGCAGCGCCAGTGGGATCGCACCCACCGCGCGGACAGGGTTGAGGATTCCGACGCCGAACCGGCCGGACGTGTGCGCCACCAGTTGGCCAGGCTGCCAGGCGCCCAGCTTGGCGAGCCCTGCGACCAATTCACCGAGGGCATCGTCCGGAACGGCCAACAGCACCAGTTCCGAGCGCTCCACGATGTCCTGAATCTCCATGATCGGGACGCCGGGAAGAAGGTTCTCAGCCCGTTCTCGGCTCGCCTCGGACACAGCGGAAACCCCGACGACGGCGTGCTCGGCCGCGCGCAAAGCGGCACCCAACACGGCGCCCACCTTGCCGGCGCCGATGATTCCGACTCCGAGTCGTCCTGGCCTAGCCATCGTGGCGGTCCTCCTGTTGCGATGAAGTGTGGGGGTGTTCCGGCTCGATTGGCCGGGGCGGCGCGGATTGAGCCGGCTGGGGCAGCTGTTCCGCCGTAGCCGCAACCTCCGCTGCGGCTGCAACCTCCGGAGCCTGCGGTGCCACCTGCGCCAGCCACTGCTCGCTCGTCTGCCGTTTCCGGGCTTCCCTGGCGCGGGCAGCCTGTTGGTCGAAGAGTTCCACGGCCTGCGCGGCATCAGCTTGGAAGACCCGGGGAGAAACAGGTCCCGCGGTGGTGTGGAGGACAAGATCGGCCACTCCGAAGCGGCGAGCCAACGGACCCTGATGGAGCGCCATGGACTGCGTCCGCTGATGCGGCACAAGGACCAGCGTGTGCCACCAACGGCCGGATCGGATCAACAGGGCCGTGCGTGTGGCAAGGAATCCGTTGCGGCGCCGGCCAAGGGGAGCAAGCAACCGTGCGCGGCGTGGTGTGGTGACAAATTCATCCGTCGGGGTGGCGTCGGGCGCGGCCGGAGCCAACCCATCCAGTCCGGCCGTAAAGACACGCTCCGGATCCTCTACCCCAGGGTCCGGCAGCACCAAGGACATCATCCGCAGGACATCGGGCTTCATGCCAACGGGCAGCAGCATGGTGCGGGCGGCACCCTCGGTACTGCCTGACACCCCATAACCGGCCACATTGACGTGCATCCGGTACCAGCCGAAAATCCTCCAGAGGGGCGGCTGCGTCACCATGACTGCTTGGATGCGTCCGGGAGGCAGGGTCTGCGCCTGGGTATCCAGGAGACCGTATCGAAGGCGGATACCGTCCGGCGATATGGCTGCCGTGAAGTTGTAGCCCTTGTTGAAGGAGTTCCAGTACGCAGCACCGATGCCCAGGATGCCGGGGATGAGCGCCAAGAACAGCGTCTGGTTCTCTGTGAAAACGGAGACAGCTACCACCACGGCGGCACCGATCAGGATTCCGACCGTCTGCTCGCTCAGCACGAGGGACCCGATGAGCCGTGCCGGCGGGACGGACAGCACCACATGCTCCGGCGCCTCGGGAATTTCCTCTTCCTTACCGGGCTCGCTGACAACGCCGGCGGCCCGAGCAAGGATGGTGGCGCGCAATTGCTTCGCCTGGGCGAGCGGAAGGTAAGCGAGCCGCACCGCCGACTCGCCGGCGTCGGCCACTTCAAACTTGAGTTCAGCGAGGCCAAAGATCCGCGCCAAAAGCGGCTGAACGATGTCGATGGCCTGGACACGGTCCAATCGGGCCTGCCGCTGCTGCTTGAACAGGAAACCGGTGTTGACGCGCACGTACCCTTCAGCCACCTGGTAGCGGGTGAAATACCAGCTCAGGATGAAACTGCCCACGGTCAACAGCAGCACCACAGCGCCGCCGGCCAAAAGCCACGGCACACGGCCGTTCAGGTTTGGATCCAGAAAATCCCTGCCCTGCAGCATGCGTTCGAAAGCGTCACGGCCAAAGAAGAACCCGACGGCGGCAAGCGCCACCCAGCCGCGAACGAAAGGTGATGCCGGGTGGACGCGGTTCCAATCGCCGTCGACCTTTGCTTCCGGTTGATCCGGAAGGCTCACCGCCGCGTTGCCTTCCGGGCTCACAGCCCGGCCAGCCTGGCTTCTCCGCGGGCCGAAAGCTGTTCGCGCAGCCGTGCGCCTTCCTCTGCCGGAAGCCCTGGCAGGTGCGCGTTGGTTCCAGTCGATGCCGTGTGGAGTTTGAGCGTGCACAGTCCCAGGCTGCGTTCAACCGGTCCAACCGAAACGTCCACGTACTGCATCCGGCCGTAGGGAACCACCATGGTGCGCTGGAAGAAGATACCGCGGCGGATGAGGAGGTCGTCGTCGCGTTCTGCATAGCCGATGGCGCGTACCTGGCGGGGAATAAGCACCAGTCGCCACAGCGCCAGGACCAACATCACTGCAGGAACCGTGATGGCGAGCCACAACGGAGGCCAGCGCCACCAACCCAGCAGCACAAATATGAGCGGCAAACTGAGGACCGCCAGCATCAGGACATTGCCGATGGCCCACTCCACCAACCGCACGGTGACGTACCTCGGAGAAACCCGAAGCCACTGGACGTCGGGAGGATCAATCGCCTCGGTATGCATACTCGCCTTCGCCTTTGGTTTCGCCGCGACGGGTCCCCGGTCCGGCAGTTCCACCTTCAAGATCCTCGGGTGGGATCCGGCAGAAGCGCTCCACCACGAGCCCAACCACCACCATTACCACGCCACCGCCGCCCATCAGCAGTGCGTTCCACAGTATTCCCTCGCCGCCGCGCAAGCTGCCGATCCGGAGAAGGTCCATGGAAATTCCGGCATGCCAGCCAAGGAGCAAGGTTCCCGCATAGGCGCAGGCCTGGGCCAGGATCAACGTCCTGGCCGCCAGAATTGGATTGAGCAGATTCTTCTTCTTGCCGTTGCGCCAGCGCAGCACGCGAATGCCCATGATGAGTGTGAGGCCCGCGATAACGGCCATGGTCACCAGCGCGGATACCGGCAGGACCGGGGTGGGCATGCTGAAGCGGTTGGTGGTGGCGGTTGCCAACCAGCCAATAACCGCAGCGATGACCGCGATGAGCACCAGAGCCATCGGGCGCATTGCTTTCATTGCTGCTCCACCGCTCCCGTCGCAGGCACGCCGGCGACATCGCCATAGCCATCGAAACGCCGGATATCCGGCATGTCAGCGGCGACGGCGGCCAACTCAGCAACACTGCGCCCATTCAACTGTGCGTGCGGTTCCAACAACGACCACGGATAAAGCACGAAAGCGCGCTCAGCTGCCCGTGGATGGGGAAGAGTAAGAGTGGGATCCTCACTTACAACGTCGCCGAACACGATGATGTCCACATCCAGCGTCCTGGGACCCCAGCGAACCTCGCGCGTACGGTGGTGCTGCTGTTCGACATCGTGGCAATGCTTCAAGAGTTCCAGCGGGGGCAACGTGGTTTCTACGGCCATGACCATGTTCAGGAAGTCCGGTTGCCCTTCCGGACCACCGACTGCCTTGGTCTGCACCACCGGGGAAACTCCAAGGAGCCGCACTTCCGGCGGATCCACCAAGGCCGCAACCGCAGTGGAAAGGGTGTCGTTGCGCTCCCCCAGGTTACTGCCGAGGGCCAGTATGGCCTTGGTGTAGCCGGAAGTCATGATTGCTCCCGGTGCACGCTGACAGTAACGTCGCCAAACGGCACCTCAATGGGGGCCTTGGGCTTGTGGACGGTGACGTCGACGGCGGCCACGCTGTAGTTCGCGAGGATTCCCTCCGCGATCCTCACGGCCAGACCCTCAATCAGGTTCAAGGGCTCGCCCTCGATGTGCCGCGTGATCAGCTCGGCAACTTCACCATAGTGCGCTGTGTACTGCAGGTCATCTGTCTCCGCGGCCTTGGTGAAATCCGTGTGGAGCACGGCATCCACCACGAAAGGCTGGCCGTCACGGCGCTCGAAATCGAACACTCCGTGATAACCGACGGCAGTGACGCCGGTCAGCGTGATCCTGTCCACAGCGTTTCCTATCAGCGTGCGATGCGGGCGGCGACCTTGACGGCGTCAAGGCTGGGGCCGACGTCGTGGACGCGGACAGCCCAGGCGCCCTTGGTGGCGCTCAAAGCGGTGATTGCAGCGGTGGCAGCGTCGCGTTCCAGCGGAGCAGCCGACTTGCCCGAAACAGTGAGGAGCGAACCGAGGAACCGCTTGCGGGAAGCAGCCACCATCACCTTGTGGCCCAGCCCGAAGAGCTGATCAAGGTTCTTGAGGATTTCCCAGTTCTGGTCCTCGTTCTTGGAGAACCCGACTCCGGGATCAATGATGATCTGCTCCGGGGCAACGCCCGCTGCGTACAACTTGTCGCGGACGCCGCTGAGTTCAGCCACCACGTCCTGGGTCACGTTGTCGTAATCCGTCAGGCTGTCCATGGTCATGGCGTCGCCGCGGCGGTGCGTGAGGATGTACGGGACCTTGGTCCGGGCCACGAGCTCAGGCATACCGGGCTCGATGGTCAGGCCGGACACATCATTGATGATGGCCGCACCAGCCTCCACGGCTGCGGCGGCCGTGGACGTGTGCATCGTGTCGATACTGACCAGCGCGCCAGCCTTAACCAATGCCTGAATCACCGGAATGACACGGCGTTGTTCTTCTTCCGGGGAAACCGGTTCGGCGCCAGAGCGCGTGGACTCGCCACCGACGTCGATAATGTCCGCGCCGGCGTAGAACATGCGCAAGCCCAGCGCGATAGCCGTGTCCGGCGTCCGGTGGGTGCCGCCGTCGCTAAAGGAATCCGGGGTGACATTGAGGATTCCCATGACGAGCGTGCGGTCCGTTGGCAGGTCCTCAAACCTGGCCGCGGGGCGCGGCTTACGGAGAACCGGCAACGGGCTTGTGGCCGGGCCGGTTCCGGGTGCTGCAGCGAGGGAGTCCATAGTGATTACCTTCCGAGTATGAGGCTCATGGCCTCGGCGCGGGTGGCCGGGTCATGGAGCTGACCGCGCACCGCGCTGGTGACGGTCTTCGCGCCGGGCTTGCGGATGCCGCGCATGGACATACACATGTGTTCACATTCGACGACCACAATGGCGCCACGCGGGTTGAGGTGCTTCACCAGCGCCTCAACGATCTGCGTCGTGAGGCGCTCCTGCACCTGCGGCCGGCGCGCGTAGATGTCGACCAACCGCGCCAGCTTGCTGAGGCCTGTCACCTTCCCGTCATGTGACGGAATGTAACCGACATGTGCCACTCCGTGGAACGGCACCAGGTGGTGCTCGCACGTCGAGTAGAACGGAATGTCCTTCACGAGGACAAGCTCTTCATGATCGAGGTCGAACGTGGTGGAAAGGACGTCCGCCGGATGCTGGTGGAGCCCCGCAAAAACCTCGGCGTACGCCCTGGCCACGCGTTTGGGCGTGTCCTGGAGGCCGCCACGGTCAGGGTCTTCACCAATAGCCAGGAGGATCTCGCGGACTGCCGCTTCAATGCGCGGACGGTCTACTTTATGGGCCTGCTTGGAGCCCGCGGCGGAACCGTGGGCGGCGGCGAGGTCGTCGTCGTCGTCGAAATGAGTCACGGCAGATAGCTTAGCCGTGATGCGTGGAGTCGTTGCCGCCGTCAGGTCGCGGCGCCTGGAAGGAATCCTGGCTGCTGACCCCCTGGGCGTGCGGAGCGACGACGTCCAGCGGTTCGTCCAGACGCGCCTGCTTGGCTTCCTCCTGGGCTTCTCGTTCAGCCTTTTCCGCCCGGCTTTCCACGGGCGGGATGGACTGGACCGGACGGGATTCCTTGGACAACCAGATCTCACGGAAATCGCGCTTCCGGATGTCGTGGAAGATCTCGGCAATCTCAGCCTGGTTCAAGGTTTCCCGTTCAAGGAGTTCCAGCGCCAGACGGTCCAGGACGTCCCGGTTTTCCGTGAGGATGGCGTAGGCCTCGTCGTGGGCCTGGTCAATGAGTCGACGCACTTCTTCGTCCACAACGTAGGCGATCTGGTCGGAGAAATTGCGTTCCTGTGCGGCGTCGCGTCCGAGGAACGGCTCGCCGCCGCCCTGGCCCAGCTTTACAGCTCCAACGCGTTCGCTCATACCGTACTGCGTGACCATCTTGCGGGCCGTGGAAGTTGCCTTCTCGATGTCATTGGAAGCACCTGTGGAGGGGTCGTGGAACACGATTTCTTCAGCGACGCGGCCGCCCATGGCGTAGGCCATCTGGTCCAGCAGTTCGTTGCGGGTGATCGAGTACTTGTCGTCCTCAGGAATCACCATGGTGTAGCCGAGCGCGCGGCCACGGGGAAGGATGGTGATCTTGGTGACCGGTGCCGAATTACGAAGGGCAGCGGCAACCAAAGCGTGCCCACCTTCGTGGTACGCGGTGATCTTGCGTTCGAGTTCCTTCATGACGCGGCTGCGCTTCTGCGGGCCGGCCATGACACGGTCGATTGCCTCATCCAGTGCGCGGTCGTCAATCAGGTTGGCGTTGGAACGCGCGGTCAAAAGTGCGGCCTCGTTCAGGACGTTGGCCAGGTCAGCGCCCGTGTAACCCGGGGTCTTCTTGGCAACAGCCTTGAGGTCGATGCCCTGCGCCATGGGCTTGCCCTTGGCGTGAACGTTCAGGATCTGCTCGCGGCCGATCATATCCGGGGCTTCCACGGTGATCTGGCGGTCGAAGCGGCCCGGGCGCAGCAACGCGGGGTCCAGGACGTCCGGACGGTTGGTGGCAGCGATGAGGATGACGTTGGTCTTGACGTCGAAGCCGTCCATCTCCACGAGGAGCTGGTTCAGCGTCTGCTCACGTTCGTCGTTGCCGCCGCCGATGCCGGCACCACGGTGACGACCAACGGCGTCGATCTCATCCACGAAGATGATGGCCGGAGAGCTGGCCTTGGCCTGCTCAAACAAGTCACGGACGCGGGAAGCACCAACGCCGACGAACATTTCAACAAAGTCCGAGCCGGAGATGGAGAAGAAGGGAACGCCGGCTTCGCCGGCAACAGCGCGGGCCAGCAGCGTTTTACCCGTACCTGGAGGGCCGTAAAGCAGCACGCCCTTGGGGATCTTGGCGCCAACAGCCTGGAACTTGGCCGGTTCCTGGAGGAACTCCTTGATTTCCTGGAGCTCTTCCACAGCTTCGTCAGCACCGGCAACGTCGGAGAAGGTCACCTGCGGCATGTCCTTGTTGACCAGTTTGGCCTTGGACTTGCCGAACTGCATGACCTTGGAGCCGCCGCCCTGCATACGCGAAAGCAGGAACCAGAACAGCACACCGAGCAGCAGCACCGGGATGAGCAGCGAGAACAGGCCGGAGAACCAGTTGTTCTCGATCGGCTGGTCCGTGAAGCCCTTTTCCGGGTTGGCGTTGGTGACTGCCTTCACCACATCCGGACCACGATCCGTGACGTAGAAGAACTGTACGTTCTTGCCCTTGTCCTGGCCGTCCAGGTTCAGGTTGTCCTTGAGCACCAGGTCAACGCGGTTCTCGGCGTCGAAAATCTTGGCCTGCTCAACCTTCCCGCTCTGGGAAAGGAGTTCCAGGCCTTCCTTGGTGTCAATGCGCGTTGAACCGCCCGGAGCCAGTGTTGCGAATGCCACCAGGAGCAAGCCAACGACGACAACAATCCAGATGCCCGGGCCCTTGAAGAAACTCTTAGCTTTCATCTGATCGGGGTTTTGCCCCGTCCCTCCTGGTAGTGCTGCAAGGCGCAACTTCTGCGCGCGAGTGGTGCTGCTTCAGTTTCAAGCTATACACCGTTCCCAGTAATTCACGCACCGGAAAGTCCAAAAGTTCCCTCTGGGCGTACACAGGATACTCGCCTCGAGGGCGCTGGGACAGGGGTTTACGCTTGGTGGGCAGTGCACCACCTTGGTTGCTTCCGAGTGGTCTCGATGCTGCTTGGTCAGGCTGCGACCGGAAGCACCAGCAAATAACCAGCGGGCAGGTCGGTACTCCAGCGCCGGGGCTCACGGACCACGAACTGTGTTGCCAACTGCTCAGGAGTGAGCAGGCTGTTGGGCTCCGGAGAGGGACCCCATTGCCCGCTGCCGTGGGGATAGAGCGGATCCAGGACGCGAATCCCCGTTACCTGAAACTCCGGGAACTGCGCGGGATCACCCATGGACTCAAAGCCGCTCATCACCCAAGCATGCCGGCCGCTCCACATGACCAACCCTACTGGCCGGCCAGTTTCCGCTATGGCACGCGCCGCCGTCTGCAGCGTGTCCTCGTAGGTCGCGACGCTGACCACCGAGTACGGGCCCAATCCAACCTCAGTCAACACCTGCGCCCAGCCTCGGGGGTTGGCACCGTTGAACGAATTCGATGACCGCGCACGGGCCATCTCCCACAGCTCGCTTTGCTGTGCGGAGGATGCCCAGATTCCGCCTCTGGTGTCATCAATAAGGTTGTGTGCCATCTGGATGCTGGCAGCTACGCACCAATCAAACGTGTACTGCGGCACGAAGTCACCCTCTTGGTAGAGGTTCAGCGCGAAAGCCTGGGGTACTGGCGGTGGAGGTGCAGGCGCGGGAGGTGGAGCAGGCGCTGGGGGCAGTGTGGGGACGGTGGCGGGCGCAGGAGTTGCGACGTCCCCGGCGATTGGCGGGGCCGACGCGGCCGCACTGGACTGGGCGGCAGCTGTCCCGTTGACATCTACCGCAGGAGTGCAGGCCGTGAGAAACGTCGACAAGACGACGAGCCATGCCAGGAGACGGGCAGGGGCACCGGTCATGGTTCAGTGTAGCTCCGAGGCCTCCCCCAGGGCACCCCTTGAATGCAGCCGTCCAACGGATGAAGCCGTTAGCGCAAACGCCGCACCCACTCCCGCCACACGGACCAGAGGTTACGGGTGCGAACGGCGGAAAAGGGCGCGGCGGCGTGAAACGAAGAAGTGCGCTTACTCGTAAACGTGCGGGGCCAAGGTGCCCACGAAGTCCAGGTTGCGGTACTTTTCGGCGTAGTCGAGGCCGTAGCCCACCACGAACTCGTTGGGGATGTCGTAGCCAACGTACTTGACGTCGATCTCCACCTTGGCGGCGGTCGGCTTGCGGAAGGCCGTGCAGATCTCGACGCTGGCCGTGCCACGGGACTCGAGGTTGGACTTGAGCCAGGAAAGGGTCAGTCCGGAATCGATGATGTCCTCAACAATCAGGACATCCTTGCCCATGAGGTCGGTGTCAAGGTCCTTGAGGATCCGGACCACGCCGGAAGACTGGGTACCGGAGCCGTAGGACGAGACAGCCATCCAGTCCATGCTGACGTGGCTGTGCAGTGCGCGCGCCAGGTCAGCCATGACCATGACCGCACCCTTGAGGACACCGACGATCAAGATGTCGCGGCCCTCGTAGTCCTTGTCGATCTGCGCTGCGAGTTCCGCGATGCGCGTTTGGATCTGCTCTTTGGTGTAAAGAACGTGCTTGAGATCTGCCTGGACGTCGTTTGAATCCACCAATGGCTCCTGTTTTGATGCTCGGGTGCGGCTACTGTTGGGACGGTTTCTGATGCCGGAATACTAGCTTCCCACAGCGCGCGGCTTCGCGGGGACCGGCGCCGGCCGAATCGCGCGGACTACTGGCAGCCGGAGCACCGGCGGAAACCGAACGCTCCTGCTCCAAATCGCTCAGGGACAACCGGTAAACACTGACGTGGCCGGGAAGCTCCACGGGCCCGGCCGACCCTTGTCGCCGCAGCAGCGCTTCCGCGGCTTGGAGCCGTCCGTAGCCAGGTTGTTGACCCCCGACGTCGGCGGCAGCCTTCGCGATGACCCGGAACCTCAGCGCTGCGGGCAGCTCACGTACGGCGTCTTCCGGAAGCCATGCGCCGTTGTCTTCACGCTGGACAAGTGAGAGATAGGTCTCGTTGGCCAGATCTTCAAGGAAATCGGCATCCTGCTGCAGTATTGCGGCGGTCCGGGCAAGCGACTCGGCGACCCCCGGCCCCAGCTTCTCTTCCAGGACAGGCATGACTTCCACGCGGGTCCGGGACCGGGCGAAGGAAGGGTCGGCGTTGCTGGGATCGTGCCATGGGGAAAGTTCCTCGACCTCACAAATTTCCAGGGTCTCGGCTCGGCGAAGGCCCAGGAGAGGGCGGAGAAGGCGACCGCGGGCAGGCCTCATCCCCGCCAAAGACCGAGTCCCTGAACCACGGGCCAAGCCCAGCAACACCTGCTCGGCTTGGTCGTCCAGGGTGTGGCCAAGAAGGATCACATCACACGTCAGGTCCGCGGCAGCAGATTCCAACGCAGCATGGCGGGCATCCCTGGCCGCGGCCTCAGGGCCGAACCCAGTGGCCGCGACTTCCACAGTGCGCACCTCCACGGGAGACAGACCCAGCTCGCGCAACACCGCGGCAGTCCGGGAGGCGACCTCTGCAGAGCCCGGCTGCAGCTGATGATCCACCACCACACCGGCAACCGTTACCGGATGTCCATCGACGTGGCCACGCCGGCCGAAGTACGCGGCTATGGCTGCCAGAGCCAACGAATCCGGCCCACCGCTGCAGGCTACGAGCACCCGCTGGGGATGACCCGCGGAGGCCAAGGCGTTCTGCAACTGTTTCCGCGCCTTGCCGACCACCGGCGCAAGGCGCCCGGGCCGCCGTCGACCCTTACCGCCGCGACCGGCATCGGAACCGACGCCGGAGCCAGCGACGCCGGAACCGGAAGGAACGCTCAAAGGCCCATCCGCTCAAGCCACAGCTTGGAATTGTGGATCTCTTCTTCGGTGGGGAGGTACTCGGCGGATTCCCACACCCGGTTGAAGCCCTCCATGCCTGCCACGGCAACCACTTCGCGCACGAACTTGGCGCCATCGGTGTACTGGCGCATCTTGGCGTCAAGGCCGAGGAGGTTGCGGATGAACTTCTCCACCACGCCGCGGTCCTTGCCGCGCTCGTTGAAGCGCTGGCGGATGGTCTTCACCGAGGGAACGATGCTCGAATCCACAGCGTCCATCACTACGTTGGCGTGGCCCTCAAGGAGACTCATGACGGCCGTGATGTGGGACAGGGACGCCTTCTCCTCAGGGTTCTGGAGGAGGTCCAGGATGGCGCCGCGGCCCGGAGTCTTGTCCGAGGGAGTGCGGTCACGCAGGGACTTGGCCACTGCACCAGCGCGTTCCACCAGGGAGTCCATGTTGCCCAGGAGGTTGCCGCTGAGCTTCTCGATTTCGTCGAGCATGTGGTGCCGGAGCCACGGCGCGGCAGCGAATTGCACGCGGTGTGTTTGTTCATGCAGGCAGACCCAGAGGCGGAAGTCGTCCGGGTGGACGTTGAGTTCGCGCTCCACGGAGATGATGTTCGGCGCTACGAGCAGGAGCCGGCCGCCGGGCGGAACGTTGGATTCAGGGGCCAGGGCAGCAAAGGGATCGTACTGGCCAAGGACCTTGCTGGAAAGGAAGGCCAGCACAGCGCCAAGCTGGGTGCCGGTGATGGCACCGCTGGCTGCGGCTGCGGCTGGGGTCATGGACACTCCGCTGCGGCTGTCCAGCATCGTTTTCAACGCGGGTTGGAGCATCACCGCGAAGCTCTGGGTGTTGGCCTTGGACCAGGAAGCGCGGTCCACCACAAGGACGTGCGAGTCTCGCAGATCCCGGGCAGCGTCCAGCCCGGTGATGTCGTGGACGTGCGGGACGGAGATATCCGCGTTGAAGCGCAGGTTCTCCACCGCCTTGCCAATCTCCCCGGCGCTAAGCTCCGGACCGGGAGGGGCAAGCCGGGCAGCCGTAGAGGCGGCCAGGTCCCAATTGATCAGGGACGGGGCCCCTGCTGACGAATCGCGGGCAGATGACACCATACGGACCATCACACCACACGAGACTGACAGTGGGCTCTTAAGTTCGCTCCACGCGGAGCATTCAGCCCCGGCAACCGCACGAGGCCAACACCGACGCCGACCTGTCCATGGCCACCTTGTTGGCAGCGACCCCCGGTTCAAGGTCGTTGCCGATGAAAGAGAACACCAACAACCGCCCGTCGGCGTCCACCACGTAACCACTCAGGGCGATCACCGTATTGAGCGTCCCCGTCTTGGCCCGGACCAGCCCGGCACCCTCCGCGGTAGAGGCGTCCACATATCTGTCATCAAGGGTTCCGGTCAGCCCGGCCACCGGGAACCCGTCCAGCGCGGTACGCAGAGAGAGGTCCGGTCCGCTGGTGATCGCACGGACCACGTCGGCAAACTGTCGGGCACTGACCTGGTTTTCCAGGGCCAGTCCGGAGACGTCGGCCAACTGCATCGAATCGGTGGCGATCCCCAACTCCCCCAGCCGTTGCCGCACGGCCGCGGTGGCGCCGTCGTACGTGGCCTTTTGACCGGAAGCCAAGGCGGTCATCCGCCCCAGCGCCTCGGCGAGGAAGTTGTCCGAGGACTCAAGCATGAGGTCCACCTGCTCGCTGACTGTGGCCGATTCGGCGGCCGCCAGCACCTTGGTGGGGAGGCCTTTGCCGCGTTCGACGCCGGGACTCACCGCAACGCCGGCAGCCGCCAACTGTTCGGCGAACGCCTGGGCGGTAGTGACGGCGGAATCCTGAGGGCGCGGCCCGGTCAAGACATCCGGAGCGTAGCGGCCGGAGTTCAACGCGAGGGAAAACAACGGCGCTGTCTCGCCGGCGGCGACGTCGTCCAGGCTCCACGCAGGGTTAAGGGGTGCGCCGGTGAAGAGTGAGTCGTCCACCTGCACGGTGACCGGTCCCTTGACGCCTGCTGCAGCCAAAGCCGCCGCAGTATCCGAGGCCAGCGACGCCAGACCGGCGCGCCCGAGAACCGCCGACGGATCCGATGCTGAAGCGCCCAGCAGAACGTCCCCTCCCCCGGTCAGCACCACGGTGGAGGGATCCTCGGATGCGAGCACACGGGTGGTAAAACGCGACTCCGGACCGAGTGCTTTGAGCGCAGCCACGGCGGTCAGCAACTTCATATTGGAGGCCGGGATCCGGTTGGCGTTGGCGTCGCGGTCAAAGAGGACCTTGCCGGTGGAAGCGTCCATCACCATGCCACTGATACTGCCCCCGCCGGCCGGTTTCAGCGTGGCATCAAGTTGCCGAGCAACCTCAGCGGGCATTGGAAGGGGGGCATCGGCGTCCAGGGGAAGCACTCCGCTGACGTCAGCCAATCGGTCCGGTTCCTGCTGCCAGGCGGGAACTGACGGCGAAGGTTTGGGGACCGTCAGCAGGCCAGGCACCATTCCAACCACCACAACGGCCCCTAGGCACAGCAGGACTCCGGCCAACAGGAACGGCCATTTCAGGCGCCGCCATACCGCCGATACCCTGCGGGCGCCCCCGTTTTTAACGCCCATCATGGAAGTTGCTTGGTCCTGTCAGTCCTGAAATGTCCCCGCCGGTTCAAGAAACCCGGGCCTCTCGCTATATCCTCAATAGTAGTCGGCGGCACCGGCTGTCCTTTTGCCTGCCGCCAGCCCCGGGCTAAGCAGCCTGCCTGAGGCACCGTCACCCGTGACGGCCGCTTCGGCGGAGCGACGCCCCACCCACACCCGTCAAGGAGCATTCCATGAAGCACGACGTGACCATCGAGATCCCCAAGGGATCGCGCGTCAAGTACGAAGTTGACCACGAAACCGGCCGTGTCCGCCTGGACCGCGTCCTGTTCACCTCCATGCAGTACCCCACGCACTACGGTTTCTTCGAGAACACCCTGGGCGAAGACGGCGACCCGCTGGACGCACTGGTGCTCCTGCAGGACTTCGACCTCCACCCGGGCGTCATCGTTGAATCCCGCCCCATCGGCGTCTTCAACATGACCGACGACGGCGGCGGAGACGCCAAGGTCCTCTGCGTCCCCGTTGACGCACGCTTCGACCACATCCAGGAAGTCAGCGACGTCAGCGAATTCCTGATCAAGGAAATCGAGCACTTCTTCACGCGCTACAAGGACCTGGAGCCCGGCAAGTGGGTCAAGGCCGAGGGCTGGGGCGACCGCGCCGCTGCCGAAGCCGAGCTGGAAGCCTCCATCAAGCGCTACGTTCCGGCAGCACACTAAGGCTTTGCCTTGCGCGTCACGTGCGGTGCACTGACGCCCGACGGCGGCCGGCGCGGTTCCCTGCGAACCGCACCGGCCGCCGTCGTGCTTTAAATTCTCCTTGCCCGTGGTGCGCACATGGGCATGTCTCCCCATCGCGGTAGCTCCCGGGTCCGCTTAGGCTGGGACGAGACTTTTCGATGCCTTACACAGGGGGTTCATATGGCTGGGTTCTACGGCGCGGACATCACGCAGCTTCGCAGTCTGGCCGGCGTGATGGGCAAAGCTGCCGACGCCATCAGCCTGCAAAGCACGCAGTTGTCCAACGCCATCAATTCCACAACAGCCTGGCAGGGCCGGGACGCCACCGTCTTCAAGGGCGATTGGAACTCCCAGCACCGGCAGAGCCTGGTCAAGGCCGCCACCATGCTGCGCGAGAATGCCAGCCAACTGAAGAAGCACGCCAACCAGCAGGAGTTCGCCAGCCACAATGATGGTTCGGGCTCATCGGTGGGCGTCCTCAAGGACGTTTATGACACCGCGATGGGCGTCAAGGGACTGGCTGCCCCGTTGTGGACGGCCTACAAATACCTCAAGCTTGGCAATGCGGAATGGGTGAAGACCCGCGAGGTCCTCACCAACTGGCGGGCCGGCGGAACGGTTGTCCGCGATGCCATGACCGCGCTGCGGAACGGTGAGAAAGTCACTGACGTCCTCACCGACCTCAAAGCCAACATCCCTTACAGCCAGGCGTTCCAGGATGCCAGCAAGTTCTCCAAGGGCCTCCGCGTGGCCGGGGCGCTGGCTGCGCCGCTGAACATTGTGGGCGGCATCAGCGACATGATCAACCCCCAGCACGATGGCTGGCGCGGCACCGGCGACCGCGTTGCCGGCGGCCTGTCCGTGGTGGGTGGCGTTGGCAGCATCATGCTCATGACAGCCGGCGGCGCAGCCTTGCTGGGGCCGATCGGCGCTCCGATCGTGATCGGCGCGGGCATCGTCGCCGGCGCGTGGGCGCTGGGCAACCTCGTAGCCGACAACTGGGACTCCATCAGCAACTTCGCACGCAACCCTGGCAGCTACATCGCCGACGGCGCCAAGGAGGTGGCGGGCTTCGTCAAGGACGCAGGCAGTAAGGTGGCAGACGGGGTCAGTGACGCCGCCAAGTCAGTCGGAAACTTTGTCGGAGGGATATTCGGATGACCACCAGCACCATGAAATGGACCCAGAGGGACATCGAGGCCGCAGCCAAGGTCCTGGCCTCGGCCAGCGCAGTCGGCGCTCCCTTGCCCACGCTGACCGATGAAGAAGTTGTTGCCCTGGACGGCGTTCAGCACGAACAGCTGGTGGCCTTGCCGTGGCTTTCGGCCCAGGACGCCAGCAAGGAACTGATGTGCGCCATAGCCTTGCGCGGCCTGCTCGCCAAGGAACTCGTGTATCCGGTGGTCTTCGAGGGCGAGACCGAACCGTCCCGCCTGCATGCCACTGAAGAAATCACCGGCGCCCTCACCCTGCGCCGCAGCGGCAGCAGCGTTGTCTCGGTGGAACGCACCGTGTCCACCGGCAAGCGTTGGCTCTACGGCTACCTTCATGACGAAGGTGTCCTGCTTGAGGAAGTAGACGAAAGCGGCTTGCACGGCTTCACAGTAGTCACCCGTGACCAACTGGTTCCGCGCCTGGCCGAATTCGTCGACCCCCAGCAGGCTGCCGCCCGCGATACCGAGCCTGCCCTTTACACTGAAGCCCAGTTCGAGGCGCACGCCGCCACGGCATTGGCCGACACCCAGGCCGCAAGCAACGTAGTGGCCTTCAATTCCAGTACCAACGAATTCCCCACTGTCACCGTGTACACCGGTCCGTCCGGCGTCCACGTTCTCACCCCACGCGTGGAGGGCTCGCCAGAATCCGGCCCGGAGCAGGCGGAATCCGTAACGTTCGAGCTCCAGGAAACCTCTGCGGCATCGTTGGCCCGCGTCCTGGGCGGACTCGCCGGACTGGCCTGACGTTCCGCACCCAAGCCGCACACCGCCGTCGAGCTGAAAGTCCCTCATGAGTTCTTCCAAGTCCACCACCCTCACTGGGCTGCTTGACCCTGTCAACGGCCGCCCCGTTCGCCGCCATCCTGACACCGGCGCGTACTTCGTCAAGGCTTCGGGTAGTGCCCACTTCTGGGGCCGGGTCCTGGATGCAGTCGTCTTCCTGGTGGGCTACGTGATCCTGGCCGCGATTGCCGCGGTGGTCCGTGAGTCCATGATGAACAGCGGCTCGGCGCTCGGTTACAACGACGGTTTGTGGCTGACCCTCTACGTTGTCTTGTGGTTCGTGGGCCTGTTGGTCTACGGAATGATCTGGGGAACCGTGGGCAGCGTGGGCGACGCCGCCGCGGGCATGCGCTCAGTTCGGATCAAGAACGGCACGACGGCGGGCGCCTGGCTGGGCGGATGGCGCGCCATCTGCTGGTCCTTCTTTCCGTTCTTCGTGGTGATGCTCATCGCCTCCGCCATCAGTGGTGGCGGAGATGACACCTGGGATCCGAAGTTCGCAGCCATCGATCGCCGCTCCGGCATTGCGCAGGGCCAGCCACCGGTTCCGGACCCCAAGGCCCATACCGCCGAACAAGCCGCTGCGGCCGATCGGCAGAACCTGCCCAACCTCTATGGCCAGCGCCCGGATGCACGGCCGTAACTGGCTGGTCCGCCGTGTTGAGCGCAAGCTCGCCCCCGATCTGGGACAGCTCCGCTGTGTAGCGTCCTCCCGGCACATCTACTGGAAGGTCCTCATCCCTTGCCTCGTGGTGGGGTTCGTTTTTGGGACCATCGCAGAGTTTGTCAGCCCCATCCGGTCCACCCGGGAAGCCGGGCACTTCAACGATCCCGCCTTCTTTGCGCTGACCAGCATTCTGACGGGTCTGGTGCTGTTGTCCATGACGCTTCTGGGCAGCTTCCGGAAGTTGCTGGTTTTCGACGGCGGGTTGGTCGCCAAGTATTCGCAGAAACACACCCTCGTGGTGATTCCCTGGGCCGACATCACGCCCGGAACCATCAAAGCCGTGACCACTGCCGACGGCACTGATCCCGACCGCCGATTGGTGGCACGCCGGAAGGTTTCCCTGGGCGCTGGAGGCCGGAGTGCCGTGGTTTTCCAAGCCCGCGAAACGTTCTGGGTCTTCGCTTCGAACCAGGATCCCGCCCCTTTGGTCCGCGCTATCCACGGGGCCATGAATGATGCAGGAATGCCCGGCGCCGCACGGGCAGCGGCAGGTGCGCTGCCCGCCGTCGTACTTACCGGGCGGATGGCGCTTGACTGAGCGGCTGGACTGAACAATGGGCGAATTTTGCCCTTGCAGAGCGTCTACCAGCCGGTAGCATGTGATCCACTATGTTCACTCTCACTATCAACCAACGCGACAGCCGGCGCGACGGCGACCTCGTGCCGCAGCTGCTCAAGGACCTGCGGCACATTCCTGCGCGGCTCGACTTTGACCGCTCGGTTGAGGATGAGGTGCAGGGCATCGTCGAATCGGGCCACCAAGCCGTGGAGACTGCCCTGATCGCGCTCCGGTCCAGCCAGTGGTACGTAGGAATCGGCGTGGGACCCATCAATGAGCCGCTGCCCAACCTGGTGAAGGATGCGTCGGGGCACGGCCTGGTGTACGCGCGCCGGGCCGTCGACAGGCTGCGCAACGGCAAAGAGCGGATCCCGGTGGCAGTGGACGGACCTCTGACCGCGTTGGCGTCAGAAGCCGAAGCTGTGCTGCGGCTCCTGGGACACATCGTCCAACACCGCAGCGCGGCGGAATGGCGGGTCCTTGACCTGCTCACACCGGGCGTCCGAGGTCAGCAAAAGGCCGTGGCCCAGGAACTGGGCATCACCACGCAAGCTGTCAGCAAGGCTCTGGCCCGTGCGCAGTGGTCCGAGGAGCACGCCGCCCGGCCGGCCGCAGCCCGCTTGCTGCAGATGATCCTGGAAGTGCGCTGATCCGAGGCCCAGCCGGACACATCCCCGGAGCGCAGGACTGACCCAACTGAGTCGCAGATGACGCTGTTTTGAGGGCTCAAAAGGGCATCTGCTTCGACTCAGTTGGGTCAGTGGGAGAACTTACTGGTTGCTGACGTTGTCCTTGGCCGTCTGCGCGCGGTCCTGGACGTCGGCTGCTGCTGCCTGGCCTTCGTCCTTGACGTTGGCTGCTGCTTCCGTGGCGCTGTCCTTGACGTTTTGCATGGCGTCCTGAGCGGGTTCGCGCAGGTGCTCGGCGACTTCCTGGGCCGCGTGGCTCAGTTCGTCGGTCAAGGGCTGGGCTGCTTCCTTGACGGCCTGGGCAGCTTCGCGCTCCTTTTCCGAGGCCGGGAAAAGCGAGGACACCAGCAGGCCTGCGCCGAACGCGATCAGGCCGGCGGCGATCGGGCTGCCCTGGGCCTTCCGTGTGATCACCTGCGGGGCATCACCGATGTCCGAGACGGCCCCGGAAACACTGCCGGCCACGCCGGAGACAGCGTCTCCGGCGCGGTGGGCAGCGTTGCCTGCAGCGTCACTGACGTCGTCGCGGGCGCCGAACACAGCGGACTTGATCTTGTCCACCCTGCGATTGACGATGTGCGAGGGCGTCACCTTGTCCGCCACGGCATCAACGTTGGTACTGAGCCGCCGGCGAGTTTCTTCGATATCGGCGCGCAGGGCGTCGGGGTTCTGCGTCATCGTGTCTCCTCAGTGTTCGGTTTCAAAGCGGGGGGTATTTCTTTGACCGTCTCAGCGGTCTGCGGCATGCCCTTGATGGTGTTAAGTTCCTTGCGGCCCTTGGCAGCCAAAACTGCTGCCACGATGCCCCAGATGACCGCGACGATAACAGCGGACCATCCCAGGCCAACAAGCTGACCCAAGGCCCACCACAGGGCAATGGAAAGGAACAGCACGGTGATGTGGCCGGCGTACGCAGCTCCGCCCAGCATCCCCGCGCCTTTACCGGCCTTGGTGGCGGACTCTTTCAGTTCCGCTTTGGCCAGCTCCACTTCCTGGCGCATCAACGTGGAAACGTCGCGCGTCAGGTCGCTCAGCAGCTCACCAAGGGGAAGGGTCTCCGCCTTGACGTGGGCTTCTGTGGGAGGCAGATCGGCGGGACTGCTCATCGGTGACCTCCATACTGGGGGTCATCGGGATCGAGCGGGCCTGCCAGTGGATCGCCCTGTGCCTTGACGCCGCCGGCTTCAGTCTCCGGGTAAGGGAGCGTGGATCCGTCGTAGCCACCCGTGGTACCTGCGTCATAGCCGGTGGTGGTGGCCGAACCGTATCCGGCGGTGGTTGCCGTCGGCCCGGGGAGGTCCACTGCCGGAGGCGGGACCGCGCCGCCCTGAGTGGGGTAGTACACGGCGCGAGGCGTCTCCGTGGTGGTCGGCGTGCCGCTTGGGGAGGCAGCATCGGAAGCGTTGCCTGCCATGCCACGGCCGAGACGACCTGCGAGGACGCCGGCTCCAGCTGCCAGCAGCAGGAAGGTTCCTGGCTTACGACGTGCGAAGCCCTTGACTTCATCCAGCAGCGAGCCGGGATCCCGGCCTTCCAGCCACTGGGCAACGGAAGAGGAGCGTTGCGCTGCCTGCTGGACCAAGTCCGTGGCAACGCCACCGTTTTCCGTTGAGTTGGCCATGGTGGAGAGTTCATCGGAAATCGACCGCAAACCTTCGGCAACACGTTGTTGCTGGGCCTGGGCCTGTTCGGACAGCTCACCCTTGGTCTGCATCAGCAGTTGGCGGGCATTCACCTTGACTTCCTGGGCAACGTGTCCGGCCTCGGTCTTGGCGGTGTCCACGACTCCCCCGGCGGCGTCGCTGACGGCGCCTGCTACTCCCGCAGCTTCTTCCTTGGCCGTGTCCACCTTGCCGGAGCTGTCAGAACCGGTTCCCGAACCAGCGGGGGTTCCACTGATTCCCGTGGTTCCAGCCGTTTGAGTCTCAACATCGGCCGAGTCCAAGTAGTTTCCCGTGAACGGTTCGGTGCCTGTGTGGGCACCGGTGTTTGGCGCCGCGAAGCTTCCGTCCTGCGGCGATTTGCTCTCAGTCATTATCGCTCTCTTTCCACAGTTGGCAGGCTGCGGACAGCAGCCGGGATAGTAAGTATCGTTACTATCAATGGGTGTGTACCCGTTTGCCAGGGATCTAATCACCCAATCGAACGAATTGATGTCCCTGCTCACGTTCTGCACTTTCCGCTCGACAGCCGCGGCCATACCTGCGAATGTTGGGGTAATGAGCCAACTGCCCGCGAGGCGACGGCTGATTCCCGCGCTTCGAAAAACTGTCACCCGCCACCGGCTCCTGTTCGCTGCCAAAACGGCCATCGCAGCAGGCCTCGCCTGGTACCTCGCTCCCTTCATGCCCGGCCCCGCCGCTGCGTACCCGTACTACGCGCCGCTGGGCGCACTGGTCAGCATGCACCCCACTGTGGCCGACTCCGCCAAACATGGGCTCCAAAGCCTGGCGGGGCTGGTGTTGGGCATCGGCATGGCCTTCGCCATCACCACTATTGCCGCTCCTACCGCCCTGGCTGTTGCCGTAGTGGTAGGACTTGGCGTGCTCATCGGCGGCCTTCCCCGGCTGGGCACGGCATCCGAATGGATTCCCATGGCAGCGTTGTTCGTCCTGGTGCTGGGCGACTCCAACGCGGAGGGTTTCTCCTTTGCCTACGTCCTCCAGATGGCTTTGGGCGTCACGGTTGGGTTTGCGGTGAACTGGCTGATCTTCCCGCCCCTGCACCTGGACGACATCGATCCCGCCATCGCCGGGCACCAAGGCGCTTTGTCCCGCCAACTCAAGGACATGGCCCGGGCCATGGAAGAATCCTGGCCGCCCAACCATGAGGCTTGGGCAAGCCGCAGCGACGAACTTTCGCTCACGGCCGCCGGGGTGCGGACCGCGGTGCATCAAGCTGAACTGAGCGCCAAAGCGAACCCCAGGTCCCGCCGTCGGGCAACCCGGCTGCCCAGCGACCTCGCTGGCCTGCGAACGCTTGAACGGCTCACGTTCCACGTCCAGGACATTACCGACGTCCTTGCCAGCGCCATCTGGGAAGAGGGTGCCGGGACTGTCATCCCCGACGCCGTGGTTGGCCCCTTGGCCGAAGCCTTGGAGTCCGTGGCGACCGTAGTGGACCACTGGCGGGACGCCGAGAACGGTGAGCTGGCCAACCGGCTGGCGCAGGCCAAGGACAGCATCACTGCCCTCAGCGATGCCGTAGCCGAGGCCGCCGCTGACCAAGCCCCGGTGAACGCTCCGGCCTCGGTGGCCATGAGCCTGCGCCGGATCCTGACAGTGGTGTTGTCCTCCGAGTAAGGGCTACCGCGGTTTCAGCGGAGGGGATGCTTCCCGTCCCTTTCCGGCACCGATCCCGTCCAGCATTTCCGCCAGCGACTCCAACGAAGAATGCTTGGGCGACCAGCCCAAAAGCGAGTGCGCCCGCGCCGTGTCCATGATGGGGGCATTGGCCGCCATGTCCACCCATCCGGCGTCGGTCACCTGCAGCCTGAGCCGCCAACTGACCTCGACGACGGCGCGGAGCACCGGCAGGGGGAACGGTATGACCCGCCGGGCGTTGAGAATCCACGCCAAGGCGTTGGGATCGATGACCGGCTCGGCCGCGATGTTGAAAGCACCTTCCGCCCTGCGTTCCAGCACCCGCCAGTAGGCATCAGCGACGTCTGCCGTGTGGGCGGCCTGGAACACCATTTCCTTGGGGATCGCGAGGAACGGCAGCCAGGGCTTACGCGGAACCAGCCGCGGCAGGACCCGACCCAGGAAGTAGCGGCCAACCTCACTGCCGCCTCCGGCGCTGAACATCAGCGCCGGGCGGAGACGCGCCACCACCACGTCCGGGTTCTCCTCGGCGAAACCGTCCAGGAGCCTTTCCTGCGCTGCTTTGTCAGCGCTGTAGTGCGAGCTGCTGATCCCACCCACCGGCCAGTCTTCCTTGGTCCGCTGGTCTTTGGGAGCAGGCGAGTAGGCACCCACGGACGATGCGCACACGACGTGTCCCACCCGGGCTTTGCGCGCGGCGGCCAGCACGTGGGAAGTCCCGGCCACATTGGTCCGACGAAGCATCTCCCGGTTGTGGTTCGGTTGGATGAGCCACGCCAGATGAACCACAGCATCGGCTCCTGCCAAAGCTGCTTCCAGCGCGGGCTGATCCGCGGCGTCGCTGATGTCCAGAGTGTGCCACTCCACACCGTGATAGGGAGCGGCGTCGGGATCCGGTTGTCGGCGGACGACGCCCACGAGTTCCAGATCCGCGCCTTCTTCTGAGCGTGCCTTCTGGAGCCGCTTCAGCAGTTCCGTGCCGCCATGCCCTGTTGCACCGATGATCACAATACGCATGATGATTCCTTAGCCCTGCGGGGTTTCGCCCGTGGAACGGATGCGTTCCAGGACTGCTGTGGTGGAGTGCTCCGGCACGTAATCCAGGATGGTCACTGTGCCGCCATACCGCTCCACGGCGTCGGTTTCCTGGAGCATTTCCGGCGTGTAATCACCGCCTTTGGCATAGACGTCCGGCCGCAGGAGATCGATGAGCGGTATGGGCGTGGGGGTGTCGAACACGGTGACATGGTCCACGCAGCTCAGGGCGGCGATGACTGCTGCGCGGTCGGCCTCATGGTTGACCGGGCGGTCGGGGCCTTTGAGTTTCCGCACCGAAGAATCACTGTTCAGCGCCACCACCAACACATCGCCCAGTTGCTTGGCCTGGTTGAGGTAGCGGGTATGGCCACGATGCAGGACATCGAAGCACCCATTGGTCAACACAATCCGCTTGCCCTCCCGGCGATGCTCCTCCACCTGCCGCGCCAGCTCGGCGTCCGTTAGTGCGGTATCGGCGAACCCGCGGAGGTGCTTGGCCAGCTCATCAGTGGTGCAGACGGAGGTACCTGGCCGGTGCACTACAACATCGGCCGCGGCTTGGGCCAGATCCACGCTGGTGGTCAGCGGCAACCCGCCGGCGCGGGCGATGGTCAACGCCGCCACGAACGTATCGCCGGCGCCCGAAGCCTGCTTTTCTGCTTGCGGCCGCGCCCACGTCCGGTGGGTGGCCGGGTTTTGGGCGTCACCGTTGGGGCGGATGGTCAGCGTCCCCTCCCGGTCCAACGTCACGACGACGGCACCCGCACCTGAGGCGCGCAGGAGCTGGACCGCGTGGGCTTCCACAAAGGGGCACCTGGCAGCACCACCGGGAAAATCGGCCCCCAGCAACCTGGCGGCTTCCTGCGCATTGGGGGTTGCCAGGTCCGGGTGGAGCTGGGCCCAGCGCCCTGGATGGTGGGCGTCCACAACTACCAGGGTGTCCTGGCGGGCATTGGCAGGGCCGGATTCAGCAGGACCATCGCCCCGGGAGCCCAAATGCTCAAAAATTGCGTCCCGTACCGCCCCTTCCAATGCCCCTGCCCCGTAGTCGCAGAGCACCACGGCTGACGCTCCGTGGAGTGCCTCGGGAATGGCCGCAGCCACCTGCCGGAGGCCATCTGCGGGAACCTCTTCCGCGGCATCGTCCAGGCGTAGCATCACCTGCCCGCCACTGCTGACACGGAACTTGGTGGTGGTGGTCATGCCGGCATGGGACACCACACGCGATGCCTCCACGCCCGCCGATGTGAGCTGTTCAATGAGCGTGCGGCCTCCTGTGTCCTCTCCCACGAGTGACACAAAACGCACCCTCGCCCCCATAGCAGCGAGGTTCATCGCCGTGTTGGCCGCACCTCCCGGGGCAAAGTCACGCCGCTGGACCTGGACCACAGGGGCTGGGGCTTCGCGGCAGAACCGCTCAATGGTTCCATCCCACCAGCCGTCAAGGATGGAGTCGCCGATGACCGTCACCACGGGATGCGCCTCGGCCAAGCGGCCCGGCAACCAGTCAGCCAGGCCCTCTTGATGGGCCAGGCTTTCGTGATGGTCCGGACCCTCTTGATTGGATAGGCGTGCCATGGGGTACCTTCCGGTTGGGCTTACAGTTTCCTGTTCCCCTCAGGTACCCCGCAGCACGGACTTCACACGCCGGGTACGCTGGTTTCCGCCTCCGCACAGAAGGAATCGCCCATGGATGGTCCTGCGAACCCCGGCATCGGTCCCGTGCTGGCAAAGTTCAGTGACGTCACACGGATTGCGGTCCTCAGGGGCGGTGGATTGGGCGACCTGATATACCTCTATCCGGCGCTCCACGCGCTGAAGAACGCATACCCCGACGCCACCATCACGCTTCTGGGCACACCGATCCATGCCGCACTGGTGGCCGCGACGGAAGGTCCGGTTGACGCCGTCGAGATGCTGCCCGTTGCGCGCGGCGTCCATGACGGCCCCCGCAACGGCGAGCGCTTTGAGGACGATGCTGAGGACCTCGCGGCGCAGGAGGCGTTCTTCGAATCGATGCGGTCCAGGGAATTCGATGTTGCGTTCCAAATGCACGGCGGCGGACGGTTTTCCAATCCATTCCTGCTTCGTCTTGAGGCGCGGCATACCGTGGGCACGCGCACCAAGGACGCGGTGCCGTTGGAGCGGAACCTTGATTACGTCTACTACCAGAATGAACCGGACCGCTGGCTGGAGGTGGCGGGTCTGGCCGGAGCTCCAAGCATCGTTTCCCCTCCATTGCGCCCCAGGCCTGAGCATCAGCAGAACATGGCGGGATTACGGGACCCGCAGCGGACATCGCTGGTAGTGATCCACCCGGGTGCCACCGATCCCCGCAGGCGATGGCCGGCGTCGTATTTTGCTGAAGCCGCGGCGGGGTTGGCGCGGGAAGGGGCCCAGGTGCTGATCGTGGGCGACCATACCGAGAAGGCGTTGGCGCAGGAAGTAGCTGAACTGGCAGTTCGCCAACTGCCTGAGGGTGGCCGGAACGCCGTGCGCTCCATAGCCGGCGAGCTGGACATTGGGGACCTGGCGGCTCTCCTGGCGGAGGCTACGGTGATGCTCGCCAGCGACAGCGGCCCCCGTCACCTGGCCCAAGCACTGGGGACGCCCACGGTGGGAATCTTTTGGGTGGGAAACGTGCTCAATGCGGGGCCGCGCGGCAGGGGCCTGCACCGTGTCCGGATGTCGTGGGCTACGCAGTGCCCGCGCTGCGGAGCGGACGTCACCCAGGTGGGATGGACGGCACCGCACTGCGGCCACGACGACACGCTCATTGAGGGCATCGCCGTGGCCGACGTTGTTCAGGACGTGCAGGACCTTACGGCCACGAGCCTTCTTCTGCGGGGCAAATAAGGAGTTCGCGGACCTCGCTGCCGAACGGCTGGGAGAGGGCGAACACCACGGCCTGCGCCACGTTGGCGGGATCGTTCAGCTTGGAGTCGTCCTGTGGCTTGTACTGTTCGTCGCGATCGTCGAAGAAGTGGGTCTTCATACCGCCCGGGATGATGGTGGTGACGCCGATGACGCCCCCGGTTTCGGCGGCGAGTGCACGGCTGAAGCCAATCACACCGAACTTCGAGGCGCAGTACGCCGTGGCATCGGGCAGCGCCCGAAGTCCCAGCGTGGAGGCGATGGTGATGGCCCTGCCGCGTGATCCCTTCAGATAGGGCAGTGCCGCACGGACCACCGAAACCGTGCCCAGGAGGTTCACGCCTATGACCTTTTCCCATTCTTCCGCCGGGACGTCGCCCAGCTTGCCGCAGCGATCGATGCCTGCCGCCGTCACCACTCCGTCCAGGCCGCCCAGCGTTTCGGCGGCCTCCTTGACGGCGGCTTCCACTGCTTCGCGGTTGGAGACGTCCACTTCCAGGGCCTTGGCCCCCGACACATTGCTGACATCGCGGTCGAAGACGAAGGGCGTGCCACCGGCGTCGCGGATGGCTTCCACGATCGCAGCGCCAAGGCCGGAGCCGCCTCCAGTGACGATGACGCGACCAGGTGTTTGCGTGTTCATGCGGTTCCTCTCGGTTGATCGGTGCTTGGTTGCTTGGGTGCTTGTTCTCAGTTGACGGTGCTGTTGTCAGCTGACCTTGGCCAGGGCTGCGGCCAGGCCGCTGGTGGAGCGTGCCGGATGGAAGGGCACAGTGACGCAACGCCCTCCCCACCCCGCCACCAAGCGGGCTTCCGGCAAATCCTCGGGGGTGTAGTCGCCACCCTTGACCCATATATCGGGCCGCAGTTGGGTGAGGCAGGCTTCGGGAGTGTCCTCGTCGAACACCACCACGGCATCAACGCACTCAAGAGCCAGCAGCAACTCCGCCCGGTCCTCCACGCTGACGATTGGCCGGTGTACGCCCTTGAGCCGCCTGACCGATTCATCGGAATTCAGGCAAACGATGAGGCAATCGCCCATGCTGCGCGCGGCAGCCAGCGTCCGGGCGTGACCGGCGTGGAGGAGATCGAAGCATCCGCCGGTGGCCACCACCGTGCCTCCTCCGGCCCGCACAGCCCGGGCCAACTGAACGCCGTCCGGGTGCAGATCGCCGGCTCCCACCAGTTCCAGGCCCTTAAGCTCGACGACGGGGCTGGTGTCGGGCGCTTCGGTCACCACCGCCAACGACGCCGCTCCGCCCGCTGCCAGGAATGCCGACGCATCCTCCACCGCCCGGGCGGCAGCCTGCGCGAGGTCAAGCCCGAGCCCCAAGTGCACGGCAAGGCTGCCGGCCAGTCGGTCGCCGGCTCCGCAGGGATCACTGACGTTGGTTCTGGGGGCGGGGATACCCTGCGCCGCTCCTGCTGACATCAAGAGAGCCCCGTCCTCACCCCTCGTCACCAAAACGGCCCCACTTCCCCACTTTTCGAGGAGGTACCGGCCTGCTACTTCGGCACCTGTGGACGGTTCCAGCCCGGCCGCATTCGCTGCCGCCACGGCCTCGGCAAGGTTCGGCGTCACGACGGCGACCCCCGCCACGGGCTCGGAACCGGCAGGGTGCGGGTCCCACACCACGGGGACGCGGCCTACGGCGTTGGCAAGCGCGGCGCGGATCTCGGTGTTGGCGGTCATTCCGCGGCCGTAGTCGGCCACCACAATGGCCTCCGCCGACGCGATGGCTTC
This sequence comes from Paenarthrobacter sp. 4246, assembly GCF_040546855.1. NCBI lineage: Bacteria > Bacillati > Actinomycetota > Actinomycetes > Micrococcales > Micrococcaceae > Paenarthrobacter > Paenarthrobacter sp. 4246. The sequence goes on from NZ_JBEPOP010000006.1 coordinate 30,710, forward strand.
GAGCATCTTTCCCGTGGTGGTGGGTACAGGGGCCGGGGCGCACCCTTGGTCGAACCTGACCACGGGATGTGTCCCGATCCGCACCCGCGTCTTGGTGGGCGTTGGGGCCAGCGGGGCTCCGGCGAGCACCGAGACACCGGTCAGTGCGCGCCTAAGGTGGCTGGCGCCGTCGTCGTTCGATAGCGCGGTGACCAGCGAGACGCTGTGGCCGTCCTGGGCGAGCACGGTAGCCACCAGTCCAGCGCCGCCTGCACGACGCCGGATGTCGCGGACGTCCACCACCGGCACGGGCGCGTCGGGGCTGAGCCGGGTGGCGGCCCCGTTGATGTCCACGTCCAGGAGGACGTCGCCCACCACTGTGATCCTCATGGCTGCCGCGCTCCGAAGAATGGGCCCGAGCCTGCCCGCTTTGCCACCTCGGCATCAAAGGCCCGGCACACGGCGTGGATGGCGATGAGGTGGCCTTCCTGGGCGTTTGCGGAGATGGCGTCAACGGTGATGGCTTGATCGCAGGAGTCGGCCAGCGGGTTAGGCCCGGCGCCGGTGAGAGCCCACGTGGTGATGCCGCGTTCTTTGGCTGCACGGACGGCTTTGAGCAGGTTGGAACTGCGTCCGCTGGTGGAGAGCAGGAGGAGGACATCGCCCGCGCGGCCGTGGGCCCTGACTTGGCGGGCAAAGACTTCCTCGTAGCCATAGTCGTTGGACAGCGCCGTGACGGCCGAGGACTCGGCGTGGAGGGAGATGGCGGAGAAGGGTGCCCGTTCTTCATCGAACCTGCCCACGAGCTCGGCCGTCAGGTGCTGCGCCTCAGCCGCTGAGCCGCCGTTGCCGGCCGCCAGCAGGCGTTGCCCGGCCAGCAGCCGCTTGGCCAGTTCCGTTCCCCACTCGGCTAAGCGCCCCGACTGCGAGCGCAGCGACTCCAGCGCGGGCATGACGTTGTCCAGGTGCTTGGTAACCTCGGCCGTGTGGTTGGAATCGGTGGGATCGGGAGCCCACCGCGCCGGCACAGTGTCCGGGACGCTGTCAGCGGTAGAAGGAACGTGGGTGCTGATGGTCACGGAGCCTTTGATGTTCACAGTGCCGTTCCTTCCAGTGGTTCCAAACCCTCGTTGGCCCGCCGGGACAGCCCGGTAGCCAGGACGGATCGGTAGGCTTTTTCGGTGTCTGCTGCGATACGTTCCCAGGAGTATCGGGAGCGCGCCCGGCGTGCTCCGGCGCGGCCCATGTCGGCCCGCAGGTCAGGGTCACCCAGTAGCTTTCCGAGCGCCTCGGCCAGGGCTTCCGGATCACGCGGAGGGACGTGCAGCCCGGTTTTCTGGTCAACCACGGTTTCCCGCAGGCCGCCCACGGCTGCCGCCACCACAGGGACCCCGCACGCCATGGCTTCGAGGGGCACAATGCCGAAAGGCTCGTACCACGGCGCGCAAACAACGGCGTCCGCACTCCGGAAGATGCCGGGCATGGCGTCGCGGGGCACCTGGCCCCGCATGGTCACCTTGTCCTCGACGCCCAGCTCTTTCGCCAGGGCGTGGAGCCGTTGGGCCTCCGGGTCTTCCTCGAGGGTCAGGGCGTCGCCGGAACCGCCAACAATCAGGAGCTCGACGTCGGTGAAGCCCGCCTCCGCCAGAAGGGGCAGGGCCTGGATGATCAGGTCCACGCCCTTGCGTTGCACGAGGCGGCCCACGCTCAGAATCCGATGCGTGCGGGTCCTGGGTTCGGCGTCGGACGATCCAGGGAACAGGGTGAGGTCCACGCCGCAGGGCGCGATGGAAATCTTGGAGCCGCTGATGCCCAGGGCCTTGAGTTCAAAGACCTCGTCCGGGCACGTGGCGATGACCCAGTCCGCGGCGCGCCCAACCCAGGGTTCCAGCCATGCCCTGGCGGGTGGGCTGGTATCGGCGGCACCTTGGTGCCGGCGTTTTACGGAGCCGAGGGCGTGGAAAGTCTGCACCACAGGAACAGGGTTGGCAGCTCCTGCCCGCCTGGATGCTTGGATGGCAGCGAGGCCGGACATCCAGAAGTGGGCGTGGACGATGTCAGGGATCTGGTCTCCCCAGTCCTCGCAGATTCCGTCTGCCAGTTCGCCCATGAATGGCAGCAGATCGTCCTTGGGGATGTGCCGGGGCGGGCCGGCGTCCACGTGAACCACGGTGAGTCCCGGCCCAACCTGCACCTTTGCGGGGAGTTCGGGATCGTCGCGCCGCGTGTAGACCGTGACCTGATGGCCGCGATCTGCCAAGGCTGATGAAAGTGCCGCAACGTGGACGTTCTGACCTCCGGCATCAACGCCTCCCAAGGCAGCCAGCGGACTGGCGTGTTCGGAGACCATGGAGATTTTCATGGGTGCGTCCTCTCGGGGTTGTGGCGGGCGTCGGGGTCATGGCGGGCGTCGGGGTTGTGGCTGGCGTCGGGGTTGTGGCTGGCGAAAGCCGTTCCGGATTGCGGACGGCCTTCCCGGCGCGCGCCCTTGGGGAGTTCGGCCAGGAGTTCATCCCAGGCCCGAAGAAACTTGCCCAGGCCATAGCGCTGCAGCGCGGCCTCGCGCGCAACGATGCCCATGGCGTAGGCGTCGTCCGGGTCGTCCAGCAGCCGTCGGGCAAACTTTTGGAGGTCGTCGACGTCGTTGGAGACCAGGCCTGCACCGTGGGGAATGGCGCGGCTCGCCTCGGTGGTGGCAAGCGCCAGGACAGGCATGCCAAGGTGCATCGCTTCGAGCAGCGCCAAGCCCAGCGAGGTCCAGCGGAGCGGGTGAAGGTACAAGCGGCAGCGGGCCAGTTCCTGGTGGAGTTTGGGCGCCTGCACGTCGCCGGCGATGTGCAGCCGGACCTCACTCAGCCCGTAGCCCTTGAGATTCAGCGCCCCGGGCAGATCTTCCGTGCCCATACCGAAGACCCGCAGCGGGCCCACCCCGGCGAATCCGGGCAGAAGATCGGTTCCCGTGACACGGCCACGCCTGACGGGTTCGTTGACAACCACCCCCATCTCTTCCTGTTCGCCGGTGTACAGGTGCCCGGGGTCGGGGATGCCGTGCTCGATCACTGTGGTGGTTGCCGTCCCCGTATCCCAGAAGAGGCGGTTGAAATGGGTCACGTGGACCACAGGGATGGTGCTCTGGTCCGCCAAAGGGTGGAGCGTGAACGGGACGTCGCCCTTGGGTGTGTTGTGTTCCAGGTACACGGCGGGGAGTTCCACGCCCGGGCGGCGGCCGAGTGAGCGGGCCACTGCTGCGATTTCCTCGGGCCTCTGCAGGACAACAGCGTCAACACTGGCTGGGTCCAAGGTGTCCAGGTTCACTTCCTGGGCAGCGGCAGGCCAGTCGCGGCCACCCCGGCCCAAACCCCACGCGCCGCCGTCGGACGATGTCGGCAGCAGGTACTCATGCCGGCCGCGGACGAATGCCTCCATCCATCCGCCGTGGACGTGCCACACCAGGATCCTCATGGTTTCCAAACCTTTCGTCGGGTGGACAGGGAGGACACGCCTCCCAGGAGCCTTTCAACGGCCTCGACAACCTGTTCCGGGGTTACCGAGCTCAGGCAGGGATGCCCGGGCACCGGACAGAGGCGTGCCCGGGAGTTCTTGCAGGCAGCGTCCTGGTCTCCCAGCAGTTCCAGCGGCACCCCGTAGGGCGCCCATCGGATGGCCGGAACCACCGGGGCAAACAGGCACACCACCGGCGTTCCCACCGCTGCCGCCAGATGCGCGGGACCGGTATTGCCGGTGACCACGACGGCGGCTCCCGCCAGCACCGCTGCCAGCGTCCGCAGGTTGGTTCCACCGCCGAGGTTCCTTGCGGAGGGGCCGGCGACTGTTGCCGTCAGTGAGGTCTCCCCCGGGCCGCCCGTGACCACCACACGGTGGCCGTAGGCTTCAAGGAGTTCCACGGTTGCCGCATGGTGCAGCGCGGGCCAGGCCCTGGCCGGGGCGGCCGATCCCGGGTGGACCACAATGTACTGGCCCCCATCAGCCAGTTGTTCGGCCACCCCTTCAGGATCCGGGCCGGAGGTGATGCGCAGCTTCCCGTCATCGCCGTTGGGCAGCACGTAGCCCCCGGCCCCTGCGATGGTGAGGGCCCGGACTACTTCCGGCTGGTCCTCCGGAAAGTCCTCGCCCGGCTTGAGCCGGACGTCCAGCAGGGAGCCTGCGTAGTCCGTGGACGCACCCGTGATCTTTTCGACGCCGGCCAGTCTGAGGAGCATCGCCAGAGGAAGCGGGGACTGGTGGAAGGACGTAAGGATCACGGCTTCCTGAATCCGGGAGCTGCGGACAAAGTCGATCAGTCCCCGCGTCATCTCTTCTGTCACAGGGGGCGCCTGGTTCACGATCCACGGGCACTCCCACGTGTGCACTTGGGTCACTCCGGGAAGGAGCTCCGCCGCGCTCGATCCTTCGGGACCGCACAGCAGCACCACGTCGTTGGGGCGGCTGCCATCCGGCCTGCTTCCGTTGGCCACGGCGCGCAAGGCCGGTCCTGACAGCAGGACGTCTCCCATGCTGTCCAAGCGGGCCACCAGGACGCGGCTCATACACGGGCATCCTGTTCTTCCAGTGCCCCGGAGAGCAGGAGCTCCACTGCACGCCCCAGGTCCGCGGCAACACTGCCGGCGGCCTCGATCTCTTCGCGCCGGGTGACTTCCGTTGGAACCAACACAGCCCTGGCACCCGCTGCGGCAGCCGCCTCCATATCAGCGCCGATGTCGCCAACAAAAGCAGCTTCCTCCGGCGTGATGCCCAAAGCCCTGCAGGCCGCCAGGATCATTCCCGGCCCAGGTTTGCGGCAGTCGCAGCCGTCCTCCGGTCCGTGCGGACAGAACTCCCATACGTCGAAAGGACCCAGCAGCTGCTCCACCCGTTGGTTGACGGCGTGCATTTGCTCCAGTGTCAGCAGCCCCCGCGCCACGCCCGACTGGTTGGTCACCACTCCGGTGGCCAGTCCCGCGCGGCGCACTTTTTGGAGGGCGGACAGCGCACCGTCCATGGGCCGCACCAACTGCGGATCGCTGTTGTAGGGCACGTCAACAACCAGTGTTCCGTCGCGGTCAAACAGGACCGCCTTCAACGTTCCGGATCCTCCCATACCCGCAACGTTCCCCAGTTCTCCGGACGCTAAACAGCGCAGCGGTGAGAAGTTTGGTGCCGTTAGACTCCTAGCGGGAGGCCACCATGACCACAGCTTCGGACAGTTCCTTGAGCAAAGATCAACCCGTTCTGCTTGTCCTGCGGGCTTTGAAACTCGGCGACCTCCTGGTCTCAGTTCCGGCGCTCCGTGGCCTGCACAGGGCCTTTCCCGAGCACCGGATTCTGTACGCTGCGCCTGCCTGGGTCGCCGAGGCCGTGGAGCTGGTGGGCAGTATCCACCACCTGCCGACGCCAGGGCTCGATGACCCGTTGACTGTCCCCCGCGGAACCGTGGACATCGCGGTCAACCTGCACGGAAATGGTCCTGAGAGCCGGCTTCGGATCGAGGAGTTGCAGGCCAACAGGGTGATTGCCCATGAGTCGCCGGGGATCGACGGACCAGCGTGGATCACCGGGATCCCCGAACGCGAGCGCTGGACCCGGCTGCTGGGCTGGCACGGTATCGACGCTGATCCACTGGACTACCGGCTGAACCGTCCAGCTGTTCCGTCGCCGCGTCCCGGGGCCACCGTGATCCACGTTGGCGCGGCCTATGGCAGCCGCTTGTGGCCGGTGGAGCGGTTCGCAGACGTTGCCGTCCAGCTCGCCGCGGCGGGGCATCAGGTGGTTCTCACGGGTGGCACCTCCGAGCGCGTCCGGGCAGAGGAGACTGCCGCGTTGGCGAAGCTCAAAGGAGCAAACCTCGACGACGGCCTGCTGGCCGGGCGGCAGGGCCTCGCCGAATTCGCGGCCACCATCGCCGGGGCCCGCTTGGTAGTCTCGGCCGACACCGGCGCGGCACATTTGGCATCCGCCTACGGACGTCCGTCCGTGGTGCTGTTCGGACCGGCGCCCGCTGAGGAGTGGGGTCCACCGCCGGGACCGCATGTGGTGCTTACCGCCGTCGAACTGCGCCGCGGTGATGTGTTCTCCGCCGATCCTGATCCGGCGCTTTTGGCCGTCAGCGTCCGCGACGTTGTGGACGCCGTAGAGCGGCTGGGCTGCTAGCCGGCTCTTGCTGTTTTGTCAGGGAGCCGTCCCGTCCTGCAGGTGGGCCTCATCGTCCAGCAGTTGGGTCTGGAGGGACACCAGGATCTTGGACAGCTTTCGCGATACCTGCATTTGCGACATCCCCAGGGCCTCGGCGATGGTGGACTGCGTTTCCTCGCGGTAGTAGCGCCTGTACAGCAGGTGGCGGTCCTCCGGGCTAAGTTCCCGGATGGCGTTGCGCAGGGCCAGCACGTCCTCGAGCCGGTCAGTCGGGCAACCGAAAGCGGAAAGGGTGCCCTGCAGGCCATCCCTGCCATCGGATGCCGGGGCGTCCAGGGAATCCGGGCGTTTGCTGGTTCCGGCCATCAACGCCTCGCGTACCTGGCATGGTTCCAGATGCAGGTCCTCGGCTACTTCCTCCGGGGAAGGCGTCCGCTGCAGGGCTTGGGTCAATTCCTCCGTCCGCGCCAGCACCTGGCGCCGGACGTCCTGGATGGTCCGCGGCGGACGGACAACCCAGCAATGGTCGCGGAGATACCGTTTGACCTCCCCGGCGATGGTGGGTGCGGCGTAGGCGGGGAAACTGACGCCCTTGGACTCGTCGTAACCGCGGGACGCTTTGATGAGGCCCATGTACGCGACCTGCCTGACGTCGTCGAGATCGTGCGTGTGGGCTGAGTATCTGGCGGCGATGGACTTGGCCAGATTGAGATGGTCCAGGACCAGGCTGTCCTGAAAGCTCTGGCGAATGCTCCCTTCAGGTTTACCTGCGGACGTCGTGTTGCGGAGGCCAAGTTGTTGGGTCTGTCCCATGGGGCTTCAATCCTCTGACCGGCTGAAAGTGAGCCCACGGCAAGACTCCTTAAAAAGAGAAGCACACTTACTATTAGCTTTCAACGGGTGCCGGGAGTTAGTCTCGAAAGGTAGCCACATCCACGGATCGGAGATCCTCATGGAAGACCCCCAACTCGCCGAGACAACAGTGCTGGCCGATATCCAGGACTTGCTGCTGAGCACGCCTGACGTCGAGGCGTTCCTTGAGGAGTTGGCCCGCCACTCGGCCAGCATGTTCAGCAATCCTGACCACGAGGTCTACTGCGGCATCACCCTCATGCGGGATCGGACAGCCGGCACCGTGGCCAGCAGCAGCGAACGCGCAAGGCAACTGGACGAGGTCCAGTACGCGTTTGCCGACGGACCCTGCCTCCACGCCTGCCGCGAAGGCACCCAGGTGCACGTGCTTGACTTCGAAAAAGACAACACCTGGCCCGACTACAACAAGGCCATCACCGGCCATGGGCTTCGCTCCGTGCTGGCGGTTCCCTTCCCGCTTCCGGACGACACTTCCCGGGCAGGCCTCAACCTGTATTCCGACCGCCCCAACGCCTTCGACCAAGCGGCCGTACAGCGCGCCAACGACTACGTTGAACAGGCCGCAAAAGGTCTCCAGTTGGCCGTTTTGATTGCCCAGCACAGCCAAACCGCGGCCAACCTGAGGGCGGCCATGGAGTCGCGGACGGTGATCGACATTGCCACCGGCATCATCATCGCCCAGAACCGCTGCACCCAGGAGGAGGCAATTGAACTCATCAAAAAGGCCTCGAGCAACCGGAACGTCAAGCTGCGGGTGGTTGCGCAGGCCATTGTTGAGTCCGCCGGCGGAGGGCCGGTCCAGACGGTATTCCAATAGGTCTTGTAAGTACGGAGCGTTAAGCCTGCATGGCTCCGATGATGGCGCCCATCACCGTGAAAGTGACTACGTTGTAGCTGCCGTTGATCGCGAATAGCGTGAGGCTGCGGCGCTCGAACAGGTAATTCACGCCCAGCGCTGTTGCCACCCACCCAAAGCCCGCGGCCAGCCCGGCAAAGGTTCCGAACGCGAACCCGCCCCGGCCGATGAACGCAGCCAGGAATACGGCCATCACAGCTGCCAGAAGGAACGAGCCCACAAAGACGCGCGCCGTTCCGGACTTCAACTGTTCATCGCTCACCCCGGCCGCCTTCTGCCACGGTTTGGCGAAAAGCAACGAGTACCAGAGCCCACCCACCACGAACGTGGCCAACGCAGCCAGCAACACAGCGAGCCAATTGATCTGAACGTCCATCAGTGTCCTCTCCAGGGTGAGCAGTTCCTGAATGGACAGTACGCCCGGTCAAGCTCGCGGTCTTGTAAAAAACCCGCAGGCTATCCGGCTACGTCCTTGAGCGGGACAAACGTGGCATATTCCGCCCCGTAGTTCTGCACCACCTGAAGGTACTCGGTGGGCGTAAAACCACTGAAGCGCCTGAAAGACCGGATCAGATGGGGCTGGTCGTAGTAATCGGCCAAGTGGAGGAGTTCCCGGCCCGGGATGGAGCCCACAGGCAGGGCCGCCGCCTGGTTCACGAGCCTATTGAACCGGCACACGTCCGAATAAGCCTTGGCCGTGGTTCCACAGTCCCGCATCATGATGCGCTCCAGCGTGGACGCACTGATTCCCAATCCCGCAGCCACCACGCTGATTTCAACGTCGACCTTGGCCAGGGTTTCCACCGCATGCAGTGTCCGGAGGTCGGCTTTGTACCCCGGCCTGAGCTGCGCTTCCAGAAAAGTTGCCAGTGCCTTGAAGGCCTGTTCAGGCTCTGCGGTGGTCAGATGAGAGCGGAGCTCGGAAAAGCCGGGAAAGATGCTTTCAGCATCCATCACCCGGTTCTGAAACTCCGACGGCGGCCGGTTGGTGAACGCTGCCAGTCCATAGGGAGTCAGGCGGGCACCAATGTTGAAGAGCTGATCCGGGTTTTCACTGATGACATAACTGCGTTGCAGGCCCGCGTAGAAGCCCGTGGATACTTCAGTTGCACCGGCTTCCGACAGGGTGGGGGCTGTTCCGCCCTCAGGCGGGGTGATCAGCCGGTATGGGTCAGACAGATTCAAAACCAGGTGCGCAGAAGGTCCAGGGAGGATCTTCTCATAACGGGCTTGAGGCTGAGCACGGACAAACCACAGCTGGGTAACGAACGGCTGCAGCCCGGGCGGCGCGGGGCACTCTTGGTAGAACACAGCCCCAGTCTAGGTACCGCGCCGCCCGTTAATGGGCAGTTACAGCAGGCCGCGCAGAACCAAAGCGGCGCCGTCGTCGAGCACTGACGCGGTGACCTCATCCGCAACGGCGAGTACCTCGTCAGGGGCCTGGCCCATGGCAATGCCCCGGCCTGCCCAGGTGAGCATCTCGATGTCGTTGCGGCCATCACCGACGGCCACCGTGTTGGCCCGGTCCGTGCCGAGCTTCCGGCGCAGGGCTTCGAGGGCGCTTGCCTTGGTGACACCCTCCGCCGCGATGTCCAGCCAGGCGGTCCAGCCCACCGAGTAGGTCACGCCGGAAAGTCCGATGTGCTTGATGGCCTCGTTGAACTCATCCGAGGTGTTCTCGCTGCTGAAGACCACCACGCGGACCGCGGTGGCATCCAACATGGTCTGAAAGTCCACGCCGATGGACTCCACACCGAAGCTGGCATCCTGGAAGCGCTCGGTGGAGAGGAAGTTGCCGTCCTCGTCCTCCAGCGCGTACTTGGCGTTGGGCAGCCGTTCGCGCAGGGCCTTTAGCGCCGGAGCGGGATCGAAGGTTGCCTTGTGGATGATCTCGTAGCCCTTGTCCAGCGAGGGATCCAGCCGAAGTGTCACGCCGCCATTGCAGCACACTGCGTAACCTCGCTCGAGGCCGATCTGTTCAATGATGGGCAGCGTCGCGTTGAGTGAGCGGCCCGTGGCGATCATGACGTCGTGGCCGCTGGCAACCACTGCCTGCGCAGCAGAGCGAACGCCCGGTGACATGTGGCCGTCGTGGTCAACCAAGGTGCCGTCAACGTCCAAGGCGACCATGAGGTTGTTGTTGTTATTTGGCTGGTCATCGATGCCAGCAACTGGAGTATCAGTCAAAATAGTCATGCTTACAGTAGAGCAGACACCTCCGACACTGAACTAGGACCGGCGCCACAGCTGTGGATTAACGGACGGTGAATCATTCGGATGGTTCCACGTTCCTCCCCAGGATCACGAGTTGCTGGGTGGCCCGGGTCATGGCGACATAGCGGTCCACGGCGCCCTCAATGCCCTCACCTCCCGCGCCTTCCCCTAAGTCCTCCGGATCGATGATGACCACGAGGTCGAACTCCAGGCCCTTGGACAATTCAGGAGTAAGCCGGCTGACGCGATCCACGGCCTGGTTCACTGCTTTCCCATCCGGCAGGCCGATGACGGCGGCCGTGCCCTCCGGGTTTTCAGCGAGCCACGTATCCAGAATGGACTCTAGTTCCCGCACTGTTCCGTGGCGCACGGGGAGGCCAGCGCTGCGGACTGAAACAGGTACGTTGGCGTCCGGGAGGGCCGCCCTGATGACCGGCGCAGCTTCGGCCATGACTTCTTCCGGCGTGCGGTAGTTGATGCTGAGGCTGGCCACAGTAACGGCACCCAGGCCCACTCGCTCCAGGCGTTCCTCCCAGGTCTCAACGAAACCATGCCTGGCTTGGGCGCGGTCCCCCACCACCGTAAAGCTCCGCGACGGGCAGCGAAGAAGCAGCATGCGCCACTCAGCGTCGGTCAACTCCTGGGCCTCGTCCACCACGATGTGCGCGAACGGTCCTGCCAGGGCATCAGGGTCAGCTATGGGCACCGCGTCACTGCCCACCAGTTTGTCCCGCATGTCATCCCCCCTCAACATGTACATCTCCAGGTTTTCTGAGTCGTCAGCTGCAATCAGGTCATCAACCACCCGGTCCATCAGCTCCCGTTCGACGGCCAGCGCCACTTCCTGCTTCCGCCTGCGTTGGGAAGCTTCAGGGTCGCCCAAGCGTTGGCGGGCTGCGTCCAAAAGCGGCAGGTCCGCCGTCGTCCATCCCTCCTGGTCCTGGCGCCGCAGTATCGCCCTTTCATCGGGCTGCAACCACGGTGCACACAGCTGCAGATAGGCAGGTACGCGCCAGAGGTCGGCCACCAGCGCACCGTAGGAGAGCAACGGCCAGGCCTTGTTGAATTCCTCCTGCAGCCCTGTGTTGTGGGCGAACACCCTCCGGAGCGAGCCCGTGGGAACGTCGTGCTCGACCAGCTTGTCCATGAGGATTTCCAGCAGCGCCTCCCACACGTCGTCGCGTGCCTCGTTGTGCGGGGTGCCGGGTTCTGCGGCATCAAAGGCCTCGGCCCAGTCTTCAGTGCTGAGCCAGACGTCGGCGTACGGCGTCTCAACCTCCATGCCCCTGGACGGCGGCGCCTCGTAAAACCTCACGGCGGCCTCAATCGCCTTCACCATCTCCACGGACGATTTGAGCCGGGCGACGTCGGGATCACTTTCGACGACGGCCGTGGCACCTTCCGGGACCAGGTCACGCAGCGTGCAGGTCTGCACTCCCTCTTCGCCCAAGCTGGGGAGAACGTCCGCAACGTAGGCGAGGTAGGGCTGGTGCGGGCCGACGAACAGGACATCGCTCCTTCGATGGTTACCGCGCCGACTCAGCCTTGGATCCGAATAGAGCAGGTACGCCGCGCGGTGCAGGGCGACCACAGTCTTACCGGTACCAGGACCGCCGTCCACCACCAAGGCACCGCGGGAACCGGCGCGGATGATCTGGTCCTGGTCCGCCTGTATGGTCCCCAGCACGTCCCGCATTCGAGCAGTGCGGCTGCTGCCCAAACTGGCGATGAAGGCGGACTGGTCATCAAGTGCAGCGTTACTTTCCAAGCCATCCGCCGTGAACACTTCGTCCCAGTAGTCACTGATTCGCCCCCTGGTCCAGCGGTAGCGGCGGCGACTCACCAAGCCCATCGGATTGGCGTGGGTCGCTCCGAAGAAAGCCTCCGCTGCCGGCGAGCGCCAATCGACCAGGAGCCGGCGGCCCCCTGCGTCATTGAGTCCCAGCCTTCCTATGTAGGTGGGTTCCGGATTGTCAGCGGTGACCATACGGCCCAAGCAAAGATCCAGGCCGAACCGGCGCAGGGCCCGAAGCCGCGCCGTGATCCGATGAATTTCCTGGTCCCGATCCAAGGCGGCCTGGCCGCGGCGGCCCGGCTGTTTTCGCACGGTGTCGAGGCGGTCGGACAAATCCTCCACCGATTCGGACAGGCTGGTTGCAATGGCTTCGAATTGCTGGTCATCGCTGCCGATCAACGTCGGCTCGGCCTTGCGGGAAAGGTGTGCAGGCAGGGCAAAGGCACTGGTTTCTACGGGGCTGGTTTCGGGCATGGCACGACTCCCTTTTCTCTGGGCGATGGGGTTCGTGGACCAATTGTTCGGCACGTAGGGGGCCTTGCCGCAAGCCCCAGGGTGCGTTATAAATTGAGTATGGAAGGGATGATTCCCTTCCTTTTTTGTGCCCGATTTCCCGGGGATCCGGCGACGAGACCGTTAGGGTGGGCGGATGTCTTCCCGAATGACCTCAGCCCAACTGTCAGCCCTCTACGACGCGGAGAATCAGTGGGCCGCGGATGACGACTTTTTCCTGGCTTTCGTGAATGAGCGGCCGGACAGCCGGGTGCTGGATCTGGGCTGCGGTACCGGTCGGATCACCTTGGCGGTTGCCGCGGCTGGCCATGCCGTTGTTGGCATCGACCCCAACCCTGGTTCCCTTGCGGCTGCGCGACAGAAACCCGGGGCTGAAGGCGTCACTTGGTTGGACGGGACATCGGCGGCGATCCCCCACGACGCCATCTTCGACGCGGCGATCATGACGGCGCACGTGGCTCAAGCGATCTACGACGACGGCGACTGGTCCGGAACGCTTGCCGACATCAACCGTGCGCTCGTCCCGGGAGGTCGATTGGCTTTCGATTCCCGAGACCCTGCAGCCAGAGCGTGGGAACACTGGACTCCGGCGAGGACGCGGCGGCGCTGCGCCCTCCCCGACGGCACTGCCTTGGAAACGTGGACGGAGTGTGATCCTCGGCCGGGCGGGCTCGTTGCACTGACTGAACACCGGGTTGTGGACGGGAGCATCGACAAACCCGAGACATCCGTGCTGGCCTTCCGCACGGAAGATCAGCTCCGCCACGATCTAGCCTCAGCAGGCTTCACGGTGGACCACGTCTGCGGCGGCTGGGCCGGCGAGGACGTGGGCAGCGGGCAAGGTGAACTGATCGTGCTTGCCCGCAAGCCCCGCTAGATAACCGGCAGAACCTCAAGCCCGCCAAGGTACTTCTGCAGTGCCTTGGGAACGTTGACGGAGCCGTCCGGGTTCTGGTGGTGCTCAAGGATGGCAACGATCCAGCGCGTGGTGGCCAGGGTGCCGTTCAGCGTGGCAACAGCGCGGGTCCCCTTGGCAACACCTTCGTCGTTGACCACGCGTTCGCGGATGTTGAGGCGGCGCGCCTGGAACGTGGTGCAGTTGGACGTCGAGGTGAGCTCCCGGTAGGCATTCTGGGTGGGAACCCAGGCCTCACAGTCAAACTTGCGGGCCGCGGACATGCCGAGGTCACCGGCGGCAGTGTCGATCACGCGGTAGGGAAGCTCGCACTTGGCCAGCATTTCCTCTTCCCAAGCGAGCAGGCGCTCGTGCTCGGCAGCAGCTTCCTCAACCGTGGTGTAGATAAACATCTCCACCTTGTTGAACTGGTGCACGCGAATAATGCCGCGGGTGTCCTTGCCGTGCGAACCGGCCTCACGTCGGTAGCAGGAACTCTGGCCGGCGTAGCGGATGGGGCCCGCGGAGAGGTCCAGGATCTCGTCTGCGTGGTAGCCGGCGAGGGCCACCTCCGAGGTTCCCACAAGGTAAAGGTCGTCTTCAGCGAGGCGGTAGATCTCGGCGTCGTGCTTGACATCAAAACCGGTGCCCTGCATGGTCTCCGGGCGCACCAAAGTGGGGGTGATCATGGGGACGAAGCCGGCGTCGATGGCCTGCTCCATGGCCATCTGCAGGAGAGCCATCTCCAGCCGGGCGCCAACGCCGCGGAGGAAGTAGAAACGCGACCCGGAAACCTTGGCGCCACGTTCCATGTCGATCGCGCCAATCAGTTCACCGATTTCCAGGTGATCCTTCGGCTCGAAGTCCGTGAATTCGCGCGGAGTACCGACGGTCTTGACCACGACGTAGTCGTCCTCGCCACCCTCGGGGACACCGTCCACCACGAGGTTGGGGATGACCCGGAGCAGTTCTTCCTGCTTCGCTTGGGCGGCTGAGGCTTCAGCAGCAGCGGCTTTGACCGAGTTGGCCAGTTCCTTGACCTCTGCCAGCAGCGCCTGCTTTTCCTCGCCCTTGGCCTGCGCCACCTTCTTGCCGAAAGCGTTCTGCTCTGCGCGGAGCGTCTCGTGGCGGATCAGCGCGGCACGGCGATCGGAGTCAGCGGAGATGATCGCGTCCACAACGGACTCATCGGCGCCACGGGCGCGCTGGCTGGCACGGAACTTGTCCGGATTTTCGCTGAGGTCTTTTACGTCGATCACCAGACAAGAGTATCGAATCCGCCGCGGATTTCCGGCCCGCAGCGGGCAATGGTCACCCGTCGCGGAGACGCGGCACAGAGGGACCTGCCCAGGAGGATAGTGTTGGAGCACCATGAGCGACTGGATCCTGTACGTGATTCTCGCTGGGGGCGTGGCCTTTGCCGTCTCCAGTTGGTGGGGTGTGCGCCGATTGAAAGCCCGGCACATCAGAAGCGCTGTTCGGGAGGATACGCACAAGCCCGGCGCCGGGGACCAGCGGGTGGCAGTCGTCCTGAACCCCGTCAAGAACAACGCGGACGCGGCCCGGCAGGCCATCGTGGACGCCTGCGACCTCGCAGGATGGGACGCCCCCAAATTCTACGAAACCACTGTGGAGGATCCCGGCTACAGCCAGTCGCGGGAGGCTCTTGCGTACGGGGCCGACGTCGTTCTGGCGTGCGGCGGCGACGGTACAGTGCGCGTGGTGGCTGAGTCACTGGCGCACAAGAACGTTGCCATGGGCCTCATCCCACTGGGCACCGGAAACCTGCTGGCGCGCAACGTGGATTTGGACGTCACGGACCTTGAGGACTGCATCCAGGTGGCGCTGTTCGGCCACCAGCGCTACATCGATACCGCCACCATGGGCCTGGACAACGACATCACCGGCGAGTCCGCCGAGCACACGTTCCTGGTCATCGCCGGCATGGGCCTGGACGCCGAGGTCGTTGGCGATACCAGGGACAAGCTCAAGAAAAGCGTCGGTTGGCTTGCCTACACCGAAGCCGGCGTCCGCCACCTTCCCGGCCGCCGCAAACGCGTCACCATCACCATGGATGACCAACCCGAGCAAGCCCGGAAGATCCGCAGCGTACTGTTCGCCAACTGTGGTTTGATCCCCGGCGGCATCGACTTCATCCCCCAGGCCATGGTCGACGACGGCATGCTGGACATTGTGGTCATGAGTCCCCGCAGCGCTTTCGGCTGGCTCGCCATGTACACCAAGGTCCTCTTCAAGCACAACGCGAACCTGCCGATGATGAGCTTTTACCGCTCCGGCAAGGTGGTCATCCGCAGCCAGGAACCCATGGCAACACAGCTGGACGGCGACCCCTCGGGTGAGGCTACAACGGTCACCGTCCAGGTGGCGCCAGGTTCCCTGCTGGTGCGCGTACCCAAAGCCAAAACCGTCTAAACAGCGCCCTTTTCGGGTTGTGCTGCGTTCTTCGCGGCTTCTTCAGCCGCTGCCTTGGCTGCGGCCCGGGCCTCGGACTGCTCCTTGATCATGGCCTGCTCCTCTTCGAAGCGCAGGCGATCCGCACGATCAGCGTCGTCGCCGTCCCAGTCATCCTTGTTTTCACTTGAGGGCTTGGGATTGACGATCATGCCCTGGCCGTCTTTGTCATCGCTGTGGACAGTCATGACCGCTCCCTTCGTTTGGCATTCAGCCATCGTTGATGGATCAGGCAAGCATACGCACAGAAGCATGACTGCGAAAGAGCATGCATTCCACTCTGTGGACAGCGCCTAGGAACCCTTGAGGATCGAATCAACCCACGCATGCGCCGAGGCAAAGGCGGCGTCGGAAGTATGCGGGGCCACCACCGCTGGCTGTTTGTCGGCGCGGGCATAGGAGCCCAGGAACCGCGTGGCCGGGCTGATGCGGTGAAGGCCGGCCAAGGCGTCGGCTACCCGTGAATCCGTGGCGTGACCGTCGGCGTCGATGCTGAAGAAGTAGTGGCCCAGGTACTGTCCGGTGGGCCGGGATTCGATGCGGCTGAGGTTCACTCCGCGGGATGCGAACTGGTCCAGGATCTCCATGAGCGCGCCCGGGTGGTCCTCAGGCAGCGGGACAACAACGGTGGTCTTGTCAGCTCCGGTGCGGTCTGGGAGAAGGCCGGGTTTGCTCACCAGGATGAACCGCGTGACCGCCTCGGGGTTGTCGCCGATGTCCTCCGCCAGAACATTCAGGCCGGGTTGTTCCGCAGCCACCAACGGGGCACAAATAGCGGCTTCGTACGGCGCATCATCCTCCAGCAGACCCATGGCGGAGGCCGCCGTCGACGACCCCGGAACGTAATCGGCGTTCGGAAGGTGTTCATCCACCCACAGGCGGCACTGCGCCCAGGCGTGCCCGTGTGTAGAGATCCTCTTGATGTCGGAAAGTTCGACGCCGGGCCTCGCCACGAGCACGAAGGTGATGGGAACAAGGGCCTCACGGATGATCCGGAGCTCCTGGCCAGTGGCGATCGCGTCCAGGGTGGCAGTGACCCCGCCCTCCACCGAGTTCTCGATCGGGACCATGGCGGCGTCGGCCTCGCCCGCACGCACCCGGTCCAGGGCTGTGTTGACGTTGGTGCAGGGAATGCGTGTGGCGTCAGCAGCACCCGGCACCTGGAGGAGGGCAGCTTCGGTGAAGGTGCCCTCGGGGCCGAGGAACGTGTAGGTCACAGATGACGTCAAGAGATATTCCTTGCTGGTTATATACGCAGGCTAGAGAACAACCGGCTTCAGTCCATTGTCCGACACCATCGGCTTGCCGGTCTCGAACCACATATCCATGCCCCCTGCTACGTTCACGGCAGAGTAGCCCTGCCCTACGAGCCACTGCACGGCGCGGAAAGAGCGACCGCCGGTGCGGCAGATGACAAAGAGGTCGTCGTCCGGATCAAGCTCATCCAGGCGTGCTGGAAGCTGGTCCATGGGGATGTGGCGCGCACCTTCAGCATGGCCTGCCACCCACTCGTAGTCTTCGCGGACGTCCAGAATGCTGGCGTCGGCCGGAATGTCGCCCACAGGCACGGTATCGAAGTCGCTCATGGCGGTCCCTTCCATCGATTAAGTCCAGGATCCAGCCTAGTCCCCGCCGCACGGCACCGTAACTTCACAGGCGGACCGCGCTTGCTTCCCGACGCCGGGACGCTAAGACTGGGACCCAAGCACTCCCCCAACACTCGCGCGTTAGGAGTACCCCCATGGCTGCTGGGCACCCCACCATCCTGGCGACATCCGGCGGCTATAAGCCCGGCGATCGGACCAGGATCGAGTTCAATCACCTGATGCATTACGCCGTGGAACTGTCCGGTGTCACTGGCCGGGCGCCGCGCGTCACACATATCGGTACCGCGTCCGGTGACCAGCGTTGGTGGGCCGCGGAAATGGATCAGGCAGCCCGCATCGCAGGGTTCGATTTCAGCCACCTCAACCTTTTCACCATGCCCAACATCGAGGACCCGGAGGCCCATCTCCTTGAGCAGGACGTGGTGTGGGTCAATGGCGGTTCGGTGGTGAACCTGCTGGCAGTCTGGCGCGCGCATGGCCTGGACGGAATTCTGCGGCGGGCCTGGGAAAACGGCGTAGTACTGGCCGGGGTTTCCGCTGGCTCCATCTGTTGGTACCAAGGCGGCGTGACTGATTCGTTTGGGCCTGAGCTCAAGCCCGTTACCAACGCCCTGGGCTTCCTCCCTTACGGCAACGGGGTGCACTATGACTCAGAACTGCGCCGCGCGCCCGCCATTCACCAACTGGTGGCCAACGGCACCCTGGGTGAGACGCACTGCACGGACGACGGCGTCGGGCTGGTTTACCGGGGCACGGAACTTGTAGAGGTGGTGTCCGAGGTGAAGAACAAGGCTGCCTTCAGGGTGACCGCCGGCGCGGGCGAGAGCGTGGATGCTGTTGCTGTGGAGGAACGGTTGGAGTCGCGTTTCCTTGGCTGATCCTTACGTGCATGACATAGCGCGGATGACTGCCGTTGAGCTCCGTGATGCCCTGGCTTCGGGCGCAGTCTCTGCCAGTGAAGCCACCACCCACTTCCTGTCCATGATCGAAGCCGGAAACAAGCAGCTGGGCGCCTTCGTCACGGTCACCGTGGAACAGGCCCTGCAGGACGCGGCCGCCGCGGATGGGCTGCACGCCAGGCTGAACCGGGAGGGACGCCTGAATGAACTTCCCGTCCTCCACGGCATGCCCACTGCCTTCAAGGACCTCACCGATGTTGCCGGCGTTCCCACCACCCACGGCAGCGCGGCCCTTGAGCACAAGCCCGCGCCCGAGGATGGCGCCCTCGCCGCGACGCTGAAGGGCCTCGGCGCCATCTCACTGGGCAAGACCCAGGTTCCAGAGTTCGGACTGACGGCCTACAGCGAAAACCGCGTTGCGCCGCCGTCGCGCAATCCGTATTCACTGGGTCGAAGCTCTGGTGGGTCGTCGGGTGGCAGCGCTGCCGCTGTGGCCGCCGGCCTGGTGCCGTTCGCTCCGGGGACAGACGGCGGCGGGTCCATCCGGATCCCGGCCGGCGCGTGCGGCCTGGTCGGGTTGAAACCAGGGCGGGGCGTGGTGCCATCGGGTGCGAGCGCGGGCGATGCCGCCAAGTTGGTGGTTGCCGGGCCGCTGGCAAGAACAGCACCAGATGCAGCGCTCCTGATGGACGCGCTGGTCCCTCGCGACCAAGCGCCCGACGGCGGATACCTCGCCAACGTGGGGCGGGCACCGGATCCCATGAGAATCGGTGTGACCCTGGATAGCCCGTGGGCCGGCATCTACCCGTTCCAGGTCGAGCAGGAAGCGATGGACGCTCTATCGCTGGGGATCCGGCTGCTGGAAAAAGCGGGCCACAGCGTTACCGAAGCCCAAATCCGCTACGACAACCGCTATCCCGAAGCATTCACCGCAGCCTGGACCGCCGGCGTCGGGAGCGCCCGGATGGCACCTCAGCGCGAGGCGTTGCTGACCCCGCTGACCCGGACGTTCCGGCGTCGGGCTCAACAGCGGAGCGTGTTGAAGGTCAACGAGGCCCTGGGTTTCCTGCGTCAGTTCGAGCACGACACCATCACGCAGTACTCGGACTGGGACCTGATGCTCATGCCGACGCTGGCGCAGACACCGCGGCCGATCGGTTGGTTTACCGGTGGCGGGCACAGTGGTGAACTCTGGCCGAGCGAGTGGGCCGGGGACGCAGACGAGGATTACAAGCGGCAATGCGAGTACGCCCCGTGGTCGTCCATGGTGAATGTGTGCGGACTCCCGGCCATCAGCATTCCCGTGCACACGACGCAGGGCGGACTGCCCATGGGGATTCAGCTGATTGGCCGGCCGGGATCTGAACTGGTGCTCCTCCAGCTCGCGGCGGTCCTCGAGAGCCGCTGAGGCCCGCTGAGCGTGCCTGGGTCGCGCGTCTAACATATGGAAAGTGGTTGCCCCGGGCATTCATCGATGTGACAATGCCCGCAGTCAGTGCCAGCATTAAGAAAATGAGCACACCTCAAACCACGGCTGAGTCCGCAAAGCCAGCGGGCGATACGTCATTCTTCGGCCACCCAAAGATGTTGGCCAGCCTCTTCTCCGTGGAAATGTGGGAGCGATTCTCCTTCTACGGCATGCAGGGAATCCTGCTCTACTACATGTACTTCACCGCCGAGCAGGGCGGTCTCTCCATTGACCAGAGCCTCGCCGCTGGTTTGGTGGGCGCGTACGGTGGCGGCGTTTACCTGTCGACGATTCTCGGCGCCTGGCTCGCCGACCGTCTCTTCGGCTCAGAAAAAGTCCTTTTCGGCTCAGCCATCATGATCATGGCCGGCCACATCGCGCTGGCCCTGCTTCCCGGCATTCCGGGCTTGATCGCGGGCCTGGTGCTGGTGGGCATCGGCTCCGGTGGCCTGAAAGCCAACGCCACGGCGCTGGTCGGCAGCCTGTACGGCGAGAAGGATGAGCGCCGCGACGCCGGCTTCTCCATCTTCTACATGGGCATCAACATCGGTGGGCTCATCGGCCCGTTAGTCACCGGCTGGCTCCAGACGAGCTACGGCTTCCACATTGGCTTCGGCGCAGCGGCCGTGGGCATGGCGATCGGCCTGGTCATCTACTCGCTGGGCCGCAAGAGGCTCCCCGAGGAAGCACACCGCGTACCCAACCCGCTCCCGGCGAAGGACCGCACCAAGTACGGCCTCATCTTCCTGGCCATCCTGATTGTGGTGGCCGTCCTGCTCGGCACTGGACTGGTCAACGCCAACAACCTGGCCAGCAGCATGGCCTACGCCGCGATCGGCGCCGCAGTGGTCTACCTGTTCCTGATCTTCCGTAGCCCCTTGGTTACCGGCGTGGAACGCAAGCGCGTGATCGCGTTCATCCCGTTGTTCATCGCATCGGCCGGGTTCTGGGCACTGTTCCAGCAGCAATTCACGTTCATCGCCGTGTACTCGCAGGAGAAGCTGGACCGCAACCTGTTCGGCTGGGAAATGCCGGCCGCGTGGGTCCAGTCCATCAATCCGGTGTTCATCATCATCTTCGCCGGCGTCATGGCTGCCCTGTGGACCAAGCTGGGCTCCAAGCAGCCGAGTTCCCCGCTGAAGTTCTCCGCCGGCCTGTTCATCATGGGCCTGGCGTTCCTTGCGTTCATCCCGCTGGCCGGCGAAGGCAAGACCCCACTGTTGGCCTTGGTGGGCATCCTGTTCATGTTCACCCTGGCGGAACTGTTCCTCTCCCCCATCGGCCTGTCCGTGAGCACCAAGCTCGCCCCGCAGGCCTTCCACACCCAGATGGTGGCGCTGTTCTTCCTGTCCGTCTCGCTCGGCACCACACTGGCCGGCATCCTCGCTGGCCTCTACAACCCCGACGACGAACTCCCGTACTTCCTTGGTATCGGCAGCGTGGCAGTGGTCCTGGCTGTTGGCCTGGCTGCAGCGTCGCCGGCGATCAAGAAGCTGATGGGTGGCGTGCGGTAACAGCCGTAACGGACTGACGTTAAACGACGACGGCGGCCCTTGCGTTCGGTGGGATTCCCACCTGACGCAAGGGCCGCCGTCGTACGCGTTTATTTAGTAGTTGTAGCGGCTCGTGGAAGCGCCGATCGCAGCGAAGAAGATGATGCCGAAGATCACTGTCAGCGCAATACCGATGTATCCCATCACCAAGCCGGCGATTGCCATGCCCCTGCCCGCAGGCTCGCGCTTGAGGCCGAGGTGGCCCAGGATGACGGCGGCGATCTGCGGGAGGATGAAGAATCCGAACCCAACAAAGATGGCGATACCGCAGCACATGCTGGCAATGCTCAGGCCCTTGGGCTCGGCTTGCATGGCGTAGTAGGCGGGCTGGCCGTAGGGTGACTGCTGCTGGCCGTAGGGCTGCTGGTTGAACGCCTGCTGCTGGTACGGGCTGGGCGGCTGGCCGTACGGCGACGGCGGTTGCTGGCTGTAGTCGCCCGGCGTGTACGCGCTGGCGGGCGGCTGCGGCTGGGCGTAGAAGTCGTTCTGGCCCTGGGCATTGTGCGTGTACGCGTCCTGCGCGTAAGAGTCCTGCCCGTGCGCGCTCTGCTCGTAGGGCGGGAGGGGCTGCGTAGCGTTGGCGCCCTCGCTTGATGCGCCTTGGTCTGAGGCGCCCTGGTGCGGTGCACCTTGGCCCGGCGCGCTCGATTCGGGTGCGCTGAACTGTGCCGGCGGGACGTACTGCGGCGGTTCGTAGCCCGCCGGCTTGTCCTCGTTGCCCTTGGATGGTTGATCTGACATAGGAATCCCCCTGAAAGTGGTCTTTGCTCCCAACACTACCGCCGTCCGGGGCGCCGCATAAGGTAGCGGGCATTGATGGCATGGGGACAACAACCCATCAGCAAAGATTCATGCATAAGCATGGAATATTTTCGAGTCAGACTCGGTTTATAGGAGTAGCGACTTAAGCAGCGCTCACCAAAAGAATCGGCGGGATCCGTCCCGCAAAGGAGGAATCATGGGTAACTTCGAAGGCAAGACCGCGCTCGTCACCGGCGGCGGCTCAGGGCTTGGAGAAGCGATCAGCAAGGACCTCGCAAAGAACGGCGTCAAGGTAGTAGTTACTGACGTCAACCTCGACGCCGCCACCCGCGTGGCCAACCAGATCACGGCCGACGGCGGCACGGCAGTTCCGTTCCAAGCCAACACTGCGGTGGCTGAAGACAGCAAGAAGGCCGTCGACTTCGCCGTGGAAACGTACGGCGCCCTCAACTACGCCGTGAACAACGCCGGCATCGGCGGCGCCAGCGCTCCGGTGGGCGACGTTGATATCGAGGACTGGGACCGGGTCATCGCCATCAACTTGAGCGGCGTCCTGTACGGCATGCGCTATCAGATCCCGGCCATCCTCGCCGCGGGCGCTTCCGAAGGCGCCATTGTGAACATGGCCTCGATCCATGGCGCCGTCGCTGCCCCCGGCAACGCCGCCTACACCGCTGCCAAGCACGCCGTGGTGGGCTTGACCAAGAACGCTGCTGCCGAATACGGCGCGCAGGGTCTCCGCGTCAACGCAATCGGCCCTGGCTACATCGACACTCCCCTGCTGGCCGCCGCCCCGAAGGAAGTCATCAATGGGCTTGAGGCCAAGCACCCGCTGGGTCGTTTGGGTAAGGCCGATGAGATCGCGAACGTCACCACGTTCCTCCTCTCCGACAAGGCCAGCTTCATGACCGGCTCCTACGTGCTGGTCGATGGCGGTTACACGGCCGTCTAGCACTGGTTTTGGACCGCTCCGGCCCGGTTTCACCAACCGGGCCGGAGCATTTTTCTGCCATACCACCCGCCGCTGAACGAACGCTTAATCTTCGCGTCGCTGGGCTTCGGTCGCGGCAAGTTTGGTGCCTTTCGGCGTCACAGGGGCCGGATCCCGGACATTTCGTGTCAGCTGACGCCAAGGTCTGGCATGCTGGACCCCATGGCTAGCCGAGCGGGCACAGTTGCCCTTCCCCAGGACCTTGTTGACATCACAGCCCTGCTGGACGCGTATTTCGACGTAGCTCCGGACTTGGGCGATCCCGCGCAGCGCGTGGCGTTTGGAACGTCGGGACACCGCGGATCCAGCTTGAAGGCATCGTTCAACGAGCCTCACATCCTTGCGATCACGCAGGCAATCGTCGAATACCGTGGACGCCAGGGCATCACCGGTCCGCTGTTCATCGGCCGTGATACCCACGCCCTCAGCGAGCCGGCACAGAACTCCGCCTTGGAGGTGCTCGCCGCCAACGGTGTGACCGTCCTGGTGGACGCCCGCCACGGCTACACTCCCACCCCGGCTTTGAGCCACGCGATCCTCAAGTACAACCGCGAAGCGGCGCCAGGCACCCCCCAGGCCGACGGCATCGTGGTCACTCCCAGCCACAACCCTCCCGGCGACGGCGGCTTCAAATACAACCCTCCCCACGGCGGCCCGGCAGACACCGACGCCACCGGATGGATCGCCGACCGCGCCAACCAGCTCCTGGAAAACGGCCTCCGTGGGGTCAAGCGCATCCCGTTGAACGATGCCCTGAGTGCTGACACCACCGGCAAGTTCGACTTCCTCAGCAGCTACGTGGACGATCTCCCCTCGGTGCTGAACCTCGACGCCATCCGCAACGCCGGTGTCCGTATCGGAGCCGACCCCATGGGCGGCGCCTCCGTGGATTACTGGGGCGAAATCGGCGAGCGCCACCAGCTCAACCTCACCGTTGTGAACCCCACCGTCGATCCGCAGTGGGCCTTCATGACCCTCGACTGGGACGAGAAAATCCGCATGGATTGCTCGTCGCCGTCGGCCATGGCATCCCTGATCAAGCGGATGGCCGTTGGTGCTGATGGCACCGCCGCTTATGACGTCGCCACAGGTAACGACGCCGACGCCGATCGCCACGGCATCGTGACCCCGGACGGCGGGCTCATGAACCCGAACCACTACCTTGCCGTCGCCATTGACTACCTGTACCGGAACCGCAGCGGCTGGAACCCGGAATCCGTGGTGGGCAAGACGCTGGTTTCCTCCTCGATCATCGACCGCGTTGCCGGTGGACTGGGCCGCAAGCTGGTTGAGGTTCCCGTGGGCTTCAAGTGGTTTGTTCCGGGCCTGCTGTCCGGCGAAGGCGCCTTCGGTGGCGAGGAATCCGCCGGCGCTTCCTTCAACAAGCTCGACGGCAGCGTATGGACCACGGACAAGGACGGCATCCTCCTGGCTCTGTTGGCTTCGGAGATCACGGCCGTCACGGGGTCCTCGCCTTCTCAGCTCTACAAGGGACTAACCGACCAGTTCGGCGCACCCGTGTACGCCCGCATCGACGCCGCCGCCACCCGCGAGCAGAAGTCCAAGCTGGGCAAGCTCTCCGCCGCCGACGTCACCGCCACGTCCCTTGCGGGTGAAGAGATCACGGCCAAGCTCACCGAGGCTCCGGGCAACGGCGCGGCGATCGGCGGCCTGAAGGTTGTCACCGAGAACGCCTGGTTTGCGGCCCGCCCCTCCGGCACCGAGGACGTCTACAAGATCTACGCCGAGTCCTTCAAGGGCGCGGACCACTTGAAGCAGGTGCAGGAAGAGGCCAAGGCTCTGGTGGACGGGGTTATTGCCTAGTTTCCCCAGCCAACCCTCTCTCACCTCCCGCGGGCTTCCAGCCAACCCTCTCTCACCTCCCGCGGGCTTCCAGCCAACCCTCTCTCACCTCCCGCGGGCTTCCAGCCAACCCTCTCTCACCTCCCGCGGGCTTCCAGCCAACCCTCTCTCACATCCCGCGGGCTTCCAGCCAACCCTCTCTCACCTGCCCTAGAGTCGAGCCAAAGATTTTCAACACTCGGGGGAACTGATGAGGCTTGAGGCCTGGCACCTACTGGTTTTACTCATTCTGCTGATAGTGGCCGCCGTGGTGATCGTGGCGGTGACCTTACTCGTCCGGTGGGTCATCAAAGCGGCAGATCATCGCGACCGGGGCAATGGACCCGAACGGGAGTGAGAGAGCGCTGGTCTCAAGCACGAGGAACGTGAGAGAGCGCTGGTCTCAAGCACGAGGGACGTGAGAGAGCGCTGGTCTCAAGCCCGAGGGACGTGCGGGAGCGATCTGTGGGCTTGGCTGGGTCCGGGCCCCCTCAACGCAAAACGCCCGCCCACATTCCTGTGAGCGGGCGTTTCTGTTCCGGAAAATTAGACGGTGCGAACAACGTCGTCGTAGGCGAACTTCGGCTTTGCTTCGCCCCAAGCGTCCGGGCCGGGCTGGCCAATGTTGACCACGAGGAAGCTCTTCTGGTCGCCGGCCGGGAAGAACTCAGCGTCGATGGCGGAGAAGTCAGCGCCGGTCATCGGGCCAGCGGCGAAACCGAGGGAGCGCACAGCCAGGATGAAGTAGCCGGCCTGCAAATGAGCGTTGTTGTTGCCCGTAGCAGCGGCGAAAGCAGGATCGGCGTCGTACATGGCCTTGGGCGCGCCGTAGGCGGGCAGGAACTTGTCCCACTGACCCTGCCAGTCAGTGTCGTAGGACAGGATGGCGACAAGCGGAGCCGACGCGGTCTTGGCCTTGTTCCCGTTGGAGAGAGAGTCCACCAGCTTGGCGCGGGCCTCGTGCGAGCGGACGTAGGTCACGCGAAGGGGCTGGGAGTTGAAGGCAGTGGGGCCGAACTTGGTGAGCTCGTAGATGGCACGGGCCTGCTCGTCGGTGACCTCACCGGCGAAGCTGTTGGCGGTTCGGGCTTCGGCAAAAATGGCGTCGACTGCTGCGGCGTCAATGACTGCTTCTTCGTGGGCAATCGTCATGGATAAACCTTTCGCTGGGCCTGGCCTCGTGAGCGGCCGGGCACTTCTGCTTTCCATGGTTGCAACTTCAAGTTCTCCTGTCGTCTTCCCGTGACGGCCCGTGACGTTGAGCACACAGCGTGACTCCGCGTGTCGTTTCCTTGCGTTGCGGGGCCCGCTTGGCGCGTTATTCACCGCGCGAGGCGCGTAGAGCAGGCCCCGCAATGGCGGTAATGTTGCACCGAATCCCAACACTCTTCTGAGGAAGGCCCCGCCATGAGCATGCTCGGCATGAAATGGAAGCTCCACGGCAACGGCAAGTCCGTCCGGCCCGGCCACGTGGTGGCACCCGACGAGCGGCTGGCGTGGCCCCTGACCATCGGCATCGGCATGCAGCACGTGGTGGCCATGTTCGGCGCGACCTTCCTGGTCCCCATCATCACGGGCATGCCTCCGGCCACCACCTTGCTCTTCTCGGGTATCGGCACCCTGCTGTTCCTGGTGATCACCAAGGGCCGCGTGCCCAGCTACCTGGGGTCGAGCTTCGCGTTTATCGCCCCGATCATGGCGTCCCAGCAGCAGTACGGCGTGAGTGGCGCCTTGGGCGGCGTGGTGCTTGCCGGCGTCGTACTAGCGCTTATTGGTGCGGTGGTCCAGAAGTTCGGCGCCGAGTGGATCAACCGGTTGATGCCGCCGATCGTCACCGGCGCCATCGTGGCATTGATCGGCCTGAACCTGGCTCCGGCTGCCAAGGCGAATTTCGACCTCGCACCCGTTACCGCCCTGATCACGTTGGTCACGATCATCCTGGTTTCCGTTCTATTCCGCGGGATTCTGGGGCGTCTGAGCATCTTGGTGGGCGTTGTGGTGGGTTACCTCGTGGCGATGATGCGGGGCGAGGTCAACTACGAAAAGATGGACGCCGCCGCATGGATTGGCCTCCCGCTGTTTCAGACGCCCGAATTCCACCTCGGCGTGGTGGGGCTCTTTGTACCGGTGGTGCTGGTGCTCGTGGCTGAGAACGTAGGGCACGTGAAGTCGGTAGCCGCGATGACAGGCCAAAACCTCGACGGCGTCTCCGGCCGCGCGCTGATGGCCGACGGCGCCGCGACGGTACTTGCCGGCTTCGGCGGCGGTTCCGGTACGACGACGTACGCGGAGAACATCGGCGTCATGGCCGCCACAAAGGTCTACTCGACGGCGGCCTACTGGGTGGCCGGTGTCTTCGCCATCCTGCTGAGCTTCTCACCGAAATTTGGCGAACTGATCGCGACCGTCCCGGCTGGTGTCCTGGGCGGTGCCGCGACCATGCTGTACGGCATGATCGGCGTGCTCGGCGTGAAGATCTGGGTGCAGAACAAGGTCAACTTCTCCAACCCGATCAACCTGACGACGGCTGCTGTGGCTCTGATCATCGGCATTGCTGACTACACCTGGACCATTGGCGAGCTGAAGTTCACGGGCATTGCCCTTGGTTCCGCGGCCGCCTTGGTGATCTACCACGGTATGAAGGGGCTGGCTCGCTGGCGCGGGACTGTGGCCGAGCCGGAAACCGAGACGGCGGGGCTGCCGCCTGCAGTGAAGTCGGCGATGAACGCTGCTGCTAAGCGGACGGGGAAGAAGGGGAAGTAGGGGTTTCCCTTGTGGCGCCGGATCTTAAGGGGCCGACACCGAGCTACGCTACATTCAGTCGACAAGGAATGTCGGCAATCTAATGCTTCGGGAGACCTAATGCCTTATAGCCTTGACGACCGACTTGTCATTGGGCTTGCTTCCAGCGCATTATTTGACTTAGCCGAGTCGGACGCTGTTTTTCGTCAGGAAGGCGAGGAAGCGTATCGCGAATATCAGGAACTCCATGTTGAGGATCGACTCAACCCAGGCGTCGCGTTTCCTTTCGTCCAACGCCTTCTGTCTCTGAACGATCTGCGCGACGCCCAGGACCCGCTGATCGAGGTAATCATCCTTTCGCGGAACGACCCTGACACCGGGCTGAGGGTCATGAACTCAATTGAAGCCCACGGGCTGCCGATAACTCGAGCGATCTTCATGCAGGGCAAGTCACCTTACAAATTTATGTCCGCCTTGAATATGTCCCTTTTCTTGTCGGCAAACGACAAGGATGTTCGGGAGGCCGTTGCCGCTAACCTTCCGGCTGGGCGCGTTCTGGACTCCACTTACGTAGACGATCCGGCCGATCGGGACCTCCGAATAGCGTTCGACTTCGACGGAGTCATAGCCGATGACGGGTCCGAGCAAGTCTTCCAAGAAGGTGGCATAGAGCAATTCCGCGAACATGAGATGCTTAACGCCGCCACTCCGCATGACCCAGGTCTTCTGCGTGATTTCCTCTCTAATTTGAACAAGATACAACGTATTGAGGAGGCCCGGGTCAAGACAGACCCGACCTACAAGCGCAGGGTACACGCATCAATTGTTACGGCCAGGAATGCACCGGCTCATCGAAGAGCCGTAGCCACCCTCAAGTCATGGGGCGTTACCGTCAATGATGCCTTCTTCCTGGGAGGAGTCGATAAATCCCTCATAACGAGTGTCCTGAAGCCACACATATTTTTCGATGACCAAACAGACCACTTGGAACGGACAGCACCAATGACTCCCAGCGTCCATGTCCCATTTGGTGCCGTGAACCTCGGCAAATAATCGTTATATGTCCGCTCAGGAGTGTTCCTTAGGCTTGTAATCTTTGGGACAGCCAGAGAACACAAGCTGAGTCCTGCTAATTCTCTGAATGCTTCCTAACGACAGGTGCATGCGTCTTCCTGTCTCGCAGCAATCCTCACGACTGTGCTCCAACACTAAACCTCACACCCCCACCTCCGCCTCGAACTCCGCCCGCCTCTGCAGCACGTCCTTCGGATCCCACCCCGGACCCGGCATCGAGGAAATGAGCAGCTTCGTGTAGCTGTGCTCCGGCGCATTCAGCACCCGGCCCGTGGGTCCCTGCTCCAGGATCGATCCCCGGTACATGACCAGCACGTCATCGGTTACCTCGGAAACGACGGCGAGGTCATGGCTCACAAACAACAGCGCGATCCCGGACGATGAACGGATCTCATTGAGCAGTGCAAGGATCTGGGCCTGCACCGAAACATCCAACGCGGACACAGCCTCGTCCAGCACCATCACCGACGGCTCGATGGCCAAGCACCGGGCGATGGCCACGCGCTGCCGCTGACCACCGCTGAGTTGATGCGGTTTGGAATCACCGTGCTTGGCCAACAACCCCACCTGATCAAGCAGCGCTGCAACCCGCGAAGAACCAGAAACCCCGTGCAACTTCATCGCCTGGTCCAAACACTGCGCCACGGTCAGCCGACGGTCCAGTGAACCGTAAGGATCCTGGAACACCATCTGGATCTCCTTGGCACGCCGCAGGCGGGCCGCACGTCCCCGTTCCCGCGTCCCAAGCTGCCGTCCCCGCACGTGGATAGTGCCGGCGTCGGGCGATTCAAGGCCCACCAACATGCGGGCGATGGTGCTCTTACCCGAGCCCGACTCCCCCACCAGCCCCATGGAACCGCCCGACGGAATGGCGAAGCTGACGTTATTGCAGGCCACAACGTTGCCCGCACCCACGCGGAATGCCTTTTGCAGCCCTTGAACCTCCAGGACGTGCTCGCTCATGATGCCCTGCTTTCTGAATTGGGGAGGTGGCCGATTGCGGGAACGGCCGACAACAGCCGGCGGGTGTATTCGTGTTGCGCCCCGTGGAAGAGGTCGTTGCCGCGCAGTTCCTCCACGATCCGCCCGCGGTACATCACGTACACGCGGTCGCAGTACGCGGCTGCCAGGTGGAGGTCGTGGGTGATGAGGAGAACTCCCAGGCCGCGCTGCGTCTGGAGGTCCCGCAGGATCGCCAGGACTTCGGCTTGGGTAGTCACGTCCAGCGCGCTGGTGGCCTCGTCTGCCAGCAGCAGTTTTGGCTGTCCGGTGAGCGCCGCAGCAATAACCACGCGCTGGAGCATCCCGCCGGAAAGCTCGTGCGGGTACTGCCGCATCCGCTCTTCAGGTTGCCGGATCCCCACTGCGGCAAGGAGTTCCAGCCCAGCCGCAGCAGCGTCCGCACGGCTGACACCCAGCACGTGGACCAGCCGCTCGGTCAGCGAGTCGCCGATCTTCCGGACTGGATTGAGCGCAGCGCGGGGATCCTGATGGATCATGGCCACCTCAGACGATCGAACCCTGTGAAGATCAGCGCGGGACGCAGCAAGAACCTCCGTCCCACCCACCGTAATGGAACCGTCGACGGCGGCCGTCTCGGGATACAGCCTCAGCACGGCTCGCGCGGTGGTGGACTTACCGGAACCGGACTCGCCCACCAGGCCCACCACTTCCCCGGCGTCAACGGAGAGACTTACGTCATCAAGGATGGGACTGACAAGGCCATTCGTAGTGATGGTGAGGCTCAGATTGTCTATGTCGAGCAGCATTTTCCTACCTCTCAAACCGTGAGTTCAGGCGGTCGGACAGCCGCACGCCCACCACGTTGACGGCCACCACAACGGCGGCGATGGCGGCGCCGGGAACCAGTGTCGGCCAGATGTGGCCTTGGATGATGCCGGATTGGCCTTCCTGAACCATGAGTCCCCACTCTGAGCTGGGCGGTTGTGCGCCGAACCCCAGGAAGCTGAGCGTCGCGAGGCTCATGAGGCCTTCGCCGAACAGCACCACCAGGTAGCCGAGGAGCGGTGGCGTCAGGTTGGGAATGATGTAGCGGACGCACAGGAAGAAGCCGCCCACACCCTGCACGCGGTAGGCATCCACGTAGGGCCGGGCCATCTCGGCCAGCGCCAGCGACCTTGCGAACTTTGCGATCACCGGTGCGTAGGCGAGCGCCAAGGCGACAATCGCCGTCGCGGGTCCTTTGCCGAAGACGGCGATGACCAAAACCACGAACAGTAGCCCCGGGAAGGCGAACATGACGTCGGTGATGCGCGCCAGGAGGACATCGATCCAACCGCCGTTCCAGGCCGCAACAGTTCCGATTGTCACCCCGAACACTGTGGCCAGCGCCAACAGTGCAAGAGGGCCGAGCAACGATTCGCGGGCGCCGTGGATGAGTCGGGAGAACAGGTCCTGGCCCACTTGGTCAGTACCGAGCAGGTGCGCTGCACCCGGCGCCTGCCAGATCGCGGTGAAGTCCACGGCGTTGGCGGCGTACGGGGCCACCCACGGTGCAAGCAGAGCGGCGGCAACCACAACGATGAGGAAGCCCAGGCTCACAAGGTACGCAACGTCGCGCTTCTTCCTGCCAATAACCGGGGTAGACGCCAGCGTGGACGTCGAGAGGGAGCTCATGATTTCTTGTCCTTTGCCTTGATGCGCGGATCAAGCAGCGGGTGGACCAGGTCCACCAGGGTGGTCACCACCATGTACGTGATGACCATGTAGAGGAGCACGGCCTGCACCACGGGGAAGTCGTGCGTGTTGATGGCATCCACCAGCAGCTTGCCGACGCCGCTGATGCCAAAGACACTCTCGACGACGACCGTTCCGGCCAGCATGCTGGCCACCACAAGCGCCACCATGGTGAGGATGGGTCCCCAGGCATTGCGGAGGACGTGCCGTCGGATCAGTTTGGAAGGAGCCAGCCCGAAACTCCGAGCCGCTTCCACGTGGTCCATGGACAGCTGCTCCACCATGGATTGCCGGGTCACCCTGCTGACTATGGCGACGGCGCCAACGGCAAGGGCCACTGCTGGCAGCGCAAGGTGGTGCAGCCGGTCCAGGAACCCTTCGCCGGCACCGGAAACGGGGAACCATCCCAGTTGCACGGAGAAGATGGACACCAGCAGCAGCCCGATCACGAATGAAGGAACGGATGCCGCGAGCGTGGTGGCCGCCGTGATGGTGGAGTCGGTCCGTTTGCCTTGGCGCAGCGCGGACAGGATGCCCAGGCCAACACCGGCCACGATGAACAGCACCGATGCGATGGCCACCAACCCAAGAGTTGCCGGAAGCCGGGTGGCCATCAGCTCAGCCACCGGTTGGTGATACTGGAACGACGTACCGAGGTTGCCAACAAAGGCCTGGGACGCCCAGAGCCAGTACTGGACCACCAGCGGCTGATCCAGGTTGTACTGTGCCTTCACTTCCGCGACCCGCTCGGGGGTGATGTTCTCCGGGTTGCCGATCAGGAACGTGACCGGATCCCCAGGCGCCGCATACATCGCGGCGAAGATGACGAACGAGCTCACCACCAAGGTCAGGATCATTCCCGCGATGCGGGTTGCTGCACGAATCATGGCACTACTTCTTGCTGCTGCCGACGTCCGCGGCCCACGGGTAGTAAAGGAACGACGCCGACGATGGTGCCCCGCTGATGTCCTTCGACATCGCGATGGTTGCGGGCGTGTGGGCCACAGGAATCCAGACGACGGCGTCCGTCCACTGCTTCTCCAGATCGATGGCAAGCTTTGCCCGGGCCGCGTCATCGGTGGTGGCTTGGGCTTCCCTGACCGTTTTGTCGTAACTCTCGCTGGCGAACTTCACGAAGTTCACCTTCGCTGTGGAGGTACCGTTCTTGTAGAAGCCGACGGGGTCGTTCTTGGAGATGTAGTACTCGTCCGAGAAGAGATCCGCTTGGGCTCGCAGGGAGGCATCCGAGTAGAAGTCCCCGTACTGCTGGCGCGGGATCGTGACAATTTCAGCCTTGAGGCCTATTTTCTGTGCCGCTTCAACCAAGGCACTGGAGATGACGTTGCGGATGGAGTCGCCGCTGTTGGCCACCACGATCGGTTCAGCAGGCGCGCCCGCTTCCTGCACCAGCTTCTTTGCCTTTTCCAGATCATCGTTGGTCGGCTGGGCAGGCGCCCCTGCCAGGGCGTCGTAGGCTGCGCTGAAGGTTGGCTCCTCGTAACCCCAGGCTCCCGGACCCACTGGGGCTTTCCACGGTTTGGCCAGTCCGCCGAACGCGGCCTGGGCCACGCCTTGTCGGTTCAATGCCAAGGAAAGTGCCTGCCGGATGCGCTCGTCCTTCAGGGCTCCGCGCTCTGTAGCTATGAGTGACCAGACGTTGGTGGATGGCCCCTGGGCGATCTGGACTTTATCGCTCTTCTGCAGCGGTCCCGCCGTCGCTGGACTGTCCAAGTACGCCCCTTGGGCTTCACCGCTGGTCAGGGCGTTCACGATTGCGTTGTCATCAGCCCAGCGGAACGTGATGGTGTCCGCCTTTGAAGCGTTGTCGGCGTCCCAGTAGTCGGCGGCCTTGGTGAGCGTGATGCTGGAACCGGCTGACCACTTGTCCAGTTTGAGGGGACCTGAGCAAGCGTCAGGGGCCGACGGCGACCCGTAGTTCGCGCCTTGAGCCTCCACTACTTTTCGGTTCAGCACGATTCCGCCGTTGCCGGCCATGGCTTGGAGGAAGATGGCGTCCCGCTGCTTCAGCGTGACGGTGATTTGGCTGTCGCCTGTCTTTGCCATGTCGGTGACGTTGGCGTATTCGTCGGACTCGTCCGCGCCTTTGGCTGCGTGGCGTTGCATGCTCCAGAGCACGTCGTCGGCGGTCATTGGAGTGCCGTCGTGGAAGGTCACGTCCTTGCGGAGTGTGAAGACCACCGTGGTGTCCGAAGTCCACTCGGCTTTCTCGGCCAAATGAGGCTTGGTAGTGAGATCCGGCTGAAGCTGCATCAACCGTTCGCAGACGTTGGACATGATGGTGTTTTCAGCTGTTGCGCTGTCGATATCCAAGTCGAATGTTGCGGGCTCCTGGGTGATCATCCACGTGACGGATTCGATCTTGCCGGCGGCTTCCGAGGTAGTAGGACCGAAGGAAACATCAGTGGGGGTGCTCTGGGCTTGCGGACCTGCAGCGTTGCAGGCGCTGATCGCCAGAGTGAAGGCGGCTGCACCGGCGATCACGCCGGTTCGGGCAAAGGGCTTGAATCTATAGTTGCGTTTCACAGTGATACCTCTGCAATGGTGGGGTTGAGGGAGTCGTGGGCGGAACCGGGCCCGTCGTAGAGGTTCCAGGGCATTTGTTCGTATTGGTGGTCGCACGGTGTTCCGTTGGTGACCAGGTAGTCACCGCTTGTGAGGTCAACACAGCTTGAGAGCAGGGTGGACCATTGGCGGACCAGCGGTCGGCGCTGGTCCGGGTGGGTACAGACGGACTCGGGAAAGCCAAGATGGTCTGACATTGCTGACTTGATGAGCTCGCGGGAGTGCACGGTGCTTGTGGCGGTGCTGACCCGTTCCAGCCCACGCCTCGCTTGTGGAACCCGGAAAAGGGAATCCACGGAGACCGGACGGTAGGTGGCTGCCAGTTGTACTGGCATGAAAGCTTCGTAGTGGTTTCCGTGCACCAGCACCCCGGACGTGTCCGGGTACATCCAACCGTTGCTTCCCGGCGTCGTCTCCACGTCAATGGAGAATCCGGAACGGTGGGACAACACTGCGTTGCTAGCGATGTGCGGTTTCTGGCGGAAGAGCGTATTCAGCGCATCCGGCAATTCAGCCTGATCCAGGACCATGCGGCGTATGAAGGTCTGCGGCATGCCGAGTTCGTCATTGAACCGGCCTCCCAAGCCGTTGGCGTTGAGCGCAATACCTGCGGAGTTTGCCCCGTGGCGGCCGATCTGGCCGGCCTCAACCTGCATGATCAGCGTGGGCTTGGGATCCTGAATAACCCGCAGGATCATCACGGTGTCCTGTGTGCCGTGGCGCCAATCCCAGTTTTGGCCGACGTACATGTGGCCGTCACCGGATGCACCATCGGTCAGGACAAAGGAGGTGCACCCGTCCACGTTGTCGCGCTCTTCGGGCTCAGGTGCCTTTGCGAAGCCGGCGTCGTAGATGATTTCGCCGCGAAGGTTCAGCACCATGATGTCCAGGACGTCCCGGCCACTGCCTTCGGCGATGCCGCGCATTTCCGTGACCAGATCCGGCGCCGTGTCAGTGCACAGCCCCATCC
Organism: Paenarthrobacter sp. 4246; assembly: GCF_040546855.1. NCBI lineage: Bacteria > Bacillati > Actinomycetota > Actinomycetes > Micrococcales > Micrococcaceae > Paenarthrobacter > Paenarthrobacter sp. 4246. Next base: position 65,624 of record NZ_JBEPOP010000006.1, read on the forward strand.
AGCGCTCGGCCCGCCCGCGCAGTTGCTCCCAGGTCAGTCCCGTCTGCTGCTGGAACGCTTCGGTGTAAAAATCGATGGCTTTGGCGATCAGGTCTGCGGCAGCGTTTCCGTACTGCCTCCCCCGCTCCAAGGGAGGTCCGGAGATCTCCACGATCCGCAAGGATGTGTTGCTCATATCCGTAGGGCCTTTCATTCGGTTGGGGCTCACTGTTATCCGCAGCGGGAAGGGGTATCTTTGGAACAACCGTTACAAGTGAGGGCTTCTTTAGAATGAATAGTACATCCAATGTGACTTCTGTAACAGACGTTACGAAAAATCGAGGCATGATTAATTTGCGTGGTCGTGTCCGCGAGCATTGGGACAGGCTCTCCAAAGCCGAGCGGACGGTCAGCACCTTCCTCACCAACAGCTCCCCGGAGCGGCTTCTCTATGCGAGCGCGCAGGAGCTCGGCGCCGAAAGCGGAACCAGCAGCGCCACCGTGGTCCGCACGGTCCAGTCATTGGAATACTCAGGACTCCAGGAGCTCAAGAGGGACATCGCCACCCCCTTCACCTCAACGGTGGCGCCGGAAATTCGCATGCAGCAGCGCATCGACCATATGGGCGCCAGCATTGAGGACATCTGGGAAAATGTGTGGTCCGAGGCCAAGGACCGCCTGGAACTCGCCGCCAGCGCCGATCCCGCGAAGGCGATCGCTCCCGCCGTCGAACTCCTCATGAGAGGTTCCACGATCGTCAGTTACGGTGTGGGCGCGTCCGGAATTGCCGCCCTCAACCTGGCCCTGCGCTGCAACCGGATCGGCCGGCGGGCCAGGTGCATCTCCAGCGACGGCTTCCGGCTCGCGGATGATCTGCTCCAACTTGGGAGCCAGGATGTGGTGGTCGTCTTCGCGCCGGGACGTGTAACGGTCGACGTCGAGGTGCTGCTGAAGCGAGCACGTTCAGTGGGTGCGTCCATAGTCTTACTGACGGATGAACCCGAGTCTGATCTGCATGATCTGGCCGATGCCGTGATCCTCGCCCCGCACACACCCACCGGCATGACCACTGAGGCGTTGCCGTCGATCGTGCTCAGTGATGTCCTGGTTCAGGCGCTGGTCTCCGTTGACCACGAGCAAGCAGTGGAGTCGTCGCACCAACTCACGGCGCTGCGGGAGCAGTTGGGGTACTGAGGTCTTTCACCCCAAGAAAAATTTCGATTCGGCGGCAATAACCAATTTGGAAGCCCACTCAATACACTTGCTGGACTTAGCCCGCGTGAGGCTCGAAACGTTGTACGCAGCTTTTGTCTTTTCGCCCAGAAGGCGGGCAAGAATCGCGTTCTCACCCCCGGCCTCCTTCAGCACTTTTATCGCATCAGCATGATTGTCGGACTTGGAGTGGCGGCCTAGCTCCAGTAAACAAAAAGCATCCGCTGCCGCAATGCCTGCATGGACCGCCAGGGTAGCAATGACATCTGCATAAGTTTCTTCGGGATTCAGAGTGTTGATCGTATCCGCAGCTTCGAGGAAAGCGCGCGAATCCTCGAGCCTCGCACTGGCATCTGACCTTGCCGTCACTAGGCAGCCGCCGAAGCACGGAGGTGGCGCGACAACCAATGGCGATCACCATAAAGGTGAACGCCTTCTCTCATAATCGAGTCGAATATGGGCGCCTTCCGAACTTCGGACGCTTCGTAGATCATCGGGCGAACGTCATTGCCGGTGAGACGGTAGACGTCAAGGGCCAGATCCCCGATCTGGTCATAGAGTTCATCGCCAGTGCCGTCACGAATGATGAACAGCAAGTCGATGTCAGAGTCGTTGCGCATGTCCCCGCGTGCCGCAGAACCAAAAAGAGTCACCTGCAGGGGGCGTTCAGGCCATCTCAATATTGCGCGGGATACGAAACGCGTAAAGCGATCTCTGCCCTGGGACGCTTCAGCGATGACGCCGGCAAGCATGTGAGACGAATTGAGGGCGTACTCGGTTCGGTTGCCGACCTGGACGCCCATAACAATGCCGCTCTCTTGAAGGCGCTCCAAGCATCGCCGAGTGCCAGACACCGAGGCATGGATGCCGCGGTCCCGAACCAAATGCCCGGGTGTACTTGGACGACCGTCCGCCAGTGCCATGAGGACATCCGCCTCAAGCGTCGGACATATCGCCCTCAACGGGTTCTGCAGTTGCATCAGGCCTCCCAATCGCTTCTTATTGTACGCGATTTGATGCCATCGGCAGGCACGGGAAGCGCCTGTCAGAGCTCGTTTCTAGCAACCATTACCTTTGCTCGCACCAATCAGACCCCTCGGGATTGTTGGCGGGAATCACCCACCCAGGGGTGAGCTTTCGGTAATAAGAACCCTCCATACCCCCGAGAGCCAACCCCTCGGCAGCACGGGCAGCGGGAAGCACCCACCGAGGGGTGAGCTTTCGGCAGTAAAAGCCCCCCATAACCCCGAGAGCTAACCCCTCGGCAAACGGGAGCTAACCCCTCGGCGGCACCGACGCACGAAGACACAGAACCCACGCCAGAGAGCGCTCTCTTGACGTACGTGACTTGCAGCACATACATTGGTCCCACATCCCAGAGAGCGCTCTCTCGCCATTGGCGTACGGTCGCTCGAACACACAAAGGAGTGATCGTGGAGTTTTCGCGACTAAGGAAATTCACTGCCCTGGCGGGCGTAGCCTCTCTTGCCCTCGTGGCGGCCGGTTGCAGCGGCGGAGGCGACAAAGCGGCGAGCGCAGACAATCCCGTCACGCTGACCGTGACCACCTTCGGCACTTTCGGATACGACGACCTGTACGCCGAATATGAGAAGCAGAACCCGGGCGTCACCATCGAGGCCACCAACATCGATCGCGGTTCCAACGCCCGGACCGATGCGTTCACTAAGCTGGCCGCCGGCTCCGGACTCAGCGACGTCACGGCCATCGAGGAGGGCTGGCTCGGCTCCATCATGGAGGTTTCGGACCAGTTTGTGGACCTCAAGGAGCACGGCGCCGAGGACATCAAGGGCAACTGGGTGGACTGGAAGTTCAAGCAGGGCACCGACCCCAATGGTCGTGTGATCGGTTACGGCACTGACATCGGACCGCAGGCCCTGTGCTTCAACGGCAAGCTCTTCGAGGCAGCAGGCCTGCCGAGCGACCGTGAGAAGGTCGCGGAATTGTTCGGCGGCAAGGACGCAAGCTGGGAAACGTACTTCAAGCTCGGCCGCCAGTACAAAGAGGCCACAGGCAAGGCCTGGTATGACCAGTCCGGCTTCGTCTGGAACTCCATGGTCAACCAGATGGACGAGGGTTACTACACCAAGGACGGCAAGCTGAACGTCGAGGGCAACAAGGAAATGCGGGCGAAGTTCGACATGCTCGCTGCCGGCACTGCCGATGGCCTGTCCTCCAACCAGACCCAGTTCGACTGGGGTAACGGCAAGGCATTCGTGGACGGCTCCTTCGCCACGCACGTTTGCCCGGCATGGATGCTCGGCACCATCAAGGGCCAGCTCGAGTCAGCAGGCGGAGGGGCAGCCAGCGGCTGGGACGTAGCCGACGTCTTCCCCGGCGGTGCTTCCAACTGGGGCGGCGCTTTCCTCTCGGTGCCCAAGAGCTCCAAGCACCCCGCTGAAGCAGCCAAGCTGGCAGCATGGCTGACCGCACCTGAACAGCAGATCAAGCAGTCCGCTGCAGCGAACAACTTCCCGAGCACCCTCGAAGCACAGGCGAAGATCGTGGAAGCAGCAAAGCCGAACGAACTGTTCAACAACGCTCCCTACGGCGCCATCTTTGAGTCCCGCGCAGAGGGTGTCATCGCCCAGTTCAAGGGTCCGGATGACTCTGTGATCCAGGAAAACGTCTTCGGACCCGCCCTCAAGATGCTCGATTCGGGCAAGGGCAACGCCGATCAAGCCTGGAATGAAGCCGTCAAGCTCCTCAACGACCTCGTGGTCAACAACTAGCAGCACCCGGCCGTGGGGCCTCCGGGAAACCGGAGGCCCCCTCACAGAGTCTGAGACCCGACCATGACCACCACCTTGAACCGCCCGGCCGCCGGTAGAACGGCTGCCACCAAACCGAAACCGTCGTTCCGGCAACGCCTCAACGTCTTCGACATGAAGGCGTCCCCGTACCTCTACATCGCCCCGTTTTTCATCCTGTTTGCCCTGGTAGGCCTCTTTCCCCTGGGCTACACCTTCTTCGTCTCCCTCTTCGACTGGCACCTGCTCAAAGGCCAGGGCGAATTCGTGGGATTCCAGAACTTCGCTGAGGTTCTTCAGGACAGGTTCTTCTGGAATTCCCTGTTCAACACCGTCAGCATCTTCCTGATTTCCACCATCCCCCAGCTGATCATGGCCACCATCATCGCCGCGGTGCTGGACCAGAACCTGCGTGCCAAGACCTTCTGGCGCATGAGCATCCTGCTCCCCTACGTTGTGACTCCCGTGGCTGTCGCCATGATCTTCACCAACATGTTCGGCGAGCAGTACGGCCTCATCAACAACATCCTGTCCAGCTTCGGCATCGATCCCATCATGTGGAAGAACGACACCCTTCCCAGCCACATCGCCATCGCCACCATGGTGAACTGGCGCTGGACCGGCTACAACGCGCTCATCCTTCTGGCCGCCATGCAGTCAGTACCGCGCGATATCTACGAATCCGCAGCAATCGACGGCGCCGGCTCCGTCCGCCGCTTCTTCAGCATCACGCTGCCGAGCATCCGGCCCACCATGGTGTTCGTTATTGTCACGGCCACCATCGGCGGGCTGCAGATCTTCACCGAGCCAAGGCTCTTCGATCCCGTGGCCGCCGGCGGAACGGCACGCCAGTTCCAGACCACCGTGTTGTACCTGTGGGAGATGGCTTTCCAGCGGCAGAACTTCGGCAAGGCTTCCACCATCGCCTGGCTCCTGTTTCTGATCATCCTGCTTTTCGGCATCGTTAACTGGCTGATCTCACGCCGCATCGCCACCAATGGCGATGATCGCGGAGCAGCCAGCCGCCGCCGTCGGAAGCGTTCTTCCGCCGCGAACACTAAAGCGGACGACGGCGGCCTCGCCGGCCAGGCGGTATCGGCACCAGCAGCGGCACCAGACTCGACCCCGAGGAGCGGGAAATGACCCTCACGCAAAACCGGCCGCAAGCACCTGCCCCTCAGCGAGCTTCCCGATCCATGACCACCCGAAAAGCACTCCTTGGCAACGGCCGCCGGCCCGGCTTCCTGACCTACGGCCTGCTGCTCGCGTTCTTCCTGGCCTCGGCCTACCCGCTGTGGTGGTCCGTGATCATCGGCAGCCGCTCCAACGAAGCACTCGGTGAGACCTGGCCGCCGCTGTTCCCGGGCGGCAACTTCTGGACCAACGTTGGCGAGGTCTTTGACACCATCCCGTTCTGGTTGGCGCTCGGCAACAGCGTCCTGATCTCGGGCATCATCACCGTCTCGGTGGTGGGCTTCTCCACCCTGGCCGGATACGCGTTCGCCAAGCTGCGCTTCCGCGGCCGGAACTGGCTGATGGTCGCGGTGATCGCCACCATGGCCATCCCTACGCAGCTCGGCATCATCCCGCTGTTCATGCTGATGCGCACGCTGGGCTGGACAGGTGAGATCGGCGCCGTCGTGATCCCTACCCTGGTGACAGCGTTCGGTGTCTTCTTCATGCGGCAGTACTTGGTGGACGTAATCCCGGACGAGCTCATCGAGTCGGCACGTATGGATGGTGCGTCCATGATCTCCACCTTTTGGCATGTTGCACTGCCGGCCGCGCGTCCGGCCATGGCAATCCTGGGCCTCTTCACGTTCATGACGGCATGGACTGATTTCCTCTGGCCCCTGCTGGTGCTCGACGCCGGCAACCCCACCTTGCAGACGGCGCTCAGCCAACTGCAGTCGGCCCGCTACGTGGACTACTCGATCGTCCTGGCCGGCGCCGTCATGGCAACACTTCCGCTACTGGCCCTCTTTGTCCTGGCGGGACGTCAACTCATTTCCGGAATCATGCAAGGAGCAGTGAAGGGCTAATGCCATTCGAAGCAACAACCCACCCAGCGATCACCCCTTTTAACAGGGTGTGGCCCGAGGGCTTCCTCTGGGGCTCGGCTACCGCCGCAGCGCAGGTGGAAGGTGCCAGCCACGAAGGCGGCAAGGAAGATTCCGTGTGGGATGCTTTCGCCCGTATCCCGGGCGCCATAGCCAACGGCGAGACGCTGAAGGACGCGGTGCAGCATTACCACCGCATGCCTCAGGACGTCCGGATCATGAAGGAGCTGGGCCTGGATTCCTACCGGTTCTCCACCAGCTGGTCCCGCGTCCGGCCTGGTGGCCGGGCCGCGAACGCCGAAGGCTTGGACTTCTACTCCCGCCTTGTGGATGAACTGCTCGACGCCGGCATCCTCCCTTGGTTGACCCTTTACCACTGGGACCTCCCGCAGGCGCTGGAGGAGAAGGGCGGCTGGGCCAACCGGGACACCGCCTACCGCTTCGTCGACTACGCGAACGATGTCTATTCAGCACTGGGTGACCGCGTTCAGCACTGGACTACGTTCAACGAACCGTTCTGCTCCTCACTCCTTGGTTATGCGGCCGGTGTGCACGCTCCCGGCCGTCAAGAGCCGAAAGCAGCCGTCGCAGCGATCCACCACCAGCACCTCGCCCACGGCCTTGCGGTCAACGAGCTGCGGAGCCGCGGCGCCCAGCAGTTGGGGATCACGCTCAACCTCAGCAACTCCATCCCGCGGGATCCTTCCGATCCCGTAGACCTCGACGCCGCGCGCCGGTTTGATTCGCTGCAGAACAGGATCTTCCTTGATCCGATCCTCCGTGGCGTTTACCCGGAGGACTCGCTCAACGACCTTGAGCAGTTCGGCATCCGGGACGTCATCAAGCCCGGCGACCTGGAGATCATCGGCGCTCCCATCGATTTCCTGGGCGTCAACCACTACCACGATGACCTCATCAGTGGTCACCCCACTGATGAACACGGCGACGGCCACTCGGGCGGCGCAACCCGCCCGACGTCGTCATGTTGGATCGGTTCGGAGGACATCGCATTCCCCAGCCGCGGCCTGCCGCGCACTGCGATGAACTGGGAGGTCAACCCGGACGGGCTTCGGAAGCTCCTGGTGCGTCTTGGCGAGGAATACCCCACGCTGCCACCGCTGTACATCACCGAAAACGGTGCCGCTTACGACGACGTCGTCAGTCCTGACGGGGCGGTCCATGATGCCGAGCGGACCCAGTTCGTGCTGGATCACATCACGGCCGTGGGCGAGGCACTGGACCAAGGCGCCGATGTGCGCGGCTACTTTGTTTGGTCACTCCTGGACAACTTTGAGTGGTCCTGGGGCTACGGCAAACGCTTCGGGGTGGTTCGCGTGGATTACGACACCTTTGAGCGCAAGGTGAAGGACAGCGGACTGGCTTATTCCCGGGTCATCGCCTCAGCCAAGGCTTCTGCCACGGCCACAGTGAACGCCTAAAGTAGCCTTCAGAGGCATACTTTTTCTTACGTTCCGGAGATGACCATGACGCAGGACACCAGCGGCCCCCGGCCGGTACCCACCCTTGAAATGGTGGCTGCCTTGGCCGGGGTGTCGCGGGCCACCGTGTCCCGCGTGGTCAACGACAGCCCCAGTGTGGACCCGGAAATGGCGCAGTCCGTGCGGAAAGCCATCCTCGCACTCGACTACACGCCCAACCGTGCTGCCCGTTCCTTGGCCAAACGGAGGGCAAATGCGGTCACGCTGATTGTTCCGGAGTCGACATCCAAGGTCTTCGCAGATCCGTTCTTCGCCTCGGTGGTGCAGGGCATCGCGCTGTATCTCACCGATACCGAGTACACGCTGAATATGGTGATCTCCTCGGAGTCCAAGCCGGAGAAGACCCGCAGCTTCCTGCTCGGCGGCAACGTTGACGGAGTTTTGGTGGTCTCGCACCACAGTGGCGACAACTCCTGGACGCACCTTTCAGGATCACTTCCCATGGTGTTCGCCGGACGCCCCTTGGTTGGTGGCAAGGAGAGCTATTACGTGGATGTTGCCAACGAACAAGCGGCCTACGAGGTCACGCGTCTACTGACCGAGAGCGGCCGAAAGAACGTTGCAACTATTGCCGGTCCGCAAGATATGCCCCCGGGCCTGGATCGCCTGGCGGGGTGGAGGACCGCCGTGCGGGAAGCCGGTCTTGGAGAAAGTTTAGTGGAGGAGGGCGACTTCACGTTGGCCTCGGGCGCCAAAGCCATGCATCGATTGTTGGACCGCGGCGTGCCTGTTGACGCCGTTTTTGCTGCAAATGACCAGATGGCCGCCGGCGCCTACACCGCCATCCAAGGCCGGGGTCTCCGCATCCCGGAGGACATCGCCGTCGTGGGTTTTGATGACGATTCCTTTGCCACCTCCGTCACCCCCGCCCTCACCACCGTGCATCACCCGATTGTTGAACTCGGCAAGAAAATGGCCGAGACCTTGGTTCACCTGATCGAGGGCAAGCCGGCGGAACGCGTCAACAGGATGCCAACGTCGATCGTGATCCGCGATTCCGTCTAGCTTTTAGCCCGTGCCTTGAAAGGCTCTTCCATGCTTCCTGCTCCCGTCAGCACCGTCGCGCCTTCCGTCGCGACAGGCTGTCCCATCCGCTGGGGAGTTGTGGCCACGGGCTCCATCGCCTTACGCGTGGTGCAAGACCTCGCGCTCTTGGAGGACGCCGTTCTCCAAGCGGTCAGTTCGCGCTCGGAGGCGTCGGCCCACAGCTTTGCCGGGAAGTTCGGCTTTGCAGCGTCTTATTCGGATGTCGGAGATACGCCGGGCTATGAACGGCTGCTGGCCGATCCCGCCGTCGACGTCGTCTACATCGCCACACCTCATGCGCAACATCATGCTGTCGCGCTGGCCGCGCTGACGGCGGGGAAGCATGTCCTGTGCGAAAAGCCCATCGCCATGAACGCCGTACAGGCACGGGAGTTGGCGGATCTCGCCAGGGATCGTGGACTATTCCTGATGGAGGCCGTGTGGACCCGGTTCCTGCCCAGTTTCTGCCGCGCGGTCGAAATTTTGCAGTCGGGGGAAATCGGGGAGCCGCGCTGGCTCCAGGCTGACCTCGGTTTCGTGCCCGCCTTCGATCCCACAGCGCGGATCTGGGACCCGGCCGCAGGCGGTGGAGCATTGCTGGACCTCGCCGTGTATCCACTGACGTGGGCGCTGGGAGTTTTCGGTGAGCCTCGAAAGATGGTCGCCACCGGAGTCCTGACTCCTGAGGGGGTGGACCTGCAGAACTCCCTCACCTTGAACTACCAGAGCGGCGCGCAGGCGCAGCTGATCACCTCCATCGGCGCGGAATGCCCCAGTGTAATAACAGTGGGAGGCACGGAAGGTTGGTTGCGGTCCTCTGCTCCGCTTTTCAATCCGGCCGAACTCACTATTCAGTCACGCATCGGCACGCCGCGGACGGAGAAATTCGAGGTGCTAGGACACGGATTCAGTTACGAGCTGCGTGAGGTGACGCGTTGCCTGCAGGCCGGGCTGACCGAGAGCCCCTTCATGACTCCCGAGGAGTCGGTTGGGACCATGGAACTGCTGGATGAGGCTCGTCGGCAGATGGGTCTCCGTTATCCCAGCGATCCTCAGCTTCCCACCGCAGCAGATCCCCTGGCTGGCACTCCAGCACCTCACACAGCGCTTCGAGCGTAGTAAAACGCACGGCCTTCGCACGCCCGTTCTTGAGTACAGCCAAGTTCGCCGGGGTGATGCCTACCTTCTCGGCGAGCACCCCGACGGGCATTTTGCGCTTGGCCAGCATGACGTCGATGTCCACGATGATCGGCATCAAATCACCTCATCGAGCTCGGAGCGGAGCTGTGCGGCTTCGATGTCCCGCGCTACGGCCTGGGCAAGGAGGGTTCGCGTCACCAGCACAACCAGCGCCACTCCCCCGATCATCAACGCTGCGCCACAAATCAGCATGATGACTCCCGGTGCGATATCGCCGGGCGCCAGGATCACTGCGATGCCAAACATCAGCAGCGCGGCAGCCGAAACAGCGCCGAAGATGACGTCCACAAACCTGAATGCTCCATGCGAAAAGACCGTCCCCCGCCGCATCATGGTCAGCAGCCGCCACACACAGACCGCAACCACCTGGACACACAGAATTCCCAGGACCACGATGACCAGCAACGCAATCCGCGGCCCATCAGGCGCACCCGCCTCCACTAGGTCGTTAGAGAGCAGCGGCACCATCCGTATCTGCACAAACAGCGAACCCGCCAATACCATCGCGATCACTATGCGCAGGGCGAGGATCGTCAGCTTTCCCATGGACACTCCTTTATCGAACAACAACCTGATTCTATCGATATTCGATATGTAAGCAAGTAGCGTATGCGACGGCAAATTAGTCAGCTTGCTTAGTAAAGCTGCATTCCCTAGGCTTGAGCAGGTCAGACAAACAACTCTCACAGTGGCGGCCCGCGCTTAAAAAGCACCCCGCCGCACAATGGAGGAGGAACAATGTCAGAACACAACATCGCAGGCAAGAAGGTCGCATTCCTCTTGACGGACGGCGTGGAGCAGGTGGAACTCACCAGCCCATGGCAGGCGGTCAAGGATGCCGGCGGCGAGCCCACCCTCGTGGCTCCCTCCAAGGGAAAGCTCCAGGGTTTCAACGGCGTGGAGAAGGGTGACACGTTCGACGTCGACCTCGCAGTTGCCGACGCGGATGCCTCCGAATTTGACGCACTGGTTCTTCCGGGCGGCGTCGTGAACGCCGATCATCTCCGCGTCGACAAAGATGCGCAGAACTTCACTCGAGCCTTCTTTGAGCAGCACAAGCCGGTGGCATCCATCTGCCACGGCCCGTGGATTCTCATCGACGCCGGCGTGATCAAGGGCCGCAACGTCACCTCGTATCACACACTCCAGACGGATTTGAAGAATGCCGGCGCCAACTGGACCGACGAGGAAGTGGTGGTGGACCAGGGCTTGGTCACCAGCCGCACCCCGGACGACCTCCCCGCGTTCAACGCCAAGGTGGTCGAGGAGATCTCCGAGGGTCAGCACGCCGGGCAGACCGCTTAGCGGTCACCGACCCCCTTACGGCAAGTGCCGCCGTCGTACTTTTACAAGAAGTACGACGGCGGCACTTGGCGTTTCACGAAGTGGCTTCTTGAGAGTTTGCAAAATATGTAGACCAGTCTATTATTTCTTCATGGCCTCAAAAGGAAACCTGACAAAAGCACGGCTGGCAGAGTCAATGCTCCAGCTCATCCAGACCAGCGGTTACAGCGGCACCGGGCTGAATGCTGTGATCGAACACGCCGCAGCTCCCAAGGGGTCCATCTATTTCCACTTCCCCGACGGGAAGGAGGGCCTGGGCATCGCCGCGGTCGAGCTCGCCGCGAAACAGTTCGAAACGCTCATTGCGGAGGCAGCAACTTCCGCCGGCAGCGCGGCTGAGGCTGCCCGGGCCGCGATTGAGGCTTTGGCCACCATCGTCAGCGAGAGCAACTTCCGGCTGGGTTGCCCGGTTTCCGTGGTCACCCTGGAGATGGGCGCAGAGAGTGAGCGGCTGAGAAAGGCGTGTGCCGCTGCCTTCGAGGCGTGGATCGCCCCGACGTCCGCGCTCCTCGAGGCCAGCGGTGTTGGCGCCAAGGAAGCCCGGTCTCTGGCAACCGTTGTTGTATCGACGATTGAGGGGGCGGTGATCGTCTCCCGCGCTATGCAAAGCACCCAACCCCTGTTATCGGCCGCTGACGTCGTGGCGGAACTCATCAACCAGCGCTGCAAGAGCATTGGGGGGACGCGATGACACTCCCCGGAGAATCCCGTCATGCCCTTGTCTTCGGGGCTTCAGGAATGGTCGGCCGACACCTCATTCTGTCCCTTGCCAAAGCTGGCGCGAACGTCACAGCGGCAGTTCGGACCGCCGAGTCCGGAGCAGGTGTCGAGCGATGGGCCAGGGAGCATGGACTAAAACGGAGCATCAAAACGACCATCGTCGACTTCGATGCTCCTGAGATCCTCGCGGGCGGTCCATCAGCGTTCCCGTCCATCACCGAGATCCACAACTGCGCCGGGTCCTACCGATTCGGAATGACCGCCCAAGAGGCACGCAGTGCGAACGTCGGCATCGTCGAGAAGTTGATCGACTTCGCCCAGGACCTCCCCAACCTGCAGCGCGTCGTCCACATATCGGGCTACCGCGTCGGCGGACAGGACCCCACAACTGTTCCATGGTCAGAGGACCACCGCGCCGCGATCTACCAGGAACTTGGCGCCTACGAAGCCTCAAAGGTGGAATCCGATGCCATCTTCCAGGCCCGGGCGCTGGAGCGCGGAGTCCCCTGGACCATCGTCAATCCGTCCAGCGTGATCGGTGACAGCGTGACCGGGGAGTCCGACCAGCTCATTGGGCTGGCGACCACCATCGAGCAGATCTGGGACGGCTCCGTTGCCGCACTGCCTGGAAACCAAGCGACGTTCCTCCCGGTCGTCACGGTCGACTATCTGGCGGCCTTCATGACGGCAGCAGCGGTCGATCCGGCTGCGGCGGGCCAGGCTTATTGGGTTCTCGACGATGCCACCCCGCCGTTGGCAGACTTGCTCACGCACGTTGGCCGGCATCTCGGCGCGAAGGTTCCGCGGGTAAGGATGCCGGTCGGGATCATCAAGCGGCTCCCGCAGCGGATCACCAAAGCGGATCCCGAGACCCTCACCTTCATGTCCGCCGACCGCTATCCGACAGAGTCCGCCGTCGAGTTCGCCCGCAAACACGGGATTCAGATGCCCGACGTACTGGTGTCCCTGGAACGGTGGGCCGACCACTTGGCCGCGCATCGGTTTGGTGCCGTCATGGCTAACGGCCGTCGATTCGTCGACGCTGGCGGCCTGAGGACATTCGAGCTCGGCATACCCGGATCCAGCAAGGTTGTCCTTCCTGGCTTGCCGGTCAACGCAGACACGTGGGCCGACGTGGCGTCGGGTATCGGCGCGCGGGTCGTAGACCTGCCCGGACTCGGCCTCAGCAGCGGAACAGGCGTTCAGGACTGGGAACAGTGGCTGCCAGCTCTACTGGACGGCGAACCCGTTGACCTCATCGGCCACTCCATCGGTGCGGCTGCGGCAGTAGTCGCGGCTGACCGGATCCCGGCGCAGGTCAAGTCCCTCACGCTGATCGCACCGTTCTTCCTTCAAGCCCCGATGGGTATTTCGGCCAAACTATGGCCGCTGGCATCCACCTACTTGCGACACATTGACGCCGCACGGCTGTCACGCCAGCTGACCGGATCAGAAGCCAGCGCCGCTGCTCTCACGTCCAGCCTCAGTGACCTCAAGCGAAGCAGCGCCAAGAGGGTGGCCAAGCATCTCGCCCTGGCGGGCTCCAAGCAATGGCGTGCTGAACTACGGGAAGCGCTGGGGCGTTTCAGCAGCCCGGTCCGCATCATCGTGGGAAGCGAGGACCCCATCACCCCAGGAGCAGTTGAGCAGCTCGAGTCACTTCCAAATTTTGAGCTGATCACAGTGACGGGCGCCGGGCACCATCCTCAACTGACGCATGGCGATTCTCTGGTGACTCTGATCAACGGAATGTCCCGTGTGGACACGGCTCCCGAGGTTTCAACCGCTGACAGGCGGGCGTGAATCTGGAGGTAGCCAGAGGTCTAAACTGGCTACATATTTCAGAGCCAGTTTGGGGGAGGCTGGTGTGATGTTGGTACGCAGAATCATTCAATTGCTCGCAGGCCTGTCGCTCTTCGGCTTTTCCATCGCCGTCCTCATCAAAGCTGGACTTGGAATCTCCCCTTGGGACATCTTTCATCAAGGCCTGGGCCGGCTGACGGGAATCAGCACCGGAATGGTCATCATTGCGGTCAGCTTTCTCGTGCTCCTCCTATGGATCCCCCTGAGGATGCGCCCAGGTTGGGGCACTCTGGCGAATGCCGTGTTGATCGGCGCCTTCGTCGACTTGTCGATACCTTTGATTCCTCAAGCCAACGGACTACTCTGGCAAGTCGTCTACCTTGCCGGGGGGCTGGTGCTCCTGGCCGTCGGCAGCGCCTGCTACCTTGGGGCCTCCTTCGGCCCAGGTGCACGGGACGGGCTGATGACCGGCCTGGCGCAGCGGACCGGCTGGTCAATCCGCACTTGCCGCACATTGATCGAGGTAACAGTTGCCGCAGCCGGCTGGTTGCTGGGCGGGACCCTTGGGATCGGTACCGTGGCCGAAGCGTTTCTGATCGGACCGTTGATTCAGTGGCTCATGCCCTTGTTCAGTGTTCCTTCAGGCCCTCGAGAACCCTCGCCGGACAACCCACTGAGCAAGTCGGCCGCCTCCTGAGCAGCAACCGCAGATGCCGGTGCGGCGCTTAGGCTCTTGAGGCAGGCGCAGTCCACGCACTTTCAACCGTCTGATCAGGCGTTCCACTTCCTTGGAAGTGGAACCGTGGCTGGGACGATCCTGGGGAAGCCGACACATTCACGGGTTGCCGGAGTTCTTCAGAGTGGTGGCGGGCTGGCTTCACGCCCTTGCAGCCCGGCGGTCTGGACTGGCCGCGTGGCGTCTGGCCGTGTCGTTTGTTAGGCCCCGATGGCGGTGATGGCGTAGTGGGCGATGCGGAGGAGGTCCTCATTGCTTGCACCGTCGCGGGCTTGCTGGCTCATTCCTTGTAGTGTCGCGCCGACGAAGGCTGCCATTGCATGGGTGTCGGTGGATTTGGAGATCCGGCCTGCTTCGCGGTCCCGGGTCAGTGCTTCTGCCATGGCCAGGATGTTGTCGTTGCGCATTTTGGACAATCGTTCTGCGACGTGGCGGTTCGCGGAGGTGACCGCGACGGCGGAGCTGATCACCAGACAGCCTCCCGGGAATGTCTTTGACGGGTAGTGGTCGGCGGCTTCTATCAGCAGCCGACGCATGAGTTTCAGGCCGCTCTCTTCTTCTGCGAACGCGACGGACATGAAGCTTCCGTGGGTTGCGTTGTAGTGGTCCACGACGGAGAAGAAGAGGTCTTCCTTGGAGCCGAAGGCCTTATACAGGCTGGGTGGGTTGATGCCCATGGCTTTTGTGAGCTCCGCCAAGGAGGTGCCCTCGTATCCGCTGTCCCAGAAGACCAAAGTGGCTGCTTCCAGGGCGTCGTCGATATTGAATTTCCGGCCTTGGCCTGCTTTTCCTGACATCGTCGTCCTCTCGTCGTTCCTCTCAAGAAGAGCCCCCAGCAGCCGGCATCTATTCCGGCTGCCTCCACGAGAGTGGTTTTTCATGCTGTGGTCAGCGCCACAATAAGTTTTCTAAATCTTTCTTGTAGTGATCGCTAAACGTATGTAAGTATCTCATTCATGAGCGAAACACACAAAGACCACATCGCCGTTGTGAGTGGAGCCAGCCGAGGGATCGGTGCGGCAATCTCCTCCCGCCTTGCCACCGCAGGCCTGACTGTTGCTGTCCACTACGGACGGGACGGGAAGGCGGCCGCGGAGGTGGTGGCCTCCATCGAAGCTGCGGGAGGAAAGGCTTTCACTTTCCAGGCAGACCTTGGAGCCGACACCGCAGCACAGGATTTTTGGGCCGCCTACGACAAAGCCGCTGCAGAAGCCGGCGCCTTGAGCCAGCCGATCCACGTCCTGGTGAACAATGCCGGGGTCACCTTGCGCGGGGCCATTGAAGACTTCAGCCGGGAAGATTTCCTAACCCAGCAGGCCATTAACGTCAACGCACCCTATTTCATCGTCAAGGAAGGGCTGACCCGGATCGCTGACGGAGGCCGCATCGTCAACATCTCCTCCGGCGTGACCCGCATAGCGTTCCCGGAAATCATTGGCTACGCCCTCACCAAGGGAGCCATTGAGGCCTTTACCCTGACTCTCGCCAAACACCTCGGGCCCAGGAAAATCACGGTGAATTCGGTCGCTCCGGGTGTCGTGGACACCGACATCAACGCTGGTTGGCTCCGCGGAAACGAAGAAGCCCAGGCCGGGGTAGCTGCAAGCAGCGCCCTGGGTCGAGTGGGCCAGCCCGACGATATCGCAAGCGTCGTAGCTTTCCTTGCTTCCGACGAAGCGCGCTGGATCACCGGGCAGAAGATCGACGCCACCGGCGGCACCAACCTCTAACCCACCAGCACCATCTGGACGCGTACCGCGTCCGCGTTCGGGGCGGCAGCGCCCCTCAGCCGCTTAGAAGTGGGACACCATTAGCGGGACACTCCCCCATCAGTCAGGAGTCGCGAGAATGTGAATGTTGGCGATAAATGGCGCTGTTCTTGCGCCGCTCCGTGTCGCCTCGAATCACTCACCCAGGGCTAGTGCGGGGCCAGCAGGCAACCTCCTCCGGCGCCCGCTCGAACTCGCCTCGAAGCCCCAGCGTTTCGAGACACTGAGCCTATGAGACACCCCGGTGGGTTCAGAGAAGGAGTCGGAGACCGCGGGCGGGATCGCCTATCGGATCAGCTGGTCACTTGAAGGACCTGAACACGATCGAGTCGAAAACGGCGCGCGCCTCTCTTATCAGCTCCGGATTGATCGATTCGTCGATATAGCCCACCGCAACGACAGCCCGTCGGCCCTCCACGTCGACCACCCGGTAGGTCTCGTGTTCATTCTGAGTCGAGTACCAGTGTGTGCAGTGGTACATCATTTCTGAGTGGATGCAGAACTTGCCGCTGTCGCAGGCCGGGATGTCCACGTCGCCCTCGACGGAGTGGTCGAACTCGAAGCCGGGGTAATCGCCCAACATGATCTTGACAGGAGGAGTGCTTGCCGTTGATGACTGCGCCGCCATAGCCCTAGTGAAGGCCCAGTCCGCAGGACCGACATCGGCAAGGGCACCCCTCCAGTGGCATGCGTCCATCGACACATAGAACGCGGACCCAAGGGTCAGGTGGACGGCCCATTCAGCCGGGTGATCCGGGTCATCCTTGCCCAGGCTATTGCCGTCGAGAGCGGACCAGCCGCCTGGAACGGTGATCTCGAAAGGCTCCTTGTAGCCGTCGACGGGGACTAGATATGTGCCGGCGTCGATATCGCCACTCTTCGGCAGCGGCGGGACCGTGCGAGGGTCGCGACTCTCAGGCAGCGGCGGGACCGTGCGAGCCTCCGTCATCGGAGAACTGGCAGACGGCAGGGATGCGTCGTCGGACTCATACTCGCACCCGCCGAGACATCCAATCAGTGCGATAGTCAGCAAGGGCAAGAGATGGCGTGACCGCTGAGCGGCCTTTTCGATGGGTGTCATGGAACTCATTGATCCACCAGGCCACTACAAGCTACTGTGAGGCCCCGCAGCCGGGTGGCCTAGCAGGCGGTCCGAGATGGGATGCCGTCGCCTCAGTCTCCTCCGGTAGAGAACCCGTGACAATGAGAGTTGGATGGAAATGAGTTTCGACTCATGCAACCCCCGCAATGACAGGAGCGCCCTGAAGCAGCGGCGAGGAAACGCCAAAATTGCGGCAGCTCTCACCGCCCGAGTCTAACCAGCCAATGAGACCTGGCTGTAGCTCACGTCTCGTAAACCTTGGGATAAGAGGCGTCTCACTGATGTAGCTCTGCTCCCCTGCGCAGCTTGCCATTCTGAACCCCGGCGAGTCTTACGACTAAGTGTTTCGAGATCGGTGATCATCGTTAGTTACAAGACAGGCACGTCACCCGATATTGGCGGTGCAGTCGGATGTGCCATTTCCTTGGAACCGGGACACTCACGTCCGAGACATTTGGGGATTCCTCATAGATGCCCCTTGCCCAGCGGGGAAGTTGCTCTTGGATGGACCATGCGTCCGAGGTGAGGTTCTCCCCCGTAGACAAAGGACGTGCCATTTCGTTCCAGCTTTCTTTTTTCAGTTGCAGAACGGAACGGTGCAGTTAGAGGAATCCCAGCAGGGCGGACGATAACTCGTCCGGGGCTTCCTCGGCCATGTGGTGCCCTGAATCGATGCCGTGGCCGCGAACATCGGTCGCCCACCGCTCCCAGACCCTGAGCGGATCGCCGTAGAGATCTACAAGGTCGTCCCGGAGCGACCAGAGCAGCAACAGGGGCACGGTAACTGCCCTTCCCGCCTGCCTGTCGGCTTCCTCATGCTGCCGGTCGATGGTCACGCCCGCCCGGTAATCTTCAAGCATGGCCCGCACCGTGTCCGGGTTATGGATCGCCCTGCGCCACTCATCGTAGTTTTCCTGCCCCATTGCCGCCGCGCTCCCGCCATACCAGCTGTCCGGATCTGCCATGATCACCCGTTCCGGGATATCTGGTTGGGCGTAGAAGAACCAATGCCACCACTTTGTAGCGAACCTCGCATCGGCCCTGGCTAGATGCTCACTGATGGGGATGCAATCGAGCAGGGCGACCTTGGAGACCATTCCGGGATAATCCAAGACCAGTCGCAGCGCAGTGTAGCTGCCCCGGTCATGTCCCACGAGCCTAAATTGCTCGTGACCCAGTTCCGCCATAAGTGCGACCATGTGCCGGGCGGTCGCGCGCTTTGAATGGGCTGCATGGTCCACTGTCGGTGCCGGTTTGCTCGACTGTCCGTAACCCGGGAGGTCGGGGCAAACGACACAGAATCCCGCGTTCAACAGTTGAGGAGCGACCCGATGCCATGTAGCGGACGTGCGCGGATGCCCGTGAAGCAACAGAACCGGTGGACCTTCGCCACCATAACGGACAAACAGACTGCACGACCCGACGTCGATGTGGCGTTCCTCGAAACCCTCAAACATGCCACCATCCTGCCCCCGCAAAAGGAAAACCCACGAACCCCACACTGCCAGACCCTGAGGCCAGTCCCACTTCTTTGGAACCAGGACAAGGCAGGTTACGGGGTTGGCCGCTCAGTTTTCAGAGGAAGCCTGAGGGGGTGGGGCTAGGGGCGATGAGTGCGTCAGTCGATAGCCCCCATCAGTGCCGCGACTTAGACAATAAGAGGATGGGGATAGACAGTACGTTATCCCCATCCTCTTATTGAAGTTCCTAGGCTGCCGAAGCCACCCAACCTGAGCAACCATAGATGCCAGTGCCGGCGCTTCGGTTGTTGAGGCACGCCCGGACGTAAACGGTCCCTCGCAGGCCGCTGCTTTGAGCTTGGGCCTGCTCGCCGCTTCCCTGACTGTTGGTCAGCGTCGCAATGTAGGTAGTCCCGTTCGAAACATACCTGAGCTGCGCCACAGATGAGACGCCATCTACGCGGGTGTCCCGGCTCGTCAGGACGTTAGTGGACGAGTTGTAGTAGGCGTAGGACCCGGTCACCGAAGCCGCTGCACTGGCGGAGGCCATCGGCGCCGTGGCCAGCCCCGAGATTGCAATAGCACCCGCGGCTGCAGCGCCGGAAAGAGCCAATCGTGATTTACGCATGTCGTAATTCCTTCCCCAGAATTTTTAGTGAATTACTGGCATCACACCCGCCCCAAGAATGTGTTGGCGATCACACCGCGAAGCCGTTCTGAGTCTCAAGTGACCGCTATCCTTTGTCAAGTCAAGCGCCCTTTCTCTTGGCGCGGTCTCCGGAGGTCAGGTCGCGTTCAGGGCTTCCCAGCCGGATGTCCCACTTCCTTAGAAGTGGAACATCCAAGCCAGCTCGTGCGGCAGCGTCCGCTGTTACTGTCGCATCCCGTAGAGCTAGAAGGGGCGTGCTGCTTCTAGAACCGGGAGACCCAAAGTGGATATTGCAAGCCATCCATTTCATAAGACGCCACCGCTGACTACAGAAGTCGTCTGCACTGCGATTGTGTACCGTAAGCGGACCATCAATCGCTCATATGCGCTTGACTTTACAACTGCGTGAAAAACGTGAAGGGTGTGAGTTCCGGCAGCGCGGAAATCAACCCGCCCCGGCACATGGGGGAGAGTTTTTTGAAAGAATCGATGTTTAGCTTTGCACGCCCGGCCGGCGTTGCTATCGCAATTTCTCTGATCCTCAGCGCGGGGAGCCTACCAGCGCAGGCGTCGCCTGGGGAAGCAAACGAAGCGACTAACGACTCGGCTGTTTCGATCGTGAATGAAGCGTTAAAGGCCGATGACGGCTTGGTTCCAAAGGACTCCATTACCGGAAGCGCTCCGGCGATCGCAGGGGCACTACCGGCCCCGGAAGGAACAGGTGCCACAGGCAAACAGGTTGATGTGGCAATCAAGGCGCAGGATGAAGATGATTCCGTGTCGAAAATCGGTGATGATTCATCAAGCCTGATGACCGTTCTACGGCACGGTGATAAGGCCTTCTTCGACTTGGAAATCCCGGATGGCTACACGCCGTCCCTGCAGACCGACGGCTCAGTACTTCTCAAAGACAGCGAGTCAAGCCTTCTGTACCCGTTCATCAAATCCCCCTGGGCTTTGGATGCGAACGGTAAGAAACTAGCTACTAACTACGAAATCGTTGGCAGGACACTAATCCAGCACGTAAACACCGAAGGGGCTCAGTACCCCATCGTTGCCGATCCGAGTATCCAATGGATTCCATACCCCATCATCGCTATGTGGGGTTATGAAGCCCACGCCATCGGTGCGAGCCTTGGCACGATCCTGGCTGCAGGCGCCGGCGGCGGCTGCATGCTTTCGCTGGTTGGCGGAATCCCTGGACGTATCTTCGCCATGGTCTGCGGAATTGTTGGATTCTCCGGAGCGAAAGACGTCATGAGGCACATCTCCTCAATGTGGGCCTCCAACGGACTGAACGCCACCACCTGCTATGGATTCCCCGTTACTGGCCGAGGCGGCCAAACGGTCCAGCCCGCACGCGACTGCCAATAGGGGCCACCATGAAAGAGAACATCAAGAACTTCAGGGTCCCATACCTGCTGTTACTCATCCTCGGAGTGGTGATAATGCTGACCACCGGTGACTTGACGCCCGAATGGAAGATCGGCTTCACCGTATGGGGTTCCCTCCCGTTCTTCATCAATGAAGTGCGGCTATGGCGCCAGCGACGCTTGACCGCGGAACTCTCCCGATCCCAGGAGAATAGTTCCAAGAGCGCCGCTGATATACGTCATGCCTACCGGGACCCCACTCACTGACACTGACCAACATGCGATCACGGTCGAAACCCATAACGGCACCAGCCCCGGACGAGAGCTCATCGTTCAACCCCTGATGCCGATACGCACACTCGCATATCGCGTATTCGGTTAGGACTCTTCGTTTTCTTCTAAACCAGATCCGCCTAAGCAGAAGGAGGAGGCCTCCGAGGCCTCCTCCTTCTGCTTGTCTTTTTCCTCCTGGCGCAGACGGATCACCTGTCGCCACCAAAGGGAAAGACGGTATCCCATTTCCTTGGACGTGGGACGGTGGCAGTTTCGGTATCTCCCCCGCTGCCCGGGGGCTCCGCGTAGAGCCTGAGGATGAATCCTCTGGAGCAGCCTGTACTCGTTGCGCCCCCTTACAGGCTCCGCCCATTTACGGCAGCCGATGTTCCTGTGGTACAGGAAGCCTCGAGCGATCCACTAATTCCTGCCATCACGACGGTTCCCGCCAGCGGTTCACGCCAGGCAGCTCTGGCCTTCATCGAAAGACAGCACCAACGCTTAGTTGATGGCACCGGGTACTCCTTCGCTATTGCTGATTCCTCCT
Organism: Paenarthrobacter sp. 4246; assembly: GCF_040546855.1. NCBI lineage: Bacteria > Bacillati > Actinomycetota > Actinomycetes > Micrococcales > Micrococcaceae > Paenarthrobacter > Paenarthrobacter sp. 4246. The sequence continues at coordinate 87,144 of NZ_JBEPOP010000006.1, forward strand.
CTGATCAGGCGGTTGGCCAAATCGGGCTGTGGCTGAAGAACCTCAGCCAAGGCCGGGCGAGCATTGGCTATTGGGTGGCGCCAAGTCATCGGGGGAAGGGAGCTGCTTCCTCTGCTTTAGGTGCCCTCGCCGCCTGGGGTCTTGCGCAACCCGGGATTCATCGATTGGAACTCTACGTCGAGCCTTGGAATGAGGGCTCCTGGCGCGCAGCCGAGCGCAGCGGGTTCGTACGGGAAGGGACGATGAGGAGCTGGCTAGAGATTGGCGGCCAGCGCAAGGACATGTACATGTACTCGCGCCTTCCTGCTCGCTAGGAATCACGCTACGCAGACCTCGCTGCCCTGCCGTGGTTTCGGTGTTCCACTTCCTTGGAATTGGGAGCCTCAGAGGCGGGACACACTCCCCATTGCGGATTTGATTGTCAGCGTGAGACCTCCCTCTCCTGTTCGATTCCTCGCAGACCCCCTATGGGGATCCCAAGCCGGACATCCTGTCCAACGTCGCACAAGCGCACCACATAGAACGTCAAGAAACGGATTGACGGCGGCCGTTCAAAGTTGTACCGTTTAGTACAACTTGTACTATTCGGTACAGTCTAATTATGAAGGAGCCCATAATGTCTCGTCCCCCCTTCCCCCCGTACACCGAAGCGACCGCCATTCAGAAGGTGCGTACAGCCGAGGACGGCTGGAACACTCGTGACCCCGAGCGCATCTCCCTCGCGTACAGCGAGAACAGCTGGTGGCGCAATCGCTCGACGTTTGTTCAGGGTCGCGCCGCCATTGTCGAGTTTCTCGCCGGTAAGTGGGAACGGGAGCTCGACTACCGGCTCATCAAGGAATTGTGGGCCTACACCGATGACGTCATTGCTGTTCGTTTCGCCTACGAGTACCATGACGCAGCGGGCCAGTGGTTCCGCGCTTACGGCAACGAGAACTGGCACTTCGACAAGGAAGGACTCATGACGCACCGCCACGCGAGTATCAACGACCTCGCCATCGACAAGGCCGACCGTAAGTTCTTCTGGGATACCTCCGGGCCTCGTCCAGCGGCTCACCCCGGCTTGAGCGACCTCGGACTGTAATGCCACGCACCCTTCTCGAACGATCGGACGCAGTCCACGCCCTCGCCGGCGTTTTCCGCCGGCGAGGGTTTGAGAGCAGCTCCCTTTCCGTGATTCAGCAGGAGGCCGGCATCGGTCGCGGCAGCCTGTATCACTTCTTTCCAGACGGGAAGACAGACATGGCCAGGGCCGTGCTTGACCAAGTGAGTGACTGGTTCGAGGATGAGGTTTTCGCGCCGCTCCGTTCCGCGACTGACGCCGCTGACGCGGTCTCAGCGATGACGAAGGCAGTCTCTGACTACTTCGTCTCCCGCGAGAATGTCTGCCTGTTCGCCGCAATGACACTCGGCGAGGAGAAGGAAACGTTCGCCGGCGAGGTCAAGACATACTTCGCAGACTGGGTCGACGCGCTGGCCGCGCTGCTGCGCCGCGGAGGACTTGACCCTGAGGATGCCCACGAGAACGCGCTGGACGCCGTTGCCGTGATCCAGGGTGGACTCATCATTACCCGCGCCTACGCCGACGAAACTACGTTTCTAGGCGTCATGGAACGTGTCGAGCGTCGTCTCCTCTCGCAGCTCAGCTGACGCCCGAACGCGCCGCCCGATCTCATTAATTGGGCCCAAGACGTCCGGGGGAAGGGGCCCTCAACGCCACCAGTCAACAGTCCCACTTCCTTAGTACTGGAACACTCTCGTTGGGACGGTCCCACTCGGCCGATTTAGGGGGCGACGGCACCCCGACACCGCGCCCCGCCGCAAAACGGACTAAAGGGCATCCACTCCGGGGCATCTTGCAAACGGCTGTAGGCCATTCATCAAGGCACTTTTGAGCACTGGTGGAATGCCGAATCAGCCTAGACGTAACATTTCAGTCCCGTATGTTGTCCCAAAACATCCCCTGCAGCCAGCTGTCACAAAGACAACTTCCGGGACAATTCGGTTTGTGACTCAGGAGCCCATATCCATCCGTGGGTACACAGCGGCCTGGCTGACGTCGACGATCTTCAACCGCAGCCGTCATGCCGGCCACCACCGTCGTAATGTTGCGCAGGTCACACATGGCACATACGCTGGGGGCGCTGCAGCGTGGCAGCAAGGATGAAAGGCAGTGCATTGGCCAGCGAGAAGCTCTCCGTTGTTGTTCGCGTCGACGTAGACGGCGAGCAAATTCAGATCGAAGCGACCGGTCGCGTGACCGCTTTGAGCCTTCAGGGTCTCTACCCAGTGGTCCAACGCACCAAGGGCCTTGGCGGCGGTCTCGGAGTGGAGATGGACCTGTCCCAAGCGACCATTGATGAGGATGCACTGAAACAACTCCAGGTCTACGCCGAACTCCATGAAGTGCCCGTGCGCCTCAACCCGGACCACAACAATGTGACCGCCCTTCCGCCCCGCGGCCTCCAAACCACCAGCCGCGCCGCCTAACACCAACACTCCAAACACCCGCCGCCCAACAGGAGAAACAATTGCGCAAAGTCACCGCCGGCCTGTTCCACTCCGTTGATGGCGTGGTTCAGGACCCATTCAAGTTCCAGTTCGACAGCTTCGACGACGAACTCGGCAGAGGACTGACCAAGATGATCACCACGGTGGACACCGTGGTCCTGGGGCGGGTCAGCTACCAGGAGTGGGCCGGATATTGGCCCACCGCACCTCGGGATGAGGACTTTGCTGCCTTCATCAATCCCGTGGAAAAGTTCGTCGCATCGCGCACCCTCACAGAGCCTCTTGAGTGGGAGAACTCGCACCTGATCGAAGGCGATGTGGAGAAGTTCGTCGCCGACCTCAAGCCCCGGGATGGCGGCGAGATTGCCGTCTGCGGCAGCATCTCCCTGGTCCGCCAACTGTTTTTCGCGGGCGTCCTGGACGAACTGACCCTCATGACGCATCCCGTGGTGGCCGGCAGCGGGCGGCGGCTCTTTGAGGACGGCGACCCGTTGCACCGGCTCGTGTTGGAGGACCAGTACGCTACCAGCAAGGGCAACGTGATCAGCACCTACAGCCTCCGCAAAGACTAAAACGTACGACGGCGACACTCGCCTGCCGCCGTCGTCCTGCCTGTGAAGTCACCCCAGCAGCAACGCCGCGCCCAGTTCGCTCCGGAAGTAGAGCACACTGCGGCCGTAGCGGGTTGACGTCACGAGTCCTGCGTCCCGGAGTGCCCTGAGGTGCTGGTTCACGGCCGACGTTGTGACGCCAAAGCGCAGGCCCAACTCTGTGGACGAGGCCGGGGCTGCCAAGGCGGTGAGCAGGCTGGTCCGGACCTCACCCAATACGGCCACAATCGCGGCCGGGTTCGTGATCCGTTCCGTTTCCCACATGGCGCCCTGGCCCCTGGCGGGGTACATCAGCAGCGGCGGATCGCCGTGGTTCACGGGAGCAGAGGCCCGGCGCGTGAACATGGTGGGAACAAGTGTCAGCCCCAAGCCGTCCGTCCTCTCGGTCCGCGACGCCGGATTCTTCAGCCGCACGGAGATGACGCGGCCATCGAACTCCACAGCACCGGACAAATCGTTCAGCATCGTGAACAGCCCGGCCTGTGCAATCTGCCGGCCCCGGTAGACAATGTCCGCTTCCAGGATGGTGCGCATGCGCAGCCAGTGCGGCTCGAAGCAGGTTTCCCAGAAGTCCCGGAGGATACCGACCATGCGTCGGATCGCCTGCCCAACGGGCCCGGAAAAGACTGTCGGGACAGCGCCGTGCACCCTGACCAGATCCCCGTGGAACTGCTCGGCTGAAAGCTGCTCCAATGCTGCGAACTCGTCGTCGATTCTGGTCAGTGGCGACTGGGGCCGGGGGTTCAGGAAGTCCGGTGTCCACAGCCGGTCATCCACCAAGGACAGCAATCCATCGAGGTCCAAACGTGAGCGGGCTTCTTCCGTCCGACGCAACCAAGGCAGCTGGAGCGGGTACTGGCTGGGATCGCGAACAGCCCTGAGGGAGAGTCCCAGTTCGCAGAGGGGCGAGATGCCAAAGCGCACGCCGCCCAGATCTGCCTCTGACAACTCGTACTTCAACATGAAGCATTACGCTACATCAATACCGCCCGCCGTCAGTGGGTGACAGAACTGGGGTGTGACTAAATCCCCCGCCAATACCGCCCCCGCTCCGCAGCACAACCTCCGCGTCGCGCTCTCTGATCCCGCCCTCAAGATCCTCGCCTCCGCCATCCTGATATCCACAGTGGGCCGCGGAATCTTCCTCACCCTGACAGTCCTGTACTTCAGCCGCTTCGTCGGGCTGAGTGCCCTCGAAATCGCTGTGATCCTCACGGTTTCCAGCGGGGTCGGTGTCGCGACGTCGTACATCGGTGGTCGACTCGCCGACCACTTTTCCGCACGTCGACTCCTTGTCGGCATGGTCGCCGTCCAGGGTCTCGCGATCGCAAGCTATACGTTCGCCGGGAACTTCAGCACCGCCGTCGTAATCGCTTGCATAGCAGTGGGCGTGGACCGTGGCGCGAATGCTACGCGATCCGCGATCATCGCCCGGGCCTTCGACGGCCCGAACCGCGTGAATGCGCGCGCCGTCCTCCGCACCATCACCAACCTGGGCATCGCCGTGGGAGGTATGATCGCCGGGCTCGCGCTGTTGGCCGGTACCGCAGGTGCCTTCCGGGGAATGATGATCGGCGCCGGCGTGGCCTACCTCCTGAGCGCGATGGCCCTCCGCCGCCTCCCCGCCAGGGTGGACGCACCCCGCCACGATCCCGCCAAACCTGCCCCAACGCGGGGCATCTCCCCCTTCAAGGACCGCCGCTACGTACTGCTGACCGTGCTGTCCGGTATCTTCGGCATGCAGTTTGGGCTCGCCGAGATGGGCGTACCGCTGTGGATTTCGCAGGACACCAGTGCCCCAGACGTCCTGATATCGGCAATCCTTGTCATCAACACCCTGTGTGTCGTTCTGCTGCAAGTGCCGCTCTCCCGCGGTACCGAGCACCCCCGGCGCGCAGGAAAGATCGTGCTGATTGGTGGCGTGCTCATGGCTGTGGCCTGCGCGCTCTACGCCGCGGCGGGCGGGGTGCCGGTCATCGCCGCCATCAGCCTTCTATCCGGCGCGGCACTTCTTCACTCGTTCGCGGAGATCCTCTCGCAAGCGGGAGCCTGGGGACTCAGCTTCGAACTCGCCAACCCCCATCAAGCAGGCGCTTACCAAGGGATGTTCGGCATGGGATCTGCCCTGGGGGCCATGCTCGCACCGCTCGTGGTGACCGCCACCGTCGTCGAACATGGCACGCTGGGTTGGGCCATCCTGGGTGCCGTCTTCTTTGCCTCGGCGGCGGGAATCGCGCTGATAGCGCGGAAGGCGTCGACGACGGCGGCGCTCACCTGAGGGGGCCACATGCCAACAGCCGCCTTCCAACGGGTTCGGCCAGAGGAAGGCGGCTGTTGATTATCGGGCTAACGTCAGTGGCTGCCGGTCACTTCCTGCCAGGGAAGCCGGTGCCCGTTGCAAAGAAGGCTGGGCGATTCGCCCTGCTCAGCCAATTCGGCCTTGAGCCCCTGCCTCACGGCCTGACCGTAGGACTGCACCCGGCCACCCTCTGGGTATGCCGCATCAGGGTCGTCATTCAGGCCCGAGTACGAGCAGATGGAGTTGGAGTTTTCCGGACCCTTTTCCACCTGTCCCGCCGCTAAAGCCGGCGTCGCAGACAAGGCCGTCAGCGCGCCCACGCAGAGGGCAGCAGAGAGAATTCTGATTCGCATTGTGTTACCTCGCTTAGTTGTGACTTGGCGCGCGCTTCCCAGCCAGCCCGACGCAGGTGGGAATAAGATAGCGCAGGTCCACGCCGAGGGTAAGGGCCCTTCGGTAGCATCCTCGAACCGGGCTACTGACGGCTACCCAGCTCCAACAGGTTCACGTCGACGTTTCCCGTGCCAGGCTTCGGGGCTCCACGTTTTTCGCGCAATTGCGTGGCCCGATATTCGTCTCTGGACAAGCGGAACCCGTACCAGGCCAGGAAGCCCGCAATGCCCATGGGCCACAGGGCACCCCATGAGGGCCCGCCTCCTTGAAACACAGGCATGATGAACAGCACCACCGTGGCAAGGAATCCCACCGCCCCAAAAGCAGCCAATATTGCCATGCCCCACCACGAACTGACCTGCGCCTGCCCCCGCCCCGGCGTAAACCCGATCTCTTCCTTGGGATAGCTGTGTAACTCACCGGTGCTGGTCCGTCGAAGGACACGCTTCTCGCCGCGTGCGACAGCTTCCTTATGTTCCGCATATGCAGCGTCGTCGCGCCGCTCACGTTCCCGGTCGTAGACCACGATCAGTCCCCCTCCAAGGTCGAAGAAACCAGCCTACGGCCAACTGGGCTACTTCTTCCCCGCCTTCAAATCCGCGACCACTTTCGCTATCCGCCGGGCACGCGTCTCCTCGGTCTTGGCGTCACCGATCGGCTCGACGTATCGCCGCTGAGAGCTGTAGTTCAGGGTCTTGTAGAAGGCCTTTGCCTCAGGTTCGTCATCCAGCGCGGCGGCCAAGTCCTCGGGCACCTCGATCACGCGTGGCTGGGTGTCCACTTCAAGGCCAACCTCAACCGTGTCTCCAGCCGAAGCGCCCGTGAGCTCACGGTTGGCCGAACTGACGCCCACCATGTACTTCCCGCCCATCACCGCGATGCTGCTGCGGTAGCTCTGCCCGTTGATGGTCACCACCACAGGGGGCCGTTTGCCGGCTCCAAGCGCGTCGACGATCTTGTGGGGAACTTCGATGCCGGCCTTATTGCCATCGCCAACGATGGTGGTTGTGAATTTCATGTCCCAAGTATGCCGGTGGCCATTGGTAGACGCACCGCACCTACAGGACTACTTTCGAGATATCCGCAATCCCGTACCAAAGGAGACAGCCATGGACAACCAGGATCTCTTGGAGCGCATCCAGTCGCTGGTCGAAGAGGAGCACCGCTTGCGTGACTCCGAAGGGTCAGACAACGACACCGCCCGCCTCGCCCAACTGGAGGCCCAGCTGGACCAATGCTGGGACTTGCTGCGCCAACGCCGCGCCAAAAAGGACGCGGGCGGGAACCCCGACGACGCCGAACCACGGCCCGTCAGCGAAGTCGAGGGCTACCGGCAGTAATCAGGCTCCCTCGAGCACCTGGCTGGTAGCCCACGCGAGGTATTTTGCGGCATTGGCTACCGCGTCGGCGACGTCAGGAACGCCGTCTTTGCGCTGCGCAACGTCCAGCAACTGGGCGGCGGCCACAATCCCGTGCTTGGCCAGGTCTTCGGGCGTTACCGTGATGCGCCCTGCGACTGCGATGACGGGAATTCCGTGCACGCTTGCGGCGTCGGCAAGTGCGATCGGCGCCTTGCCTGTGAGCGATTGCTCGTCCATGGACCCTTCGCCGGTAATCACCAGATCGGCCTCACCCAAATGCTGCGCGAGGCCGGTCAGACCGGCGACCAGCGCGAAGCCGCCTTCCAGCGCGGCGTCTGTGAAAGCAAGGAACGACGCCGGGAACCCACCCGCCGCTCCAGCTCCCGGAACGTTCACGTCGCGGCCCGTAGCTTCCCGAAGGAGCGACGCCCAGTTGCGGAGACCGGCGTCGAGCTTCTCAACAGCATCTTCATCGGCACCCTTCTGCGGGCCGAAAACATGTGCGGCGCCTTCCGGCCCGTACAGCGGGTTTTGGACGTCGACGGCGATGCGGAACTTCACGGTAGAAAGCCGCGGATCCAGTTCGGAGACATCGACAGCGACGACGTCGGCCAGGGAACCTCCGCCGAGCGGCACCACATTCCCGGCAGCATCGAGGGGCTTGAGCCCCAAGGCACGCAAGGCGCCGCTGCCGGCGTCGGACATTGCCGAGCCACCCAGCCCGAGCACGATCTCGGTGGCACCGGCGTCCAAGGCGGCCGCGATGAGCTGGCCGCAGCCGTAGCTGTGGGCCCGCAGTGAGTTCTCCGGCGTCGGCACCATGTGGGCCAGGCCGGATGCCATCGCGGTTTCGATAACGACACTTGCCCCGCCAAAGGCGTCTTTCCGGATCGCCCAGGAGGCTCCGACGGGCTTGAGGATGGGCCCGACCACCGCGTTGTTTCGCTCTTCGTAGCCTGCAGCGATCGCGGCATCCAGTGTGCCTTCGCCACCGTCGGCCACCGGGAATTGGGTGGTCACGGCATCCGGGTAAACACGGAGGGCGCCTTCGGCCATGGCTGACGCGGCTTCGGCGGCGGTCAGTGATCCCTTGAACTTGTCCGGGGCGATGAGGATACGCATGGGTCCATCTTGCCAGCTTCGTTCGGAAAGCGCTTGCCCGAGCGTAACTTAGCGGTTGGTTAGCCCGAGATCACCCGAACAGGAACCCCGTCGAGCCACCCCTTGACGTCCTCGAAAGCCCCGCCATAGAACTGCCGGTAGCTCTCATGGGTCACGTACCCGATATGCGGTGAGAGCACTGTCCGCGAAGAGTGCAGCAGCGCGTGCCCGGACGGAAGGGGTTCCTCGTCGAACACGTCCAGCGCGGCGCCGCGGATCCACCCCTCCTCCAGCGCCTGGATCAGGGCGGCCTCATCCACCAAAGGACCCCGCGCGGTGTTGACCAGCACGCCTTCCGGACCAAGAAGACGCAGTTCTCTGGAACCGACAATTCCTTCTGTCCGCTCGGACAGCCGAAGGTGCAGCGTCACGACGTCGGACTCACGGAACAGCTCCTCTTTGCTGACCTTCCGGGCACCAGCGGCCTCCGCAACATCGGCCGTGAGGTTTTGGCTCCAAGCCAGGACGTCCATACCGAATGCTTTGGCGTAGCCGGCCATTCGCTTGCCGATCTTGCCCAGGCCAACGATTCCCAGCGTCTTGCCTTCGAGTTCAAACCCGACGCCGGTCTGCCAGTCACCAGCCCGCAGTGAGTTCTCCTCCACAGTCAGATTCCGGGCAAACGCCATGAGCAAAGCCCACGTCAGCTCGGGCGCTGCCGCCGGTGAACCACCTGTCCCGCACACCACGATGCCGCGGTCCGCTGCAGATTCAAGATCGATAGCGGCATTCGCCATGCCAGTGGTCACCAGCAGCTTCAGGTTCGGCAGCGCCTCAAGGACATCCTGGGGAAAACGGGTGCGTTCGCGCATCGCCACAATGATGTCGAACGGCGCCAGGGCGGCCACGGCTTGCTCTTCCGACACGAAAGGTGCGCTGAAAACGCTCACCTTCACGCCGTCGTCGAGCAGGGAGTCCCATGGGGCGTAATCGCCGGAGACCTGCTGGTAATCATCCAGGATGGCTAATCGGAATCGGGTCACGTTCCTTATCCTCGCGTGGTGGCCGGTGGTACTCAACCCCATCTCGCGTTAGGTTTTTGAATTCTCCCGCGGATGGTCCTGCTGACGCGGCTACTGTCCTCCCAAACCGGAGGTCGCGAAGCCCTTCACGATGTGGCGTTGGAACAGCATGAACATGATCAGCAGCGGGAGTGCCGCAAGGATGGCGCTGGCCATGGTCTGTGCGTACTGGACACCGTAGGCGTTCTTAATGGTCGCCAGCCCAACCGGAAGTGTCAGCAGATCCGGGTTGTTGGTGACGATGAAAGGCCACAGGAAGTTATTCCACGCTCCGATGAACACAAAGATGGAGACAGCAATCAGGATGGGGCGGGACAGCGGCATCACAATGGTGAAGAACACTCGAAGGCCACCGGCGCCGTCAATCCTGGCCGCTTCCTCCAACTCTTTGGGAATGGTGTCGAAGAAGTTCTTGAGGATAAACACCATCATGGGAGCAACCACCTGCGGCAGGACAATGCCCGCCCATGTATCAGCAAGCTGCATGGAGTTCATCTGCTGGTACAAAGGCACAATGAGGATTTGGCCGGGGACCATGATGGACGCCACGGTCATTGCGAAAAGCCATTTCCGCCCCCGGAATTCCATGCGGGAGAATCCGTACGCGGCAAGTGCCGAAATTCCAACGGTCAGGACGGTGACGGCAATGGAAATGCCCAGGCTGTTCAGCATCCATCGCGGCACGTCCCCTTGGCTGAGGACTTGCACGTAGGCATCGAAGTTCCAGCCGGATGTGGGTGCCACAAAAGGTGACGTAGCGGCGTCTTCTTCGCTTTTGAGGGAGGTGGTGACACCCCAAAGGATAGGCAGCAGCCACATGAGGGCGAGGATGACAAGCGCCAGAATCCCGCCGACCCTGGCAATTGTGCTGCCGTTCTGTGCGCTGTTCCTACGGGAAGGTGCGGCCGGGGCCGCCTGTCGGGTTTGCGTTTGGATGGACATGGTCAAGACGCCTTCCTGTTCATCAGACGCAACTGGACCACTGCGATGACGACGATAAGTGCAAAGAAGAGGTAGGAGATTGCGGAGGCATAGCCCAACCGGTAACCGCTAAAGCCGATGTCGTAGATGTACTCCAGGACGGACCGGGTACTGCCGCGGGGGCCGCCGGACGTCAACAGGTAGATCTGCTCGAAAACTTTCAGTGACGCCAGAATCTGGAGCATGACGATCATGACTGTGGTTCGGTTGACCATAGGGATGGTGATCGAGAAGAGTCGCCGCCATGGCCCCGCCCCATCCAACTGGGCGGCTTCGAAAAGGTGGTCCGGAATGTTCTGAAGCGCCGATAGGTACAGCAGGAAGTTGAAGCCCACGGTCCACCAAATAGTCACCAGCACCACCGAGAACATGGCTACACCCTCAGTGTTCAGGAAGCCGATCTGCTTGATTCCCCACGCATCCAGTGTGGCGTTGACCAGCCCGAAGCCCGGTTGGAACATCCACTGCCACAGCGCAGCCACCACCGAAACGGGCAGTAGGTACGGTGCGAAGAAACTGAGCCGCCATAGCCACTGGCCCGGAAGCCCCACGTACACCAAGTGCGCCATCACGAACGACAACACCACCAGGGGTGCTGCGGTGAAGAGGGTGAAGACGGCGGTGTTGCCCAGGGACTGCCAGACGGCCTTGTCTCCCAAGGCTTCCGCGTAGTTACCGAAACCCGTGAACTCACCCCCGGCGCCCGTGAGGCTCTGGTTGGTCATGCTCATCCACAGTCCGGAGATGATGGGCCAGAGAAGGAAAAGTGCGAAAGCCGCCAGGAAAGGGACCACGTACCAGAAGCCGCTGGTCTGTCTGATCTTCCGTCCTGGACTAGGACTTACCAACGCAGTGCCAGGTTTGGTTTCAGAAAGCTCTGTCAGCATTGTTTTCACCTCAGCGTTACGTCGGGTTGGGGGCTGAGAGCATCGTCTGCACGTGCTCCATCATGGAATTCACGGCGTTCTCCACCGTGACAGTGCCCTGCAGCGCCGCGGAAAGCGTTTGTGAAAGCTGGTTTTGAAAATCGGTGCCGGCACCGGCGAACCACACAGCAGGGTCGAAAGCCGGCGTTTCGCCGGCGGCCGCGTAATCCACCTGAGGCACCAACGCGCGGTACTCGTCAGTGTTTTGAATCGGAGTGAAGGCAGGAATGTGGCCCGCCTGGGCCCAGTTGAGTCCCTCCTTGAGTATTCCGGCCACGAACTGATGTGAGGCTTTAAAGGCTTCAGAATCCTTACTTACCTGCTTTGGCAGTACCCAGACATGGGAGTCGGTGTAGCTGGCCGGTGTGCCAAAGAGGGTCGGCATGGGAACGGCACCAAGGTTGGGCACGGCTTTGGCGAACGCGGGCAGCTCCCACTCACCGGAGAAGATCATGCCTGTGGTGCCGGTAGTGAAATCGGCAATAGCGCCGTGGTAGGTCTGATTATTAACGGCCGCCTTGCCATCCAGCAGCTCTTTCAAGAAGGCCAACACCTCTGTTGCCTTGGCCTTGTCTATCCGCGCGGGCTGCCCCGCCGTCATTGTGTATCCGCCACCGGTTTGGTTGTAAAAGCCCCAAAACAATCTCCACGACTGCGCGGAGTCCAGCACATGACCAAAGGAAAGTCCCTGCTTTCCAGTGGCGACAGCCATTCTGGAAGCTGCCTCCATGAGTGCCTGGGGGGAGGAAATTTCCCGAAGTTTGCCGTCGCTGTTAGCTATGCCGGCCTTGACGGCCAAGTCCTTGTTGTAGAGCAGGATGAAGGGGTGGGTGTCCATGGGAACAGCAAAGAGTTTTCCGTTGTAGAAGCACCTCTCCCACACTGCAGGAGCGAAATCCGCTGGCTTTAGCCCATACTCCGCCAGGAGGTCGAGGTCGTAGGGCTGGAGCAGGCGCTCGGGAGCGAAACCGGCCAGCCGCGAGAGGTGCATGATGGCGGTGTTCGGGGCCTTGCCACTTGAGGCGGCCATGGCGAGCTTGGTGTAGTAAGGCGATCCCCAGGCCAGCGTGACCGGCCGGACATCGAGGCTGTTGGCTGTGCTTACGGCCCCTATCATGGCGCGCATTTTTACACCGTCAGCACCTGAAAACAGATCCCAGGACTGAATGGACGTCCCGCTCGAGGGACCGGCGCACCCAGTTAGGGCGCCCGCAGCGAAAATTCCACTGGCTGCAGCTGCCGTGCGCAGCACTGCGCGCCGGCTGATTCCCGAAGAGCCCGCATAGAGACCCTGCTTAGGAGACTGCTCTTGGTTGGGTCGCAGCAGCGACTTCATACTTCTTGGCTCGTACATCGATGTTTCCTGCCCGACGCGACGCTGGTGAACTTACGTCCTTGATAAAGTTCTAACGTTAGAAACAATGAAGGGACCGATAGGGTTTGTCAAGGGCATCCTTGCCTTGACCGGTTCACCGACGCTGCTAGGAACGCAAAGCATGACTTCTGACGAAATTCTTCCTGTACGGCCTGCTGTGCGAAGGACGAAAAGCGGCGAACCCGGGGTCAAAGAGGTAGCCAGCCTGGCCGGCGTGTCCTGGAAAACGGTGTCCAACGTTGTCAATAACCGCCCCAACGTCAGGGCTTCTACGCGGGACAAAGTCCTGGCCGCCATCGCCGAGCTTGACTACCGCCCCAACCTTGCCGGGCGCCAACTGCGCCAAGGAACGTCCAACACCCTGGTTCTGGCTGTTCCCGAAATTTCTTCACCCTATTTTGGCAGGCTTGCAGAGGAAGTCATCTCAGCGGCCAAACACAGGGGCTACACCGTCCTCACTGAGGTTTTCGGCCTGGATCCCGAGGCTGAGAAGTCCGTGTTGGCAGGCTATCGGGACCGGATGGTGGACGGCGTAATCTACAGTCCATTGACCATGGATTTGTCCCTTTTTCAGACCCGCACCGACACCACCCCCATGGTCCTGCTCGGTGAACGTTTGAGTGGAGCAGGCGTCCCCCACGTGAGCATTGACAACGACGCTTCCGCGCGGAACCTCGTCAGCCATCTGGCAGCCCGGGGGCGACGGCGATTGGGCTTCATCGGCGCGCGTCCGGGCAGCGGGGAGGGCACGGCCATGCTCAGGTTGGATGGTTTCCGGCGCGGGCTGGAGGAATGCGGCATTTACTACGAGCCGGATTTGGTGGTGGACGTCCAGCACTACAGCCGCGAAGAAGGCGAGCTTGCAGCCCTGCGACTCCTCAACTCCGGCGTTGACTGCGATGGTGTTGTCTGCGCCAGCGACGTCCTTGCCGTGGGTGCCTTGCGCGCCTTCAGGCGACGGGGATTACGGGTACCGGAGCAGATGGCAGTGGCCGGCTGGGACGACATTCCCGAGGCCGCATTCATGGCTCCCTCGCTGACTAGCATCGCCCCAGACATGCCCGCCCTTGCCGACGAAGCCTGTCGCCTGCTGCTGGCCCGGATCGCCGGAACCGACCTCCCTGCCGAGGAAGTAGTGATCCCGCATGAGCTGAAGGGGCGGGAATCCACCTACTAACACTGAGGGCTCGCTTGAGCTAAGTCCATAAATTTCTAACGTTGCAAATTTTCTCCCAATGCGCTTCACTGGAAATGACTCCCCCATCCCGCTCTCGAAGGACTGGCCTTGACGTACTCTGATGTGATCCCCTCCCTCCCGAAGCCTGAACACCCCCGCCCGCAGCTGGTCCGCGAGCAGTGGCTGAACCTCAACGGAACCTGGGCATTTGAGATCGACGCCGGTGACTCCGGTTTGGAACGCGGCCTCACCACCCGCGAACTCAACAGCGAGATCCTGGTGCCGTTCGCGCCGGAATCTAAGCTTTCCGGGATTGAGCACGTCGATTTCATGGAAGCAGTCTGGTACCGGCGCACGGTGACCATTCCGCAGGAGTGGGCAGGTCGGAATGTCCTGCTTCACTTTGGCGCTGTGGATCACGACGCCACGGTGTGGGTGAACGGCGTCGAAGTGGCCCGCCATCGCGGCGGCTTCACTCCCTTCAGTGCAGACCTTGGAGGAGTGGCCGAGCCCGGTACGGACGCAATAATTGTGGTGCGGGCCAGGGATTCCCGGCACGAAATGCAGGCCCGCGGCAAGCAAGCCACGTGGTACAACAACACCCACTGCCAGTACACCAGGACCACCGGAATCTGGCAGACCGTGTGGATGGAAGCAGTCCCTGAGGTCCATATCAAGCGCCTCCAAATGACCCCCAACCTGGCGGACTCCAGCATCACACTTGAGGTGCCTGTCAGCCAGAACCGGAGCGGGCACACCATCACCGCGGTACTCAGCGACAAGGGTGACATGCGGGTTGAAGCTACGGTCAAAGCCGATCTGGACCTTACGCCCTCCCTTCGGCTGGAAATCCCCAGCGAGTCCCTGCGCCCTTGGTCCATTGAAGATCCCTTCTTATATGACCTTGAGGTCAGCGTGATGGACTCCGCCGGCAATACTGTTGACCACGTCAGCAGCTACGCAGCAGTGCGGTCCGTTGCCTTGGACGGAAAGGTTGTTCGCATCAACGGCAAAGCAGTGTTCCAACGCCTCATTCTGGATCAGGGCTACTGGCCCGAATCGCTGATGACCTCTCCGGATGACGCAGCCTTGATCAAGGACATCGAACTGTCCATGGCAGCTGGTTTCAACGGCGCCCGGCTCCACGAGAAAGTCTTCGAGGAACGCTTCCTCTACCACGCTGACCGGCTCGGGTACCTGGTGTGGGGCGAGTTCGGCGACTGGGGTGTCTCCGGCGGAGGAACCGTGGGGCACAACCAAAAGCCCACAGCGAGCTTCGTGGCGCAGTGGCTGGAAGTGCTTAAGCGCGACTTCAATCACCCTTCCATCATTGGTTGGTGCCCGCTGAACGAGACACACCAAGTGATGCACGACCGCCCCACTGTGCTGGATGACGTCACCGAAGCCATGTTCCTGGCTACCAAGCTTGCTGATCCCACACGCCCGGTCATCGACGCCTCCGGCTACTCCCACCGCATCCGGGAAACGGACATCTACGATTCCCACTCCTATGAGCAGGATCCGGATCGTTTCCGCCTGGAACAACAGGGCCTTGCGGACGGCAAACCGTTCATCAACCGCACAGCGGACGGCCAGGACTACTCAGTGCCGTATGCCGGGCAGCCCTACTTCGTCTCGGAATTCGGGGGGATCTGGTGGAACGAAGTTGAGGCCCGCCAGGCTGTGGACGGAAGCGACGTCGCATCGTCATGGGGCTACGGCCAGCGCGTCAGCAGCGAGGAAGAGTTCTACACCCGCTTCGATGGACTTTGCTCAGTGCTCCTGGATAACCCGGACATGTTCGGTTACTGCTACACCCAGCTGACGGACGTCTTCCAGGAGAAAAACGGCATCTTCAACTTCGACCGCAGCAACAAGTTCGACCTCGCCAGGATCCGTGCGAGCCAAATCCGGCCTGCAGCGATCGAAACCCGAGGGAAGTGATAGAGCGTCCCCACCAAACCCGAGGGAAGTGATAGAGCGTCCCCACCAAACCCGAGGGAAGTGATAGAGCGTCCCCACCCCCGGACGCTCTATTAGACCCACTCGCCCCGGCGCACCATGACTTCCTTCAGAAGGTCCAGCCGATCGGACACGAGCCCGTCCACACCTAGGTCCAGCAACCGTTCCATCTCTGCCGGATCATTGACGGTCCACACATGAACCTGCCTGCCCAACCGGTGCGCTCGACGGATGAATCCCGCCGTCACCACCGGCAACCGCCCATAGCGAACAGGAACCTGGAAGACGTCGACGCCGGAGAGCAGCTTGCGTGCCAAGGGAACCGGAAGCACGGGGCCAAGAAGAACGAAAAGAGCAGTGAGTGAACTGCCCGCTGAGGAGGCCACACGACGGGAAAGCTTGGAAAGGACTGCGCGGCGTCGCCTATCAGAGAAGCTGGTGACCAGAACCCGGTCATGGACGCCATGCTTCTCAATAGCCGCCGCCATAGTGCCCACGGAATTCCAATCCTTGACGTCAAGATTCAGCCGGGCTTGGGGCAACGCCGTGACCAACTCGTCAAAAGTTGGCACCGGCTCCACGCCGCCAATGCGCGCGCGGGCAACCTTGTGGGCGGTCAGTTCCGAAACCCTGCCCACCGAATCAGTCACGCGGTCCAGGGAGGAATCGTGGAACACCAGAAGTACGCCGTCAGAGGTGGTGTGGACATCCGTTTCCAGGTGCACGGTGCCCAGTTCCACTGCAGCGTGGAATGCTGACATGGAGTTCTCCAGGCCATCCAAGGAGAATCCCCGGTGGGCGAAGGCCAGAGGGCCTGACGAACCGTCCTTGCGGAGGAAATAGGGCAGCGTCACTCCCGTAGCGTAGCCCATTGCAAAGGTGGGTTTAGCTCTCCTGCGGGACTGCCGCCGTCGTTGATTGCGGAACGATCGCCACGCCGTCACTGACGTGTACCAACGTGCGGCCGCGTCCGCCGTCGAGCTCCACCCACACCGCGGTGGCATCGCCGGTGACGGCGTCCACCACCCCGGACGATTCGTAACCCGGCGTCAGAGTGACGCTGACCCGATCCCCCTGGCGCAGTGAACGCCAGTGATGGTCCGGTTCGATCCGCCGCAAAGGCGCAGTATTGACGTTGTTGATCCGACGCTTGGCCATGATTCCCCCTACACATTCAACGAGACAATTTCACCGTGCGAACGGGTCCTTGGCTGGAAGCCTACGGAGCCAAGTTGAACGCCGGTTGTATAAAAGCTGGGAACTGAGTGACACCGCGGGACTGGCAAACTAAAGGGCATGACTGTGTTGATTGCCGGATGCGGCGACCTTGGGACCGAAGCCGGACTCCGCTTCGCCGCTGCGGGCCATAAGGTGGTGGGCTTGCGTAGGTCCCCCGAGAAGTTGCCTGCCGAAATCCGCGGCGTGTACGCGGACCTCTCCACCGAGCTGCCGGAACTGCCCTCAGACGTGGACATTGTGGTGGTGGCCATTGCGGCCGATGCTTCCACCGAAGAGGCCTACCGCGCTGCCTATGTGAGCGGCGTAGAGAACGTGCTGGACGCCCTGAAACGGCAGTCCATTCAACCGCGGCGCATCCTGTTCGTCTCCTCCACGGCTGTGTACAAGGACTCCGGCGGGGCTGTGGTGGACGAGGCCACCCCCACGGAGCCCACACGGTTCAGCGGCAAAGTCCTGGTGGAGGCAGAAAATCTGCTGTTCGCCCGAGCCCGTGGAACCGGCACCCAGCCTGTTTCGCTGCGGCTCGGTGGCATTTACGGGCCGGGACGCACCCGGCTGATCGATCAAGTCCGTAGCGGCAAAGCCGTCATTCCGGCCCGACCCCGGCATACCAATCGCGTCCACAGGGACGACGCTGCGGCCATGATTGTCCACCTCACCACCATGGACCAGGACCCGGACCCCGTGTACGTCGGTGTTGATAACCAAGCGGCGGAGATGGGCGACGTCATGCGGTTCCTCGCCTCAGAGATGGGATGCCCGGAACCCACGACTGCGGCACCCGGGGACGCGTCCGACGCCGGCCCGGGCGACAAGCGCTGCAGCAACGCACGGATTCGGGCGACGGGTTTTGAGTTCACCTTCCCCACGTTCAAAGAAGGCTACCGCGCGCTGTTGGCCGGCGAGGGCGTGCGGCACCCGTGAGCTCGGAGGGCCATGCCCCTTCGCAGGCACACGGGTGGGGCCGGATCTACTTCGCTGTCCAAGCTGTGGCAGGCCTCGCGTGGTGGGTTGGCGTCTTCCTGTCACCGGCAATACGCGCAGCCACTCTTGGCCGCCTGGATCCCGTCTCCGTAGCCGCCTTCGACATTCCCTTGTTCGTCATCGCCTCGGGTGTCGCGGCCTTCGGCGTCAGGGCAGCAGCAGTGGTGGCAACTGGTTGGACTGGAATCGTTGCAGTTGCCTTGGCTGTCTACGCAACCATCACTACCGAGGCGGGGTGGGGCGTCCTGATCATGTTCGCCGCCGCCGCATGCTCACTGGTTGCGCTGTTCTTTGTGGCGCAGGGACGGGTGCCCACAGAGTTGATCGTGCGGGGACCGTTCGCGTTCCGTCCGGCATCCACGCTGCGCGGCACTGCAACCAACGTGGGGTCAACCATGGGTCAATTGATTCTCTTCTGGGGTTTCTTCCTGGTGGTGCTGCCGTCCGTCATATGGTGGTTGGAGCAGCGGTGGGGCGTCTCCCTGCTGTTCCCCTCGGCGGCCGCACCCGTCGGCTTCGTGGTGCTGTTATTGGCCAGTTCGCTAGGTATCGCTTCCGCGGTGACTATGTCCTCAACCGGAGGCGGCACCCCCTTGCCGTCCGCCATGCCAAACCGTCTGGTCATCGCCGGTCCATACAGGTGGGTTCGGAATCCCATGGCCGTGGCAGGAATTTCCCAAGGCGCTGCTGTGGGCCTTGTGCTGGGTTCGTGGCTGGTGATCGCCTACGCCGTCATCGGCTCGCTCCTGTGGAATTACGCTGTTAGGCCACATGAGGAGGCTGATCTGGAACGCCGGTTTGGAGCCGACTTCCGGCGTTACCGCGACTCAGTGCGCTGCTGGATTCCGCGCCTCCGACAGAACTAGACGCGCTGCTCCGTCAGCTTTGCCTCGAGAATCTGGGCCACGCCGTCATCGTCGAAGTGCGGTGCCTGCTGTCCGGCGGCGAGGATGGCCTCCGGGTGTCCGCTGGCCATCGCGTAGCCGTGGCCGGCCCAGCGAAGCATCTCGATGTCATTGGGCATGTCCCCGAACGCCACCACATCAGCGGCTTCGATTCCCAGGGACTCGGCGTACTTGGCCAGAGTGACGGCCTTGTTGATGCCGGGAACGGACATTTCCAGCATCGCCGTCCGGGGTGCTGAGTGCGTGGTGCTCACCAGATGCGCGACGGCCGGCTGAACTTCGGCGAGGAATTCGTCCGGCGTACCTTTGCGGGTGATCGCCAGGAACTTCACGACGGCGTCATCCGCCGTGAGCGTCTCAGCCAGCGGCTTTGGGGTGAATTCGGCGAGAAGCTCGCTTGTTTCGTTCTCGATGAAGCCCGGCTCAAGCTGAAAACCCGTGAGGGTCTCAACGGCGAAGAGGGCGTCGGGCCGGAGTGACTTGATGATGCGGCGCGCCTCAAAGACGGAGGCGGCGTCCAGGGCACATGAAGAGAGTGCTTTCTCGGTTTCCAGGTCCCACACCACCGCTCCATTGGAACAGATCACGATTCCGCTATGGCCGAGCTGCTCCTCAAGCGGGTACAGCCAGCGTGGCGGACGACCCGTGACGAAGACGAGTTCCACCCCTGCGTCGCGGCACGCCTGGAATGCCTTGATGGTCCGGTCACTGATTTTGCCGTCGTGACCGAGGATGGTGCCGTCAATATCGCTTGCTACGAGCCGCATCATGCCAGTCTACGTGGGCGCCACGGCCCACAAGGTCGCGCAGTTCAGGGAGCCCGGCTTAGGGTGAAGTCATGAGTGAGAAGACCAGCGAAGTCGACGAACACAGCACCCGCGGCGCGTACGTCACTGGCAGTGAGTTCAACCGCGATACCAACTACATCGAGGACCGGATCACCCGTGACGGCGCCACCGGACACAACGGCGAGCCCGGCTGGCCCGTGGAGCCCGGGCGATACCGGCTGATAGCGGCACGGGCTTGCCCCTGGGCCAACCGCACTGTCATCGTCCGCAGGCTCCTGGGACTTGAGGACGTCATCAGCCTTGGCCAGCCTGGTCCCACGCACGACGCCCGGTCCTGGACCTTCGATCTGGACCCTGACGGCAGGGATCCCATTCTGGGCATCGAGCGACTGCAGGAGGCATTCCTCCGCCGTTTCCCGGATTACCCCCGCGGAATCACCGTTCCGGCCATCGTGGACATTCCCAGCGGTGAAGTGGTGACCAACAACTTCCCCCAGATCACTCTGGACTTCTCCACGGAGTGGACGGAGTTCCATCGTCCTGGCGCGCCGCAGCTGTATCCGGAACACCTGCGGGAGGAAATCGACGCCGTCAACAAGAGAGTTTTCACCGAGGTCAACAACGGGGTCTACAGGTGCGGCTTCGCCGGGTCCCAGGATGCCTACGATTCCGCCTATGCCCGGCTCTGGAACGCGTTGGACTGGCTTGAGGAACGGTTGACCGGCCAACGGTACCTCGTGGGCGATTCCATCACCGAAGCCGACGTCCGGCTCTTCACCACCCTGGCGCGCTTCGACGCCGTCTATCACGGACACTTCAAGTGCAACCGCAACAAACTCAGCGAAATGCCGGCGCTATGGGGCTACGCCCGGGACTTGTTCCAGACGCCTGGGTTTGGGGACACCATCGACTTTGTGCAGATCAAGCAGCACTACTACATCGTCCACGAGGACATTAATCCCACGCAGATCGTTCCTGCGGGACCGGATCTTTCCGGCTGGCTGAGTCCCCATGGAAGGGAATCCCTGGGTGGAAGTCCGTTTGGGAACGGCACTCCGCCAGGGCCGGTGAAGGCAGGCGAGGAAGTGGCCGCCGGTCACGGCGCCAGCTAGGTCCCTACGCTTTCGGCCCGTGGCTAAGCCACTCCGTGGTTGAGCTCAGCCCGCGTGGGCGGATTTGCGCCTGCCCGTGACACCGTCACCGCAGCTGCGCGGGTTGCATGGTCCATGATGGCAGCCAAGGTCTCAGTCGGCATGGCCCTCAAGGCGTCACGATTCTGTGCGCCATCCAGCCCATGGTCCACAATGGCGGACAACAGCGCAGCCATGAACGAATCCCCTGCGCCCACGGTGTCCACCACGTTCACGGATGGCGCCGGAATCTGGGTCTCGCCTGCCCTGGTGATGCCCCACGGACCAAGGGAACCACGCGTCACTACTACCAGCGCCGGGCCTTCGTTGCCTCCCAACGTCAGCCAGCGGCGCGCGGATTCCGTTGGATCGATGCCAGGGTACAGCCACTCAAGGTCCTCATCTGATGCCTTGACGATGTCGGACAGCGCCACGAAGCGCTCGGCTTGTGTCCGCGCGTAGTCAACGTCCGTAATGATGCTCGGACGGCAGTTGGGATCGAAGCTGATGGTGCTGCTCGGGTGGGCATGTTCGACGGCGGCAAGCACCTCTGCGGCACCCGGCTCCAGTGCGGTGGCTATGGAGCCTGTGTGCAGCAAGGTGGCACCCTGCAGCATCAGGGGCAACCTCGCGGCGAGTCCCGGCAATTCCCAGGCGAGGTCAAAAACGTAGGTGGCGGCGCCGTCGTCGTCGATTTGCGCGGTGGCCACGCTGGTGGGCTTCTCATCCGGAGGCAGCGGCACCATCACGGAGCTTGAGCGGAGGTGTGCCGCCACGGAGTCACCGTAGGCGTCCCGACCATAGCGCCCGATGAACTGCACCGGGTGGTCAAGGCGCGCCAAGCCGACGGCAACGTTGAGTGGACTACCGCCAACGTGCGCCTCGATTCCAGACGAGCGTTGGACCACATCAACAAGAGCTTCACCAATGACTGTCAGCATGGGACAACTCTGCCAGAGGCAAGCCCCTCGACGTACAGATTACGAGAGCAGACGCTGGACCAGTTCGCGGCACTTCTTATAAGCGACGGCTTTGGGATCGATCAGGTCGAAGTGGTCCCCGGGAACGCGGAGCAACTGGGCGGCGCTTCCGGCCGCCGTGGCTGCAGCAACGTATGCCTCAGACTGGCTGGCGGGAACGTCCTCGTCGTCCGTGGCGTGGACTGCATATACGGGGACGTCCAGCGGCAGCGAGCTCATGGGGTCCGCGTACTTATGCCGTTTGGGGAATCTATGGGAATCCCCGCCCATGAGGTTGCAGACGGCGCCATTGCTGAGGTTTAGCTTCTCTGCCGCGGCGAGGTTCAGGAGCCCGGACTGGCTGACGACGCCGGTCAGGTGCACGGCGTTGTCCTCCGGGCTGCGCTGGAGTTGGCGGTCGGCGTCGGGCGCTCCGATGTCCGAGAGCCGCTGCCGGCCAGCAGCCCAGACCGCCAAATGGCCGCCGGCCGAGTGGCCCAAGGCGACTACTTTGCCGAGCTGGAGATTGTGATCACCGGCGATGGTGGACAGGTGGTCGATGCCGGCCAGGATGTCCTCGAAAGTATGGGGCCAACCACCGCCGTTGCCGGCCCGCCGATACTCGAGGTTCCAGGCGGTGATGCCGTGCGCTGCGAGGTCCCGCGCAAGGGGCTCGCCAAGCTCCGCGCCGTACTGGGACCGCCAGTAACCGCCATGGATCACAACAGCGATTCCACCGGCCAGCGCAGACGCGCCGCGATGGTTTCCGTTGGACGGTTCAGGTATGAAGAGTTCGCCCCATTGGCTGGGGTGTTCGCCGTAGCTGTACTTGTGCCGCAACATTGCGCCCTCCTTTGTACTGAGCCTATCGTGACGATTCACTGGTTTGGCTAGAGGCACCCCGACGGCGAGTGGCTGGGTTCTGTGTCGGACCCGCCCCGTAAGCTGGGGGCATGGCAAGCAATTGGGACAGCCTGGACCAGGATCAGCGCGACGCAGTGGAAGCAAACGTGGCGCTCTATGAGCGTGTCCGCCCTGCCCTGAAGCGGGTCACGCGTGATGTCCTGCTCACCTTGAGGGACATGCTGAACGACGCCGAGGTCACTCCTTTGTTTGTCACCGGACGGACCAAAACAGTGGAGTCCTTCCGCGAAAAGATTTCCCGCACCGATGATCCCCTGGAGCCGGGTGGTCCGCGTGTCCTGAAGTTCCCTGACCCATTCCGCACGTTGAACGACATGGTGGGCATCCGTGTCATCACCAAGCTGCCCGCCGAGAACGCTGCGGTGGCCAACATCATTAAGCGCCAGCGGCAGCTCTTTGACTGCCGCGGCGACCGCGAGAAGGACATCGGCTCCATCGAGTCCGGAACCTACGGCTACTCCAGCCGGCACCTCATCCTGCGCACCATCCAGAACGAGGCCGTCAAGGAGTACCAGCACGTCTTCAACCCGGACATGCCAGCCAACGGCAGTTATTTCTTCGAGTGCCAGATCCGTACCGTCTTCGCCCACGCCTGGAGCGAAATCGAGCACGACATCCGGTTCAAGGCCGAAGACCCCCGGGCATGGACGCCCCACTTCGACCGTCAGTTCACTGCAACAGCAGCCATGCTGGAGACCGTTGAAAGTGCCTTCGCCGACCTTCACGAGCGGTACGAGGAAGTCCGCAGTTACTGGGACCTTGAGGGCGAGGGCGGCTCACCCCTGACCCCCAACCGGGTCCGGGATGTCTGGCGTACGCTCTTGCCGCACGTTGACCGTAAAGTGGATGACGACTGGGGATGGGCTGCCGAATTGCTCGCCGCCCACGGACTCACCAAGACCGTGGAGCTCGCGGGCCTGCTCAGCGCCAACCGGATCACCGAGGTCCGGAAAGCCTTGGACCACCGCTACTCCCCCGGCCCCGACCGCCTCCTGGATGACCTCCTGCTGTGGCAGTACGGAACCGAACATATCGATCTCACCGCTGAGGCGCCCGACGTCGTTCCGCACCCGCGGCGCGACAGCCTCCTGCGGCGCCTTAAGCAGATTGAGCGCTACCGCCAGACTGCGCTCTAGGACAACTGCACTGTAAGGACCCATGACTCCCGAGCAACTCATGTCACTGCGGGCGACCTTCCGCTCGCCCCGCCGCCTGCTGACGGAATCCCTCGCGGGTCTCGTGGTGGCGTTGGCTTTGATTCCCGAGGCCATCGCGTTCTCGGTGATTGCGGGGGTTGATCCGCGAATCGGGCTGTTCGCTTCCTTCACCATGGGCGTAGTAACAGCTTTGGTGGGTGGCCGGCCTGCCATGATTTCCGCAGCCACCGGTGCTGTGGCGTTGGTGATCGCCCCGGTAATGAAGGAGCACGGGCTCGACTACCTGATCGCGACGATCATCCTGGCGGGTGTTTTCCAGATCATCCTTGCGGTACTCGGCGTCACCAAACTCATGCGTTTCATCCCGCGGTCCGTGATGATCGGCTTCGTGAACGCGCTGGCCATCCTGGTCTTCATGTCACAGATGCCCGAGCTCTTCAACGTGCCGTGGATGGTCTACCCGATTGTCACTGTTGGTCTGGTCATTGTGTTCGGGCTGCCCCGCCTGACCACAGCGATTCCGGCACCTCTCGTGGCTATTGTTGCCATCACGTTGGTCACTGTGGTGGGTGGCATCGACGTTCCGACTGTCAGCGATAAGGGTGAACTCCCGGACAGCCTGCCAGGTTTCTTCCTGCCCAACGTTCCCCTGAACCTGGAAACTTTCCAGATCATTGCACCCTTCGCACTGTCCATGGCGTTGGTAGGCCTGCTGGAGTCCCTGATGACCGCCAAGTTGGTGGACGACATCACGGACACCCGGTCCAACAAGACCCGCGTTTCCTGGGGCCAGGGCGCAGCCAACATTGTCACCGGTTTCCTTGGCGGCTTGGGTGGCTGTGCGGTGATCGGTCAGACCATGATCAACGTCAAAGGCTCAGGGGCTCGAAGCCGGCTCTCGACGTTCCTGGCCGGCGTGTTCCTGCTGGTGCTGGTAGTGGTCCTCGGCGACGTCGTGGGCATGATTCCCATGGCGGCGCTGGTTGCCGTGATGATTTTTGTTTCGCTGATTACCTTCGACTGGCACTCGATCCAGCCTTCTACGCTCAAGCGACTGCCCAAGTCGGAGACCGCCGTCATGCTGATTACTGTTGCCGCTGTAGTGGCGACGCACAACCTCGCGGTGGGTGTCGGCGTCGGCGTCTTGACTGCAATGGTGCTGTTCGCGCGGCGGGTGGCCCACTTCGCGACGGTGGAGCGGACGGAACTCGAACTCAACGGCGAGAACGTGGCCACCTACACCGTGGACGGCGAGCTGTTCTTTGCATCGTCCAACGACCTCTACACCCAGTTCGACTACGCGAAAGATTCCTCAGAAGGCATAGATCGTGTGATCATCGATCTGCACGGCTCCCACATCTGGGACGCGTCCACTGTTGCCGTGCTGGATTCCGTGACCGAAAAGTACCGGAATCACGGGCGCGAGGTGGAGTTTATTGGGCTCAACGAGGCCAGCGTCCGCATGCGCGAGCGGCTGGCGGGAAAGCTCAACTCCTGACGAAACAGCGGTTGTCTGACATATACGCTCACCCGAAAGTAAAGAATTCGTTGCAGCTACTGGGCGGATGTGAGCATGGATGAATGCTTGAGGCAACCAATACCCCGTCGAAAACCGATCAAGCCGCTGCGCCCGTCAACGCCGCCCTTGCTGCTGAAGCCAAGATTGCGCGCATTGCCGTCACAGTGTTCCCGCTTCTAGTGGTGGTTGCCGGTGTTCTTGGGTTCCTGATTCCCGATCTTTTCAAGCCCATGGGCGTGGCGGTTCCCTACCTGCTGGGCGTCATCATGTTCTGCATGGGACTCACGCTCACCCCGCCGGACTTTGCGTCGGTGGCACGGCGTCCATGGGCCGTTGCACTTGGCATTGTGGCGCACTACGTAATCATGCCCGGCGCCGGGTGGCTTATCGCCGTCCTCCTGCAGTTGCCGCCGGAACTGGCCGTCGGACTGATCCTGGTGGGTTGCGCACCTTCGGGTACCGCCTCGAACGTCATGGCGTTCCTGGCCAAGGGCGATGTTGCCCTGTCCGTGGCCGTCGCCTCGGTTTCCACGCTGATCGCGCCCATCGTGACCCCTGCCCTGACACTTTTCCTGGCCGGATCTTTCCTGCACATCGAAGCTGGTGCCATGGTGATGGACATCGTGAAGACGGTGCTGCTGCCGGTCATCGCAGGCCTGTTGGCCCGCCTCTTCCTCTCGAAGCTCGTCGCAAAGGTTCTTCCCGCACTGCCGTGGGCGTCCGCCGTCGTGATTTCGCTGATCGTAGCCATTGTCGTTGCGGGAAGTGCCAGCAAGATCGTGGCTGCAGGCGCGATCGTTTTCCTGGCCGTTGTCCTCCACAACGGCTTCGGC
This sequence comes from Paenarthrobacter sp. 4246, assembly GCF_040546855.1. Classification (NCBI taxonomy): domain Bacteria; kingdom Bacillati; phylum Actinomycetota; class Actinomycetes; order Micrococcales; family Micrococcaceae; genus Paenarthrobacter; species Paenarthrobacter sp. 4246. The sequence goes on from NZ_JBEPOP010000006.1 coordinate 113,361, forward strand.
CTTGGCCTCGGCTACCTGGCCGGCAAGCTCGGCCGGCTGGACGACAAGGCACGCCGCGCCCTCGCATTTGAAGTTGGCATGCAGAACTCCGGCCTGGCCGCCACTCTGGCCACAGCGCACTTCAGCCCCTTGGCCGCACTGCCGTCGGCCGTGTTCTCGGTGTGGCACAACATCTCGGGGGCAATTGTGGCTGCCTGGCTGGCGCGCCGCCCGCTGAAGGACTAGCTAGCTTTGCGTCGAGCCGCGTCGGTGCAACGTCCACGGCGACGCGACCCGGATGCCCTCAACGGGAGTGACTCCCGCCAGGCGATCAAGCAGCATCCTGACCACCTGCTCAAAAATGGGGTCCGGACCAACGGTGGTCAGAGCCGGGTCATACTCCTGGCCCTCGGTGGAGTTCCCCACGCCAACAATCTGGATATCCTCAGGGACCCGCAGGCCCAGGCGGTACGCGGCACGGATGGCTTGCAGCGCTTCCATATCGTCAGTGCAGAAGATGGCCGTGGGCCGGTCCGGCAGCTCGAGTAGTTCCACCGCTGACTGGTACGCGGTGGCAGGGTGGTGCTGCGACGTCCTGACCAGGGACTCATCCAGGGGTATGCCTGCCTTCTCCAACCCGGCAGCATAGGCGGCAAAGCGGCTCTTGGGCCGGCCGGCCGGGTCTGCCCTGCGGATGCACGCGATTCTGCGGTGGGACGCCGTGAGGAACTCCATGCACTCCGCGAGCCCTTCATCGGATTCGGGAGCCAGGACGTCAAACCCGGAGGGCTTCATCGTTCCGGAGATCACCACTTGGGCGACGCCGCGGCGAGCCAGCTCGGTAACGGTTTCGTCGTCCGCCTTGGCCTCGGGGAAGTAGCCGATGATGACGCCATCGGCACCCCCGGACATCATGAACTTCCGCCAATCGTCGCCCAGCAGGATCACCGGCTGGTACCCGTGCTCCGGGAGGATCCGGGCCGCCGCCGTGGCGAGGGCGCGGTCCCATGGCCAATCGAGGTTCCCGATAGCCACGGCCACCACGTCCGTCTTCCCCCGACGCATGCCCCGCGCGGCCTGATTGGGCACGTAACCGAGCTCCTTCACGGCCGCCAACACCCGGTCCTGTGTGGGCTGGCTGATCCGGGTTGTCCCGCCGTGGCGGCCGGAAAGCACGTAAGACACAGTGGTCAGCGATACGTCAGCGGCCTTCGCAACATCCCGGATGGTGGGTTTGGATCCCTGGCTCACGTGCAGCTCCTGGTAGACAGCGGGTTTCTTGAACTCTATCGGCAAGGGGTTGGACACCTCTTGACGCAATTAGTTGAGAACGTTAACAATTGCGGGAGTCTACAAATACAAGCGGGAGATCTTTCGATGAAGAACTGGGCAGGAAATCTTGAGTACTCGTCAGCGGACGTCCAGCGGCCCACCACCGTGGATCAGCTGCGCGAGCTCGTAGCTGATGCGACCCAGGTCAAGGCCCTCGGCTCGAGGCACTCCTTCAACACAGTGGCCGACACGGACGGGACCCACATCCTCCTCGACGCCCTCCCCCAGGAAATCCTGTTGGACACCGCCAAGGGCACAGTAAAAGTCAGCGGCGGCATCAGCTACGGCGCCCTCGGGCGCGCGCTTGAGGAGCGGGGCTATGCCATCCACAATCTTGCTTCGCTTCCCCACATCTCTGTCGCCGGTGCCATCCAAACCGGCACGCACGGCAGTGGGGTCAACAACCCCTCCCTGGCGGCCGCCGTCGTGGGTGTTGACCTGGTGCGCGCCTCCGGCGAGCTGGTGACACTGACAGCGGACGACGACGATTTCCTCGCCAGCGTGGTGGGATTGGGCGCACTTGGCATCGTCACGGGACTAGAGTTGGCGGTCCGTCCAAGCTATGAGGTCCGACAGCGTGTGCTCACCGGGTTGTCATGGGAAGGTGCCTTGGCGAACTTCCAAGCCATCGCATCCAGCGCCTATAGCGTCAGCTTCTTCACGAATTACACCGGAGACACCATCCCGCAGGTCTGGCTCAAAGCACTCGACTCCGAGGCTCCCCTGCCGGACCTCTTTGGAGCAACAGCAGCGACCGCGGCCATGCACCCCCTGCCGGACATGTCGGCCGAAAACTGCACCGAGCAGCTGGATGTCGCTGGAAAATGGCTGGACCGCTTGCCACACTTCCGCCACGAATTCACACCGAGCAACGGTGAGGAGCTGCAGAGCGAGTTCTTGCTGCCGCTGGACCAAGCCCCTGCTGCCTTGCAGGCAGTCCGCACGCTTGCAGGCAAGCTGGCTCCGCTCTTGTTCATCTCGGAAATCCGCACCATTGCCGCTGACGAGTTCTGGCTCAGCCCGTTCTATCAGCAGCACAGTGTGGCGCTGCACTTCACGTGGAAGCCCCTGCAGTCCGACGTGGAAGCAGTGCTCCCCGAACTTGAGGAAGCGTTGCGTCCGTTCGGGGCACGCCCCCACTGGGGCAAACTCTTCACTCCCGGGCAGTACGACTTCGCCGCGCTCTACCCGCGGTTCGAAGACTTCCGCGCCTTGGTTCAGGCCAACGACCCCACAGGCAAGTTCCGCAACAGCCTGCTGGACAGCGTGCTGGGCATTTCAGCGGAGGCACACGCCTAGCGGAGCTACTCGATGTACGCCATCACAGCGCCGGCGGCGACCACTCCACCCGGCGCGGACAGGACTTTGGACAGCGTGCCTGTCCGGTGGGCGGGAACTTGGGTTTCCATCTTCATGGCTTCAAGGACCACCAAAGGGTCACCCGCGGCGACCTCCTCACCGGGTTCCACCAGCCACTTCACTACTGTGCCGGCCATGCTGGAGACGAGCGCGGATTCGGCTGGCGAGTCCCCGGCACCGGCGGCAGAACCCGGCAACCCCGTCACGTCGGACGCCGTCGGAAGGCCTTGCCCTGATCGGGCCCAGCCGTCCAGCAGGTCAGCGGGAAGTCCCACAGCGAGGCGTTTTCCGTCCACATCGATAGTGATGGTTCTGCGCTCACCTCCCGGGGCCACCACGTTGTACTCGGGATCCACCGGGATCTGGTCCGCAAAGTCGGTTTCGATCCATCGGGTGTGGACTCGCATTCCGGCAATGGACGTGAAGTCTTCGGATTCCAGAACCGCGCGGTGGAATGGCAGAACGGTGGCGAGTCCTGTGATGTTGATTTCGGCGAGTGCCCGGCGTGCGCGGCGGAGTGCCTGCTGGCGATCAGCTCCGCTCACGATCAACTTGGCCAGCAGGGAGTCGAATTGGGGCGCGACGAGGGAACCGGACCGGACTCCGGTGTCCAAGCGGATGCCTGGGCCGGTGGGCGCCTCAAAGGAAGCCACGGTGCCAGGGGACGGCAAGAACCCGCGGCCCACATCCTCGGCGTTGATGCGGAACTCGAAGGAGTGTCCACGTGGGGTGGGATCCTCGGTGATGCTCAGCGGCAGACCGGCAGCAATGCGGAATTGCTCCTGGACAAGGTCAATCCCCGCGGTTTCTTCCGTGATGGGGTGCTCAACCTGAAGCCGGGTGTTGACCTCCAGGAAAGCCACGGCCCCGTCGGCTGAGACCAGGAATTCCACTGTCCCGGCGCCGTAGTAGCCGGCTTCGCGCACAATGGCCTTGGAGCCCTGGTAGATTTGCTGCCGCTGTTCCTCGCTCAAGAAGGGCGCCGGAGCCTCTTCCACGAGCTTTTGGTGGCGGCGCTGCAGGGAGCAGTCGCGGGTTCCCACCACCACCACGTTGCCGTGGATGTCTGCGATGACCTGCGCCTCCACATGCCGGGGCCGGTCGAGGTACTGCTCCACAAAGCACTCGCCACGACCGAACGCAGCTACTGCTTCACGCACTGCGGAGTCGAAGGCTTCCTCTACTTCGGCGAGCTCGCGAACCACCTTGAGTCCGCGGCCACCTCCACCGAACGCGGCCTTGATGGCCAGCGGGAGTCCATGATCTTCGGCGAAAGCGCGGGCCTCTGCCGCAGACGACACCGGGCCGTCGCTGCCGGCCACCAAAGGTGCGCCGGCGCGGACGGCGATTTCGCGGGCGGTGATCTTGTTGCCCAACTGGCGAATCGACTCCGGCGAGGGGCCGATCCACTCGAGTCCGGCGTCGAGTACTGCTTGTGCAAAGTCCGCATTCTCGGACAGGAAACCGTAGCCGGGATGGACGGCGTCAGCGCCGGACTCCTCAGCAACACTGAGGAGTTTCCCAATGTTCAGGTAGGTATCAGCCGGTGAGTTGCCGCCCAGGCTGTAGGCTTCGTCGGCAGCGCCAACGTGCATGGCATCGGCGTCGATATCTGCATAGACGGCGACCGACTGGATGCCGGCGTCGTCGCAGGCTCGGGCGACGCGGACTGCGATTTCGCCGCGGTTCGCGATCAGGACCTTGCGCATCACATACTCAATTCTCTGGGGTCTTGGTAAACGTCGTGGTGAAGTCCGGCGCATCTGCAACGAGGCGGAACCGGATACGTCCGCCGATGGGGACCTGGGCAGCGAGGTCAAGGTGTTCGTCGCGCACCACCCCAATCACCGGATAGCCACCTGTGATGGGATGGTCCGCCAGGAAGAGGACGGGCAGTCCCGCGGGTGGAATCTGAAGGGCGCCGGCCATGGTGCCCTCGCTGGGGAGTTCGCCCTCACGGGTGCGCCGCAACGGGGTTCCGTCCAGGCGCATGCCCACACGGTTGGACTGCGGCGTGACCAGCCACTCCTGGCCGCAGAGGGAATCAAGCGCTTCGGGGTCGAACCAGTCGGCACGTGGTCCGGGAACGACGTCGAGTACCGTGACGCCCTGGCCGGGAAGGCCGGGGAAATCCGGTTGGAGCTCTGGGCTTTCCACTGCTGTGGAGGCGGTGGCTTCACCGGCCGGGAGCTCCTGGCCAACTGCCAAAGGTGCGGGACCAATCCCGGACATCGTGTCAGCGGACCGACTGCCCAGAACCTCAGGGGCATCAACGCCGCCACGGATCGCTACATAGTTTCGGAATCCCGACTCGGGAGCGCCCACGGTGAGCACTTCGCCGTCGAGCAATGCGAAGGGCGCGGCCATGGGGACGGTCCGCTGAGCGCCGGGCTGGACGTAGCCGTCGTCGTCGGATCCTTCAGGACCAACCCACGATGGCGACTCGATGGTCAGCGTCGTCGGCGCACCCGCCACAGCAATCACTTGGTCGCCGATTGCTTCCACCGCTAGACCGCCGTTGACGCTCTCAATGGCTGCAGCCGACGAAGCATTCCCCACCAGCCGATTGGCGCGGCGCAGCGATGCCCGGTCCAAAGCCCCGGCAGCAGACACTCCCAGCGGACCGTAGCCCCGGCGGCCGAGGTCCTGGATGAGGCTTTGGGCCCCAGGATTCAGGACCCGAAGGCCGGACTCGGTGTGGCGCTCCTTGTCGGAGCCGCCGGCCGGGGAGTCTCCGGCTGCGGTTTCCCCTGCCGGGGAAGCGCCGGCCGTCACAACCTCGCGGACGGCTTTGTAATGCACACGGTCTCCGGGTCGAACCAAGGCAGGCTGGTCACGGTCAAGGTCCCACATCCGCGCCCCGGTCCGGCCAATCAACTGCCAACCGCCCGGAGACCGGCGGGGATAAACGGCCGAGTATTGGCCGCCGAGGGCAACGGATCCAGCGGGAACGGCTGTCCGCGGGGAAGACCGGCGCGGAACCGTGAGGGCCTCGTTCTCGCCCACCATGTAACCGAAACCTGGTGCGAAGCCCGCGAAAGCAACGGTCCAGACCTGGCCGGTATGGGCGGCTATGACGCCGTCCACGCTCAGGCCTGTGAGCTCCGCGACGTCGGCGAGGTCATCGCCGTCGTATACGGTCTCGATGACCACCAGCCCGGAGTCGGTGACTTCCGGAGCGGTGATTTCCAGCTCGAGCAACCGGGCGCCGATGGCGCGGGTGGCCGCTGCGGACTCGCCCACCACCATGACAGTTTCGGCGGCGGCAAGAACGTCCACTTGTCCCGGCAGCGGGGACTTGTTGAGCATGTCCTGCAAGGCCAAGACGTCCCGCAGCCCGTCCAGTTCAGCCAGCACGGCACGGGTACCGACGGGCCTGACAGAACGAACCCTTTTTGCGGTGGCTGTGTGCATCACGGTTTCCATTTTCGCTACGACGCCGGCTGAGCGTGCGTCCCCTGCATCAAACGGACGTCCTCTTCCGGCTTGGGGTCGCGACCGAGGAGCATGCCCACGATCGTCACAACAGCAGCGACGAGGATGTACACAGCGATCAGGTACCAGCCTCCACCTGCCGCGCCGTAGAGAGCGGTGAAGATGATGGGTGCAACGGCTCCACCGATCACACCGGCCAAGGTGTACGCCAGTGAGCTGCCGGCGTAACGGAGCCTGGCCGGGAACTGTTCGGTGATGAAGGCCGCCTGAGGTCCGTACATGAAGGCGTGCAGGGCCAGGCCGATGACGGTACCGACTGTCAGCATGGCCACGGACTTGCCTTGGATCATCAGGAAGAACAGCGGGATATAGGCGGCGGTCGCAGCTGCAGCGATGCCATAGACCCAGCGTCGGTTGAAGCGGTCCGTCAACGCACCGGCCAACGGGATCAGGAAGAGCTGGAAGGCGGAGCCGATCAGGATGGCGGAAAGGACGTTGCCAGTTGTCATGCCCAGTTCCTTGGTGGCGTAAACGGCGACGAACACCGTGAACAGCGCGTAAAGGATGTCAGGGCAAACTCGGGACAGCGCTGCGGCCACCAGCGCCTTGGGCTGCGTGGTGAAGACTTCCTTGATAGGAGCCTTGGGACGATCGCCGTGGGCCTGGATGGCCTTGAACACCGGGGTTTCTTCAAGCTTGAGTCGGATGACCAGGCCGAAGACCACCAGCAACGCGGAGGCAAGGAAGGCTACACGCCAGCCCCAGGAGAGGAAGGCCTCTTCGCTCAGCGAGGCGGCCAGGATGGCAAGAACACCATTGGCCATGAGGTTACCGGCGGGCGGGCCGATCTGTGCTGCGGAAGACCAGAAACCCCGCTTATTGGGATCGCCGAATTCGCTGGACAGCAGTACTGCACCGCCCCATTCGCCGCCGACGCCGATGCCCTGAGCCAGGCGCAGCAAGACGAGAATGGTGGGAGCCGCAACGCCGATCACCGAGTAGTCGGGCAAAGCGCCGATCAGGACGGTTGCGACGCCGATCAAAACGAGCGTGAAGACCAGGACGTACTTGCGGCCGATCTTGTCGCCCAATCGGCCAAAGATAACGCCACCAATGGGGCGGGCCAAGTAGCCAACTGCAAAGGCCGAGAAGGAGAGCAGCAACGCGACAAATTCGTCATTGCCGGGGAAGAAGATCTTGGGAAACACGAGGGCCGAAGCCACCGAGTAGATGGCGAAGTCGTAGTACTCAAGCGAGGTGCCGGTGAGGCTGGCGACATAAGCCTTGATGGCGCCGGCCGGTGGCTTCCTTGTCACGGCCTTGGCTGCCTTGTTGGTGCTGGTCATGGTTTCCTCCGGGGGTGAGGGATGTAGTGCTGGGCCTGAATGGAACGGATTAGAGGAACGAGCCGACGGTGACGCCGGCCTCGCCCAAAGCGGACTTCACTGCGGTGGCCATGGCAACGGCCCCCGGTGAGTCACCATGCACGCAAATGCTCTCTGCGCGGATTTTCAGGATGGAACCATCAATGGTCTTGACGGATTGTTCGGTGGCCATGCGCAGGACGTGCTCTGCCACTTGGGCCGGATCATGGAGAACGGCGCCCGCCTGTGAGCGGGAAACCAGCGTTCCATCCGGGTTGTAGGCACGGTCCGCAAAAGCCTCGGCAACGCCGCGAAGACCTGCGTCTTCAGCGAGACGCAGGACTTCGGAGCCCGGGAGGCCGAGAATCGGAAGGTTGGGGTCCACCGACTTCACAGCTTCGACAACGGCACGGGCCTGGGCCGTATGCTTCACGATCGCGTTGTAGAGGCCACCATGGGGCTTCACGTACTGGACGCGCACGCCGGCGGTGGCCGCCAGAGCCTGCAGGGCACCAATCTGGTACACCACATCATCTGCCAGTTCCCGGGGATCGATGTCCATGAAGCGGCGCCCGAATCCAGCGAGGTCGCGGTAGCCAACATGGGCGCCAATAACGACGCCGGCCTTGGCCGCCTTTTCGCAGGTGTCGCGGATGACGCTGGGGTCGCCAGCGTGGAATCCGCAGGCAACGTTGGCACTGGAGACAGACTCAAACATGGCTGCGTCATCGCCTAGTGTCCAGCGCCCGAAAGACTCTCCGACGTCGCTGTTCATATCAATGATTGCCATGATGTGATCCCTGCCTCGTGATGTGCGTTACATCTAGGATGCCTCAATCTGCTGGATTGTTCAACAATCCAGCGATCCCAGTTTTCGGCAATCGTGTAATTTTGGTGTCATGGCCGGTGTAGATCAGGAAAAAAGCGAACACGTTGGCCTTGATAGCGCGCGGGCACGCGTCCGGATGAGAGTTCCATCCGTAGCTGAGAGAGTCGCCGAAGAACTGCGCTATCAACTGGCCGAGGGCTTCCTGGTGCCGGGCGCAAAACTCACCGAAGCCACTATTGCCGAGGACCTGGGAGTGTCCCGGAACACCGTCCGCGAAGCGTTCGCCGAGCTTGCCGGTGAGCGGCTACTCCTCCGCCAACCCAACAAGGGTGTTTTTGTTGCCACTCTCGAAGCAGGCGACATCCACGATGTTTACACGGTTCGGCGGGCTATAGAGGTCAGCTCTATCCGCGCGGGTGGTTCGCCGGAGCGGATCGCTGCCGTCAGGGCCGCCGTCGAGGAAGGCAAGCGGGCGGCAGCGGCCAACGACAACGAAGGCCTGGGCAGCGCAAACCAGCATTTCCACGGTGCAATCGTGGCCCTCGCCGAGAGCAACCGCTTGAACACGATCATGGCGCAGATCCTGGCCGAGATGCGGCTCTACTTCCACAAAGCCACCATGAACGCTCACTTCTACAGCGATTGGCTGAAGGAAAATGAGCAAATCTGCTCAGCGTTGGAGGCCGGCGAGCTGGAACGGGCCGGCGACCTTCTCCTCGCCTACCTCAACCGGTCAGAGCAGCAACAGACCGCAATCCACGGCGCGTAGTCAGCGCTTGCCCTTCTTGCGTGAACCTTTACCCCGGCCCTTGTCAGGATTCGGGGCGTAACGCTGCGCGACCGCAGGCTTCTTGGGGCCTCCCCCGCGGCGATCGGGCTTGGGTTCCTTCTTGGGCTTCTCCTGCTGGGCCGAGGGTTGGCGTGAACTCTGCGCGGTCCGCCCACGCACAATTCCAATGAACTCCTCGATCACGGGGCTGTCGGTTCCAACAAGCCAAGCAAGGCCGATCTGGGTCCCGGGAGCGCCGGTCAAGCGGCGCATTACGGTGTCTTTGGCGTTCAAGTGCCGTGCAACTGACATCGGCAGGATCGCCAGCCCAGCACCGGACGCGACTACTTGGAGGGCCATGTCCGGCCCGCCCATCTCCTCAATGTCAAGGAAGTTCTCCTCGGAAAGATCATCGAGGGCCACCTCTTCGAACACCGAAATCTCGTGCCCTTTGGGAGCAACCACAACAGGCTGCTCTTCATACAGGGGGATGACGTTCAGGCCCTCCCGGTCCACGGGCAACCGAACAAAACTCAGGTCAGCCGAACCGTCACGCAACACCGAAACCTGCGCGGCGTCGTCGGACATGAACGAGTGCAACGGGAAGTTGGGCATCCGCTCTTCCCAACGCCGGATCCATTTCCCAGGCGTCACACCCGCAACATAGGCGAAGCGGAGACCGGCTAGGGGTTCGGTTGTTTCGGCGGATTCTTCAGCGTCTGGCACACACTCACAGTACCGGCCAGATACCCTTGAAGCATGACGTCCTCGAACTCCCAGTCCATGAAGCCGGCAACAGTTGCCAAGAAACTCGGCATCTACCTGCCCGCGACACCCCAAGAGTTCCAGGATTCGTCCATCACCCGTGACGAATTCGCCGAACTCCAGGCCAATCCCCCGGAATGGCTCGCCGAACTTCGCCGGAACGGCCCGCACCCGCGCCCGGTAGTCGCTCACAAGCTCAACATCTCCATCAGCGGCCTCGCCCGCGGCGGCGTTGAGGATGCGCTCACGACGGCGGAAATCACCGAGCTGCTGCAGGCTCCGCCGCAGTGGCTGGTCACCGAGCGCGCCACCCACGCTGCCGTCCGTTCCGAAGCCCAGCGGGTCAAGGATGAAGCCGCAAAGAAGGCCGCCACCAAGGAAGCGCGGGACAACGCCGCCGCAAAGCGCGACGCCCCCAAGACCTCCAAGCGCGACCACGCTTAGTCTGTGTAAGTTGTGGCCGGGACCAGTGGTCCCGGCCACAACTGTTTAAGCCGGCTAGTCCTGGTGGAGCTGAATGAAGTTGCCGCACCCGTCGTCGAAAACCGCACTGACGCCGGACGGATCTTCGGTCGGTTCTCCTTGGAACGTCACGCCGGCGGCAAGCAGACGCTCGTATTCAGCCTTGACATCGGGCACGCCGAAAGTGATGGCGGCCAGGCCGGACTCATGCAGCGCGTTCATGTAGTTCGAGGCGATGGGGTTGTCGCTGGGTTCCAGCAGCAGGCCGGGCGACGTGCTGTTGTCCGCGCCGGGATCCTTGATGATGAAGAGGTTGTACTCGGGCATGGCCATCAAGGTCTCGAAGCCCAGCGTCTCCGTGTAGAAAACATGGGCTGCTGCCGGGTCTTTGACGTGGATGCTGCACATTTTCAGTCTCATGGTGCCTAGGCTACGCCCCGGGCCCGACAACCTGACCCTCCCGCCAACCTGACCCCTCGCGCCAACGCGGACACTGCCGCATACTAAAGGCAAAGCAGCGAATTCGCCTGGAGGTGGTCCGATGCCCGCCATGATGCTCCTGTGGGGTGTAGCTCTGGTTCTCGCAACCGCAGCAACCACGTACGTCCTGCACAGGAAAATGACCTACGGCCGCGGCGCGGAGCCGGATGGGCTTTTTTGGGACGTGTTCGGGGGGCTCGTCGTCGTGGCGCCCGCCATCCTGGTTCCCGCGGTGCAGTGGCCTCCGGCAGGGCTCATCATGATTTCCGTCGGCCTCGCCACAGCGGCAGCAACCTTGGCCAGCATCCGCAAAGTGGAGCGGATCCACGCCGCCGAGCCCCGCCGTCGTGCCGGTTATGCCGACGACGTCGCCCGCCACAAGTACGTCCTGGAACAGTGGAGCCGGTATGAGCTGGACCCCGCACGCACCATCGATTTCCCGGCCATGACGGACGTGAGGTCAGTGGAGACTGCTGCGCTCACCCGGGCCATGCGGGAGGCCGAATACTGCAAGCTGACGGCTGGAACTGACTACCGGGCCGCCGTCGAACGCCTCGCAGAGGCTCTCGAAGCAGCCGAGCGCGCTGCAGGGGTCCCCGCTGCCGGCTTGCCCGCGCCAAGATGACAGGTAATCACAATCCCAACGAGCAACATTGGCATTAAATGCCACATGCGGGCCAAATATGCGAATCATTCTCATTTAAGATAGTGTCAGGGCGTGATTGGACTCCTCCATGACCGCTGACCTCGAACGCCCAGTCAGTGGCAACCGCCCCGCCCCATCAGCCAGCCCCGCCCGCCCACGCAGGTCAGCGCTTGAACGATTGCTGATACCCCTGCTGGTGCTCGGAATCGTGGCGCTCCTGGTGGTCTCGGGCAGCACCGGGCCACTGCAAACAACGTTCCTTGAATCGCTGCAGATCATGTCCGGGCATCTGATCCCTGGCCTGCCATGGATGTCCGACGGCTCACTCACCGTGTCCCAGGACCAAGCCGTGTGGAGCTTCCGGCTCCCCCGCGCGCTCCTGGCCGGCATTGCCGGGGCCAGCCTGGCGCTGGCCGGGGCCCTCCTCCAGGCGAACGTCCGCAACCCACTCGCTGAGCCTTACATTCTGGGTGTTTCAGCCGGGGCGGGAGTGGGAGCCGTTCTGGCCATCGTGGCAGGCTCGACGGCGGTTGGCGGGCTGGGCTTGAATGCGTCGGCTTTCGCGGGAGCTGCGGCCGCGACGGCACTGGTGTACTTGCTCGCGAAACAGGACGGCGTGATTGCACCCTCCCGGCTCATCCTGGCGGGCGTGGCGTTGGGCTCCTTGCTGTCCGCGGTCACCAACTTCCTGACCATCACCACCGACGCCCAGAACGTCTACAGTGTGCTGTTTTTTCTGTTGGGCAGCGTTTCCGCAGCCACCTATCCGCAACTGCTGCTGCCGGGCGTGGCACTAGTGGCCATCAGCGTCTTCGCGATGTTCCGATCCCGCGCGCTCAACGCCTTCCTGGCCGGCGACGAAACGGCCACGGCCCTGGGCGTCAACGTTGAATCGCTGCGTCGAACACTCCTGCTGGCCACCGCGTTACTGACTGCCACCACGGTTGCCGTGTGCGGCGGAATCGGATTTGTTGGCTTGGTGGTGCCGCACACCGCGCGCATGCTGGTGGGCTCAGATCACCGCCGCATGTTGCCCGTCACCATCTTTGGCGGGGCCCTTTTCCTCATACTCACCGACCTGCTGGCCCGCACGGTGGCGCAACCGGCCGAGATCCCCTTAGGCATTCTCACCGCTACCGTGGGAGCGCCCTTCTTCCTATGGCTCATGCGCGGCAACGGCGCCGTAAGGGGAGGCATCAAGCGATGAAAGTGGAATTCCTCAACGTCAGCATCGCCCTCGGCGGCACTCCCGTGGTTCACGACGTCACCTTTACTGCACCCAGCGGCTCCGTGGTTGGCATTTTGGGCCCCAACGGATGCGGCAAATCCACTCTTCTGCGTGCCCTGTACCGGGTGAACAAACCCACCTCGGGGACCGTCACAGTAGGCGGCCAGGATGTCCGCAGCCTCAACTCCCGGCAGGTCGCGCTCCGAGTGGCCGTGATGGCCCAGGAATCCAGCCAGGACTTTCCCATGACGGCCCGCGAGGTTGTGATGCTGGGCCGAGCCCCGCATCAGCGCGGATTCGGTGCCGATTCGGACCGGGATCACCACCTCGTCCACCAAGCAATGCTCGACGTCGGAGCCTCCTCCCTGACGGACCGCTACTTTGCGGGGTTGTCCGGCGGGGAAAAGCAGCGGGTCCTCCTGGCGCGGGCACTCGTTCAGGAAGCACCGGTCCTGGTCCTGGATGAGCCTACCAACCACCTCGATGTCGCCTTCCAACTGGAGCTCATGCATCTGGTCACTTCGCGGGGAAGGACTGTGCTGGCGGCCCTGCATGACATGAACCTCGCGGCGGAATTCTGTGACCAGGTGGCAGTGCTGCAGTCCGGGCGGCTGCAGGCTTTCGGGCCGCCGTCAACACTGCTGGACCCCCAACTGATCCGCCGCTGCTTCGGTGTGGAATCCCGGACCTTGGAGCATCCTTTGACCGGGCGGGCGCTGATCGCCATCGCAGCGAAGACGCCGGATCAGACACCCCCACCTAGCCAGGATGCGGACTTCTCCGCCGCCCGCCATTGAACGTACCCATCACCCGATACAACCCAACCGGAGGCACATCCATGAAAAAATCCACCCTGCCCAAAACCAGTGCAGTCCTGAGCGTGATGGCACTCAGCGGAATCCTGTTGTCCGGCTGCGGTCAAGCAGTCAGCCAAACACCTGCCACGGACAATGCTGGTGTCGCCGCGCAGCCCGCGGGAGCAATCGAGAACTGCGGCCGCACCCTGACCTTCACCTCCGTTCCCCAGCGGGTGGTGGCCATGACTCCCGGACAGTCCGAGCTGTTGGTGAAACTGGGCGCCGCGGACAAGGTAGTGGCCGAGGCACAGACCAAAGGCAGTGAGCTGCTGCCGGAACTGAAGGAGCGCGGTAACGTGCAGCAGCTGAGCGATCAGATGCCGCCGTCGCGTGAAGTCCTGTTGGGTGCCAACCCCGATTTCGTCTACTCCCCCACAGCGTATGAATTCACTGCCGAGCAGGGCTTCGCGAGCATCGAACAGCTCAAAGCTGCAGGTGCTGAGTCCTACATAGCAACGGCGGGCTGCATGGAACGCCGGAGCAGGGCCGAGGTCAAGGACATCCTCACGGATATCGAGAACGTCGGCGCTGTAGTTGGCGCGGGTGAGCGTACGTCTGCCGTTCGGACGGAAGCAGCTGAGATGCTGACTTCGGTTGAATCAAAGGTGGAAGGCAAGGAGAAGCCCACCGTGGTGGAGCTGTTTGTTGAGGGGAATTCCATTGCGGCCATCGGGGCAGGGATCGAGTACGACATGATCAAGACTGCCGGTGGCGAGAACCTCTTCAGCCCGTCCGATGAAGCCTTCGCCAAGTTCTTCTCTGCCATGATCTCCCCGGAGACACTGGTGCAAAAGAACCCCGAGGTCATCGTGTTCACCACCTTGGACAAGGCCCACGAGGACGCCACCCGCACCTTCCTTCAAGAGAAATTCCCTGAGGTAGACGCCGTGAAGAACCAGCGATTGGTGGCCATCAACTCCGACGACGTCATGCCCGGAACCTGGGGCAACCTCCGCGCCGTGGAGCAGATTGCCAAGGGCCTCCATCCGGACGCGTTCTAAGCCGTTTCGCAGGTTAGGAAGATGGCCACGAGCGTCGATGAAATTCCTAAATTACTGCTGGAGCCCTCAACCACGGGATTCGCCACGAACCTCCAAGACGTACAGGGAAGGGCTACCGTTTAGTAGCCCTTGGTTGTGGCGCCGTACCTATACGCTCCCCTGTCGACTCCCCCGGCCGGACGGGTTGCTCCGGTGAAATCAACGCTGGGCGCGAGTTGGGCGGTTCCGGTTCCAATAGCCGGCGAGCCGGACTTAATCCGGAAATCGGAATCGGTCCGCACTGTGGATGGGAAGTAAAACAGGGGATTAGCTACCTCGTCCTGCGGCCCCAGCACCTCTGGGGTAGCGCCGTTGAAGTAGATGTTGTAGTCGTACCGGACATTGACGTTGTTGTACTTGGAGTTGGTGGACTTGCCCGTCCGCACGTACGAGACATTGTTCAGGACATTGCAGTTCTGGCTTTCCCAAGCACCGATGTTTCCATAATTCAGTGTGGAGCTTGCGGAGTTGAAGTAGCCGGTGTTGTTGATGATGTCCACGTTGTTGGCCTTGTAGGCGTGGATGCCAGAACCGCCGTTGTTGAAAACCACGTTGTTGGACACTAGAGTCCTGCCCTGGTAGCGGACCCCTCCCGATTCCAGTCCCAGCGTGGAATCGACAATGATGCCGTTTCCGTCCGAAATTTTGCCGGTATCCCGCCATGGAATGTTGGACTTGTTGCCGTACACCAAATTCCTCGTAAAGAAGTTCCGATTCCCGGTGTTGGTGTTGAAGTTTGACGGCACCAGAGTAGAGACACCACTGTTGGCGAAGATGGAGTACCAGGCATTGTTAAAGATGGTGTTTTGGTTCACTGTCAGATAGTCGGCCTTGACAGCAGCAACACCACCGCCGGGCCAGCTGTGAATAACGTTGTTGCGCACGATGATGTGGTGGGAACCAACTGTGCTTGTATCCCCCTGCGCCAGCTGGATGCTGATGCCGCTGGCGTTGTATGTGGGGGTTGCCTGCAAGCGTGCAGCGTACGCATCCGCATAAACGAGTTCGGCGTTCAAACCCGCAAGGGTGAGACCCTCGATGGTGATGTAGTCCGCGCCCGTGATCCGAATACCGGCCCAGGACTCGCGGGTCACCGTAATGACGGGCGTATGCCCCGGATAAGCAGCGTAGGTGATTGGAAGACCATCTTGTCCGGACCGTGTGATGTTCAAAGTCCCGCTGTTCCCCGGGTTGCCGTTGTCAATGTAGGTCCCGTTCATGATGAGAACCGTGTCACCGGGCGTGGTGATGTTCGAAGCCGCCTGCAGTGTCCCGAAGGCCTTCTCCGGTGTGGTGCCGTCCTGGGCAGTGCCCGTCCCGGCTCCGGCCCGGACGTAGATGTTCCGTCCCGCTATGGCGCTTGCGGGCCTGGCAACGATGCCGCCCTCCTGGATTGTGAAGCCCACCGCTCCTACCGCTGCCCCGATTCCCATCAGTCGGAGGACATCTCTGCGGCCAGGACCGCGGAGCTGTTCCAGCGGGTTGGGCACGTTGCGTGAATTTGTCATAGCCAAGAACTTCTCCCCTTTGAGTGAAACCCGCATGGATTCTGCAGGCACACGAAGTCAAACATGTGACCCACCCCACAATGTAAGGAAGCGAACCGATTAGCACACACTCAAACAAAGGTAAACAACCGCGCCATCAGTGGCGCTGCCGCCCATGACCACCTCGGGGCGGCATTCTTGACCTGTCAGCAGCGTCGCCTCCGGGTAGACTGCCACCACCCCGGGAGCCCTGCGCCCCAGAAACCCCGGTATACCCGAGCGGGCTCGAATGAGGACCACGATGGCACCAGACACACTTTTTGCGGAACAGCGGTATGAATTCGTCATGAACGAGCTGCGCAGAGAAGGATCGATTGGCGTCGGGGAAATAGCCAATCGTCTTTCGGTAAGTCAGATGACCGTCCGGCGAGATATCGAGGTACTGGCGCGTCGTGGGCTCCTAAGCAGGGTGCATGGTGGTGCCATTCTTCTCAGCACCACCAATGAAGATGGTTGGCCGCCGGCCGTCAGCCAGTCGAAGTACAAGCTGGGGATCGTGGTGCCTTCATTGGAGTTTTTTTGGCCCGGAATCATCAGAGGAGTTCGTGCCACGGCAACAGCCAAGAAGACTGCAGTTTTGGTGAGAGGCTCGGCATATGACGGGCCGGACAACCGCCGCCAGATAGAAAAATTGATTAAGCCGGGGAAGGTTCATGGGCTGTTGTTGGCGCCGACTACCTCAGGGCCAGGTGGCCCTGATTTGCTGCGTTGGATTGGCAGCCTTTCTGAACCGCACGTGCTCATGGAGCGTTTCACGCCGTCCCACCTGGTGAGTGGCGGTGCAGACATCGTGGCCACAGACCATCGGCACGGGACTGAAATTGCTGTGCGGCATTTACGCTCCCAAGGCCATACAAAGATCGGAGTACTCATCAGCCGGGAGTCCCCCACCGCAGGTCACATCCTGCGTGGGTGGGCGGTGGCCTGCGGGAAGCTAGGGATTCCGAACGGTAACGATCTGGTGCATGAAACGGTGAGCTTTGACGCTCCACGTCGGGAAGACTTGCTGAAACTCGTGGCCGAGGAAGTTATTGGTGCTGGAATCACCGCCCTGATCATCCACTCGGACCCTCATGCTGTTGCTTTTGCCCAGTTTTGTTCCCATCATGGCATAGTGATCCCCGATGACTTAGCGGTGGTTGCGTACGGCGATGAGGGCTCACATCTCGGGGAACCTCCCCTCACTGCCGTTCGGCCTGCCAAGCAACACGTCGGGCGCCTCGCCGTGGAGTTGCTGCTGGCACGCCTGGAAGAAGGTCCTGAACGACCTACTCAGCGCATCTACGTGAACCCCACACTCGTTGTACGCGAATCGTCGATCAAGAAATAGCGCACGCCGGAGAAACAATCCACATCCAAGGCTAACCCAGCTGCACCCGCCGGTGGCATGCGGCCAGAGTGGACTCCCGGTGGGACACAGTGATTACCGTGGTGTCGCCGGCGATTGCAGCAACAGCCTCCACCAAGGCACGCTCCGAGGCAGGGTCCAGGCTGGCTGTGGTTTCATCCAGCACCAAAATCTTCGGCTTGATCAGCAGGGCCCTCGCCAAACAGAAGCGGGCACGCTCACCACCGGACAGGCTCACCCCTTGCTCTCCGATCACAGTATCCGCGCCATCCGCCCATCGTTCGCCAGCGAACGGAAGCCCGGCCAGGTCCAAGGCTGACAGGACGTCGGCTTCAGTTGCCGTGGGCTGGGCCAGGCGCATGTTGTCCAGGACGGAACCGTGGAAAACCGGGGCGTCCTGCTCCACCAACGTGACCATACGCCGGAACGACGCCTCGTCCACGGCCCAGGCGTCCACGGACTCCCCGCTGCGCGACACCAGCGAGATACTCCCCGAATCCGGCACCCACAGGCGCACCAACAACCGGGCCAACGTGGTCTTTCCTGCACCGGAGGGGCCGCTGATCCCCACATGCTCGCCGGGCGCCACGGACAGGGACGTCGCGCGCAAAGCCGGCGCGCCGTCGTCGTACGTGAACTGCAGGTTCCGGACCTCCAGACCCAGCGGCCCCTGCGGGTTGAACTCCACCAGGGGCCCCGAAACCGTGGCGGCCGAGGGCAGGCTGATGCCCTCCCCAACGCGCTGGGCACTGGCACGGTGCGGCTGGAGCTGGGTTACGGTGGCAACGCCCTCGGCCACCGGAGCCAGGAGAGTCAGCGTGCCGGCAACCAGGGCGGGCAGCCACACAGGATCCAGCCCGGGTTGTGAGATGGCAGCAAGAAAGACCGCCACCACGGTGCCCAGGACACACAGCTCGCGCAAGGACGCTGCCAAGACAAGGAAGGAGTTGAGCCTGCGCTGGCCGGCATCCACTGCCAGGCTCTGGTCCTCCAGTTGGCGTTGAGCGTGCTCCCGCAGTCCGAAACCCAGGATCTCGCGGGTGCCGGCCAGCAGATCCACGGCGAGTACCGACACCCCGGACCTGGCCTCCTGCACCTTCGCACCCAGCACGGCGCCCCGGCGCAATCCGGGGAGCATCACCGCCACCAGCGCCACGAACCCCAGCAGCAAGACCCCGGCCAGGCCCGGCCCCAGCGGCCACACCACAGCCACCCCGGCCACGAACAGCACTGCAGAGCCAGCCAGCTGGGCAACCGTGTGGGCGTAGAAGAACTCCAGCTTTTCAACATCGCCCATGGCCGTGGCGGCGAGTTTTCCGGTGTGCTGGTCCGGCTTGCGGGAAGGGACACCGCGCGCGAAACCGTCAAAGAGTGCAATGCGCAGCGCGGCCAGGATCCGGTACGCAATGCTGTGCGAGATGTCCATCTCGTGCCACGTCAGCACCGCCCTGAACACCACGGCCACCACCCCGGCAACCCACCATTCGGCGGCTGCGGACTCCTGCCTCATCACTGCCAGCGCCACAACGTAGGAACCCACAACCGCCAGGACAATGAGGGCCAGGTTGTTCAGGATGCCCACAACGGCGGTCCACACTATCCCTGACCACTCGCCGGACATGTGCGGAACCAGGCCCAGGAGCGGGTTACGGGGTGTGCGTGCGGTGAGACTCATAACGTGGCTGCTTCCTGTTGCTGTGTGTGGAGTTGGCCGTGTGCCAGACGGAGTACGGTGTCCGCGGCAGCGAGGGCTTCGGGCCGGTGGGCGATCATGAGCACAATCCGGCGTCCGGCTTCGCGGCGAAGCCCCTCCAACACCCGCCCAGCGAGCTCGGTGTTGAGGGCGGACGTTGGCTCGTCCAGCAGGAGAACCGGCCTGTCCACCAGGAGCGCCCGTGCAATTGAAAGCCGCTGGAGCTGGCCTCCCGAGACGGATCCACCCCCTTCGGACAGCACGGTGTCCAGGCCGTAGGGCCACTGCCGCAGCTCCTCTTCCAGGCCGGCAATCTCCACGACGCGCTGGATCTCCTCCTCCGTAGCAGCAGGCGCCACCACACGGAGGTTCTCCCGAATGGTCCCCGGAAAGAGGTAGCTGCGTTGTGAGACCACGCTGACGTCACTTGGCCTGAGTGGTTGACCGTCCAGGCGGATACGTCCCTCCCCTGCCGGCAGGAATCCCAGCAGAAGGTCGAACAACGTGCTCTTCCCCGCTCCTGACACCCCCGCCAGCGCGGTGAGGCCGCCGGGCTGGATCTCTGCCGTCGCATCCCGCAGAACCCAGGGGTCCGCAGCTGAGTATCGGAAGCTCACGTTCTCCAGCGTGAGACGACCGGGAGGCACGACGCCGGGACCCGCCCCGGGCGCGGGAGCGGCACCGTTCGCGGACGGGGCACCGTGCGGGAAACGCGCCTGCCCTTCGCCCGACACCGTACGGCCACCGGGAGTGTCCGCGCCTCCCGCTGCGTCGATGCTCCCAAGAGCCGAGAGCCCCAGATACCCGGCATGCCATTGGCGTGCCAGGTCCCGCACCGGCCTGAAGACTTCCGACGAGAGCATCAGCAGGAAATACGTGATCGCCGCACTCTCCGGTCCGGGCAATGGCCCCTGCCCCAGCGCTGCGAATGCGGCTAGCGCGGCGGCGGCCAGCATCCCTGCCTGGATCCCGAAGTCCGCCAACGCTGTGTCCACCAGCGACGTGCGCATGGTGGACACGGTTGCTTTATGGAGCTCTTGGGACCTGTGATGGAGCCGCGCCCTGGTCCGGGGAACGGCGTGGAGGATCTTGAGGGTCCGCATCCCTTGGAGGGCCTCCAGGAAGTCGGCGCTCAGTGCCTCGTAACTGTCCCAGTGCTGCTGTCCGCGTTTCGCCAGGGCCTTCCCCCAGAGTTTCGGCGCACCAACCGCCACGGCCACGGCAAGGGCCAAGGCAAGCGCCAACAAGGGATTCAGCCACGCGATCCAGACAAGAAGCGCTGGCACCACTATCTGCAGTTGGAAAGCGTGGGGGATGTACTGGCTGATGTAGCTGTCCACTCCGTCCACACCTTCGCTCAGGGCCAAGCGCCGGGCTCCACCGCGGTCCGAGGTATCCCTGAGCCGTTCGGGCTGGAGCAGGCTGTCGGCCAGCTTCCGGCGTACCTGCAACCGCACCCCGGAGCCCAAGGAACTGGCCAGCCGGGCGTGGAACTGCTGGATCACAAGGCGCCCCAGGCCACACGCGAGAACCCCGGCAAGGTACGGAACGAGCGGCCAGTACATGCCGCCGTCGGGGTTTCCGGGAACCCGCACCAGAACCACAAGCGCCGACAAGGCCTGGGCCAGGAACCACGCCTGCAACCAGTAGCTCGCCGTGGTGATGCAGAGTAGGGCTGTCACTCCAGCCAGCCGGCCGCGGTGGCCAGCCGTCATCTGGAAGAGCCTCTTATTGACCAGCATGCGCGGCCCTTTCGTGATTTGTGGTGCGTGGCTTCCGGAGGACGACGCCCAGTCCGTGGAGCGTGGTCCAGCCGCTGCGGGAACCGGTCCAGCCGCCCACCGGCCGAAATTCCAAGGGCAGATCCGCGCCAAGCGCGGTGTAGAGGATATGAGCGGCCAACGTGGCGGTCCACCACATGGCAGCCGGGGTTGGCGTGCCCAGGATCTCGAAAACCAACAGGGCGTCGAGGCTCCTGACCCAGGACTGCCCGGCACATCGATCGGCCAGTTCCGGATCACGGAGCGACTCCGCGGACAGGACCCGGGCACGGCAGGACGAAGGGGCTGCCTGCGGGAAGGAAAGGAGGGAACGCTCCAGGAGTTCCCCAACCACCCGGCCTGCGTCGGCGGCCGCGCGGGCACGCAAGCGGGATAACCCAAAGCTCCTGCGGGCAGCCAGCTGCGCCTCCGAAACCCCGGCGATCCGGTCATGGCGGGGCTGCTGGCACCTCGCCGGGGACACTCCCAGAGAGACCGTGGCCAGCGCGAACTCCGGAACAGAGCCGGGCCAACGGCGGGGTGCCACGGCATCCCACCGGGCGTCCACACCCCGGGCAGCGGCATGGTGAACCAAGGCCACCGCCGCGTAGGCAGTATCCGCGATCAGCAGCGGACCCGCACGGTGGTGGTACTTCGCCAGGGTGCGCTGCGGCAGCACGGTCAGCACGACGACGGCGCCCCGCGCGGGTGCCCGCAGTCCCCATTGGGGTGGGGTACCGCCGTCGTGGTTCCGCAGGCGTAGCAGCTCACCGCCGCTGCCGTTGAAGCCGGTGCCGTTAAACACGTATGTTCCGGGCGGCACGTCGCAGCCTTCCCCGCAGAGGACCCACAGTTGCACCGGGTAGCACCCGCCGGCCGACGGCACTGGGCGTTTCCGCACCTTCCCGGGCAGGCCGGTGGCGGGATTCGGGTGGAAGTCCTCGCTCCACCAGATGGCCCGCAGCATGGCAGCCACCGGGAGCCCATCATGCCGCGGGCTCTCAACTGTGCCGGACGCCGGGGAACCTTGAGGGCCGGGCGGCTGCACGGGACCGGGAACCTCGTGGCTCCAGGCGCGGGCAAATCCTGGGGCTAGGAGTACGTGGGGGACGTCCATTACATGTGGGGAGGCGGGGTGAGGGTGAAGTCCTCAGGCAGGGCCGGCGCCGTTTCACGCCACCCGCGCTCCAACGCCGCTGTGGTGAACCTGGGGCAGCCGAGGTAGGCGAAAGCGGCCGGCGCGTTGGGAACCAGCCCTCCCACCACGGCGCGGACAACACTCAGGCCGGTCACCGCGACGTCGGGAGTGGTCAGTTCACGGGTATATACAGCGTGACCGGCCGATTCCAGCCGCCTGTAGAGCTCCTGCATGGACACGTCATCCACGGCAGCAACGTCCACCAGCCCACCCGCGGGCTTGGTGAAGCGTTCCGCGAGGACGTGTGTCCGGGGATCAAGCCACACCTGAACATGCGCACCGAGGTCGCGGACTGAACCGAACCCGGGCCCCACGTCGTCCAGGTATTGACGGTCTTCACGGTGTTCCAAGTACAGCCCCTTGGCCATGAGCCCTGCCTCCACCGCTTGGAACACCCAACCATCAGCGTCGGTGGCACCTTGGGAGTAGATCCACGTGTGGACAGCCTCCAGGACTGCCTTGCGTGCCGCTTCAGCGGGTTCGTTCTTGCAGGAGAATCCGGCGGCGTACAGCCCCGTGTCCGGATCGAACACCAGGGCCGCCATGCAGGGTGCGAACTCACTGGGCATTTCCACCACCCAGTACTGCAGCCGGCAACCGGCCATGGCGTCCACCAGTCCGGGAACACTCTCCGGCCTGATACCGCGGGTGGGACCGCCCAAATGCCACCACAGTTCCAGCGCGTCGCGTTCGATGGTTTCCAGCACCGCCCTGTCCGTGGCATCAGCGCGGCCCTGCCCGGTGGCGATCCCCGCGTAGTTCAAATGATGGATCCGCGGGAGGTCACGGAAGCGCCGCTGCCGCCAATTCAGGAGGGTGAGGCTCGCAGGAAGCCACACGTCCGAGCTGTCCGACTCCAGCCTGCATGCTGTCCACAGCGCGGGAGTATCGGCGTCGAGGTTCCGGTAGGGGAATGCCGCACGCTCCAGCTGCCAGTCCGCGAATCGCGGCAGTTGTTCAAGCCCGACGGCGGCCCGGCCTGACGCCGTCAGCTCACGGGCCGTCCCGGTGAAGTAGTGGTGGTCCGGGAGGTCTGCGGGGATGAAGTTGCCGCAGTACCGTTCCATGCCTTCGGCGACGGCCGCGATCCAGGCTTGCCGGCTGTCGCCGAACGTGGTGCCCAGTGAAACGCGGTCGGCGGGCCAGTCTCCCAGCCACCGCGCGTTCGATACCTCCGCGGTCATGGACGTGTATGCGGGTGGGGCGTTCTCCGGGGTGAGAACGGGACGGACCCTGCGGATGATCCCGGTCTGCTCGTCCACCAAGGTGTGCAAGGGAAGCAGGCCCAGGGTTTCGGCTGTTGTGGTCATGATTCTCCGTGGTTGTTCAGGTGGTGCGGCAACGTCTCGGGGGTCGCAGGCGCCCAGTGCCATGTGTGTGGCTGGTCGTCGGGTTGCCACTGGAGGACTGGTGGGCGGCGGTCTCCAAGGGGCCCGGGCTGGGCGCCGGTTGGATCCCAGCCGCTGGCGGCAGCCAGAAAGTCCTTGATCCGGGCCATCAGGCCACCCTGTTGGCGGAGTGCTGCGGCGGCTCCGGCGCCGAGGTCGTTGGCGAGTCGGTGTCCCCATGGTCCCCAAAGGGTTTCCACCAAGGTCCGCGGTGCTGCGCTGCCCCAGGCCCTCACCAGGTTCGCAGCTTCGGCAACAAAGAAGTCCCGTTGTCCCGAAATCATCAGGAGCGGCGTGTTCAGCTGGCCATAAAGGGCGTGAAGATCGGCTGGTGTGGCGTCCCAGAGCCGCTTCCAACCAGCGGTGGACCCCGGACCATACGTGGCGTCATCCATGAGGTTGTGAATCATCCAGTCCATCCCGCGCTCCTCAGCCTGCCGGTATATCCGCCGGAGCTCTGCGGCAGGTAAAGGCTGGCGGGACTCCTTGCCGAAACCATGTTGGTGCCACCAGCCAATCCGGTCCCGCAGGCGCGGTGTGCCATCAGGTTCCCTGGCTGTTTCGCAGAGGCCCAGCGCCGGCACCATCGCCACCACGGCCAGGGGTTTCGGTGCAGCCGCCGTTTCCAAAACCCGGGCGGCTTCAACTGCGCAGTGCGCATCGTAGGAGGCTCCAGCCAGAATGAGGGAGCCCCTGAGCAACCCGTTCCCGGCGAGGTACCGTGCGGTTGCAGCTCCGTCCAGGCCCTCCGTGTCATAGGGATTCCATACGCCGGCGGACCCGTAGCGCCCGCGGACGTCCTGCACCACTACGTCGTATCCGGCACGGCACCATGAGTGGGCTTGGCCCGAGTACTGGGTCCGGCCATAGGGTGTCCGGATCAGGACCGTCCCTTGGACCTCCCCTTCCATTGGGGCCCGGTAGCGGTCTGCGGTGAGTCGAACGCCGTCGTCAGCGGTGATGTCCAGGTGATCCGGCGCGGTGGCGGGTCTCATCGCAGCGGATCCCGCAAGCCCTCGCCCAGGCTGGCGGGTTCCGGGAAGGGCAGAACGGGGTGTTCGCTGGCTGCCAACGTCAGGGTGTCCAGCCGCCAGAGCGTACGGCGGTGAGCGGCAAGTGACGGCGAATTCCTTTGCCAAGCGGTGATGATGGTGAGCAGTCTGGCCGTGAGCAGGTCCATGGCTACCCCATGGGGAGCGAAGTCCGCGGCAGCAGCGGGCGTATCCAGCCAGGCCCTCAGTTCGGCGGCGGCCGGTGAGGCTGCGAGCCTGCGCCGGAGTACCTGCCACCCTGTTGGGTCTGCCGGTTCAAGAGACAGCGGATCGACGAAGACCAGGTCGCCTTCTCCGTAGAAGCGGAGCACGGCCGCACGGCACCCCGGCAGTGCCTCAAAGCGGTTCCGCTCGGCGGGCGTGGCTGCTAAATGAAGGACCAGTCCTACGGACCCGGGCTCCCGGTCGTCGCTCACCGCCACGTCCACCCCGGCCTCCTGGAACAACGGCAGGAGTGCGGCAGCAACGGGTTCGGGAGCTACCAGCCCGATTCGCTCCCGTCCGGCGAGGGGACGCGCACCTGCCTGGCGGCGTTGCAGCAGTTCGTCGCTGATGCCCGTCGCCAGGTTCTGGCCACTGCCTGCCGAGGGTGGGAGATGAAAGAAGGCGCCGTCACCGCTGCGGATGATTGATCTTCCCGCGACGTCAAAGCTGTCTATTGCGGTGCCCATGGTTCCTTCCAAGAGTTGCGGGGGTGGAGCTAAGGGGGCGGGCGCTCCGGCGCGCCCGCCCCCTGGCTTAGTGACTAGTCGAACGGGTTTTCGACCAGTGCATTCGAGTGCGTTGCCGACAGGTGTGCCAGCTGCTCGGTCTCTTCAACTTCAACCAGAACCGTGGTCTTTTCCATGGTTGGTCTCCTTTCGGTGGTGGTGGTTGCCTCCGCTGTTGCGGCGACAACGTCACACTATAGTTAATGAGAACCATTCTCAAATTAGGCGAAAGGGAGCGCTAATGAACTCCGAAGTTTTGGTTGTCGCGGATCAAAAAGCGGGCAACGTACAGTTCCTGAATCCGGTCACCGGGGCAGTCCAGCACCGCCTGGACTCCGTGGTCCTGGCGGAGCACGCCGGATTCCTGCCGTTGGGAGGCGGACGATGCGCGTTCATTGATGATGCCGGAGGTGCCCTGGTCATTGCCGATGCAGTCACCAACACCCCGCCCCGCACCATTCCCGTAGCCATCCCGGGCGAGCACCTGGCATGCGACATTTCCGGCCGCTTCATTGCCGTCACCACCGGACTTGGTGTCTCGTGGGAACCCTGGAGCGATCTCCTCACGGTTGTGGACCTGGAGGCCGACGGCGGACCCACCTCACGCCGGATCCGCACCCGGGCGGGGGAGCCTGGCGTTGTGGTGGGCGAAACGCCCGAGGGGCCTGCCGCCGTCGTCCGCCACCGTGAACCCGGCGGCATCGAATCCTTTAGCGTGGAGGGGATCCTGGCCGAAGGCGTGCACTGCCCGCCTATGCAAAGGCGGCGGGCCGAGGCCTCCCCCGACGGCCACGGCGACGCCTTCGATCCCGTCACGGGCACCATGTTCGTGGCGACGGGCCAGGGTCTGGAATGCTTCGACATCCGCAAGCCACAGCCGGCGGCCCTTCAGGCCATCGCGTGGGATGCGCCCGGTCGCGCCTACTTCCTGCGCTTCTGCCCGCGGCGTCGTGTCCTGGTGGCAGTCCTTCGCCACGGCGGCGGCGAGCCCCGCAGCTGGGCCCGATGGGGCAACACTTTGTGGGTGCACCACGTGGATACCGGGCTGACGCAGTCCACACCATTGGGCCACGGGTTGGTCTTCCGTTTCGCGCTGACCGCCACCGGCATCGCGACCACCCGCGTCCATCCGGAAGGCGACGAGCTTTCCGTGCACCACCTTGGACCGTTGGAAGCAGGCCCGCCGGTGCTGCGGGGCACGTGGGATCTCCCCCGCATGGACGGCGCCCCACGGCCCGGCCATGAACCCTGGGACAACGCCGAACGACGCGCCATTGCCGCCTCACCGTCCTCGGAACTCGTCGCCGTGACCCGCGGTGGACATGGCGAACTGCACGTAGTGGACACATCAGCGGCCGGTAGCCCCCTGCGCACCATCACCCTGGGCAGTCCCCTGCACGACGGCGGCCACCTCGCTTGGGTATCTGCTGTGGACGCAGCGCCGGGCGACACGGTGGGACGGTGAACACCCTCGAGGAGGCTGTTCCTGGCAGAGGACTTCGGCCGCATTTCCGTTCCCTCCTGGAACGCTGGGACTCAACACCCCGCCAAGGGCTCCCCCAGTTCGCCGGCGGACAGGCTGCGTTTCTCTGGCGCGGGCCGGGCGAAGCGTTTGCGTCCTTGTATCTGGCGGCCGAGTCCATGCTTCGGGATGCCTGGACCGTTCGCCGGGCCCACGTGGACGTGGCGGCACCGCCCGGTGTCCGGCTGCCCACGCCACCGGGCACCATTGTCCGCGGCTTCTCCATCGCCCCTGACGGAACGCGCATCGCGGCCTTGCTGAGCACCTCCGCCAGTGAACTAGCCGAAACCTGGATACTCGCTGCCGGGACGCAGCCGGTCCGCATCCCTGGCGCGACGGCCTGGTACGCTGCGCCGGTTTGGGAGCCAGACGGAGGCGGGATCTGGGTCTTGACCGGCAAGCCCCCCTGCCAGCAGATCATGCGCTGCCCGCTCGGCTCAGATCACACGCAGGAGCTCCCGTTTCCAGCGGATCTTGGCAACACCACGGGCATCCGCCTCTCACTGACTCACCCTGGAGAGCACCTTCGGCTCGCGGCGAAGAAGCCGGGAAGTCGGTCACGGGAGTGGGAATTGGCATCCGGGGACTGGCATCACGTGGCTGCCTTAACTCCTGACAGCCGCGTGGAACTGGCCCCTGACGATGACGGCGGCACTACAGTCACACTGGATGGCCTCCCCGTTTACGGCTTGTCCCCAGCGGAACACGTGTCGTCGTTCGCCGTCCGGCCCCATGCCGATGGCACTGACCTCTGGCTCCAGACGGCCTCCCCGGAACGCCCGTTGGGTGTCTTCTGCGTGGACGAACCGGTGCACGCCTCCATGGACTTCCCTCGCGACATCGTCCACCGCAGGGTCACAGCCCTGGCGAGTGACGGCGTCGAGATTCCCCTGGTCATCTCCGCGCGGGCATCAGACCTTGGACCTGACGGCTTACCAGCGCGGCCAATGCCGCTGATTCTCACGTGCTACGGCGGTTTCGGCGTAACGCACAGGACCGAGGCCGAGCCCAGTGTGCCGGCGTGGCTGGAGAGCGGCGGGGTGTACGTGGCTGCGCACCTACGGGGCGGCGGCGAGCTGGGGAAGCAATGGCACCACGCCGGGCGGGGGAAACGGAAGATGCGAACAATCCTGGACCTCATTGACGTGGCTGGCTATCTCGCCGATACCCGCTGGACCACGCCTGCCCAGACCGTTGCCTTCGGGGCCTCACACGGTGGACTGGTGGTCACAGCTGCGGCCCTGCTGTCCCCCGCCTCCCTCGGTGGAGCGGTAGCCGTAGCTCCGTTGCTGGACACCGTGGACCTTCACCGCCATGGCCTGGGGAAGCAATGGTTGCACGAGTTTGGTGCCGACGGGGAGAGCTCTGACCATGACCGGGCTGCCTATTCCCCGGTTCACCTGCTGGGCGGACTCAGCTCCGCCGCCGCGCTGCCGCCCCTCTTGTGCTGCCTCATGGGGCGCGACGAACGCATTGACAACAGTGCCGCCGTCGAGCTTGTTACCCGAATCCGCGAACGTGGAGGCCAAGCCTGGCTGCTCCACGAGGACCGCGGCGGTCACGGCCAGCGAGCAGCCCCGGACGTGCTTGACTTCTCCGCGGCCGTTCTCGCGTTTGCGGCGTCCATTTCCCGCGGCGGAGCGGGGCGGTTAGGCCCGCGTGAGAACCTTGCCCTTGAAGAATTCGGGCCGCACCCGGTACATCACCAGCATGATCACTACGCCCAGGAGGATCACGCCCATTCCCAGAACGAACACCAGCCCAACGCCACCCACGGATGAGCCCGAGCCGTACTCAGGATCCATGGAGTCCATGGCAGTCTTGACGAACATGACCAAGAGGATCACACCGCCCAGCAACGGGGCGAGGAACTTGAAGAAGAACGCCCGGACACTGCTGAACGCCGATGCCCGGAAGAACCAGACACAGGCCAGTGCGGTGATGCCGTAGTAGAAGCAGATCATCATGCCCAGAGCTGTGATGGTGTCCCACAGCGCATTCTCGGACACGGTCCGGGTGATCACGTAGAAACCGGCGGCGGCGATCGCAGCGGCGATGGTCGCGAAGCTGGGCGACTTGAACGTGGGGCTGATCTTGCCAAACTTCGGCGAGATGGCGCGGTAGTGGCCCATCGCGAGCATAGTGCGGGCCGGGGAAACGAACGTCGACTGCAAAGATGCCGCCGAGCTGCTCAGAATGGCCAGTGACATCAGGATCGCGAAGGGGCCCATCACCGGACCGGCAAGCACGGCGAAGATGCTGGACTGGTTTTCCGGGTTTCCGGCACCCAATCCTGTCTCCCCTACGCCGGCGAAGGAGAGGGTAGCCAGTGCAACGGTCATGTAGATGACCACGATGACCAGCACCGTGATAGTCGCGGCGCGGCCCGGCGTTTTCTCCGGGTTCTTCGTTTCCTCGTTCATGGTGAGGGTGACGTCCCAGCCCCAATAAATGAAGATCGAGAGCGACACACCTGCGGCGAATTGTGAGAACGAGTCAACGGCGAACGGGTTGAACCAGTCCGGTGAAATGGCGGTGGCGTCGAAGGCCGTGCCGTTTGCCACGTGGGCGAATGCGGAGACTGCGAACCAGCCCAGGACCAGCAACTGGAAGGCCACCAGCACGTACTGAACGCCTTTGGTGGTCTCCATTCCGCGGTACGAAATCCAGCAGGCCAAGGCGATGAACACCAGCGTGGTGGCGATGTTCAGCGGAAGGATCTTGCTGAGCTCACCCAGCTCCGGATTGCTGAAGATCTGGGCGAGCATCAGGTAGAAGAAGTCCACCGCCACGGCCGCCAGATTGGACAGCACAATGATGGTGGCAGCGATCAGCCCCCAGCCGCCCATCCAACCGATCCACGGACCGAAGGCGCGCGTCGCCCACGTGAAGGAGGTACCGGCGTCGGGCATTGCGTTGTTCAGTTCGCGGTAGCCGAGCGCCACCAGCAACATGGGGATGAAGCCCACCAGGAAGATGGCGGGCAGGTGCACGCCCACCTCGGACACGGTGGGGCCCAAGGCTGCAGTCAGGGTATAGGCGGGTGCGATGCAGGAAACACCGATCACGACGGCGCCGATAAGGCCCACCGATCCGGCCTTCAGCCCCTTTTCACTCAGGGCTGGCGATTCTTTCGACTGGACCGTCTTTGGTGCAGTGGACATGGGTTTTGCCTCTCAGGCGATTGCTAGGAGCTTTGTCGCGTGTAGTCGCGGGGTACCACGATCATGGGAACGGGCAGGGCACGCAGGATCCGGTTGGCGGTGCTGCCCAGGAAGGTGGCCCGGTGCTGGGCCAGGCGGCTGGAGCCGATCAGCAGGATTTCGCCGTCTTCCCAGTCGAGTCGGTCAACGGCTTCTTCGATGGTGCGGCCTTGCGCCACCACGATCTCGGGCTCCGGCAGCTGCGAACCTGCCGGGGAACCGTCGACGGCGGCAATCCGGTCGGCGGCATGCATCCACGCCGTGTCGAGCAGCTGAGGCGAGTCACCGCCGTCGAGCGCCAACAGGGAGACGAGCCGCAGCGGAAGGCCACGGTCCCGCGCGGACTCCACTGCGACGTCGAGCAGTTCATCGGCGCCCGGGCGCGTTCCGAAACCGCAGCTCAGGCGCGTGATGGGCTCCGCGCGCCGGTATCCGTGAGGCGCCAGAGCCACCGGAACCGGTGACGAATGGAGCAGCGAACTGGCTACCGAGCCGATGGTGAACCGCTTGAGCAGGCCACCGTTGGTAGCGCCGATGACCAAGGCGGCCGCGTCCATCTCTACGGCAGCATCGATCAGCGTTTGCGCTTCAGAGTCGCCGCGGCGGATGTGCGCGCGGGCGGTGACGTCGGCTGGAACCAGCGCAAGGCCTTCGTCCAACCAGCGCTGCGCTTGCTCGTTGAGGATGTCGTTGTAGCCGGCCTCAGGCGGGTAGACGGCGTTGAACGGGGAATCTTCCGGGATCACCAGGACCAGATCCAGGCTGACATCGTGGTTCCGGGCCAGCGCAACGGCAAGGTGAACGGCGTCGTGCCCCCTCGCGTTGGCGGTGTAGCCCACTACGTAGCGCATGGTGGTCCTTTCAGTTCTTAAACAGTGGAGCCGGCAGGCCGGGGAATTGTGCTCCCCCGGCCTGCCGGTGCGGTTTCACAGCGGTTAGACGGCGACCGAAGCCAGCTTGTTGGCTTCCACGATGCGGGCGGCGGTTGCCTGGCCCATGCGGACGGCGCCGTCGACGTGCTGGTAACCCTCGGCCGCGAGGTCGGAGGAAGACCAATAGATCGGTCCGACGTTGGCGTGCTGGTCCTTGCCGTAGCGGTGCAGGCCACCGAGGTCGTAGCTGGAGGCGTACGCGCCGCGGGTCCACTCTTCGGAGCCCCAATCGGACTCGTAGTAGACCTCAGGGGTCAGTGCCTTGTCGCCCAGGAATCCGGCGATGGATTCCAGGATCGCTTTCTTGCGGTCTTCAGCGCTGAGCTCGAACACGGCGTCGGCCTTTTCGTCGGACACGAAGCCCACCAGGGTGCCGCGGGTATCGCCGTGGTTGGTGTTGTCGTAAACCTCCTGGACCAGCGCGCCGGCGCTGAACCCCGTGCCGGAGAGTCCTTCTTCGCGCCAGAACGGCGTGTCGTAAACCGCGTGGACCTTGATGACCAGGCCCAGGGACTGGTGCTGGTGCATCTGGTGCTGGCGGCGCGGGAGCGGCGGATCGAAGGAGACCCGGGAGTACAGGTTGGGCGGCACAGCCATGATCACGAAGCGGGCGTTGACCGTTGCCTGCTCGGAGACCACGGTCACGTTGTTGTCGTCCCACTTGATGGTGCGGACGGGGCTGTTAAGGACGACGTCGTCGCCCAGCTCTGCTGCCTGCAGCAGCGAGACCTGCTGCATGCCGCCGATCACGCGCTTGTCCAGGATGAAGTCTTCGTCCGTGAGGTGGCTGAAGGAACCGGCGGAAGCTGCCATCAGCACTGCCTGAAGTGCGGAGAAAGCGTGGGCGGGCTTGGTCAGCATGCCACCGGCGATGAAGAGGCCAATGTTGTTGCAGGCTTCCTCATCGTTGGAGTTCTGACGGAGCCAGTGGTGGAAGGAGATGGTGTCCAGCTCACGTGCCTTGGGGTGCGCCCAGGGCTCGGTGGGGCCGATCTCCGCAGCGAGCTCGTCCAGGATGGCTACGAGCTTGTCCATCTCGGCCTTGGTGTTCTCGTTTACCGGGAAGGTGTCACCGGTGTACTGGGTGCGCTTGCCGTCTGCGCCGATGTAGACGGACTCGCCTTCGCGGTAGCGTGAGTACATTTTCAGTCCGAGCTCGTCCAGCAGCTCCATGAGCACCGTCTGGTCCGGGGAAACCCACTGGCCGCCGATTTCCAGCATGGCGCCGTCGATGGTGTCGGTCCAGGTGCGGCCGCCCACGCGGTCGCGTGCTTCGAGCACTGCGACGCTGAGTCCGGCCTTCTTCAATTCGCGTGCCGCCGTCAGCCCTGACGGTCCGGCACCGACGATCACAACGTCGCGATCAAGATTCTGCATGATGTCCTCTCCGTGGCCGTCCGTGGTGGCTGACCAATAAATGAATGCCATTCATTTATATCCATAGTAGCGTTGGAGTCGGCCGCTGTGAAGGCCCGATGGAATAATGCTGGGGACACAGGCAGCAGAAAGGCTTCCGATGCCCGCACCAACTCCCGCTCCGTCCGCCGGCCCTGCCGGTTCTGTGCGCCGCCGCGCCGGTCGACCGACGGCGGCGGTCCTGGACCAAGACGGGATTACGACGGCGGCACTCGAGTTGATCAGCTCCAAGGGTTACAACGGACTCACCATGGCGGCACTGGCCCGCTCCCTCGGCGTCGCGCCGTCTGCGTTGTACAACCATGTGGCCTCCAAGGACGACGTTTTGCTGCTGGTGGAGGACCACTTGGCAGCCATGGTTGACGTCTCTGCTTTCGGGGTGGAGCCGTGGGATGTTGCCGTGCGCCGCTGGGCATGGTCCTACCGCGATGTTTTCTCGGAGCATACGCCGCTGATCCCCGTGATTGCAGTACTTCCCGTGGCAAACGCCCCCAAGACCCTGGCAATGTACGAGGCCGTGACTGCCGGATTCCGCGACGCCGGGTTCCCTGAGGAGAAGATCATCTCGGCGATCGTCGCCTTGGAAGCGTTTGTGTTTGGCGCCGCATACGACGTCAACGCGCCGGAGGACATTTTCGACGCCGGCAGGCTGGCTGACCAGGTCCCCAACTTAACCGCCGCGGTGGACCGGTTGGCCCTGGAACAGCATGCGCGTCCCACTGATGTTGCTTTCAGTTTGGGACTCGAGGCCCTGATAACGGGTTTCGGGGCGCTGCGGGGGTAGGTTTTTCCTTTGTCTCAAGGGTTACCGTCAGAGGCTGAGGAAGCGGATTTCGGTTGTGTTATCGGAGTACGTCACTTCAACGGGTACGGGTTGGTCAGAGGAGTTTGTCAGTTCAGTGCCGGGAAACCAGAAGGCGAACTGGCCTTTGGAAACGGTGGCTGTGATCCGTTCCCCAGTTGTCGCGGTGTAGGCGACAGCCACAACGTCAGTGCCAACCTGTCCGGACGCCATTGAAAGCGGATTGTCTGCGATGACACCTGTTCCAAGTTGGGTGGCTCTGACTCCTCGGGACGTGAGCGGCTGACCGTCTCCGGGCTTTCCCACTGAGCCGATGGATCCCTTTTTGAACCATGGAGCCGTTGTATCCGTGGTGCAAGTTGCTTCGAACCCGCCGGATCCAGCGAGGACGACGGTAGCCCAAGCGCCGCGCCTCTCGGCGATGGCAACTTCTGCCGCGTCCACATCGCCGGCGAACATGCCATCACCAGTACCTTTGCTGGACCGGATGCAGTCCGAGACCGCACTGTCTCGCTCCGTACCGATCAGTGCGCCAGGGGCTGCGGTCCACGTTGCAAAGGCCGGGTCTCCCCCTGAAAGTACGGGCACCACCAAGAAGCTGGCCGTGGCTGCGAACGCAACGGCACCCAACGCGAGGGTTCGACGGCGACGGCGGTTTGGGCGCGACGTCGACGTTTTGCCGTCCACGGCTCCAGCGCCTCTGTCCGAAGAAGACGGGCGGGACCTGAGGATTTCTTCCAGGTCTCTTTGCGTACGGCCCGGGTTGGGAGCTGCGACCTGCCCGGCTGCGTCCATGGAGCGCAGCTGCGTGTCGATATTTCGG
This sequence comes from Paenarthrobacter sp. 4246, assembly GCF_040546855.1. Taxonomy (NCBI): domain Bacteria; kingdom Bacillati; phylum Actinomycetota; class Actinomycetes; order Micrococcales; family Micrococcaceae; genus Paenarthrobacter; species Paenarthrobacter sp. 4246. The sequence continues at coordinate 147,300 of NZ_JBEPOP010000006.1, forward strand.
CTGGTTTTCATGATGTCGTGGCCTTTTCGGGAGACGTCGCCGGCGTCGGCGACTCATTCTGGGGGACGTGGTCAAGAAGCAGTCTCAGGGCTCGCCTTGCGCGGGTCAGGCGGAGCCGAAACGCGACTGGCGAAATACCCACGACATGTGCTGCTTGGGGTGCGGCCAGGTTCTCGAAGATCGCAAGCCCAAGGGCCTCTTGGTGGACCTCGGAGAGAAGTGCCCAGGCTCTGCCTAAGTCAACGCGACTGGTGACCAGGTCAGCGTGGGAACTATTGCCCTGAGACGTCACCGTCACCTCGGCTAAGCGGACACCCAGGGCCTGCCGTCGCTGTTCTCCTCGACGGGCATTCAGCATGAGATTTCGTGTGATGCCAAAAACCCAGGCCCGGGCGTCCTCCTGGTGCTTTGGCGCTTCCGAAAACCGCCGCCAGACGGTAAGAAATGCCTCAGCCACGATGTCTTCGGCATTCGCCGCATCCGCGCGACGCTGCACGAACTTCAGCAGGTCGGGATACGCGGATTCGTAGAGTGCCCGAAAGGCCTCTTCCCGATCAGGGGCTCTCGAAAGGTAGCTCATACCCTGTACTTGTCCGCCACGTACCTAAGTGTGTTGCAAGCACTCAGAATATTCTCGGAACTCGAAGTACAAGCCGTGCCCGAGATGCTCTAGCGGACAAGCGAAACGCCCAATGCAGCCAGGACGCCGAATGCTGTCCCCCAGACAATTATTGAAATGATCTGCCAGAGGATGACGGCGTTCCTGGAGGCTCCAAAGGAGATCATGGCAACGGACGTGATCTGGCTGGGCAGGATTGTTGGGCCGATCAGGCTTACTCCTGCGACGCCGAACTTATCGAAGGTAGCCCGCAGCTTGGCACGGCGAGGAGTCATCTCCTTGGATGGCCTGCTCGCGGACACTTTGGTCCGCACGTGGTGGGCGGCAAAAACAAAAACGAGCAGCGAGACGATGTTTCCCACCACAGCCGCAGCGATCGCCACCACAGGATTCACGCCCGCCAGTACGCCCACAACAGCACCGAAGTAAGACTCCACAAAAGGGACGGCCGCTATCAGCAGCACCCCCACCCACTGCAACATGGGCGGGAGGGAGGAAGTGAAGCCTTGCAGGGACTCAATCATGATGGCTACTTTCGTGGATGGAAAACGCTGACAGTCCCATCTTTCAGGGGTCAACCGGGGTCCATGTAGTGCCTTGCTGTCACCGTTTCGCCAGCACTTCCGCAGGAAAATCCATGACAAATGTCATTGCCCTACACTGGGCGTCATGTCCGCAGCCACGACCCGTGAGGTTCCGCAGCCCACCTCCCGCCCGGGTCGCAGCGTGCGCACGACGTGGACTTACACACTCGGTTCCATGGTGTTCATCCTCGTGGTGCTCGATTTCATGCTGATCATTCTTGCCTTGGAAGCGTTCTCTTCCCATTCCGACGGCGCTAACGGGCTTCTCCTCCTTGCTCTTTTCAGCGCGGTGGCGGCCCAGATCCGCTACTGCTGGTTCCTGCGGGCGGGCTTGAACGGAGGCCTTCCGAGTACCCCCTGGACGCTGGCGCTGCTTGTTTCTTCTGTCGCCGTTTGGGTGTTGGGCCTGATCTCTACCACCAGCAATGCGCTGATGTGGAGCCTGCCGCTGTGGCTTGCTGCCTGCCTGGTGGCTTGCTTGCTTCCTTCCCGCCAGCGGCTGGCCGTGCTGGGCGCTGGCCTAGCCACGACGCTCTTGCATCCCACCATCTACTCGTTGATCCATGGCCACGGCTACACATTTCCTGAAGAGCCCGGTCTTCGCATGCTCCTCAGCTATGCGGCATTGATGCCCGTGGTCTTGATGAGCAGCTTGTGGTGGTGGCGGATAGTTGTGGAGCTGGACAGGCACCGGCTCATGGCGGGAGAACTGGCTGTTGCCCAAGAGCGGCTGCGCTTTGCCGCGGACCTCCACGATATTCAGGGGCACCACCTCCAAGTCATTGCCCTGAAGTCCGAACTTGCGGAACGACTGCTCACTGTCGATCTCGATGCTGCCCGCGGGCACATTCACGATGCACGGCTTATCGCAAAACAGGCGCTTGAGGAAACCCGTTCCCTGGTCTCCGGGTACCGGGGAACAGTTCTCGAAAACGAACTCGAAAACGCACGAGAAGTGCTATCGGCCTCCGGAGCACATTGCGAACTCACGATTGACGCAGTTCCTGGAAACCCCGACGTTCATAAGGCGCTGGCCATGGCGGTTCGTGAAGCCACCACCAACATCCTCAGGCACAGCAATGCAACACTGGCTTCCATCACGCTGGAAGCTTCCGCGGATAGCTGCAGCCTCACCATTCGCAACAACGGGGTGACAAGCGATTCCTTAGTCAACCTGTTACCCGGCAATGGCCTTGCTGGCCTTCGCGAACGGATTTCGGCGCTGGGTGGTCAGGTCGAAACGATCTTGGACGCGGAGCGCTTTGAACTTCAGGCGTCGGTCCCCACCAAAGGAATTGTTTCGTGAACGATCTTGATGAGCCGCAGCGCATCCGTTTGTTGATAGCCGACGACGAACATCTCATCCGCGGCGCCTTGGAGGCTCTTTTAGGGCTGGAGCCTGATATCGAGGTGGTTGCCAGTGCCGACAATGGTGTCACTGCCGCCGAGTTAGCACTGGAGTTTCAGCCGGACATCTGCCTCTTGGATTTGGAAATGCCCAAGATGGACGGCGTAGAGGCAGCAGCCCGCATCCTGTCCACCGTCAAAACACGTGTCATTATTGTCACGCGTCATGCCCGGCCCGGGGTGTTGCGCAGGGCACTGGCCTCGAAGGTTTCGGGCTTCGTCCCCAAATCCACCCCGGCTGAAGACCTGGCCCACGTCATCCGTGACGTTGCCGGCGGCAAGCGGTATATCGACCCGGAAATTGCAGCGACGGCCTTGGCCGCCGAGCGCTGCCCCCTCACCGACCGCGAGCTTGATGCCTTAAGGTACAGCCGGTCAACGTCCAGCGTGACGCAGGTTGCCGAAGCATTGCGGCTCGCCCCCGGAACTGTGCGCAATTACCTGTCCTCGGCAATGATGAAACTTGGAGCCGTTTCGCGGCACGAAGCGGCCGAGAAAGCCTGGCAACAGGGATGGATCTGATGCTCCGGCACTCGATCGGGCCCACCTAACCGCCGGTCACTCCAGCACCACCGGCCTCCCAAGCTTCAGCCGCACCCCAGCACCGTCGGTTTCAGAGGCACTCACCGGCCACAGCTTGCGGGGGATCACCGTCCCGGCACCCGTAGCGTACGCCTCCACCACCAAGGCGGGCTTGCCGCCGTCGTCGACTATTTCAGCGGAAGTCGAAGCGCCGTCCGAAAAAGTGACCGCCAAAGAGGGGCCCGCCCCTTCCATAAGAAGGACAGCCCCCGGAAACAGGTGGGTATGCGAGGCCTCCGCAGTCGCCATAACAACCGCCCAACTCTTGTAGTATAAGTTTACAACTTGTATCCTAAGTGGCAGGCAAGGATGCCGCACCCACTAGGAGAACCATGAGCACCGTAGATCTCATTCGCCACGTCAAGCTGTCCACGGCTCGCTTGCCCCTCACCGTACCGATCAGCGACGCGAAAGTCTTCACCGGCAGGCAGAAGCCCATGACCGAAGTAGTGTTCCTGTTCGCCGAGATCACCACGGAGCAGGGCCACAGCGGCATCGGCTTCAGCTACTCCAAGCGTGCAGGCGGACCCGCACAGTACGCACACGCCAAGGAAGTCGCCGAAGGCATCATCGGCGAGGACCCGAACGACATCGGCAAGATCTACACCAAGCTCCTCTGGGCCGGCGCATCGGTGGGTCGCTCGGGCGTGGCAACGCAGGCACTTGCCGCGATCGACATCGCACTCTATGACCTCAAAGCCAAGCGCGCCGGACTCCCTCTGGCCAAACTGCTGGGCTCCTACCGCGACTCCGTCCAGACCTACAACACCTCAGGCGGCTTCCTCAACGCCACACTGGACGAGGTCAAGGAACGCGCCACCCGGTCCATCGATGAGGGCATCGGCGGCATCAAGATCAAGGTCGGACTGCCTGATTCCAAAGAAGACCTGCGTCGCGTGGCCGGAGTCCGCGAGCACATCGGCTGGGACGTCCCGCTTATGGTGGACGCCAACCAGCAATGGGACCGCGCCACGGCGCTGCGCATGGGCCGCCAGTTGGAGGAATTCAACCTCATCTGGATCGAAGAACCGCTGGATGCCTACGACTTTGAGGGCCACGCACACTTGGCCCAGGTCCTGGATACGCCCATCGCAACGGGCGAGATGCTCGCATCCGTTGCTGAACACAAGGGCCTCATCAACGCCAACAGCTGCGACATCATCCAGCCGGACGCACCCCGCGTCGGCGGCATCACCCAGTTCCTGCGCCTCGCCGCCCTCGCGGATGAACGCGGACTCGGCCTTGCACCGCACTTCGCCATGGAGATCCACCTGCACCTGGCCGCCGCGTACCCACGCGAGCCGTGGGTGGAGCACTTCGACTGGCTCGACCCCCTGTTCGAGGAACGCCTGGAGACCAAAAACGGCCGCATGATCGTTCCCGACCGCCCCGGTTTGGGAGTCACGCTCAGCGATCAGGCCCGCGCGTGGACCACGGAATCAGTGGAGTTCGGCGCGTAATCTTGAACCCATGAGCCGAAACCTGACCGCGGATCTCGCCGCCGACCTCCGCAACCGCATCGTCGACGGCGCCATCCAACCAGGAGAGAAGCTCCCCAGCGAAAACACCCTCATCAGCGAGTTCGGGGTGAGTCGGACCGTCGTCCGCTCCGCCCTGACCCGCTTGCAAGCCGAGGGATTGGTGGAAACCGAACGCGGGCGGGGCAGCTTCGCGCTGACCCCACCCGCGGAAGGTCCCGCAGCAGCGCCAGGAACACGGCCCGTTTCCAGCATGGAAGACCGGCTTCAGATGCTCGATTTCCGCGTCGGCGTCGAGACCGAAGCCGCCGCATTGGCAGCGAAGAACCACACCGAACACCAACTCAAGGCCGTGCACGGCGCGTTGGAACAATTCACCGCGAGCTCAGGCCACCCGGCGCACTCCATGAAAGCGGACTTCGAGTTCCACCGTGCCGTTGCTGCGGCCACGGGCAATCCCTTCTATACGGACTGCATTTCCGCCCTGGGCCAGACCATGATCACCATGCCCCGCCCTCGCCTCGTTGCCAGCGAAGACCGGGACTCCCCCGAGCGCTTCGCCCAGGTCGTCCACGAGCACTCCTCTATATACGCGGCCATCGCGGAGGGCGACCAAGTGGCTGCCGCAGCAGCCATGCGCCTGCACCTGAGCAACTCACGACGCCGGTTCACGGGTTCCGCGCGCAGCTGACGGTTGAGCGCGGCGCACCCAACTAGGTATCAGCAACTGCTCCTACGAAGCGCCAATAGAGCGTTATCTGTCACCCAGTTGGTATCCCCTGGAAAACAAAAGAGCCCCAGTCCGAAGACTGGGGCTCTTTCGATTGCGTGCGCGAGGGGGGATTTGAACCCCCACACCCTTTCGGATACTGGCACCTGAAGCCAGCGCGTCTGCCGTTCCGCCACTCGCGCGCAACTTCTTTTTCCGGACTCCGCGGGTTTCCCAGCTTCGTTTCCTTCAAAAGCAGCGAGATCAAGCATAACGGACATTCCCGGCAAAACACCAATCGGGAGATGGCGCCCCCTCCGCGAGACCCCGGAGCCCGGAAAAATCCCGTTCCACCGGCTGAACTCCACGGAAATTTCACACCCCGACTCCCGCACCAGCAAGGGCCGGGAGCGAACTTTTCCGGGTCGCAAGGCGTTGTGGATTAAGGCCATTCCCAGTCAGTCCCAGTAGTATCGGGAAGTGGAAGGGCCGTCAGGCGCGTACTTCGCTGTGTGCGCAGACGGACTATCGGACCAGGCACAGCGGGTGCCGCGGCAAGGAAAGGAGAAGGACATGGGTTTGCTGGACAAAGTCGAGCGCGGCATTGAAAAAGCCGTTCGCAACGTCTTCTCCACAGGGTCGCGTGCACGTGTTGAGCCAGTGGAGATTGCGAGCAAGTTGAGGCGCGAGTTGGACAACAAGTCCATCACCATCGCTGCCGGCCGCACCCTCGCTCCCAATGTTTTCGATGTCCTGCTTAGCGACGAGGATTTTGCCAGGGCCCAGGAATGGGGAACTCCCCTGGCAGAGGAACTCTGCGACGTCGTCATCCAGCACGTCCGCAGCCAGGGCTACACGCTTCAGGGTGCAGTGCGGATTTCGTTCCGCCGTAATGACGAAGAACGCGCCGGGCACTTTGAGATCACTTCCCGGACAGAGAAATCCTCCGACAACGCCGCTCCCGCCCCCCAGGCCCCACGGGCCAACGTTCCGGCCGCCCCGGCACGGCAGCCCATCCGCCTCCAGCCAGTTCTGGACATCGGTGGCCAGCGGTACTCCCTCAATGCCCAGTCCGTGGTGCTGGGACGCTCCTCGGAGGCCGACATCCTGGTGGATGACACCGGCGTCTCCCGGAAACACCTTGAGATCCGCACACAGAACGGCAGCACGTCTGCCGTTGACCTTGGTTCCACCAACGGCAGCTACGTCAACGGGCATAAGGTAAACGGCAGCGTGGAACTTACAGACGGCTCAACCATCACGATGGGACGTACCAAGATCATTTTCCGCCTTCTCCCCCAAACCCCGGGTGGCAACGCGTGAACGACATCAGCGAACTGACCATCACAGCGCTTCGCTTCGGGTTTCTCCTGCTGCTGTGGGTCTTGATTTTCAGCATTGTGTCCACCATGCGCCGCGACTTCCAGATCGGCCGTAAAGCCGTTACCGGAGTGCCCACGGCCCGCGAAGTGCGCAAGCATCCGGAACTGGCAGCGTCACCGCCGCCGGCCATCCAGCATGCACGCACGTTGGTTGTCACTGAGGGGCCACTCAAGGGCACCACTGTTCCGTTGGCCGCCAGCCCTATCCTGTTGGGCCGCGCGCAGGAAGCCACCCTGGTCCTGGAAGACGACTACGCTTCCGGCCGGCACGCGCGTCTGTTCCCGCAAGGCAGCCGCTGGTTCATTGAGGACCTGGGCTCCACCAACGGCACGTACTTGGCCGATCAACAGCTCACCCGTGCTCTGCCGGTTGAGCTTGGCGTCCCCGTGAGAATCGGCAAGACGGTCATTGAATTGAGGCCATAGTCCATGGCTTCCCCCGAGACCCCCGAAGGCAAGGAAACGCCTGCGGAGCGCCCACTCATCATGCGCTACGCGGCCCGCTCCGACGTCGGACGGATCCGCTCCAAGAATGACGACTCCGCTTACGTGGGTCGCCATCTTGCAGTGGTGGCCGACGGCATGGGTGGCCATGCCGGCGGCGATGTCGCTTCGGCGTCAACGGTCCTGGACATGATCCACCTGGACCATGACGACTATCCTGACGGTGCAGAGACTGTCCTCGCGGATGAGATCCAAACGGCCAATTCGCTGCTTTCTGAGCTTGTGCACCAGAATCCCAAGCTTTCCGGCATGGGAACTACCGTGACTGCCCTCCTCCTGGAAGACCGCAAGCTCCACTTCGCGCACATCGGCGACTCCCGGGCCTACCGGCTGCGTAACAAAAAGTTTGAGCAAATCAGCATCGACCACACGTTCGTGCAGCGGCTCATTGACGAGGGACGCCTTCGTCCTGAAGAAGCCGAAACCCATCCCCACAAGAACGTTTTGATGCGCGTCCTTGGCGACGTCGATGCCAGCCCGGAACTGGACTTGGACGTCCTGGACGTCGAACCCGGCGAACGCTGGCTGCTCTGCTCCGATGGCCTCAACTATGTGGCCGGGCACGTGGTGGAGCGCATGGTTCGTGAAACCAAAGACCTTCGCGAATGCGCTGAAATCCTGGTTGACCTCACGCTGGAAGCCGGCGCCCCGGACAACGTCACCGTAGTGATGTTGGAGATCGTGGAAGAGACCGACGACGACGTCAACACGGCCGCCGTCGACGTCGTTCCGGCTGCGGCGCTTGCCGCGGTGGACGAGCCCGAAGCGGTCACCGCCTCCAAGTCCACTGAGGGTCCTTCCGCCACCAAGTCGGCCGAGGATGCCCCGGCCGAGCCCAAGGAGAAGGCTGCGAAGGAGGCCGATGCTGGATCGTCGTTCAGCGCCGGTGACCCCAGCGGCGCAGACGACGAATCCGTTGAGGCTTCCACGTCCTCGGATGAGTCCAAAGAACCTCCCATCACCACGGATCCGCACTTGGGCGAGCACCTGTCCGCCGAAGTCCTGCGCGAAGAATTGGCCAGCCGCCCCCATGAGCTGGTTGGCGCTGCGGCAACAGCTGCGGAGACCGGCTCCATCCCTACTGTCGCAGGCCGGACGGTTGCCCGCAGGGCTGCCACCGTCCTCACCCACAAGGCCGAACAGGATCGGCTGGACATCGAGGAACCTGCACGACGCCGCATCCGCTGGCTGATGCCCGCCGTCGCAGCGGTTGTTGTAGTGGGCGTCGTGGTTGGCCTGTGGCTTGGCTACGCGTGGACCCAAACCCGTTACTACGTGGGCGAGTACGATCAGCGCGTCGCCATCTTCAATGGCATCTCGCAGCGACTCGGCCCCATTCAGCTCTCCCGGCTCGAAGCCGTAACCGATATCAGGGTGGATTCATTGCCGGAATACGGTCAGCAGAGCGTACGCCAGACGGTTCCCGCGGGCGACCTCGACGACGCACAGGCCATAGTGGAGAACCTCAAGAACACCGGCAGCGCCTCTGCAAACTGCCCCACCACTACTTCGGCGACAGTGACTGCCACGCCGTCGCCCACCAGCACCGTGCCCGTTCCGAGTACTGCGGCCGTTGCGACGCCTTCGCCCGTCCCGACTCCCTGTGAGGCGGCCAAGTGATACAGACTGAAACTGCTTCCAAACCACGCCGGAACGTTGAGCTTGTCCTCATCGTGCTGGCCCTTGCCGTAGGTGTAGGCGCGAGTGCCTTGGTGAGCATCAATTCCGACGTCGGCCTGGACCGGGACTTCTGGTTCCAGTCAAGCTTGCTGGCTGTGGCGGCTTTCGCCTTCCATATCGTCCTCAGGCTTCGCGCGAAATATGCCGATCCGGTAATACTTCCGATTGTCGTGGCCCTGAACGGTCTGGGACTTGCCCTGATCCACCGCATGGACGGTCCGGGTGACGATACTGGCAACAACCAGCTCCGCTGGACCCTGATTGCCATGGCCGTGTCGATCGCCGTGATCTGGTTCCTCAAGGACCACCGGATTCTGCGTCGCTTCACGTACATCTCCCTGGCAGCCAGTGCGTTCTTGCTGATCCTCCCTTTGATACCGGGCATTTCCGCCGGTGAAATCCTCGGCGCCCGCGTCTGGATCCGTGTTGGCCCCATGACGTTCCAACCAGGTGAGATCGCCAAGATCACGCTGGCCATATTCTTTGCCGGGTATCTTTCCTCCAACCGGGATCTCATCCTCCTGGCCGGCCGGAAGATCGGTCCCATGCAGTTCCCGCGCTTCAAGGACCTCGGGCCCATGATCACCGCCTGGTTGGTCAGTATCGGCGTCCTGGTCTTCCAGCGTGACCTCGGTTCCTCCATCCTCTTCTTCGGCCTGTTCATCGTGATGATTTACGTGGCCACCAGCCGTATCTCCTGGGTTGTCATTGGCCTGTTGCTGATCCTCGGCGGCGGATTCATTGCCTCGCAGATCTTCTCGCACGTAGCTTTCCGCATCGACAGCTGGATCAACGCCTTCACCCCGGAGGTCTTCGGCAGGTCGCCCGGTGGCAGTGGGCAGATTGTGCAGGGCTTGTTCGGCATGGCCGACGGCGGGCTGGTTGGTACGGGCCTTGGCCAAGGCCGCCCGGACCTGGTTCCGTTCGCCAACAGCGACATGATTGTGGCCCTCATCGGCGAGGAACTTGGCCTGATCGGCCTCTTCGCCGTCGTCATGCTGTACCTGCTGCTCTTCACGCGCGGCTTCCGCGCCGCCCTCGGTACCCGCGATGCCTTCGGGAAACTCCTGGCGTGCGGCCTGTCCTTCGCGATCGCCCTGCAGTGCTTCGTCGTCATCGGCGGTGTCACCCGGCTCATCCCGTTGACGGGCCTGACCACACCCTTCCTGGCAGCCGGTGGTTCCTCGCTCTTGGCCAACTGGATCATCGTCGGCTTGCTGCTCATGATCTCCAACACGGCCCGCGGGCCGGTGGACACCACTCCCATGGTGGGCAAACCCCCTGCCAGCAGCAGCGCGCCCGCACGTAAACCCACCACAGGACAGACACCCAGCGCACCAACAGAGGCGGTGAAGCACCAATGAACCAGGCTATTCGCAGCTCCTGGATGGCCGCCGTCGCCATGTTCGCGTTGATCTTCGGTGCCATCAGCTATGTCCAGGTCATTGGCGCTGACGACCTCAACGCCAATCCCTGGAACCAGCGCGCCATCCTCGCCTCGTTCTGCAACGACCGCGGCGCCATCATCGTCGGCGGCAAGCCGGTGGCTGAGTCTGTTGCCGGCACAGAGTCCTGCGCGTTCCAGCGCAAGTACAACCAGCCTGAGCTCTACGCCGGCATTACCGGTTACTTCTCCAAGGGCTTCGGTTCCACTGGCTTGGAACTCTCCATGGAGGACACCCTCGCCGGCAACTCGGACCAGCTCTTCCTGGACCGCATCAGCCAGATGTTCCTGGGCAACGAGCCGAAGGGTGCATCGGTAGAACTGACCCTGGATCCCGAAATTCAAAAGTTGGCCTTCGACCTCATCCCCGATGGACAGCGTGGATCCATCGTGGTCACCAATCCCAGGACCGGCGCCGTTCTGGCCATGGTGTCCAAACCGTCCTACGACCCCAACTTGATTGCGACCCATGACACGGCCGCCGCAGAAGCAAGCTACGCCGAGCTGAACCAGGTCCCGGGCATCAACCTTAACCAAAACGTCAGCGGCCCCACAGGCAACCTGCTCTCGCCGGGTTCGGTCTTCAAGCTCATCGACACAGCTGCTGCGCTGAACTCAGGCAAATACAACAAGGACAGCGAGCTGCCGAACCCCAGCAGCCTGCCATTGCCGGGTTCCAGTGCCAGCCTGCCCAACTACGCCGGTGGCAACTGCAATGTCCGGGAGACGGCGTCGTTTGCCTTTGCCCTGGAGCAGTCCTGCAATACTCCGTTCGCCAGCATCGCGCTGGACCTCGGCCAGGATGCCATCCGCGAACAGGCACAGAAGTTTGGCTTCGGCGAGACCTTCGGCGATCAGCTCAAGCTCCAGCAGGCGCCCAGTATTTTCCCCGAGGACCTCGACCAGGCCCAGCTCGCACAGTCCTCCGTGGGCCAGCGCGACGTCAAGGCCACCCCGCTGCAGATCAACATGATGACTGCCGCGATCGCCAATGGCGGTGTGCAGATGAAGCCGAACCTGATCAAGACCGTCCGCGCTCCTGATCTCCGCGTCATCAGCGAACTCAGGCCCGAGGCCCTCCGCACCAGCACCACCCAGCCCATCGCGGCGCAAATCACCGAGTGGATGACCAGCGCAGTGGACAACGGCATTGCCAAGGGAGCAGCCGTCCCCGGCGTCAAGGTCGCCGGCAAGACCGGTACCGCGGAGCTCGGCGATTCAGGTTTGAACAACTCATGGTTTACCGGGTTCGCCCCGGCAAACGACCCGCAAGTAGCCGTCACCATCGTCATGGAAGGTGTGGATGTGCTCAGCGGTGCCCAGCTAACCAGTCCGAACGCAAAGAAGATTTTTGAGGCGGTGTTGAATAAGTGAGGCCTACTTCGGGAATCACACTCGGCGGCAGGTTCCAACTGACCAGTCGTATTGCGATTGGCGGCATGGGCGAGGTCTGGAAGGCCAAGGACCAGATCCTTGGCCGGATCGTTGCCATCAAGGTACTCAAAGAGGAATACACGGGTGACCCCGGGTTCCTCCAGAGGTTCCGTGCCGAGGCACGGCACACCGCCCTCCTCAACCACGTGGGCATCGCCAACGTGTTCGATTACGGCGAAGAAGCCGGCTCGGCCTATCTGGTCATGGAGCTCGTTCCGGGTCACCCCTTGAGCGGAATCCTTGAGCGGGAGCAGGTCCTGTCTCCGGACATGACGCTCTCCATCATCGCGCAGACCGCCCGCGCCCTTGCCGTGGCACACGCCCAGGGCCTGGTCCACCGTGACATCAAGCCTGGCAACCTGCTGATCACACCGGACAACCGCGTCAAGGTCACCGACTTCGGTATCGCCCGCTTGGCGGACCAGGTTCCCCTGACCCAGACCGGCCAGGTGATGGGCACTGCCCAGTACCTGGCTCCTGAGCAGGCAACCGGACAGACCGCCACGGGTTCCTCGGACATCTACTCGCTGGGCGTCATCGGCTACGAGTGCCTCACGGGCCACCGTCCGTTCTCCGGCGAATCGCAGATCGCCATTGCCCTGGCGCAGGTCAATGACGCACCCCCGCCCCTTCCGGAGACCTTGCCGACACCCGTCCGCGCCCTCCTGATGTCCATGTTGGCCAAGGACCCCAAGAACCGTCCTGCCAACGCGATCAAGCTGGCCGAAGCCGCCGAGGCCATCCGCAACGGCGACATCGCCACAGCCCATGCCGCCGTACCCGGCATGTTGCTGTTCGAATCCACTACCGGACCCATCACGGCGCCTGTGGACACCGCAACGGCCCCCACCGGCGTCGTCACCTCGCCGTACGGAAAAGAGCAGTCGTCGACGGCGACCTCCGCACTTCCGGTGCTGGGCGCCGGTGCAGCCGGAGCTGCTGTCGGTGCGGCTGCGGCCTCGTCCGACAATCCGCTGTCACGCGCAAATGCCCTGGAGGCAGAGCGTCAGCTGAACGACGAAGAGGAGGTCGTCTACACCGACGACGAGAACTTCGACGATGGCGAGCCGGAACGCAAGAAGCGCAGCCCCTGGACTTGGCCGATGGTTGCCTTGATCCTGCTGGTGCTGTTCGCGCTGGTTGGTTTCCTGATTACCCAGTCCGGGTTCTTCTCGCCGACCCCCAGCCCGAGCCAGTCCACCACAGTCAGCACCAGCCGCTCGGCTAGCCCGACATCCACCTCGGCCACGCCAACTCCAACGCAGACGTCCGAGGCACCGTCTCCGACGCCGACGCAGTCAACACCGCAGAAGGTCAACGTGATCCCCGAGCAGTATCTGGGTCAGCCGTTCCAAACCGTCAGCGCGGAACTCCGCAATCTGGGCCTCGGCGTCAACGGTGTGGAGGTCTTCAACCCGGCTGCTCCAGGGACCGTGGTGGATCTCAACCCCACAGGACCTGTTGATCCGGGACAAACCATCACGGTTCAGTACTCGAAGGGACCTGAGGCGGTCGCCGTCCCCACCATCAGCGTGGGAGCCAGCGAGTCACAGGTTCGCGCGGCCATTGAGGGCGCCGGACTGCGGTGGGTAGCCGGGGATCCGGTGAACGGAGCCGTAGGCCAACAGGCCGGTACGTTCGTAAGGTCTTCGCCGGCAGCAGGAGCTGAGGTTCCCGCAGGCTCCACCGTGACCTACTTCCTGTCCAAGGCCGTTGTACCCACAAACCCCGGTTCGTCCAGCGCCAGCCCCAGCGGCAGCCCAAGCAACTAACTGAGTCCCATGTCTACCCCACGCCAAGGTCCCGCGCATCGAGAGGAGAGCACACCTGTGTCTTCACAGCGCATCCTCAATGAACGCTACGAACTCGGTGATTTGATCGGTCGTGGTGGCATGGCGGACGTATACCGCGGAACGGATACTTTGCTGGGACGGACCATCGCGGTCAAGATCCTGCGTGCAGATCTGGCCCGCGATCCGCAGTTCCAAGCACGGTTCAAACGTGAGGCACAGGCCGTTGCGGCGCTGAATCATCCGTCCATCGTGGCCATTTTCGATACCGGCGAGTACTCGGTCCCCGGAGGTCCCGGCGAGGACGTCCGGGTCCCGTACATCGTGATGGAATACGTGGCCGGCCGCACCCTGCGGGACATGATCAAGGCGAACGAGCTTGGTGTGGAGAGTTCCATCGGCTTCACCCTCGGTGTCCTTGCGGCTCTGGAGTACAGCCACCGCGCCGGCATTGTCCACCGCGACATCAAGCCAGCCAATGTCATGGTCTGTGCTGACACCGGAGACGTCAAAGTCATGGACTTTGGCATCGCACGTGCCATGGCAGATTCCGCTGCCACCATGACCCAGACGCAGGCCGTGGTGGGCACAGCACAGTACCTTTCACCGGAGCAGGCCCGCGGCGAAACCGTGGACGCCCGCAGCGACCTCTACTCGGCCGGTTGCCTCCTCTACGAACTGCTGACCAGCCGGCCGCCCTTTGTTGGCGACAGCCCGGTCTCTGTGGCCTACCAGCACGTCCGCGAAATCCCGGATATGCCCAGCGCCCACAACCCCGACGTTTCCGAAGCCCTCGACTCGGTCCTTGCAAAGGCTCTGCAGAAGAGCCGGACAGACCGTTTCCAGGACGCTGCCTCCTTCCGCCGCGCACTGCGCGCGGCAAGCAACGGCATTCCCGTCCCGGCTGTCGCGGCCAGTGAGGCGCCCACAGATCCGAACGACCTCGTGGACCAAGAGGACCCAGCTACGCAGCTCCTGAGTTCCACCGCTGTTGGTTTCCTCGCCGTCGATCAATACAAGGACGAACCCGCTGAACAACAGCCGGAGGAGGTCCTTCCTTTGGGCCTCCCACCGGAAACCGAGCGGACAGCGGGCCAGAAGAGCCGCCGTCGCGCGTGGGCTGCAACTCTGGTGATCTTTACTCTCATTGTGCTGGCAGGCGGCGGTTTCTGGCTTTACAACCTCATGAACGCGCAACCGCCGGTCCCGGCTAAGATCGCTGTGCCCGTTGTGGCCAACATGTCCGAGTCCCAGGCCATCCAGGAAATCTATTCGGCCAAGCTGGTGCCTAAAACGGTGCGCGAAGCCAGTGACACAGTGGCCAAGGACATGACCATTGGCACATCGCCCATTGCTGGTTCAATGCTCGACCAGGACGCCGAAGTTGTCCTCAAGATTTCCAGTGGACCCAGTTCGGTGACCATTCCGGCCGACATCGTGGGCCGTACGGAGTCTGACGCCCGTGACGCCCTGCGCAGGCTGGGCATCACCGGCGATATTGTCACCGTCCGGACTCACAGCGCCACTGTGCCTGTGGGCTTGGTGATCAATACCGGCCCGGCCCCTGGCGGAGCCATCGCCATCAGCTCCAAGGTGGAGCTCCAGGTCTCCTCCGGCAAGGTACTCATGCCCCAGCTGATCGGACTGCCGCTGGCTGAAGCGGAGGCCTCACTCAAGACCAATGGCTTGCCCATGGTGGTGGTTGAGCAGGAAAACTCAGAGGTTGCTGCAGGAACCGTAACGGCCCAGAGCGAGACGTTCAATACCGAAGTGGATCAGGGTAAAACCGTCACCATCACGGTAGCGAAAGCCCCCGTCACTCCGACGCCGACCCCCACTCCAACACCCACGGAGACAGACAAACCAACTCCGAAGCCAACGCCCACCAAGAAATAGCGGCCCGAAGGCAGCGGGCCGGCGCCCGGAAGCGTGCATCAAAGCGAGGAACGAGCTAGCACGCGGAGGGCGGCGGTCGCTGCCGACCGCCGCAGCCCCGCCACCTACTGCTTGATCAGCGGGCTCAGTTTGGAGGCCCGTTCGGCCGCTCCGGCCATCCCCAGGGACTCCAACCAGTTGCCGAGCATCTGGTAGCCGCCTTCTGTGAGGACCGATTCCGGATGGAACTGGACACCGCAGAGGGGTGCGGTCTTGTGCTGCAATCCCATCACTACGCCGTTGGTGGTTTCCGCGGTGATCTCAAGGACGTCCGGGATGGAATCGCGAACCGCAGCAAGGGAGTGGTAGCGCGTTGCCGTGACGGGCGAGGGGAGCCCGACAAAAACGCTTTTGCCTTCGTGCTTCACGGGGGACGTCTTGCCGTGCATGAGTTCCGGGGCATGGGTCACCACGCCGCCGTACGCTTCGGCCAGGGCCTGATGGCCGAGGCAGACGCCGAACATCGGTTTGTTGTTGTCGCCGCACCACTTGATGAGCTCGATGCAGACGCCGGCTTCAGCTGGGGTGCCGGGGCCCGGCGAGACGAGGACGCCGTCGCGCGTTGCTGCTAGCTCGGTGGCCTCGGCGAGTGTCACGTCGTCGTTGCGGACAACGGTGGTCTCCGCACCGAGTTCCTGGAGGTATCCCACCAGGGTGTAGACGAAGCTGTCGTAGTTATCTACTACAAGAATTTTTGTTGTGCTCATGGCTGCTGCACTAAACCAATCGTTGAGTCAGTCAAAGTGGTGAATTGGGAGAACCAGGGGAAGAGGAACTGGACCATCAGTACCAGGGCTGCTGCCACCAGTACCAAACACGTCAGGATCCGCACCCAAACGGGTCCCGGTAGATTGCGGAAAATCCACGCGTACATCCGCTACCCCTTTCCTTGGGCCTTGGCTACTTGGGAGGCAATTTCCGACGGCGGTCCCGCTGAGGCCGGTTGCCAGCCCTCCATGACGGAGTAGGCGATGATGCGTTCCTGCGAACCGAAACGCGGGTTGCAACTGGTCATGGTCAGGATTCTCTCCTCCGGCGCGACGCCCATCTGCGTAGGCACCGGCAGCAACACATCAGTGCGGTTGGGAAGCACGATCTGGTTGTTGCGGAAGACGTAGGTGTAGTACCCGTCAGCAGTCTGAACGTAGATCTTGTCCCCGGGAACCAGGGTGTGAATGCTGTCCAGGACCGCTCCGTGTGTCTGACGATGGCCGGCCACTGCGAAGTTCCCGACTGCGCCGGGCATGCTGGTGCTTCCGTAGTGTCCCAGGCCCAGCGTGTCCAGGACGTCCGCGCCGGTTCCTTCGATGATGGGACGGGTGTAGTCGGCGCCGAAGCGTGGGATGTACATGATCCCGATTGTTTCCCCGTTGGCAGGAGCTGTTCCCACGACTGGATCCCCGTAGTCCGCCGGGCTCGGGGACTCTGCAGGAGTAACGGGCCCCGTGAGTTGCTGGGCGAAGTTCTGAATGGCTTCCGTCTGTTTGGCGTCTGCCTCGACGTTGGTCCACCACAGTTGCCAGCCCACAAACAGCAAAAGGACAACACCGCCGGTGATGAGGAGTTCACCCAGGATCTGGCTGAGTTTTCGGACGACGTCCGAAGCGCGGAGGCGCCTGCGGGGAGATTCCTCCTGCCCGCGGCGCCCGGACGGCACGGCAGAAGCCGCCGTCGTCTGCTGATGCGCCACAGCGTCTCCTCGGATCGGGCGCGGGCGCGGCGGGCGGACCCCGAGTTGCGGCTAGACTTGACAGCTAGAACCAACCCGGAACGCCGCGTGGCCGTTAACCGCTGGAATTTTCCTTCCTGCAGGATATCAAGGCTGGCTGGAACGGGTACCAACGTACAGCCAAGGAGGATCCGTGCCCGAGTCCAAGCCCCGCAAGCGGCCTGCCCGTCAGGACCAGCAGGCTTCCGCAGCGCAGCAGTACAAGCCGAACCCGGTTTGGTACAAAGCCGTCATGTTCGGGCTCATGATCCTCGGCCTCCTTTGGATCATCACGTTTTACATCACCGAGGGACAATTCCCGGTCCGCGACTGGGCCTCATGGAACATCGTGGCCGGCTTCGGAATTGCCATTGTGGGCTTCCTGATGACCACGCGCTGGCGCTCCTAGGAAAGCCGCACCTCACATTTCCGTGCCCGTGGACGTCTACAAGATATGAGCATCCGGCACACCACCATGGATTCCCCCTTAGGGCAGTTGACGCTGACTGCCCGCGGGGAATTTCTGACGGGCATCTTCTACGAGGGCCACTGGCATATGCCTCCGCCCGACTACTTCGGGGTTCCTGTGGAGCTCGAAGATCCTGTGTTCGCCCGGACCCGGCACGAACTGGACGAGTATCTGGGTGGCCACCGCACCGTTTTTGGCGTACCGCATGAGGCACACGGTAATCCGTTTCAGGAGAAGGTCTGGACGCGGCTCCAAGATATCCCTTTCGGAGAAACCGTCAGTTACGGCGAGTTGGCCGCTGAGTTGGGCGATCCTCATCTGGCCCAGGCCGTGGGCTCCGCGGTCGGCCGCAATCCCATCAGCATCATCATTCCGTGCCACCGCGTGGTGGGAGGCAAGGGTCAACTGACCGGCTACGCCGGTGGCCTCCGGAATAAACGCTTCCTGCTTGAACTGGAAGAACCGGCGGCTGTGAAAGAAGGAAAGCTTTTCTGATGGGGCTTCGGCAAGCGATCAGCAAGAAACCCTTCGAATCGGTAGTGCACGAACAGGGCGCCACCGTCCTCCGGGTGTGCCGTGCGGTCCTGGGCGTTCACGACGCCGACGACGCCTGGTCCGATACCTTCCTCGCTGCCCTCCAGGCTTATCCTGACCTCCCGCACGACGCCAACGTGCAGGCCTGGCTGGTCACCATAGCCCACCGAAAATGCGTCGACCACCTGCGGGCCGGCAACCGTCGGGCCCTCCCGGTGGATTCCCCGCCCGAGCATGCTTCGCACCTTGGCATTCCCGGTGGGGACCACGCCGAGTTACTGGACGCGGTGACGCATCTTCCACCCAAGCAACGGCAGGCCGTTGCGTATCACTACCTGGCTGGACTTCCCTATAAGGACGTAGCCGCACTCCTGGGAGGTACTCCTGAGGCTGCGCGACGCGCAGGGTCGGACGGCGTCAAAGCACTCCGCAGCGTGCTGGCTGACCTTCCGGCTCTGGCACATTCACTTCCGAAGGGAGAAATCCGATGACCCTTGAATCAAGCCCTGACCACGCGGACGTACTGTCACTCCTGGAACCCCTCGACTCCGGCCTGGAACCCGCCCTTACGAGCCTGCGCGCCCGGCTTGCCCGCGATGCCCAACTGACCCACACCCTGGACGTGGCTTACAGAGTGGTGGATTCCCCTGTGGGGAAACTCCTCTTGGCTGCCACTGACCGGGGAATCGTTCGTGTGGCCTTTGAGGTGGAAAACCACGCCGAAGTCCTGCAGCGCTTGTCCGACACCATCAGCCCCCGCATTCTTCAGGCACCGGCACGGTTGGACGCTGCTGCGCGGCAACTCGAGGAGTATTTTGGCGGCACCCGGACGGAGTTCGATCTCACCGTGGACTTCCGCCTGTCCCGCGGGTTCCGGCTGAATGTGCTGCAGCACCTGCCCCGGATTGCCTACGGTCGCACCGAAAGCTACGCGGACGTTGCTTTGGCTGCGGGCAGCCCCAATGCGGTCCGGGCTGTCGGAACTGCCTGTGCCACCAATCCGCTTCCCGTCATCATCCCTTGCCATCGGGTAGTGAAATCGGATGGCAGCTTTGGCGGCTACCTCGGGGGACCGGAGGCAAAACGCGCGCTGCTGGCTTTGGAGGCAGCGGCGTGAGCGATGACGCCCTGTTTCCCTTGGAGCTGGTTCAGCCGGAAACACACGACGCCGGACCCCGGCTGATTGCCTCGGGTGCCGTCCATATTCCTGGCTGGCTCACCCCGGAACAGCAGCGGTGGATCGTCGCACGTTTCGGGGAATGGACCCACGGTCCGGTTCCCCTGCGTGCTGCGACTCTGCCTGGCGGGCACCAGATGTCGGTGCGAACCGTATGTCTGGGCTGGCATTGGCAACCGTACAAATACACGCGCGAAGCCACCGACGTCAACGGGCGTCCCGTGCTCGATTTCCCGGACTGGATGGTTCGTTTGGGACGGAAGGCTCTTGCGGATGCCTATGCGTCCGGAGCCGATCCGGAGGGGTCACTGGCAGATCTTGCCTCGGACTACACGCCCGACGCCGCGCTGGTGAACTTCTACGACGACGGCGCAGCAATGGGTATGCATCAGGACAAAGATGAACGCTCCGGGGCTCCCGTAGTGTCCCTCAGCATCGGCGAATCATGCCTCTTCCGCTTCGGCAACACCGAGACCCGGACCAAGCCGTATACGGATGTGGAACTCCGCTCCGGAGACCTGTTTGTCTTCGGTGGGCCATCCAGGTTTGCCTATCACGGCATTCCCAAGGTCTTTCCCGGCACGGCTCCCGATGATTGCGGCCTGTCGCATGGGCGGATCAACATCACCATGAGGGTAACTGGAATGTCCTGAAGCGATGAATGTCGGAGCCACCCGGCAGAATATCCCCAGACGCCACAACAACTGGCCGCGGGTTCCAGGAGCCCCGGCCGCGGAGGAGCATGGATGAGCCCGGACAACGGCACCGTCATCGGCGAGGACGGGCTTGCGCGCCCCCTGTGGGCTGCATCGGACCCGCTCATGCAGGCTTACTACGATCACGAGTGGGGAATGCCTGTGCGCGATGAGCAGGGCATGTACGAACGCATCAGCCTGGAAGCCTTCCAAGCGGGCCTGTCATGGGCCACCATTCTCCGGAAACGGGAAGCATTCCGGGCTGCGTTCTTGGACTTCCATCCGGAGAGCGTCGCAGCCTTCACAGATGAGGACGTCGAACGGCTGATGCTGGATGCGGGGATTGTCCGAAACCGCCTCAAGATCCGTGCAGCCATCACCAATGCCAAGGCCACTATTGCCCTTCGCGATGAAGGGGGGCTGGTGGACTTTGTGTGGTCATTCCAGCCACAGACCACCCCGGCACCGCGCACCTATGCGGATATTCCCACAACATCCCCTGAGTCAGTCGCGCTCTCCAAGGCACTTCGGAAGAAGGGCTTCGCTTTTGTTGGGCCCACCACCATGTACGCCCTCATGGAAGCAATCGGCATGATTGACACCCACCTGCTGGACAGCCATCGCCGTGGGTCGTCGGGAGTATGGGCCTGATCCATCGGCTCAGTGTGGGCGTGACTCCGTGGTGCGGCGATCCCCAACCCTTGTCCACAGAAGTGCGCAACTTTATCCACAGGCGTGGATAAACTCTGTGGACATCCACGGAAATTGGCCATGGATCGTTGGGCTGGCGCCAATTTTGGCCACATTCCCGGGTAAGAACAGTTTTACCCACTGTGTACTGGGCTGTGGATAGTGCCCTAAGTTTCACCGAATGTTCAACATCGTAGGATTGCCGGATTTGCCCTGGGTTGATTCGGGGCACATCGGCGGCCCGTCGGGTCCGGCGTTCCACAGACACACTCCCCTGTTGAGCACGCGGCAGGTACCAAGGTGGCCAGGAAGTTACCCACTTAATAACAGCCAGCTGCTCACAAGTTATCCACAGGTGGGGAAAACTTGTGGGTTTCTCAGCGGAAATCCCCACGATGCCGGGACTCAGGGCACTCCGGATGCCCTGAACTACACGTGTGTAAGTTATTAACAATGTTGATAAGCCTGTTGATACTCGGAGCTGTGGGACGTAAATAACAGGGTTGTCCACAGCGGGCCCCAAATGTCTGCGTTTGTCCACATCTACAAGGCTAACGGGGACAAAGTTATCCACAGGTGTGGAGAAATTCATGCCTTTCGGGGGATATCTGCCGATCTGACGGCCCCAACGACCGGAAGAGGGGCTAACTACACGTATGTAAGTTACACACAGTGTGGATAACAGCTGTGG
Source organism: Paenarthrobacter sp. 4246 (assembly GCF_040546855.1). NCBI lineage: Bacteria > Bacillati > Actinomycetota > Actinomycetes > Micrococcales > Micrococcaceae > Paenarthrobacter > Paenarthrobacter sp. 4246. The sequence continues at coordinate 168,812 of NZ_JBEPOP010000006.1, forward strand.
ATAACGCCGGGGATAGCCAGCATTGCCGCTGGGCGTGGCGGAGTACATCGATGCGTTCTGGCCTTGCGCGTACCGTGGTGGGATGAAGAGCGACTTCAAGAAACTGATCCGCACCTACAGCGCCAAGCACGGCGAGTTCTCGGTAGTGACAGTCCCGCCGCTGCAGTTCCTGATGATTGACGGCCACGGAGACCCCAACAGCGCCCAGGCCTACAAGGACGCTCTGACCACGCTGTATCCGGTGGCCTACAAGCTGAAGTTCTTCAGTAAGAACCAGCTGGACAAGGATTACGGTGTGATGCCCTTGGAGGCCCTCTGGTGGGCCGATGACATGGAGTCCTTCACCAGCGCCAGGGACAAGTCACAGTGGGACTGGTCGCTGATGAACCTGATCCCGGAGTGGATCACGCATGAGCATTTTGATGCAGCACGCGAGGTGGTGGCCAAAAAGGGGCAGGCCCCGGCCCTGGAGGCGCTCCGATTGGAGACGTTGGAGGAAGGCATGAGCGTGCAGACGCTCCACATTGGGTCCTACGATGACGAGGCACCCGTGCTTGAGGAGATGCACAACAGTTTCATTCCCGGTCAATCACTGGCTATGACCGGCAAGCATCATGAAATCTATCTCGGCGATCCGCGCCGCACCGTACCGGAGAAGCTCAAGACCATCCTGCGGCAGCCAGTGATGCCGGTTGCAGGCTAAATAAGGGCAGGCCAACCGCGGACAGGGAAACTATGCTGACGGTCGGCTATCCGGCAGTGACGCGGAACCACGTGACTACGGCCAACAGGCCAGCCACCAGGATTAGCCCGCCGGCCTGCAGCAGGGCTTGGTTCTTGCCCTTTGGTGCGTAGGCGATAACGGCAGCGGCCAGGCCGCCGGTGATCAAGCCACCCAGGTGCGCTTGCCACGCGATGCTGGGAACGAAGAAACCGATGGCTCCATTGATGGCGATCAGGACCCAGAGCTGCTTGGTTTCACCGCCACGGTGACGTTGCACCACCAGCATGACGCCAAAGAGTCCGAAGATGGCCCCGGACGCACCCACAACGGCAACGGGCGGAAACATCGGGGTCAGGGCCAGGTAGCCCACTGATCCGCCGACGGCAGAGATCAAATACAGAGCGAGGAACCGGATGCGCCCGAGCAAAGGCTCAAGGGCTTGTCCGAAGATCCACAGCGTGTACATGTTCAGGACGATATGAAGCAGGAACCCCTGCGAATGCAGGAAGGCCGCGGTGAGCATGCGCCACGGTTGGCTGTCGGCGAAAATATTCGCGAAAGCAAAGTTCTGGAAGACCGCATCCCGGGGCACGATCCACTGAAGGACAAAGATCAACAGGCACAGGCCAATGATCACGAACGTCACCAAGGGCTTGCCCACAGCCAAGGCGCCGCCGTACGGCGACCGGTAGACCGGCGTCGTACGTTTTTGTTCGTTGACGCAGTCAACGCACTGGAACCCGACGGCAGCCGCCCGCTGGCACTCGGGGCACGCAGGGCGCCCACAGCGCTGGCACCGCACATAGGAGGGCCTGTCCGGGTGCCTCGGGCACACCGGAATATCAGCGGACGGCTCTGCCGACGGGATTCCGTAACTCATGAGCTCAGGTTCAGAGTCTGACTAGAGCTGTTCGATGTCGATGCTGTTGATGACGACGTCCTCAACGGGGCGGTCGCCCATGCCGGTGCGGACGGCCTCAATGGAATCCACAACCTTGCGGGATTCCTCATCCGTGACCTCGCCGAAGATGCTGTGCTTGCCGAACAGCCAATCGGTGTTCACGGTGGTGATGAAGAACTGTGACCCGTTGGTGCCCTTGCCCATCTGGATACCGGCGTTGGCCATGGCCAGCTTGTACGGCGCGTTGAAGGTCAGTTCCGGGTGGATTTCGTCGTCGAACTGGTAGCCCGGTCCGCCAACGCCGCGGCCCAGGGGATCTCCACCCTGGATCATGAAATCCTTGATGATGCGGTGGAAGATGGTGCCGTCGTACAGCGGCGTCCCGGTCTTGTCTTCGCCCGTTTCGGGGTGGTTCCAGGACTTTTCGCCCGTGGCCAAGCCAATGAAGTTGGCGACCGTCTTGGGCGCGTGGTTGCCGAAGAGGTCAACCTTGATGTCGCCGAGGGTCGTGTGGATCGTTGCTTTTGCGGTTGCGATGGTCATGGCCCCATTCTTCCATGCAGGGTCAACGCCGTTGCAGTTGTAAAGCCGGTTCCGCGCTCGGTGAAATCCGGGACGAATCGGGCAGATGAATAGCCGGTGTTCCACAAGCGACGTAGGCTAGCAACAAACGAGCATGTGTATCGGGAGGTAGTTGTGAAGAAATCAGACCGTATTGCCCGCGACCTCGAACAATCCGTTGTGGCAGGTGTGGACAACGCCCGCGACTGGGCAGCACCCCGCGTGGAAGCCGCCGTCAACTGGGCTGTTCCGCGTATCCAGCACGGCATTGATACCGCTTCCCCCAAGATCCAAGAGGGGCTGAAGTCCGCTGCGCACAACCTCGCCGACGGCGTTGCTGTTGTTACGCCGCGGATTCAGGATGGATTGGCGCACCTCGCGCCGAAGATCCATGACGTAGTGGAGGACGCAACGCCCAGGATCCAGGAGACGCTCAACAAAGCTACTCCGGCTCTCGGCCACGCGCGGGACAAAGTGGTGGATGAGTACCTGCCCAAGCTGTCCGAGCAATTGGGCCAGGCTTCGGTAGCCGTTCACCACGCGCTGGAGAACGCGCCGGCCCAGGTTGACGCCGTAGCGCAGAAGCTGGTTGATTCCGGCGTTGTGCACAGCGTCCAGGAGCAGGCGCAGGCCACTGGCAAGCAGATCAAGGCAGTGACCGACCAGGCCACCAAGGCCGTTTCCACTGCTTTGGTGAAGGAACAGCCTAAGCCTAAGAAGCGCGGCTGGCTGATCGTGACTGTTATTGCCGCGGCCGCTGCCGCCGGCGTTGCCGCATGGAAGGCTTCCAAGCCGGTGGAGGATCCGTGGAAGACACCTTCCCCGGTCACCCCGACGCCCGCTCCGGTTCCGGCTGCCCCGGCTTCGGCTGACGCCTCAGCATCAGCAACGGCTGCCGCAGCGACTGAATCCGGCACCAAGGACATCACGCCGGAGGAAGCCGCAGCTGAGGCAGAGCAGGCCACCAAGGATGCTTTCCAGAACGTGGAAGACTCCTCCGCGAAGGTGGCAACCGACGCCAAGACTGCAGTCAAGAACATCGCTGCCAGCTTGCACAAGGACACTGACGGCTCGGACTCCGATGCCAAAGGTGTACAGAACTAAGCAGTGACATGTGGCCCCGGGCAGGGGCCGGCACGTCGAGCAACTGAAGGGATCCCGCTCATTGCCGGGATCCCTTCAGTGTTTGCCGGCTTGTAACCAAAGCCTCCGTCCGGGGCACTGCCTCGAGTGTTAGATTTGGTGTGATGTCAGCCGATAGACCCTCTGCGGGTGCCCTTCAGGATGGTCCGGTGCCCCCGGGCGTGTCCATCGTCATCCCGGCGTATAACGAGGAAAGCGTCATTCGCCAGTGCCTCATCGCGGCCATCTACCAGTCCGTGCCGGCTGACGAAATCATTGTGGTGGACAACCTCTCCACGGACCGCACAGCCAAGATCGTGCGCCAGATGCAGCAGGAATACCCGGAAAGCCCCATCATTCTCCTGCGCCAGGAAGCCTCCCAGGGCCTGATCCCTACCCGGAACCACGGCCTGAACAGCGCCACGGGCGAGGTAGTGGGACGCATCGATGCAGATTCCGTCCTGGAACCTGACTGGGTTGAACAAGTCCAAAAGGCATTCACGGACCCGTCGATTGCTGCGGCAACGGGTCCGGTGGTCTATTACGACATGCCCATGCGTCGCTTCGGCCTCAAGGCGGACGACAAAATGCGCCAGCTCATGTTGCGCTTGGCCAAGCACCAGTACCATTTCCTCTTCGGCTCCAACATGGCCCTTCGCCGCACCGCCTGGGAGACCATCCGCGACGAAGCGTGCCTTGATCCCAAGGATGAGATGCACGAGGACATTGATCTGTCCCTGCACCTCTTCGAGCACGACCTCAAAGTGCAGTACATTCCCCAGATGGTGTCCGGCATGTCTGCCCGCCGCCTGGAGGATTCACCCCGCGATTACCGCTACTACGTGCAGCGCTTCGACCGGACGTACAAGGCCCACAACGTCAAAAAGATGGCCTTGAAAGCGCCCATGGTGGTGTTCTTCTCGGTGTATTTCCCGGCTAAGATTCTCCGGGCCATCCACACGGCCAACGCCGCACAGGGCGCCCGCCGCGGTGGCGTCTAGGCGCGCAGCGCCTATTACAAGCGCCCGACGGCGGATCCTCAGTCCGTGCCCAACTCAGCTTCGCGTCGATCTGCTGCTGGGCGTCCCCGCCGCTGCCCGGCAACAACCACGGCCAGGCCAGCCAGGATCAGTGCCAAGCCCGCATAGGTCCCGGCCGGCAAGGTCTCAGACAGGAAGACGGCAGCCAGGATGGCAGCGCCCGGAATCTCCAGCAGGATGATCATGGACACCAGCAGCGGACTCATCGTGGCCAGCAAGTGGTTGAACGCCGTGTGCCCTACCAGCTGCGCGCAAACGGTGATGGCAATAATGCCAAGCCAGCCGCCGGCGTCGAACCCTGTCAATGGCTGGGCGCTGAACAGTGCCAGCACCGCCACGATCGCTGCGCACATGCCGTAGCAGAGCGTGGTGTAGGTACCCGTTCCCATGGATTGGCGGGCCTTCCCGCCCGCAAGTGTATAGAGACCCGCCAGAGCGCCGCCGGCAATCGCCAACAAGTCTCCGAGCAGGGCCTCCGGCGAGGAACCCATATCGAACCCGGTAATGGCCACCACTCCGCCGAAAGCGATCCCCAGGCCCACCAGCACCGGCCAGCGATGCCGTGTGCCCCGGAACAGCTGGAAAACCGCGATCCACGCGGATTGCAGGCACACCAAGGCAGTGGCGGCCGCCACCGAGGTCAGTTCAAGGGCGGTGATGAAGCAAGCGAAGTGGAACGCCAGTGCAACGGCGGCAACAGTGGACCAGCCGAATTCCCGACGGGTGATCCTGCCGAATGCTCTCGGCTCGCGGACGGCCACCGGAGCTGCCATCACCACCGCACCGATCGCATTCCGCCAGAAAGCGATAGCCAGTGCCGTCACTGAGGTGGCTCCGAGGGTGCCCGCAATGAGCGGTCCGGAGGACGCAACACCCAGAACACCCAGGGCGGCAATGAGAAAGGTCACGGATCAACACTAGTGGGGTGGGGGAGCGTTCCAGCCCCTATCTGATGCTCCAACAGTGTGGTTGTCTTGACTCAGCATTCCCGTCATCCGGTGACGGCATACCCAAGGGGTTATCTGATTGAGCGAAGCACCCGTCAAGCGTCGGCGGTCAGTCCTGCTGCTGGTGGCGGCCGGAGTGCTCACAGCCGCCCTGATTATCGCTGGATGGGCCGCTGTTTCACGTGAACGTCCTGACGGAACCCCGGGAAACGGGGGAAACGGGACAGGTGTTCCAAGCATCTTCCCGGTACCCCAGCATGCCCGGACCGCAACCGGCGACCCTGTTCCGTTGACCGGTCATGTGTACGTGGTGGCACCCGCCGGAACCGATCAGGCCTCCACCGCCGCCGTGCAGGACCTCGTGACCGGTGCTGGGGGCACGGCCGAAGTCGTGACGCAGCTTTCCAACCCCCGCGACGGATCATCTGCCATCCACCTTGGCACCGGGTCCGCCATGGGTCCGGCACTCAAGGCTTTGAGCGTGGACGGCGACTCCTCCCTTCGTGATGCCCTTGGACGCGCTGAAGGCTATGCCATTGCTACCGGACAGCCTGACGGGGTTCCGACGGCGGTCCTCGCCGGACGTGATAACGACGGCGTCTTCCACGCCGTGCAGACCCTCCGGCAGTTGCTCAAGGCCGGCTCTGTGTCCCCGGTCCTGGTCAGTGACTGGCCGCTGATGCAAACCCGCGGCGTCATTGAGGGCTTCTATGGCACGCCGTGGTCCCACCAGGCCCGCCTGGATGTCATTGAATTTGCGGGCAGCCAAAAGATGAACACCTACATCTACTCACCCAAGGACGATCCTTTGTTGCGCGACAAGTGGCGCGAGCTGTACACCGAGCAGGAGCTCGAGGAGCTGCGGGAACTGATCGACGCTGCTGCCGCCAACCACGTCCGCTTCAGCTACGCCCTCTCGCCAGGGATCGACATTTGTTATTCGCGCGAGGCCGACCTTGAAGACGCGGTGGCGAAGCTTGAATCCCTGTATGCGCCGGGAGTGCGTTCGTTCGTGATTCCCCTGGATGACATCGCCACCAAAGTCCAATGCGCGGAAGACCTCCGGGAATTCGGCGCGGGGCAAGCAAACCTGGCGAAGGCACAGGCGTCCTTCCTTAACGACGTGAATGAAAAGTTCATCTCGGCCAAGGACGGGGTCCTCCCGTTGGAAACGGTCCCCACCTTCTATAACGGCTCACCGAGCACTCCGTACAAGCGCGAACTCGGTCAGGCGCTAAACCCCGGAATTGTGGTGCAGTGGACGGGTGAAGAAGTCGTCTCCCACCGGATTACCCGGAAGTCAGCTGAGACAGCGGGCCAGACCTACGGGACACCCGGCGCCTCCCGCAGCATAGTCATCTGGGATAACTATCCGGTCAACGACTTCTCCCAGGACCATCTCTTCCTGGCACCCGTCATCGGCAGGGACGCAGATCTGCACCGGTCCATCCAGGGCATCGTCACCAACCCAATGATCCAGCCCTATCTCTCCCTGCCCGCCATTTTCAACTACGCTGACCTCTCCTGGAACGGCCCCGCCTATGACGCCTCCCATTCCATGAATGCCGCGTTGGCCTTGCTCGCCGGGCCCGATCCTGAGGTCCAAGCTGCCGTACGGGCCTTCGTGGACCTGAATCAGGACTGGCAGGACGACGAACTCACCCCTTCCGCTCCAGAGTTGCGGCGCGATATTGACCAGTTCTGGGCGGAGTACGACGCCGGCACGCAACCCTCGGGGGCGTTGAGGGACCGCGCTGCGTTGCTTCAGCGTCTTCCCGGGCTCCTGCCACGGATGGCGGAGCCTGGTTTCGCACAGGACGGCTCTACGTGGGTTGCAGCGGCTGCTGAGTACGGACGAGGCGTGGAGGAGGCCATCACCATGCTGGAGGCGGACAAGCGAGCCGATACAGAGGCCGCAACCGCAGCACGGCTCAAAGTGCAGGGTGCCCTGAAGACTGCTGGGGCCAAGACACAGCCGACGTTGGAGCTGGGTGTGGTGACGCCCGTCTTGGGGAACAGCGAGCTGGCAGCGTTCCTTGAGCGAGCTTTGCAGCAGGTTCCGGCTGGCTGAGTTCCCCCTTGGTGCCGCGGGCATTCGTTGATGACACGCACATTCGCTGGTGCCGCCCGGAGATGCGTGGCGATGGTGGAAGCGCGTGGCGTGGGCGGGGTGGCGCCGGCCTTGTTGGGTGTTGGCAGCGTTACGGAGTTAAAAGCAAAAGTCCCGGTCATTTCTGACCGGGACTTTTCTTATGGTGGAGGCACGGGGACTCGAACCCCGAACCCCCTGCTTGCAAAGCAGGTGCGCTACCAATTGCGCCATGCCCCCATAAGAAGCAACCCGTCAATCATACCCCATGTCCCCGCTGGTATTTACCAGTTCAGACCGGGCTCCTCGGCTAGTCGACCGTGTCGGTTGACTTGCTCCAGACATCCTTCCGGGCTTCGGATTCCTGCGCCTTTTTATAGACCAGGAGACCTGCGACTGCCGCTGCTACAACTACAAGCAACTTCTTCACAAGTACCTCATTCCGGTTCAGTTTTACCTGAACCACTTTCGGTTCCGTGGGCGTACCAGGACTTGAACCTGGGACCTCTTCGTTATCAGCGAAGCGCTCTAACCGCCTGAGCTATACGCCCCGATGCCTCATCGGGCCGAGATATGACTGTACAGCACATCCCGGCCCGATCTCAAATCGAGGCATTTCCGTGCGGAAATTCTGCCAATTTCGGCGTATTTCCGCGGGTTTCTATTAGTCGTCGGTCAAAGTGACGCCGACGCCACCAACCAACGTTGCGGAAATGTTATACAGCACTGCGGAAAGCATGGAGAGTGCGGTCAGCAGGACCACGTTCACCACGGCAATGATGGTGGCGAAGGATGCCACCTGGCCGAGAGACGCGATCTTCTTCAGTTCGAATCCACTGCCTTCCGATCCCGCCAGGGTCCCCAGCAGGCTATCGACCTGATTGAAGATGCCTGTGAGATCCAACACAGTCCACAGCACGATGGCAGCCACCACTGTGACGATGCCCAACGCAACGGACAAGAGGAACGCCATCTTCAGGACAGACCAGGGATCCACCTTGCTGACCAGCAAACGAGCGCGGCGGACCTTGGCCTTGGGAGCAGGCTTCACCAAGCCGGGGGCACCCTGGGCGGGGCGCTGACCTGACTGGGCAGGGCGCTGTCCGGGCTGTGCCGGGCGTTGTCCGGGAGCGCCTGCAGGACGCTGGGTTGCCTGGGCCGGCCGTTGTCCGGGAGCCCCGGAGGGCCGCTGCGCGGAGTTGGTGCCAGTTGCTGGGCGTGCGCCAGCGGCGCCGGTTCCAGCAGCCCCGGTTCCTGGACGCTGTTGGGGCCGCGCAGGCGTTCCTGCTTGGGCGCTGCCCGAGGGCTGCCGGAGTCCGCCGGGGACACCTGTGCTCGGCTTGGGATATGAGTCGGAATTACTCACTCGTTACCTCCGGTGTTGTCTTCGTTCAGCTCCGCGCCCGTTTCGGTTTCCGGGTCTGCGTCGTTTTCCGTTTCGGCCGTCACGGTCGCCTCAGGGGCGCCGTCGTTTGCAGCCAACGTTACGTCATCGTCGAGTCCGTCTTCTGACTCTTCGACTTCCAAGCCGCGTTCGCTGTTGCGCGCAACCTCAATAATGCGGTCGTTCTTGTCCGGTTTGGCGAAGATGACACCCATGGTGTCACGGCCCTTGGCCGGCACGCCGGTGACAGCCGAGCGGACCACCTTGCCGCCCTCCATGACCACCAGGACTTCGTCCTCTTCCTGCACGATCAAGGCACCCACAAGGTCACCGCGGTCTTCGGCAAGCTTGGCAACCTTGATGCCCAGGCCGCCACGGCCCTGCAAGCGATATTCGTCCACGGCGGTCCGCTTGGCGTAGCCGCCCTCGGTCACGATGAAGACGAAGGAACCGTCCTGGACGACGTCTGCAGCAAGCAATTCGTCGTCTTCACGGAACTTCATACCGGTCACACCGGACGTAGCGCGGCCCATGGGACGCAGTGCGTCATCGGTGGCCGTGAAGCGGATGGACTGGCCCTTGCGTGAAACCAGGAGGAGGTCGTCGGTCTCGCTGACCAGCTGGGCGGAAACCAGCTCGTCCTCGTCGCGCAGGTTGATGGCGATGACGCCGGCCGTGCGGTTGGTGTCATAGTCTTCGAGCCTCGTCTTCTTAACCAGGCCGTTCTTGGTGGCGAGCACCAAGTAGGGGGCCTGCTGGTAGTCCCGGAGGTCCAGGACCTGGGCGATGTGCTCATCAGGCTGGAATGCCAGCAGGTTGGCCACGTGCTGGCCCTTGGCGTCACGACCCGCTTCTGCGAGCTCGTAGGCCTTGGCGCGGTAGACACGGCCCAGGTTGGTGAAGAACAGCAGCCAGTGGTGGGTGGTGGTGACGAAGAAGTGTTCCACGACATCGTCGCCACGCAGTTGGGCACCCTTGATGCCCTTGCCGCCGCGCTGCTGGGAACGGTAGTTGTCGCTGCGGGTGCGCTTGACGTAGCCGCCGCGCGTAATGGTGACAACCATTTCCTCTTCGGGGATCAAGTCCTCCATGGACATGTCGCCGTCGAAGCCCATCAGGATGTGCGTGCGGCGGTCATCGCCATGCTTGGCCACGATCTCCGCGAGTTCTTCGCTGATGATCTGGCGCTGCCGCTCCTCCGAAGCGAGGATCGAGTTGTATTCCTCGATCATCGACTCGAGCTCGGAGTGGCGGTCCTGGATCTTCTGTCGTTCCAGGGCGGCCAGTCGCCGCAGCTGCATGTCCAGGATGGCGCGGGCCTGGAGTTCGTCGATCTCGAGGAGCTCCATGAGGCCTTCACGGGCAGCCTCTGTGGTGTTGGACGCGCGGATGAGGGCAATGACCTCATCCAGCATGTCCAGTGCCTTGAGGAGCGCGCGCAGGATGTGCGCTTCTTCCTCGGCCTTGCGCAGGCGGTAACGGGTGCGGCGTGCAATGACGTCCATCTGGTGCGCAACCCAGTGACGGATGAAGGCGTCAAGGCTCAAGGTGCGCGGAACGCCGTCGACAATTGCCAGCATGTTCGCCGAGAAGTTGTCCTGCAACTGCGTGTGCTTGTAAAGGTTGTTCAGGACCACCTTGGCCACCGCATCGCGCTTGAGCACGATCACCAGGCGCTGTCCGGTACGGCCGGAGGTTTCATCGCGGAGGTCCGCAATGCCTGAAATCTTGCCGTCCTTGACCAGTTCGGCAATCTTGATGGCCAGGTTGTCCGGGTTGGCCTGGTACGGCAGCTCGGTCACCACCAGGCAGGTACGGCCCTGGAGTTCCTCGACGTTGACCACGGCGCGCATCGTGATGGAGCCGCGGCCGGTACGGTAGGCGTCTTCGATGCCCTTGTGGCCCAGGATGGTGGCACCCGTGGGGAAGTCGGGGCCCTTGATCCGCAGCAACAGAGCCTCAAGAAGCTCTTCCCGCGTGGCCGTGGGGTTCTCGAGAGCCCACTGCACGCCGTCGGCAACCTCGCGCAGGTTGTGCGGCGGAATGTTGGTGGCCATGCCGACGGCGATGCCGGAAGAGCCGTTGACCAGCAAGTTGGGGAAGCGCGCCGGCAGGATGGTGGGTTCCTGGTTCTTGCCGTCGTAGTTGTCCTGGAAGTCGACGGTTTCCTCGTCAATGTCCCGGACCATTTCCATGGCCAGCTGTGCCATCTTGGTCTCGGTGTACCGCGGTGCAGCAGCGCCATCGTTGCCCGGTGAACCGAAGTTGCCCTGGCCAAGTGCCAGCGGGTACCGCATGGTCCAGTCCTGGATCAGGCGCACCAAGGCATCGTAGATCGCCATGTCACCGTGCGGGTGATAGGTACCCATGACGTCGCCAACCACGCGGGCGCACTTGTTGAACGAGCGGTCGGGGCGGTAACCGCCGTCGAACATTGCGTACAAAACGCGGCGGTGCACGGGCTTCAGGCCATCGCGGACGTCCGGGAGGGCGCGGCCGACTATGACGGCCATGGCGTAGTCGAGGTAAGACCGCTGCATCTCTGTCTGCAGGTCCACCTGCTCCACGCGGTCGGTCAGCACATCGCCCTCAAGAACTACGTCGTCGGCAGTGGATTCCGCCGGGACTTCGGGAGTTTCGTCACTCATAATCTAAGGTTTCCGTTTCAGGTATATGTCAGTTCAAGAATATTCAGATGCCCTTGTGGAGCCCTAGATATCGAGGAACCTGACGTCCTTGGCGTTCTGCTGGATGAAGTTACGGCGCGATTCAACGTCCTCGCCCATCAGGACAGAGAAGGTCTGGTCGGCAGCCAGGGCATCATCCATGGTGACCTGCAGCAACGTGCGGCGATCCGGATCCATGGTGGTGTCCCACAGCTCGGTGTAATCCATCTCACCGAGACCCTTGTAGCGCTGGATGCCATTGTCCTTGGGGAGCCGCTTGTTCATGGAAGCACCCTTGCGGATGGTTTCATCACGTTCGCGGTCACTGTAAACGTAGTCGTGAGCCGCGTTGGACCACTTGATCCTGTACAGCGGCGGCTGGGCCAGGTAGACGTAGCCGTTTTCGATCAGCGGGCGCATGTAGCGGAACAACAGCGTCATCAGCAGGGTGGTGATGTGCTGGCCATCAACGTCAGCATCGGCCATCAAGACAATCTTGTGATAGCGCAACTTGGAAATATCGAAGTCTTCGCCAATGCCCGTTCCGAACGCGGTAATCATGGACTGAACTTCGGCGTTGCCGAGGGCCTTGTCCAGGCGGGCACGCTCGACATTCAGGATCTTGCCGCGCAGTGGCAGGATGGCCTGGGTTTCCGGGTTGCGGCCGCGCTTGGCCGAACCACCTGCGGAGTCACCCTCCACCAGGTAAACCTCGCAACGTGAAGGATCCTTGGACGAGCAGTCGGAAAGCTTGCCGGGCATTCCGAACGATTCCAGCGGGCTCTTCCGGCGGGCGTTATCGCGGGCTTTGCGTGCAGCCATGCGTGCCTGGGCAGCCGAGATAGCCTTGCGGATCACGTCACGGGCGGGGCCGGGGTTACGTTCAAGCCAGTCACCCAGTTGATCCGTGACAACCCGCTGGACAAAGCCTTTGACCTCGGAGTTGCCCAGCTTGGTCTTGGTCTGTCCTTCGAACTGTGGTTCGGAGAGCTTGACCGAAATAACGGCAGTCAGACCTTCACGGATGTCATCACCCGTGAGGTTGTCTTCCTTCTCCTTGATGATGCTCTTCTCCCGCGCGTACCGGTTGATGAGCGAGGTCATCGCGGCGCGGAAACCCTCTTCGTGCGTTCCACCCTCATGGGTGTTAATGGTGTTCGCGTAAGTGTGGACGCTCTCGGAGTACGCGGTGGTCCACTGCATGGCAACCTCGACGGCGATGTGCCGCTCGGTGTCCTCGGTTTCGAAAGCGATGACGTCCTCGTGGACAATCTCGACCTTCTTGTTCGAGTTCAGGTGCTTAACGTAGTCCAGCAGGCCGTCCGGGTACTGGTACACCACAGTGCGGTGTTCGGCGGCGACTTCGCCTTCGGTGGCAACGGCGTCGAGATCGAGATCATCATCACCGTCACGGGAAACCGGACGCTCATCGGTCAGCGTGATCCGCAGGCCCTTGTTGAGGAACGCCATCTGCTGGAAACGAGCCCGGAGGGTTTCAAAATCGAACTCGGTGGACTCGAAGATCGTGCCATCCGGGTAGAACGTCTGGGACGTTCCGGTAACGTCGGTGGCCTCACCCTTGACGAGTTCGCCCTGCGGTTTGCCGCCGTCGGCGAAGGTCATGCGCCATACGTGGCCCTGGCGGCGGACTTCCGTGTCCACACGGCGGGACAAGGCGTTCACCACGGAGATACCCACACCGTGGAGGCCGCCGGAAACAGCGTAGCCGCCGCCTCCGAACTTACCGCCGGCGTGAAGGATTGTCATGACCACTTCAACCGTCGGCTTGCCTTCGGTCGGGTGAATGTCCACGGGGATACCACGGCCATCATCCACAACACGAACGCCGCCGTCGGCGCGGAGGGTGATCTCGATGTGGCTGCAATAACCGGCCAGTGCCTCGTCAACAGAGTTGTCCACCACTTCATAGACCAAGTGGTGCAAGCCGCGGGGACCAGTGGATCCGATATACATACCGGGGCGTTTGCGCACCGCTTCGAGGCCCTCCAGCACGGTGATGTCGCTGGCACCGTACTCCCTGGGCGCCTCTGCGGGCGTGTCAGGCTTGGGAACAGTCTCCTCTTCGGGCTCTACTGCCAAGGTCTCTGCATTGTCGTTAGCCACAGGCGCTTTCGACTCCTCTGTACTCGATGTCGGCCGTTCCCGGTGGTGTCCGCGGCGAACCGCAGCCTTCAACGGGCACGTGACTGATTGCGCCGATTACTCCGACGAAGGGGGTCCCCAATGCCACAAGAGTGGATCCAGGACCCCAACGACGTTTCACCGGCGCTCAGTGATCTACGCCAATTCTATCGTGGAAACCCGCAAATCCTTGCAAATACGGGGGCAGCCGAGAGCTGAATATGGCCATAGGAGGGCGCTGGCCCTATCTGCAATGGCCCTACGGTGGTCCCGATGGGGGCCTATACGACTCCGGGGCGTTGAATCGCCCTGCACGCCGTTTAGCCGTAAGTATCTCGCGGGCCGCGACCGTTGACGCTGCGCCCGCCTTTTCGCCAACTTGGAGCCGATGGACCCAGAACCTGGATGCTCGTAACTACTCCTTCACCCAGTTCGTTGCGGAACATCTCCAGGAGACTCGAGCTGAGCAGGCGGAGCTGCGTCGCCCACGCCGTGGAATCGCAGCGGACGTGGAGCGTAGTGTCCGTGAAACTCTCCGGCGTGCAGTGGGCGGAAATATCCGTCCCAACAAGGGTTTCCCATTCCGCCATGACGGATCCAACAGCCACAGGGGACGTCCACCCGCGCTCAGCCACCAAACGGCCCACCACATTGCCGAGGCCCAAAGGATCCCGGCCGCTGCCATGGAATTTCGCGAAACCCCTGGTATCCCGGATTCCCTTGCGTTGGGGGGCAGATCCTGGTCGGGGCGCACGCTGCCGTACTTCGCCCCGCGCGGCCGCGGCTTCGCGCATACGGTTCAACGCCGCCTGGGCAGCATCAATCTCATCCGGATCGCGGCCGGGTTGAAGACCGTCGCGGCTATCCTTCGCCATCGATCCCTCCCGGAACAACGGTTACGCGCCGTCCGGCCAGCTCCTCGGGGATATCGGCATCGACGGCGGCAGTCACCAGCACTTGCTCGGCACCGCCCACTATTGCAGCCAGTTTACGCCGCCGCTGGACGTCCAACTCAGCGAAAACATCGTCCAGAATGAGGATCGGAGCCGTTCCACCCGTACGTGCGTCATCCAACATCACATAGTAGGAAGCAAGGCGCAAAGACAAGCACATGGACCAGGTTTCACCATGGGACGCATAGCCCTTGGCCGGAGCTTGGCCCAACACCAGTTCCAGTTCATCGCGGTGAGGACCCACCAGGGAGATGCCACGTTCCAGTTCCTTCTTCCGCGATGCTGCGAAAGCCTGGATGTAGCGTTCGGTGAGTTCATCTACGGACAGCAGCCGGAGGTCATCAACCGACGCCGAAGGTTCCGTACCGTGCTCGGCTGGACCGCCGTCGTCGTCCAAGACGCCTTGGATGGTTGAACGGTAGACCGCCCCCGCCTCTTTGGATCCATCCGTAAGCTGCGCATAGGCGCTGTTCAGATGGGGCCGCAAACGTTCCACCAGTTCCAGACGGGCGTGGAGCAGTTCGGCGCCGGCCCGGGCCATATGCTGGTCCCAAACGTCCAGTGTTGCCTCGTGACCTGCCGTGAATTTTCCCGCACGGGCTGATTTCAGGAGGGCGTTGCGCTGCTTCAGGACGCGGTCATAGTCGCTCCGCGTGGCAGCATGCCGCGGCACGAGGCTGACCAACAGCTCATCCAGGAAACGGCGGCGATTCGAGGGATCGCCCTTGACCAGTGCCAAGTCCTCCGGCGCAAACAACACCGTATGGCAGATCCCCAGGATGTCCCTGGCCCGCACCGGGTTTCCGCGGTTGATACGGCCCCGGTTGGCCCGCCCGGCGTTGATTTCCAGTTCGATGACCGTGGCTTGTTCCCCACGGACCAGCTTGGCCCGGATCATGGCGCGGTCCGCACCAAAACGCAGCAAAGGCGCATCCGTGCTGACGCGGTGGGAGCTCAACGTCGCCAAATATCCAATGGCTTCCATGAGGTTGGTCTTGCCGATTCCATTGGACCCTACCAAGACAGTCACACCCGGGCCGAGTTTCAGGTCAACCTGTGCGTAGCTGCGGAAATCCGTCAGCGAAAGATGTTCGAGGTACACGCCGTTTGCAGGACTCCTGCGGCCTAGTTGGCCGGACGGGTGGCGTGTCCGCCGAACTGGTGACGCAGGGCAGAAACCATCTTCATGGCTGGTGAATTGTCCTCGCGGGAAGCAAACCTGGCGAAAAGCGCAGCAGTGATGGCTGGTGCCGGCACTGCATTTGCGATCGCTTCCTCCACGGTCCAGCGGCCCTCGCCGGAATCCTCGACGTAATCGTCAATCGAAGCCAGGCCTGGATCTTCGTCCAACGCCTTGACCATGAGGTCCAGGAGCCAGGAGCGGACCACCGTCCCCTTTTGCCAAGCCCGGAAAGTACCCGGAAGGTCCTTCACGATGTCCTTGGCTGCCAGCAGTTCGTAGCCTTCGGCATAGGCCTGCATCAGACCATACTCGATGCCGTTGTGGACCATTTTCGCGTAATGGCCGGCGCCAACACCGCCAACGTGGACAAAGCTGTCAGCGCGTTCGCCTTCCGGGCGCAGGGCGTCGAATACCGGCATGGCGAGTTCGATGTCCTCATCGGCGCCGCCTGCCATCAGGCCGTAACCGTTCTCGAGGCCCCAGACACCTCCGGAAACACCACAATCGGCAAAACGAATGCCCTTTTCGGCAAGCGCCGCAGCGTGCTTCTGGTCTTCGGTGAAACGTGAGTTCCCGCCGTCGATCACCAAGTCTCCTGGGCTGAGCTTCTCACCCAGTTCGGTCACCACTGCATCGGTGATCGCGCCTGACGGCACCATGACCCACACCAGTCGCGGGCTGGGAAGTGCCGCGGTGAGTTCATCTACGGAAGCAACATCAGTGACGTCCGGATTGCGGTCGAAACCAGTGACCTCGATGCCGCCGTTCCGCATGCGCTGGCGCATGTTGAAACCCATTTTTCCGAGGCCGATCAGACCGATGTGCACAGTGTGAACTCTTTTCTGCGAGGGTGGCGGGTACGTTCCGGTTAGTTGGGAAGGCGGACCGGCATCACGAGGTAGCGGTAGTCGTCCTGGTCGTCGCCATCCGCCTCAGCCTGCGCCGTGATCATGGCCGGCTTGGGGGCGGTGGTGAAGGAGAAACGAACATATTTGGTCTCGATAACGCTCAGACCCTCAACGAGGTAGTGCGGGTTGAAGGCCACCGTGATGTCTTCGCCGGAAAGTTGTGCCTCGAGCTCTTCGGAAGCCTGTGCGTCCTCGCCGGTACCGGCGTCGAGGTTGAGCAGTCCTTGTGTGAAGGCGAGGCGGACCGGAGTGTTTCGCTCGGCCACGAGCGAAACACGGCGAACGGCCTCAACCAGTTCCTGGGTCTGAACCGTGGCGTGGATGGGCGTGGAATCCGGGAACAGTGAACGGATCTTGGGGTAGTCGCCATCCACCAGGAGTGATGTGGTGGTGCGTCCGCCACTCTCGAAGCCGATGAGCCGGCTGTCGTCGTCTGCAAGGGCGAGGTTGATGTCGCCACTGCCACCAAGGGTCTTGGCTACTTCGTTCAAGGTCTTGGACTTGACCAAAGCGCTGGTGGAAATCCCGGGAGTAACAGGCTTCCAAGGGACTTCGCGCATGGCGAGGCGGTAACGGTCGGTGGCAAGGAGCGTGATGAGGTCGTCCTCGATCTCCATGCGCACACCGGTCAGGATTGGGAGGGTGTCGTCCTTGCTGGCCGCAATAATTACCTGGGAAACAGCCTGGGCGAAAGCATCACCGGGCAATGTGCCGCTGATGGTGGGCAGTGCCGGGAGTGCCGGATACTCAGCCTCGGGCATGGTTGCCAAGTGGAAGCTGCTTCGGCGGCAAGTGAGGGTCACTTTGCTGCCATCAGTTTCCACTTCCACGGGAGCTGACGGAAGGCTGCGGCAGATATCTGCCAGCAAGCGACCCGAGACCAAAATGGTGCCCTCGACAGCAATATCTGCCGGAATTTCCAGGCGCGCCGAAGTCTCGTAGTCAAAGCTCGAGAGACTGACCGTTCCTGCCTCAGCTTTGAGGAGGAGGCCGGAGAGCACGGGTACTGGCGGCCGCGGAGACAACGATCGCGCGGTCCACGTAACGGCTTCTGCCAGGACGTCGCGGTCGACTCTGAACTTCACGGAGGGGTGCCGCCTTTCATTGCTGCTGCCAAGTAGTAGCTGCGGATTCCTGCGTGGAAGCCGCTAATTCTTTGCAATCCGGCACCGGAACCTGCATGGTCCGCACTCAGCGAACTACAAACAGACCCAAGGATGGGAGCGCTGCTGACAGCTTAGCCGGAAGATCCGCGATTAACCCATCCCCGTCGGGCCGGACCCTCCGTATGTGGACAGCCGCAGGCGGCCTTTGGGTCAGTCTGTGGTCTGCCCCCGGTGGGGCAGGAGGGCGGCAGAACGAGATTGTTATTTGAGGGATTTCAATTTTTTGGGATTCGTAGTGTTAATAACTGCTGTGGAAACTGTGGATAACCCGATCCTGCCGCGTCGTTCAGCGGTTAAGCCCTGTTCACTCATTGTGCGTTAACTGGGTTTTAAACAGGGTGTGGATGGGGACAACTCCCAGGCCGCGTTTTAACGATCCACAGACGGCTTAAGGGTTTTAAGCCCATTAACCGAGCTTGTCCCCTTAAGTATCCACAGGCTTATCCACATGCACCTGTTAATAAGGTATGTAGTTGCGGCCGCGGTGTGGATTTCAGGAGTCGCGTTGCTGCTGCTTGATGCGGTTGGTGAGCTCAGTGACCTGGTTGTAAATCACACGACGCTCCGCCATCAGTTCGCGGATCTTGCGATCAGCGTGGATGACGGTGGTGTGATCGCGGCCGCCGAGCTCCTGCCCGATCTTCGGCAGCGACATGTCCGTCAGTTCACGGCACAGGTACATGGCGATCTGGCGGGCGGTCACCAACGTACGGGTGCGGGACTTGCTGCAGAGCTCTTCCATGCTGAGCTTGAAGTAGTCAGCCGTCTGGTCCAGGATCTGCTTCGCCGTGATCTCCTGGGCGCCGTCGTCAGTGATCAGGTCCTTCAGCACCATCTCAGCCAGGGCTACATCCACCGGTTGGCGGTTGAGGCTGGCGAACGCCGTGACGCGGATCAAGGCACCCTCGAGTTCCCGGATGTTGCTGGAGATCTTGGAAGCGATGTACTCCAGGGCATCGTCCGGTGCCGACAAGCCTTCGCTCAAGCCCTTCTTGCGGAGGATGGCGATGCGGGTTTCGAGTTCCGGCGGCTGGATGTCGGTCAGCAGGCCCCACTCGAAGCGGGACGTCATGCGGTCCTCGAAACCGGCCAGCATCTTGGGCGGCTGGTCCGAGGTGATGACAACCTGCTTGTTGGCATTGTGCAGGGCGTTGAACGTATGGAAGAACTCCTCCTGCGTCCGGTCCTTGCCGGCCAGGAACTGGATGTCATCGATCAACAGCACATCCACGTTCCGGTACGTGGTCTTGAAGCTGGTGCCCTCGTCGTCCCGGATGGAGTTGATGAAGTCGTTGGTGAATTCCTCGGAGTTCACGTAGCGGACCCGGATGCCGCTGTAGAGCCGGCGGGCATAATGACCGATGGCGTGCAGCAGGTGGGTCTTGCCCAAGCCCGAGTCGCCGTAGATGAACAGCGGGTTGTACGCCTTGGCCGGCGCTTCGGCTACGGCGACGGCGGCCGCGTGCGCAAATCGGTTCGAGGAACCGATCACGAAGGTATCGAAGATGTACTTCGGGTTCAGGCGGCCGAACTCATGCGAGGTACTGGGCGGAGTGGGCTGGGGCTTCGGCTCAGCGAAGTCGGATACGGCGGAAAGCTCGACGACGGGTTCCGGCTCAGCGTGGACCGGCACCAGATCGGTGTCGACGTCGATGGCGCAGCGGATATCGTCCGAGAAGACGCTGCGAAGGGCATCGTCCAGGGCATCCTTGACCTGGGTCTGCAGGACTTCGCGCGTGAGCTCGTTGGGAACGGCAACCAGGAGTGTGGAACCAATGAGGCCCTGTGCCTGGGCGAGGATGACGAAACCGCGCTGACGGGGTGAAACCCGGTCGTCCTGTTCCATGAGGCTCAGCACCCTGCGCCAGGAACTTCCGACAGTGTTGGCGTGGTTGGCTTCGTCTACTGTCATCAATCAGTTCCTAAATACTTGCTTGCCGGCGTTGCTGGCAGCCGAAGTGTCTCCGGCGGCGCTGTTCTGGGCGATAATCCACAGAGTTATACACAGCGGGTGGACATTGGGCTACTGAGCCACTCTAGGGGATGGAAACGCTAGAAGATAGCTGGGAAGTTGCCTGTGGATAATTACACCGTTGTTGTTCCGGAATGCAGCCTGTGAGCCACTTCATCCACAGGCTGGGAACGGGAGTTGGGCACAGCTGTGGATAGCTCCGCGGCAGGCTCCCGGTTTGACTGTGGGTGCCTTTTTGCCCTAACGTTGTGAAGTCCTTTGTGTCCGCTTTTGAGATCAGTTGTAACTCCACACGTTCACCGTGTGGAAGGCAACGGCGGCAGGCACATACAAAACTTAGCGTCGGCCAGTTCTTCCCCTTTTTTGATCGGGTGGGCGCACCTTTGATCCACTGGAGTAACTAACGTGAGCAAGCGGACTTTTCAGCCGAATAACCGCCGTCGGGCCAAGAAGCACGGCTTCCGCCTTCGTATGCGCACCCGTGCCGGCCGCGCCATCCTGGCTGCCCGTCGCGGCAAGGGCCGCGTCGAACTGTCGGCGTAAATAACTGACTTGTCGGTCAGGGTCTTTTTGCGGGTTCGACGGTGCTAGCCACCCCTAACCGTCTGCGGACGTCTACCGACTTTTCAACAACTGTACGTTCCGGCGTCCGCAATGGACGCCGGAACTTAGTGTTATATACGGCCTCTATCGGGGCCGGGGAGCCGAGTCGAATCGGCTTCATTGTCTCCAAAGCCGTCGGGAACGCCGTGACCAGGAACCTCGTTAAGAGGAGACTGAGAGAAGCAGGCGCTCTTTCCTTGCACACGCATGGAACGGGTCTGGCGGTGGTGGTCCGGGCATTGCCCGCAGCTGCATCTGCCAGCTGGGAGCAACTGCTCTCGGACTACAACGCCGCACTGGCAGTGACGACGAAGCGATTGAGTGGCTCAGCTCCACGCGACGCTTCGACTGAACACAACGGCACCACAACGGAAGGGACACCGCGTGCATGACATAAGCACCGCCGTCGTTCCTTCCTCAAGCGACCCCTCCGGCAAGGTTCCCTCAAGGAATCTGCCGGCGGCGATGGGCACGTTCCTCTGGGAGCTGCCCCGCAACATCCTCATTCTCTTGTTGAAGACGTACCGCAAGGTCATCTCGCCCCTGTACGGCCAGGTTTGCCGTTTCTTTCCCTCTTGCTCCGCGTACGCGTTGGAAGCAGTAACGGTGCATGGCGCCGTGAAGGGCAGCTGGCTCGCAGCCAAAAGGCTCGCCAAATGTCACCCTTGGAACGCCGGTGGAGTGGACCATGTCCCCGCCGGCCACCGTCATTGGCCTGAAGGCCGGACGCCCACAATTGTTGTACTGAACAATCCGGACCAGTTCCTGGCTGCTCAGGCTGATGAAGAAGGCCGCTCGGCGGCCTAACGAATAGGGATATCGTATGGACTTCTTTGAAACAATCATGTTTCCGTTCAAGTGGCTGGTGTCAATCATCATGGTTGGCTTCCACGAGGGACTGAGCTTCATTGGCCTGCCCGCCGCGAACGGCTGGACGTGGACTCTGTCCATCATCGGCCTCGTGTTGGTGATCCGTGCCGCCCTGATTCCGGTCTTCGTCAAGCAGATCAAGGCGCAGCGAGGCATGCAGCTGCTGCAGCCGGACCTGAAGAAACTTCAGACCAAGTACAAGGGCAAGACCGATCAGCTGTCCCGCCAGGCAATGGCCCAGGAACAGATGGCCCTGTACAAGAAGCACGGCACCAACCCGTTCTCGGCCTGTTTGCCGATGCTGATTCAGATGCCGTTCTTCTTCGCACTGTTCCAGGTGTTGTCGGGTATCACCGCAGCCCGTAACAGCGGCAAGGGCATCGGGGCCATGAGCGCCGAGCAGGTTGTACAGTTCGATGAATCCAGCATCTTTGGTGCGCCGCTGTCTGCTTCGCTGCTTCACGGTGGTGCCGGCGGCAACGAGGTCGCAGTCTGGATTCTCTCCATCGTGATGATCATTGCCATGACGGCCTCGCAGTTCATCACCCAGAAGCAAATCATGGCCAAGAACATGTCCGAAGAGGCCATGGCCAGCCCGTTCATGCGCCAGCAGAAGATGATGCTTTATATCCTGCCGCTCGTGTTCGGTATCGGTGGCATTAACTTCCCCATCGGTGTCCTCATCTACTGGACCACCACCAACCTGTGGACCATGGGCCAGCAGTTCTTCGTCATCCGCCGTATGCCCACCCCGGGCTCCCCTGCCGCCAAGGCACTGGAGGAGCGCCGCGCCGCGAAGGGCCTGCCGCCGCTGCTGGGTGGCAAGAAGACTGCGGACGCCGCCGCTGAAGCCGAAGCAGCTGCCGCGGCAGCAGCCGAGATCCGGGCACAGCGCGTCCAGCCACAACGTAAGAACAGGAAGAAGAAGTAATGTCTGCCGAGAGCACTGAAGAAGTTATCGCCGCTGTGACTGAAGATCAGGACGAGACCCAGGAAGAGACGCAGTCCAAGACGGCCAGCCGTCTTGAAGAAGAAGGCGACATTGCCGCCGACTACCTCGAGGAACTTCTGGATATTGCCGATATCGACGGCGATATCGACATCGAGGTCCGCAATGGGCGCACGTACATCTCCATTGGTGCCGATGAAGAGTCGGCAGCGTTGGATAGCCTCGTAGGACGTGACGGCGAAGTTCTGGAAGCGCTGCAGGAGCTTGCCCGCCTCTCGGTCCTTTCCGCTACCGAGAGCCGTTCACGCCTTGTGTTGGACATCAACGGCTACCGCAAGGAGCGCGCCGGCGTGCTTCAGCAGATCGCTGAAGACGCCGTGGCGAAGGTCAAGGCCGACGGCGGTACGGTGGCCCTTGAGCCGATGAGCGCTTACGAGCGGAAGATTGTCCACGACGCCGTCGCTGACCTCGGATTCGTTTCCGAGTCTGAAGGCGAAGGCGCCGGCCGCCACATCGTTGTTTCGGCTGACTAGCAGCTCATGGTTGAAATTACCGCAGCTGAACTTGAAGCGGCAGAGAAAATCTTTGGGGAGCGCTTGGATCTTGCCAAGCGCTACGTGGAACACCTCGCCACATCCGGAACTGAGCGTGGGCTGATTGGCCCACGCGAGATTCCGCGTTTGTGGAGTCGCCACGTATTGAACTGCGCAGTTATTGAATCTGCCATTGCCATGGACAGCCATGTCGCTGATGTCGGATCCGGGGCAGGTCTGCCGGGTCTTTGCCTGGCGATTGCCCGCCCGGACCTTGAACTGACGTTGATTGAGCCGCTGGAGCGTCGTGTCATCTGGCTTCAGGAAGTCGTAGATGACCTGGGCCTGGACAACGTCACCATCATGAGGACGCGTGCAGAGCTGGCCGTTGGAATGGTGGATGCCGATGTCGTGACGGCGCGTGCTGTTTCTGCACTCAGCAACTTGGCGGGCCTGACGATTCCGCTCCTGAACGGACGCGGCGAAGTCGTGGCCATCAAGGGTCGCAGTGCTGCCGAGGAAATTGAGAAAGCCAAGAAAGTCATCCGCAAACTTGGCGGCGTGGAAACGTCGGTTGTGGTTTGTGGACAGGAGCTTTTGGAGGAACCCACCACTGTGGTGAGGATTATCGTCAACAAGCCCGGAAAGACGGCCTGAGACCCGCTCGGTTTCCCGCGTGTCGGCGGCTGAGCAGTTAGGCTAGAGAACGGCAGCAAGCGCCGAATGAGAGTGAGAGTGTGACCAGTGGGCAGTAGTGAAACCTCCACGCAGCGAATCCCCCCGTTTATGTCGTTGGGGTCAGCTCGGGCAATGGCTACACCTTCTGCGTCTCTTCAGTCTGCAATCGTGCGCACTAATTCGGTTGATAATGCCGCTGTTTCACGTGAAACCGTATCTGATGGAGTGCATAACGTGATGGATTCCATTGATGACTCGAGTCCCATCGCCCGTCAGCTGGCACACGAGACCCGTCGGCGTGAACGGCTGGTGGGCAGGGAGCTGCCAAAGCCGGACAAAACCCGCATCTTTACGGTTTCCAATCAAAAAGGTGGGGTCGGTAAGACGACCACCACCGTGAACATCGCTGCCGCCCTGGCCTCCGCCGGCCTCAACGTCCTGGTGATTGATATTGATCCACAGGGCAACGCTTCAACTGCTCTGGGCATTGAGCACCACGCCGACGTTGACAGTATCTACGACGTCCTGATCAACGACCTTCCCCTGAAGGACGTTGTGGCCCCTTGCCCAGATATTCCCAACCTGATCTGCGCACCCGCCACCATCCATCTTGCCGGTGCTGAAATCGAGCTGGTTTCATTGGTTGCCCGGGAACAGAGGCTCCGGCGAGCCATCGACGTCTACGCCAAGGAGCGGGAGAAGAACGGCGAGAGCCGCTTGGACTTCATCTTTATTGACTGCCCGCCCAGCCTCGGGCTGCTGACGGTCAACGCCTTCTGTGCCGCAAGTGAAGTCCTTATTCCCATCCAGTGCGAGTACTACGCCTTGGAAGGATTGAGCCAGCTTCTCAAGAACATCGAAATGATCCAGAAGCACCTCAATGCCGACCTGGAGGTGTCCACGATCCTGCTGACCATGTACGACGGCCGAACGAACCTCGCCGCTCAGGTCGCATCCGAGGTACGCCAACACTTCCCCGAACAAGTTCTGGGAGCAGTGGTTCCGCGTTCTGTGCGTATCTCCGAAGCACCCAGCTACCAGCAGACGGTCATGACCTACGATCCTTCGTCGAGCGGCGCGCTCTCCTACATGGAAGCCGCCGCCGAAATCGCTGAACGCTAGAATTCTTGAAACACTGCAACAGCCTGAGCAGTTCCGTGCTCGGCCATTTCATCGGAGGGATGAATCAATGAGCGAAAAGCGAAGGGGCCTCGGTAGGGGTCTTGGGGCTCTCATTCCTAGCTCGGCCGCGGCCCAGGGAAACGGCGTGGCGCCATCCCGTCCTGTGGATCTGTTCTTCCCGGAAGCCCGGAAGTCCGAAGAGCCGGCAGTAGAAGCTCCGATGCAGGACTCCGCTGCTGTGGAGCCGTCAAAGGAGTCGGCAGCGGGGCCGGCCGCCACCAAGGCTCCAGCACCCAAAGCGGCAGCTTCCAAGGCGTCAACCAAGTCCGCCACCTCCAAGACATCTGCATCGAAGCCTGCCCCCAAGCGAGCGTCAGTGTCCTCTGATCACACGACGGATGAATCGGAGCCAGCAAAGGCCGCAACCAAGTCCGCTACTCGCTCGACACCGGACGTGGAGCTGGTTGAAGTTCCTGGTGCTCGCTTTGCCGAGATTCCGGTCGGTGACATCCATCCGAACCGTAAACAGCCGCGTTCGGTCTTCGATGAAGATGACATGGCCGAGCTGGTTCACTCCGTTCGCGAAATCGGCGTCCTCCAGCCAATTGTTGTACGTACTTCAACCGAAAAGGGTGGAGAACCGTATGAATTGGTCATGGGTGAGCGT
Source organism: Paenarthrobacter sp. 4246 (assembly GCF_040546855.1). Taxonomy (NCBI): domain Bacteria; kingdom Bacillati; phylum Actinomycetota; class Actinomycetes; order Micrococcales; family Micrococcaceae; genus Paenarthrobacter; species Paenarthrobacter sp. 4246. The sequence continues at coordinate 193,992 of NZ_JBEPOP010000006.1, forward strand.
CGCTGGCGGGCGGTACAGGCCGCAGGGCTCGAAACCATCCCTGCAATCGTCCGCGATACCACTGACGACGACCTCCTTCGCGACGCTTTGCTGGAAAACCTCCACCGCAGCCAGCTGAACCCTCTGGAAGAGGCTGCTGCCTATCAGCAGCTCTTGGAAGACTTTGGGACCACTCACGAACAGCTTGCAGACCGCATAGGTCGCTCTCGGCCGCAGGTGTCCAACACACTCCGTTTGCTGAAGCTTCCGCCGCTGGTCCAGCGGCGTGTAGCAGCCAGTGTTTTGTCTGCCGGCCATGCGCGGGCACTCTTGGCCCTGCCGGACGCCGCTGCGATGGAACGCCTGGCTCAGAAGATTGTGGCCGAGGGGATGTCTGTGAGGGCAACAGAAGAGGCAGTGGCTCTCTATCAAGATCCTACTGCTCCCGCCAAGAGCAGTATCCCGAAACCCAATGCGCGCCACGAGCGTTTGGACTACTTGGCGTCGTCACTCTCGGACCGTCTGGACACCAATGTGAAGATTACTTTGGGTGCACGCAAAGGCCGAGTCAGCATTGAGTTCGCCAGCGTTGAGGATCTCAACCGCATCATGGATGTGCTTGGCCCTGGCGCCGAAGGCTAAATTGTAGTGAACCAACTGAATGGGGCTTACTCGTCGAGTAGGCCCCATTTTGGTTTTTGATCACCCGCAGTTTTTCGTACCTTCCCGGTTTCGGTCTACGTAGCGTGTCCAGATAGGCTTCTCCGTATTTTCTACGGGAGTCCTTGCGGAGGGCACTGATTGATTCAGAGCCACAAACCAACCAGTCGCGTGGCATCCTCATGGCTTTTGCTACGGACTCCTAGGGCCCTATGTGTCGACTTGGACGAAAAGGGACTCTCTTGGCCAGTGGGTATCCGCTGTACTTGGCAGTGTCTACCGGGATTTGCGGACCTTACGCCTTCCTGGAGCGTTCGCCCCACCGTCTGTGGCTGGGATACGTTGTTCGCTCAAGATTCCCCTATACTCACCGTGAAGAGACGGACGAAACATGTTTCACGTGAAACATGCGAGAAGGACTTTTTGGGTGCGCACCTTGCCGGGCTGAGGGGTTCGAAATGCGCGTGGAGCTGGGTCAAGCGTTGGCACTCTGCAGGTCTCCCCCGTGGCTTAGGTGGCGCCAGAGGGCGCGGGAGACGGCTTATGGCATAGCCGCACGCCTCGTCCGATTGCCGTCGACGATTCGCAACGCTTTCCCGAATGCCGGTGGATTTGAGCGCCAATGGTGCGAAGGGAACCCGTGTGGAGCAAGCCCCCGTCAGTGGATTTTCACCACAAATGAACACTTACCCCAGTTCTGCGCGGATCCCCAGGCTGCTCTTCTCTAGTAGCCGAGGGCCCGGGCGTATCTGAACTTTCGGCGGAAGCTTCTGTTTCACGTGAAACACACTCTTAGTATTTCGGTGGCGTGCAATCGATCTTTGGCTAAGCACTGGTTCGGCGGTCGCCGCATTGGCATTGCGGCTTCTTGGAGATGGGGAAGTCTCATGCAATGTCGGATATCCAGCGTCTAGAACCAGTGTTTGTATCTTTGGCATACGCGGAGGAATAGAGCCGGTTCCGGGCACGCGCATCTCTGGCGCTGTTTCACGTGAAACAGCTGGGTCTAAGGTTCGGCTATGAAACCGCAAAAGGTAAGGATTCGCTGACACAGGGCACCGAATCGACTATGAAGGTATGTGATCTTCTTTCACAACCGATGGTTCAAGGGCGGATCGACTAGATGGCTAAAATTCTCGCCGGGGTGCGGTTCTTCCGTCGACCATATAGCCCGAAGGTCGGGGCAAGGCTATTTGGCAGTACGAGGTGCAACAGTTTGCGTCCCCATAATTGACGATCTTGGAACCAAGAATGCATCAATGCGGAACAGCTGATGCGTAGCTAGCTTCCCTCCTAACCAAAGCCTGACGGTTCGCGGCCATTGGCTAATAGGCCACCAGCAGGCTCCTCCAGGTCCTTAGGGTTTCCCCGTCGTCGCTCTCCGGGACAGCACATCGCGGCCTCTCCCGCTCGCGCTCGAGCCGGCAGTGGTTGCCGGAGGTGCTGCCACGAACACTGTCCTATCGCAGGCGTAACGGATTGCCAGGGCTGAGGCGTTGTGATCAGCTTTACGCGCTCTACCAAATCCGCTCGGGCTGATGAGAGAGGCATTGAGGTCTTCGAACAGACTGGCCCTCTCCTAGTGCGGAGCCGGTGAGTCCTTGGCAGCTTTATTAGTTAGGCACGTTTCCCTCGGCGTCAATGTGCGTTGGAACTTAGGCTAACCGTCAGGAACTTGGGCAGCTGGTTCCTCCTCAGCGTCGCGAGGAACTTCACGTCTGTGGCCCTTGAGCCCGTGTGTCCAGGGCCAACAGGCACCAACGGGCTACCACGGCGTACAGCAGCAGGTGTCGACGAATCTGGCATGCCTGTCGAAGCTGGTCCCATCCTTAGCTCCGTAGACGGGGGCTGTCACTGTGCCGGTGCCGCCAATGTGGCCGTCGAGCAGACGGAAATAGTCCCCCGACTAATGCCTATGCCCCTCCATTACAACATTGACTCTCCAAGTTGAAGTACGGATCCGTCAGGCAACGTTCGGGCGGGAGGCTTTCCGTAATGTCAGAGGATGGTCGTATTCCCCCCGGACGTCTACATGCACTTAGCCCCCGGACGCATCGATGGGACGCCGTGAACCGGATTGGTCAGATGTCGCCCGGGTCGGCGCGCTACTCGTCTCTTTTCATCCTTGTCCTCTTCAGGGAAGACTCCGCTGAGAGCGTTGAGAACTAGAGGTGAGCCCTTGGCGACCTATGTTGCTTGCTCCCCCACCGAGCATCAACGACTCGTGTTTCACGTGAAACAGGACGTCGACTGGAGCGTCTACACATAGTCGGGAACCTTTAGTTACCTGTGTATATCGTGGTGGATATCATTGTGGATAAGTCTGGGGATAACCTGAGCCGAGCTGCAGTCCCTCTTGAGGCCCAGAGTGTGTTGAAGTGCCGAGGAGTCCTCCTTCCTTCTTTGGTGCTCCTTCTTCAAAAGGGCCCTATCCATGGCGGACTAATCGAACGACGACCATAGACGTAATTCTCCGTGTTTGGCCCCTCGATTCATTGATTTCCCGTATGTACGCTCGCGGTGCGTGCCCACTTTTACCTGGTAGGCAGAGACTAAAAGACTCAACCCTCCTTGGCGGGGTCCCGCCCACTACGGGTCGGCGAAATGATGCCTTGTGAATAATCTCATGGGCGGTGGATAACCCTGTGGATAAAGCTGTGCACAACTTGCCCCCTGTGGGTCGTCCACCGGTGGACAACTGTACCGGGTGAAGCTGCTCCATGACCTCAGCCCGTGTGTCCTGATGCTCTGATGCTTAGCAATGAATGCCGTACCGGAATGCGCATGAAGAGCATCAACGAGCCGGGGATCCAATGTCGTCGTAGTTTGCCATGGCACCTAAGCTTTGGGTTCAGTGGGGCGGTCCGGCTGGCTGTCCTACTACGCTGCGGAGCCCGTTGACTCCCGGAGATTCATCCGATGTCTTGAGTACGACACTCCGCGGGCACCCACGCGCTGGCTTATGTGATTGAGTGCCCCGTATTCTCCAAAGGACTGTGCCTATACGTGTAGGCGGACGCCGCGGGCGTGGGCTGAACCGAAAGGCCTAATCCCCTGGACCCGTCCGCCTCTATGCCGTGCTGGGGCACAACGGTCACAGACACAAGATCGAGCGGTACGGGGCTGCTCGCCTTGTGGCGGAGCGGGGTATAGAACTGCTCCCAGGAGCCCTGGGCCTGTAAGAGTCAGAGCCTGCTGGAGACGACGTCGTCTTATGATCCATGGAGGATCACTGTTATTCAGGCCGGGACTATGCGGCGTTTCACGTGAAACATTGCGGCGCCGACGGCTGATTGCCTTTGTCGGCTGCATTTGTGCATTTCCCGACGGTGGACATGTTTCGAGTCGTTGCCACGTCTGTGGCGTCCTGCACGTCGGCAATCGCAGGACGTCTCCGGCCGTCGATTAGACGACCATCTCTGGACGGCCTGTCTCTTCATTCACTTCTTTCAATTCACGGTGTCTATTCCCCTAGCGGTCCCCTAGGCCCGACCGTAGACCGGCCTAGGCTTCGCGCCTTCCTAATGAGGTCGGTCAGTACATAATGGCGCGTCACAGTCGGTGGTGACGGACAACCCTGGACAGCGTTGCATTGCAGGTCCACTATTCCTGGAAAGTGCAGCTCGCCCCGACCTGCCTTTGATCCATAGCGGGTTTGAGGGTGGTGAAATAGTAAGCTCCTCCGGGAAACCGAGGTCAGCACTGAGGCGGCGTCCTCTTCCGCTGCTGCGAGAAGTTCATAGTCGCAGACCAAGAACGCATCTGCGCATGCTGATGAACGCCTATTTGCCGGTCATGCCGCTACATCATGGCAAAGCATTTCTTCGCGTGTGGTCGTGGCCGGGCTGACGTGTTTCACGTGAAACACGTCGTGGCCCAGTGCGCGCATTCCTAGCTCCAAGGGCTTGTTCCTCATAGACACCTGGCGGCAGCGTATTTAACGTGCATTGCCCAGAGCTTGTTTGTGGAACTGTGCGGGCGAGCGGAGAGTCCCTGCGTGGATCATTGAGCGTGCACGCTCCCCAATCATGCAGGCCGGCGCCCTAGCTTTGCCGGATAGTCGCGGTAGCCCCATTCATCGCCCAAGTCACGATGCATCTATAGGGTGATTGCATGACCGTTGGCGGCCTGGATGCACTTTACTCAGAGTGTTCTCGATGTTTTCGTGGCCACTGGACCCCCAATAGTCGTTGCATCTGTGTATCCAGGGGCAGGTCCCAGGGGCACCGATCTGAACAGTCTCAAATGGCGTTTCAGTTTAGGGCAAGGTACCCCACTCTTTGTGGTTCTCGTGAGGACGTGATGGTGCGCGATTGGGCGCTAGCACGGCTGATGTCCCTCGCGAGGCCCATTCTTCCTCCCTGCTTTGCCGCGCAATGCTCCTCAACAGCGACGTAGGCCCGTCAGAGCGAGGCGCCCACCCAGGAGCTGCCCTGGCGCGTTCCTCTGTCAGAAAGGCTCAAGTGCGATGACCAAGGACTCCGGGGATCGCCGAAACTAACAAAAAGTAGCCGATGGATCGTGCGGTTTATACTCGTCGAGAGCATCTCAATGGCGGACTTTCGCCACTATTCAGCCGTCACGCCTGGTCGGCCGGTGCCAGAGCCGACCGGCTGGCGCACAATTCATGCGGCCATAACCGACCAAGAGAAGCATGTTTCACGTGAAACCTGCGCAAGGTCAATGGACTATGCGCCTAAGGAGGACTAACCGTCGTCGTTTCACGTGAAACGACGGATAAGGATCACAATCTGCATCCGTGGGAAGAACGTGCTGCAGTGAATGTATGTCCAAAACGGAAGTTCCGACATTCGCTGGGGGTTATGAAGCCAGGCTCGGGCCTAGGAATTGGCCTGGTAGTCAGTTCAACCGAATCTGGGAATAGGCGGACGAGACTCCATGGAGCAATCAGCATCCCCTCTGCTTCGATCCTCTTTTTGAGCTCTCCACGCTGATGGCTTGCCCTGGCCGGGCGGGGGCACAACGACGCGCGTTATGGTGACCTGTGCTGCGGGTAGCATCATGCCGAAAACGGATGATTCCACACGCCTACGACTAGGCGACATTGAGCTATTTGCCTGATAGGACGAAGCTGCTGCTACTAGTTTCGTTCCCGATTCCCTGGTCCTGGCATCGCACGTCTAAGGTCCATAGGGCTCTGTTCAAGCGTGCTTCCACTTCAGGATGGTGCATTCAGGGACTGAAGTTCTCCAAGGTGTCCCGATCACACTGTGCCGAGCAATCACTTCGGATCAGCATGTTACCTCGCGGAACACCGGCCCGAGTGGGATGTGAGTGAGGGTGGGGTTCAAGGGCGTGGGATGTGAGTGAGGGTGGGGCTCAAGGGCGTGGGGTGTGAGTGAGGGTGGGGTTGAGGGGCGCGGGATGTGAGTGGGGGTGGGGTTGAAGGGCGTGGGATGTGGGTGGGGTTGAGGGGCGCGGGATGTGAGTGAGGGTGGGGTTCAAGGGCGCGGGATGTGAGAGGGGGTCCCTGCTTTTGCCTACCCCAGGTAGGGAGAGGTGAAACGCGCCAATTAAGCGAATCACAGCCCCGCTACGGCAACCGCTATAGAAAAAGTGAACGTAAATGGTTCAATAATCCATGAGAGCCAAAAAAGCCGGCGGCTCCCGCTCCGTGAGGAGCAGCAACCGCCGGCTTTTGTTGAATCAGGGTGAGGAATTGCCCCTAGGACAGGACGTCCGCGAATTCCTTCTCGAAGAACTGCTTCGGCTTGGCGCCGATGACAGTGCTCTTCACTTCTCCCCCACTGAACAGGTACACAGCCGGGATGGACGTGATGCCGTACTCGGCGGCGATGGCAGGGTTGTCGTCGACGTTGAGCTTCACAACATCAACTTTGTCGCCGTACTCGACGGAGATCTCGTCAAGGATGGGACCGAGCTTGCGGCAAGGGCCACACCACTCTGCCCAGAAGTCCACGATGACCGGCTTCTCAGAAGCCAGGACATCAGTGCTGAAGCTTGCGTCAGTTACGTCTTTTGCGTTGCTCATAACTTTTCCCTTCGTATGGTTGCTTGGTTGCAGCTTAGGAGTGCAAGTCTGCGAGGTAGTGCTCAACATCGAGGGCCGCTACACAACCGGAGCCCGAAGCCGTGATGGCCTGGCGGTAGGTGGGGTCGATGACGTCGCCCGCGGCGAAGACACCCTTGATGTTGGTCCGGGAGCTGCGGCCTTCCACGGCGATGGTTCCCTCGGGGGTCAGATCAACTTTGCCCTTGATGAGGTCCGTGCGGGGATCGTTGCCGATAGCGACGAAGACCCCGGTGACGGCGAGCTCGGATTCGGTGCCATCCACAAGGTTCTTCAGTTTCAGACCAGTGACCTTGTCTTCACCCAGAACGTCCTCCACCGCGGTGTTCCACACGAAATTGATCTTCTCGTGGGCCTGAGCGCGATCGCCCATGATCTTCGAAGCCTTGAGTGTGTCGCGTCGGTGGACCACCGTGACAGACTTTGCGAATTTGGTGAGGAACAGTGCTTCCTCCATGGCCGAGTCGCCACCACCGATTACAGCGATGTCCTGATCCTTGAAGAAGAAACCGTCGCAGGTTGCACACCAGCTAACGCCGTGACCTGAGAGGCGCTTTTCGTTCGCCAAGCCGAGCTCGCGGTAGGCCGAACCGGTGGACAGGATGATGGCCTTCGCCTGGAAGGTCTCACCCGTACCGATGGTCACGGTCTTGATGTCGCCGTCGAGGTCCAATTCGGTGACGTCCTCGAACTGGATTTCGGTACCGAAACGCGCGGCCTGCTTCTCGAAGTTCTCCATAAGGTCCGGGCCCATGATGCCGCCGGGGAAGCCCGGGTAGTTTTCCACGTCTGTGGTGTTCATGAGTTCGCCACCAGCGGTGACGGAACCGGCAATGAGCAGAGGCTTCATGTTGGCACGGGCGGTGTAAACAGCGGCTGTGTAGCCGGCGGGGCCTGAACCTACGATGATGACGTCACGCACCTGCGATGCGCTGTTTTCTGCAATGCTCACGTGGCGTGAACCTCTTCCTTAGTCGATGCTGCGGCTTTCGGGGCAGCCACCTGACTCAACCCCGGTTGCACCCCAAATATTCCGTTGGGGATGGGGACCCTGAAAGCCACCATTGTTAAGGGTACCGTCTGCGCGCATGCCGATAATAAGCGGTGACTCCACTACGGATGAAAGTAGAGGCCGTTCTGACGAGTCACAACGGCCTCTACTACTACTACTTGGTTGGGTGGGGCTACTGGACCGCGACCTCTGCCAAACGCAGGCCGAATCCGAAACGGGTCTTCGGTGCCGCCAGCTTGGGCAAGGCCTTAATGTCCACAATGACGTACTGGGTCTGCGTCGGCGCCGCCAAGGGCATGGTCAGCTCCGGGGACGTGAAGCTGTTGGTGCCTACCAGCTTGGCTCCGTCCATGGCAGGGCGGTCGTTGGTGTAAACGCTGATGCTGCCACCGGATCCACCCAACTGGTTCAGCACAATGGACTTAACCTCAGTCTTTTCCTTCAGCTCGATCACCAGCGGCATGTTGGTGACAAGTCCGCCCCAGTCGGCTGTGGCAAACTCCATGTCTGACCAGTAGCTTGCCGCGTTGCCGTCGAAGGCCCTGGCGAGGTCTTTGTCGTACGTGGCCGCGAAGGGGAAGTCACCGAGGCGGGAAATGCCCTCGATGGCGGGCGGTGTGGCCGGCGGCGCCGTCTCCGAAGGAGTTGGTTCCTCGGATTGCGTGCTGCTGGACTGAGGTGCGGAGGTGCTTTGCGTGGCTGCAGGGGCTCCGCTGGGAAGGAGGCTGCCCAGGTTGGTGACGGCGAGGACAAGTCCCACGATCAGCACGGCAGCAAGCAAGCCGCCGACGAGCCAACGGAGGGAACGCGGCTCCTTCTCCGGAGCGTCGTCCTCGTACACTTCCTCGTCGTCATAGTCTTCCTGCACAGCGGCCGACGCCGGGAAGGTGGTGGGGGCGCGGTCGTAACCGGAGTCTGAGGTACCTCGTGCAGCGGCTGCGGCACCACCCGCAGCTCCAGCTGCGGCGCCAGCAGCAGCACCACCTCCGGCAAAGCCATAGTCCTCTTCGGACCACAGCGACACCTTGGGTTCGGCCGGTTCGCGCGTCGGTGCCGGCTGGGCATTGACGGTCTGTGTTCGCGGCTGTGTTGGTGGCTGGGCCGGGGCTGCCGGCGGAGCCTGAGGAGGTGTTGGCTGTGATGTCACGGCCTGCGTTGGCGGCTGAGCCGATGCACCCGACCCCGCAGCAACCGACGAAGAAGCGCTTGAAGCAGCGGCACCGGAGCCGGAGTCAGCGGCACTATTGCCGGCGACCGCACCACCGTCGGCGGCAGCACCGGCGTCGTGGTTCTTGGATCCCGAGTTCTTCCACGCCGCCAAACCGGCGGCACCAGCGCCGGCGGCGGCAGCAGCCAGTTTGCCTGCGATGCCGCTCTTGGATGATGACGGACTGGAAGCTGGTCTCGGAGGCACGTTGCTGCCCTGGGGAGCGGCAGCAGGATCGGCATCGCCCTCACGGTGAATCGGGTAGCCGTTTTCGTCGTACTGGATGTACTCGGCGTCGTGTTCGTCGTCTTCGTACAAGCCGTCGTAGGTCTCAGGCTCATAGGTCCGTGGCTGGCCGAAGATCTCGCTTCCGAGCGTCTCAGTGAAGAACGGCTCGACGTACGGCGGGTTGGTCGCGACCACCAGGTCCAGCAAATCGGGAGCGCTGCTGTGGTTGGTGATGAGGTAGGTGGTGTTGTCGCTGACGCCGAGGTCCAGGATCTGGACATGGCCGGGGCGTTCCCCCGTGGCGACTTCGCGGGCGCTCTGGGCAACCTGCTCAGCGTTTCCGGGGCCGGCGACAAGGATGCTCACGGGACGGTTGAGGACCTGGTCCACGCCGTCGAGCACCTGATCTTGGTCATGCGAGGTCAACACATTGGCTGTGACCTTGTAGCGGCCGCCAAGTACTGATCCGACGTCGATCGGGTGGGACACGTGTTCCTCCTAGGCTGTCCGGGAGTTGCGGGCCCTGCACGCGGCCGGCCCGGCGAGCCGGTTCAACCGCTTTTGCAACTACCTGTATTCATTTTCTAGCCTAGCCGATTGATGCCCTGCGCCCACGTTGGCGCCACCGGCTCACTTCCGGCGGTTTCCGCGGGTTGGGAAGTATGGATTGCGCCCGGCATCGCCTTGGTAGGTGCGTCGGCCTGGCAACGGGACCTGCGGGCGGAACCTGCTGCCCCGGGCCGTGCTGGGGGCGTCCTCTTCCGGGAGATAGGTTTTTGGCGCGTCCGGAACGTCAGGGGCGGGCTGGGGAGCAACGCGTTCCACAGCTGGACCTGCACGGTAGGACGCGGCGTCGAACTCGCCGGAGATGCGTGGAATCAAACCGGTATCATCCGAGACCGTGGCGCGTGCCGCCGTCGTGGGTTTCACAACGTCGCCGGTAACCGGTGCGGGGGCGCCACGTCCGAAGCGTCCCATGAGCGGCCGCAGGAGGTCGCGGAGTTCGGTGACATGGAAGACGCGGAGCAGGACCAGGTAGGCGAGCAGCATGACGGGCCCGACGACGGCCACCGTCACCAGGGCGGCCGGGCGGCTGCTCCACGCGAAACCATCGGCACGGTAGCTGCCCAGAAGCCAGAGTGCGCCGGCGCCCGCAAGCGCAGAACCGAGGCCGGCGTAGCCCATGCGGATGTAGGAATTGGCGATCCGGGGGCCGTCCAGGTGGCCCAGCAGGCGGCGCAGGAAGATGACGCTGATGACCACGGACAGGATGTTGCCCAGTGTGTAAAGAATGGCGATCGCGTAGATGATCTGGCCGACCGGGAGGAACTGGATGAAGAACGCGCCCACCACGTAGATCACGGCCAGCCACAGCTGGACGTACAGGGGTGTACGGGCGTCCTCATTGGCGTAGAACACGCGGGACATCATGAAGTTGGCACTCAGGAACGGGGTGCTGAGGGCCAGGATGGTCAGCGTTTGGGCCAGCATGACGCCGTCCTGCGGCTTGCCTCCGGAGAAGAACATGCCCAGCGGGCCAGCCAAAGCGAACAAGGCCAAGGCGCCGAAGACGGTGGCCACGGCCATGGTGCGCAGGCCGTGTGACAGGGCGTCACGAAGTTCGGCTTTGTTGCCATCCTGCGACGCGCGTGTCATGCGATTAAAGAGGACGGTGGCCAAGGACAACGCGATGATCGAGTGCGGCAGCAGGTACAGCTGGCTCGCGACTTCCAGGACCGCGTTGCCGGGCAGGACTGCAGCTGCGGCCTTATCCCCGGCGTTGTCCAGGCGGAGCCGCTCTGCACCGGGAATGGTGGCGATCCTCATGACATAAAGGAACGCCAATTGCCCGACGGCGGCAGTCGCCAGGGTCCATACGCTCAGCTTGGCTGCCTGTCCCAGTCCAACACCGCGCCAACCGAAGCGGGGTCGCAGGCCGAGGCGCAGACGGAAGACCGGGATGAGGAGAATGGCGGTCTGTGCGATCACGCCAAAGGTGGAGAACCCTGCGATCAGGAACGTCTGAGTGGGGCCCCAGTTGTCCAAGGTGTGCGGGTTGGTGAGGTTGGAACCGAGGATCCAGATGAACATGCCCAAGCCGGCAATGGCCACCAGGTTATTAAGGATGGGGGCCCACATGGCAGGCCCGAATGCTCCATGAGCATTCAGAACCTGGGTGAGGAGGGCGTAGAGCCCGTAGAAGAAGATCTGAGGCAGGCACCAGAACGCGAACGTGACTGCGAGGGCCTTTTGCTGCTCGGAGTAGCCCTGGGTGGTGAGGTCAATGACCAGCGGCGCCGCGAGGGTGACCAACGCCGTCAAGGCCAAAAGGACCAGCACCGCCAGGGTCAGGAGGCGGCTGATGTAGTCCGCGCCGCGGTCCGGTGCCTTGCTGGCTTTGATGATCTGCGGAACCAGGACGGCATTGAAGACGCCGCCGGCAACCAACAGGAAGATCAGGTTGGGCAGGTTGTTAGCGTTGATAAAGGTGTCATTGACCGTGGAACCGAGGCCGAGTGCTGCTCCCAGCATCCATGTTTTGGCGAAGCCAAGGAACCGGGAAACCAGCGTCCCCGCAGCCATGATGGCGCTGGAACGGGCTTCTCCGGACTGAACGGACTGGGTGGTTTTGGCTTCAGACATCGCCTTTATCGTCCCACGTAGCCGGCTCAGAGGTGTTCCGGCAGCACTTCCCGTGCCAGGTCGGCGATGCGGCGTTCGTTCGGAAAGGACAGTTTGCGTGCCAGTTCCTGGATAGGAACCCACGCCGCGTCCACGGCTTCCTGATCGGGATCGTTCTCGATGGTCAGTTCGCCACCCGTTGCCCGGAGCAGGAAATGGTGCACTGTTTTATGGACCCGGTGGCCGCTCACAGTGAACCAGTAATCGATGCTGCCCAAGGGCGCCAGGATGCTGCCTTCGATGCCGGTTTCTTCGGCAATCTCACGGACAGCAGCTTCCTCGTTGTTCTCGCGGCCTTCAGGGTGGCCCTTCGGCAGGCACCACTCCAGCCGGCCACCCCTATTAAGGCGGGCAATAATCGCAACCCGGAGTTCGCCGTCGGACGTGTCTACTACTACGCCGCCCGCTGACACTTCCTCCACAGTGGGAAGCGAGGCCTGGACCGGGTGCTGCTGGGCAGGCGCGACGTGCGCGCCGATTGCCGACGGCAACGGTGCGTTTGTCCTCCTGCCAGGAGCGCTCGGGATCGGGTTGGCCATGAGGTCCACTCTAACGACTCTTGCCCTCGAGTGATGACCGGGACATGGCCACAAGATGGACTGCAGGAGATGCTCCGTGGACACATGCCTGATTTCGCATGGAACAGTGGCCCAATGCCGAGCAAAAATCTGCCAAGCTTAAGGAACTATGGCGCACGTATTGGACAGCTCTTCAGTTAACTTCACCATCGATCCGGTGGTGCTCGACCTCGGGCAGCGCTTTGTCGATGCCGGCTTTGAGCTGTCCCTGGTGGGTGGACCCGTGCGCGACCTTTTCCTGGGGAGGACATCCCCGGACCTCGACTTCACCACCGACGCCACGCCGGACCAGACAATCGCCGTTATCAAGAAGTGGGCGGACAACTTCTGGGAAATCGGACGCGCCTTCGGCACCATCGGAATGAAGAAGAGCGGCTTCCAGATCGAGATCACCACCTACCGCGCGGAGGCTTACGACCCCGATTCACGCAAGCCGGTGGTGGCGTTCGGCAACTCCCTGACCGATGACCTGCTGCGGCGCGACTTCACCATCAATGCCATGGCACTGCGGTTGCCCAGCCTGGAACTCGTGGACCCGTTCGGCGGTGTCCGCGACCTCCACGCCTCCGAGCTCACCACACCCGGTGCGCCCGAGGCATCCTTCTCCGACGATCCCCTGCGCATGATGCGTGCGGCACGTTTCGCGTCCCAGCTGGGCGTGTCGGTACATGACGACGTCCGGCTCGCGATGTCGCAAATGGCAGACCGTATCAAGATCATCTCCGCCGAGCGCGTCCGTGAAGAGCTGGTCAGGCTCATCAACGGAGCGCACCCGCGTGTGGGCATCGACCTCCTGGTGGACACAGGGCTCGCAGAGTTCGTGCTTCCGGAGGTGTCCGCCCTGAGGCTCGAAGCCGACGAACACCACCGCCATAAGGACGTGTACCAGCACTCCCTGCAGGTACTGGAGCAGGCCGCTGCCCTGGAAACGGGACCTGACGGTCCAGTGCCCGGCCCGGACTTCGTACTGAGGTTCGCGGCGTTAATGCACGACGTCGGCAAGCCGGCGACGCGTCGTTTTGAACCGGGCGGCGCGGTCAGCTTCCGCCATCACGATGTTGTGGGGTCCAAGCTGACGGCGAAGAGAATGAAGGCACTACGTTTTGACAACGAGTCGATCAAAGCAGTGTCCCGCCTGGTGGAACTCCACATGCGCTTCTACGGCTACGGCGATGCGGGCTGGAGTGATTCTGCGGTCCGCCGCTACGTGACCGACGCCGGTCCCCTGTTGGAGCGCCTGCACCGCCTCACCCGGTCCGACGTCACCACGCGTAACCAGCGCAAGGCCGACCGCTTGTCCTTCGCCTACGATGACCTTGAGCAGCGCATCAGGACGCTCTTGGAGCAGGAGTCGCTGGCGGCTGTGCGCCCCGACCTCGACGGAGCACAGATCATGGCACTCTTGGGGCTCAAGCCCGGACCCGTGGTGGGCAGGGCCTACAAGTTCCTTCTCGAAGAACGCATGGAACACGGACCACTGTCCCCCGAAGAAGCCGAGCAGAAGCTTTTGGCTTGGTGGGAAGCGCAACCCGAATCCGCCGTCGTCGAGCCTTTGACCGAAACTGAGGAGCCTTCATGAACGCTGCGACTTCCCCACGTCCGCAACTTTGGATCCTTCGCCACGGCGAGACGGAGTGGTCCAAGAGCGGCCAGTACACCGGCCTGACTGACCTTCCCCTCACTGTTGAGGGTGAGCAGCAGGCGGTAGAGGCCCGCAAGGTCCTGGAGGGCATCGATTTCGACCTCGTGCTGACCTCGCCGCTGCGCCGTGCCCGTCGCACCGCGGAACTGGCCGGCTACCCGGAAGCCGTGCACGAGCCCTTGGCGGTCGAATGGAACTACGGCGACTACGAAGGCATTAGCTCCGACCTCATCCGCAAGGACAACCCGGACTACCTCATCTGGACCGATGGTGTGCCCAACGGTGAAACCCTGGATGAAGTAGCCGCCCGGGCCGACAAGATCATTGGACGCGTCCTGGAATCCGGAATGGACAATGTCCTGGTGGTGGCACACGGGCATTTCTCCAGGATCCTCACCGCGCGATGGCTGGAAATGGATGCCCGCGAAGGCCGGCACTTCATTCTCGGAACTGCAAAAGTCTGCACTCTCGGGTGGGATAAGCGGACGCCGGCAATTGTGCGTTGGGGCCTCTAGAACACGAATTTAGAAAACTTTTGGCGAATTAGCCATTTGTGCTGGTCAAATCCCCGGTTGATGGGGTAGCTTATATCTTGTTCCCAGAGCGACCCGCCGGGAACCAGGCGCGCATTCCTCGGTTCAGTCAGCCGGGACAATGCCACAGCAGGCTGTTTATCAGCCAGAAAAGGAGGTTGGGAAAAATGATTACTTTGACTAGCGGACGGAAGTTGACCGTCACTGCTGCCCCGGCCTCTGCTGATGATCGACGCCATTTTTGCTCTCTGACCCACTCCTGAACCATCCGGACCGGCCCTGACGCCGGCGGAGTTTCATGGTCGGCCACTCTCTGTGGTTGCCCTTCTGAGTAGTCAGTTGTAGGCGCGGACCCACGCAGCATGCCGCGGGTGCGCAGTTTCCCCAAAGTTCGGAACCAGCTTCTTGTTGGGTCGACTGCCGGAAGCACGCGCAATTGTGCACGACGATTCGGGTTTTCCTGATTCGGTCCGCTTTTATCCCCTTATTAGCCTCGGCTATTTGTGCCCTTTTACGCCACGAATTCTTTTGAGTTCATAGGCTCTAATTGCTGTGCCCAAATTCCGATTTTCATCCCGGAAAGGAGGTGAACCATGCGAAAACGCCCGGAAGACATGCGCTTCTTCAAGAGCACCAATGCTCCCAAGGACCGCACGCTGTTCAACGGCCAACTGCTGGACCAGCGCCGTGAAGACGTCTACGTTGTCCTGCACCAGATGGGACTCATCCGTTGATGCCCTGCAACCGCCACTAAGGAGTTCAGGTGCCACACCTTCATGCTGAACCTCAAGGAGCCCACGCGGCTACGCGTGGGCTCCCCCCTTTTAAAGGCGTTGGTGCGGGATGATGTTTGCTGCGTGTGATGCTGCAGCCAAAGCGTGACTGTAAGCTCGATCCATGCAGGAGACGAAGCCGCACCGGCAGCAAAAACGTGCCCGCTTTGTGGTTCCCAGCCGCAGCGACTCCCTGCTTCGGAACTTCACGGAGCTCATTGGCGGGCCCTTGGGGAAGCACTCGTCTCCGGGACAGCTCTCCTCCGGGCCGTACACCGTTGAACGGGTCCTCATCGTCCTGACCGTGGTGGCCGCGATACTGGCAGTTCTCGCCAAGGAGTACTGCCGCGTTAATGGTTGGCAAACGCCCGGGCAGTTCTACGCCACCTGCTACTCCGACTTCCCCGAGCTCTTCAAAAACCGCGGCCTCGGCGATGGCATCTTCCCCTTCTTCACCCAGGGCAGCCTGTTCGAGTACCCCGTCCTCATGGGAATCATCGCCGGTATCACGGCGTTGATGGTCCCTGGCCAAGGGGTGGGCAGCGAACGCATCCTGGGCTATTTCGATATCAACGCAACATTGATCGTGGCCGTCTGGATGATCACCGTGCTGCTGACGGCACGAATCAACAAGCGTCGCCCGTGGGACGCCGCCATGGTAGCCGTCGCGCCCGGGATCATCCTTGCCGGCTTTATCAACTGGGATATGTGGGCCGTGGGGCTGCTGGCCCTGGGAATGTACTTCTTCTCACGGGACAAGCTGATGCTGGCCGGTGTGTGCATTGGGTTGGGGACGGCGACCAAGCTGTACCCCGTACTGGTCCTTGGCGCTGTGCTGGTCCTGGCACTGCGTTCCGGAAAACTCCGGACATTCTTCATCACGGCCGGGGCCGCCTTGGCCTCGTGGCTCGCAGTGAACCTGCCGATCGCCGCGATGAATCCCTCCGGCTGGCGCTACTTCTTCGAATTCACGCAGGAACGCCCCGCCGGGTACAGCTCACCGTGGTTTGCTTACAACCTGGTGGCCGACCGGGTCCAGTGGACGCAAATGAATGCGGCCACCATCAATTCGCTGGCGCTGTACCTGTTCGTCCTGGCGTGTGCACTCATTGGGGCCTTGGCGTTGTGTGCACCGCGGCGGCCCCGGATCGCCCAGCTCGTGTTCCTCATAGTTGCCGCGTTCATCCTCACCAACAAGGTCTACTCACCACAATTTGTCATCTGGCTCATCCCGCTCCTGGCTCTGGCCCGGCCGCGTTGGCGCGACTTCCTCATCTGGCAGGCAGCCGAGGGGCTGCATTGGGCTGCAATCTGGATGTACCTGGGCCAAGCGACCAGTGGCGGCTCCGTCCAGCACAACATCGATATGTCCTACTACGTGCTGGCAGTCGGCCTGCACATGACGGTGACCGCCTACCTCATGGCACGAGTAGTCATGGATATCTGGGATCCCGTGCAGGACCCTTTGCGCATCCATGGCGAAGACGATCCTCATGGAGGGCCCTTCAACGGGGCCCCGGATTGGCTCCGGATAGACCTTTTCCGTCCCTCGCGGTCTTTGTTGCCTTGGAGCTCGGCCACCCTGCCATCGAAACCCCAGCAGTCCAGCGAGCGGAGGTAACCAGCAATGGGTGATGTCGCCGTCGTCGGAGCCGGTCCCAACGGTCTGGCCGCAGCAGTGGTCATGGCGCGGGCCGGACTGGACGTCCGCCTTTACGAGGCCGCGGAGGCAATCGGCGGTGGCTCGCGTACCAGTGAACTCCTGGAACCGGGCTACCTCTACGATGTCTGCTCCGCTGTCCATCCCATGGCCCTGGCGTCTCCGTTCTTCCGCGCCTTCGAGCTTTCCCGGCGGATAGACCTGCGGGTTCCGGAAGTCCAGCACGGCACTCCCCTGGACACAGGCGGCGCGGCGCTGGCCTACCAGTCGCTGGAACGGACGGTCTTGGAACTGGGCGTAGACGGTGAGGCGTACGGACGGCTTCTTGGGCCCTTGGTGGAGCGTGTCAACGGAGTTGTGGACTTTACCTCCAACCAGCTGTTGCGTATGCCGAAGGACCCCGTGGCGGCCGTCCTGTTCGGGCTTGCCACCCTCGACCAGGGGACGCCACTGTGGAGCCGCCGTTTCCGGGAGGAAGCGGCTCCTGCGCTGTTGACGGGAGTCATGTCGCACGCCCTCGGGTCTCAGCCGTCGCTCAGTTCCACCGGTGCGGGCCTCCTCCTCAGCGTGCTGGCCCACGCGGAAGGCTGGGCCATTCCGGTGGGCGGATCGATGTCCATCGCGACGGCCATGGCAGACGACCTGACGGCCCACGGTGGGACCATCCACGTGGGTGAACGCGTCGACTCACTGGATCAGGTCCGGCCTGCGAAGGCCATCCTGCTGGACGTCGCTCCCCCCACCTTGGCGAGGCTCGGCGGAACTGAAGTCCCCGACCGCTACCGGCGTGCACTCGAAACATTCCGGTTCGGGAATGCAGCATGCAAAGTGGATTTCATCCTGTCGGGACCGGTTCCATGGTTGGATCCCGGACTGGCGAAGGCGGGAACGGTCCACGTGGGTGGTTCACGGCTTGCCATGGCTGAATCCGAGAACCTGGTGGACATGGGCAAGCATCCCGCCGAGCCGTACGTCCTGGTGTCCCAACCATCGGTGGTGGACCCCACCCGGGCACCGGAGGGCCGCCAGGTCCTGTGGTCATACTGCCATGTACCTGCCCATTCCACGGTGGACATGGCTGAGGCCGTGACGGCGCGGATTGAGCAGTACGCCCCCGGCTTCCGCGACGTGGTGGTCGCTTCAAAGACCACGACGGCGGCAGAATTGGCCGCGTACAACGAGAATTATGTTGGGGGCGACTTCAGCGCCGGACTCCTGGACCTGCGCGGACTGGTGCAGCGGCCCGTGGTGTCCAACGTGCCATGGAGGACGCCGATGCCGGGCGTATATCTGTGTTCGTCGTCCACGCCGCCTGGTCCGGGTGTTACAGGAATGCCCGGGTACCACGCAGCGAAACATGCCCTCAAAGACATCTTTGGTGCGCGGGTACCCGGGCTGGGCCTGGGGCTTTAGTTTGGGCTAGTTGGCGGCGGTGAAGCGTGCGCGGCGGTGTGCCGGGCTTTCGATTTCGTCCAGCATGGCTACGGCGTAGTCCTGCGTGGAGATGCTGCCACCGGCCGGTGAATCCTTGGCCACGGAGTATTCGCCGGTGCGCTCACCCGGCTGGATGACGGGGGCAGGAGCGAGGACTGTCCAGTCCAGGGACTCCGGGGCCTGCTTCACGGCTTCGAGGGCCCTGGCTGCGGTGGTCGCCTCAGCTTTGTAGGCCTCCGGGAAGTCCGGGGAGTCGAGCAGGCGGACGCCATCGATTTCCAGGGAGCCGGCACCGCCGACGATCATGAGCCGCGTTCCTTCGGCATTGCTGTAGGCGGTAGCCATGGCATCGAGCCATTCGCCATGGTCGCCGCCCGTACGGCTGGGGCCCGTAGCCAGCACAACGACGTCATGCTCTTTTGCGATGGAGGCGAACGCCGGGCCGTCAGCCAGATCCGCCGCCTGGGCGGCAGCGCCGGGAACCTCTGCGCCCTTGCGGGATATGGCTGTAACCTCATGGCCGCGGGTGATGGACTCATTGACGATCTGGCTGCCGACCATGCCCGTTGCGCCGTAGACTGCGATTTTCATAGCTCTCCTTGGAGTTGGTATCCTTGCAATAACACAACGGTATCCACCGGATACTGATAGCTTCAAAGGAACTGGGTTACCTCATGGATACTAAAGACCTGGCCGGCAATGTCCTGGATCCCAACTGTCCGTCGCGGGTGGTTTTCCAGCGCATCGGCGATAAGTGGGCCTCATTGGTGATTCAAGTGCTTGGCGACGGGCCGGTCCGTTTTTCGGAACTGCGCAAAATGGTGAACGTCGTGACTCCAAAGGTCTTGACGCAAACCCTGCGCGCCTTGGAGCGCGACGGCCTCATTACGCGGACCGTCTACGCGCAGGTACCGCCTCGGGTTGACTACGAACTGACGGCTTTAGGCGAGTCCCTGCTGCCCCCGCTGACGATGTTGCGGCATTGGGCCGAGACCCATGTGCCCACCATCCTCGAAGCCCGCGACGCCTATGACGACGCCCAGGACGAGGCCCTTCTCCGTTCACCCAACTGATCAACTGCTACTTAGTTGGGCTCGCGCCGGGGACCAGCGCGGGGCTGATTCGCCCGTCGCGCATGGTGGCGACGGCGTCGGTGAGGGGTAGGAACTCCGTGTCGTGGGTGACCATGACAGTGGCCGTGGAGAACTCATCCGTCACCCGTCGCAGCAGCCGGACAATGGACTCGCTGCGCTCGTGATCCAGTGCAGCAGTTGGTTCATCCACCAGCAGGACGGTGGGGTTGCCCATGAGCGCCCGGGCAATGTTCACCCGCTGACGCTGTCCCCCTGACAACTGATGGGGCCTTTTGTGCGCCGCCATGGACAGGCCCACAACGTCCAGCAGCCCCTCGGCCGTGCGGCGGGCTTCCTTCAGCGGATTGCCCCGCAGGTGCTCGCGGATCAGCAATTGTTCGACGGCGGTCAGCGAGGGAAGCAGGTTTGGTTGCTGGAAGATGATGCCCACCTTGTGCCGGCGAAGCGCCGTGCGGTCGGCCTCCTTGAGGGCGGAGACGTCCTGCCCATCGATGACGACCAGCCCGGCACTGGGTTTGACCAGGGTGGCCGCTACGGCGAGCAAGGACGATTTTCCGGATCCGGAGGGACCCGCCAAGGAGAGGAACTCACCACCGCTGACGGTGAGGTTGACGGCGTCCAGAGCCTTCAGGACGGAGCCGCCATCCGGGTACTCCAGGGAGACGTTGACGAGGTTCAATGCGGTTGGCACAGTGTATTCCTTTCAGGGAATGTATCAATTGCCGCCGAGGGCGAGGAGCGGATCGACGGAGGTGACTTTGCGGACCGCGAGAACCGCGCCGGCCAACCCCAGCACCACGATTCCCACGACGGGGACCAGGGTTGTCATCGGAGTGATGAGGAAGGGAGCGGCTTGCGCGGCGAAGACTCCCCCGGCCAGGCCAATGGCACCGCCCACGGCTGCGCCCGCCAGGAGCACTATGGCGGCTTGGGCCAGGGCATCGCGCAGAACGTACCCCGAGGACGCGCCCAAAGCCTTGAGCACGGCGATATCGCGGGTCCGCTGTACGGTCCAGACCGTCAGGAAGGCAACGATCACCAGTGCGGAGATGCCGTATAGAAAAGCCTGCATCAGCATGAGTGAGCCGTTCTCGCTCTTATACGAGGAAAGTGCCTGAAAAGAACCCACGGGATCCGTGCTCACCGTGCCTGCCGCCGCGTTGGCGCCGTCGAGGTCCAAGGAGGGCCCGGCGTCGTGCGTTATGGCGAGAACGGTAGCGGTACCGGGTGCCGCGTGCGCGACGGTCCGCCAGGACTCAAGGGTTGTCCAGATGACGCCGGTGTGCGAGTACCACTGGTCCGCCACAACGTCGGCCACGGCCAGTTCCGTGCCGCCAACGCTGACACGGCTGCCGGGAGAAAGGGACAGATCCTTGGCCAGGGATTCGCCGATGACCGCTGTTCCGTCCTTCACCGTGGCTGGGGCAGGGCCACCGCCGAAGACCGCAACGTTGGCAGTGCCGCTCGGGGCACCGGAGTCGTCCAAGGACTGGAACCGGGTTTGGCTGATCCCCACTGCTTGGGCCGAGGTGACGCCTGGCTGTTCCCGCCAGGCCTCGAGTTGGTTCGTGGAAACCTCCGACTCGGTGTACGACGCCTTCGGCTCACCTCCGGCGGGAGCGCCAAACACGATCTGCTGCGCGGGCAGCGCCGCGATGGCCGACGTGGACTGGTTGCCAAGGCCGGCCGTCAACCCTGACAGCATGACGAGGAGCAAGGTGATCAGGGCGACCACGCTGCCCATGAGCGCGAAGCGGCCCTTGGCAAAACGGATGTCGCGGATGGCGAGAAACATCAGAATCCTTTGCTTGAACACGGGCTTGATCCCGGTACTTACAACGATTCCAACGATGGTTCCCGGGCACATCGGGAGCCGGATGGATCAGCCGGCGACAAGGGGTTGGGATGGCGATCATCCAAATGGTTGATTCAGGCGGCGGGACGCCGAAGCCGAGGCCTGCGGCGAGTTGCCGGGGATACGCTGGGAGGCATGCAGTCCACCGGCGCCGCCACCATCCTCCGCGTGCTGCGGGTGTGCCTGCACGTCGGCTTCGCGGTGCTGCTGCTGGTGGCGGTTATTCGCTTGCTGACCGGAGTTGGCACGACCACAGCGCCATCACCGGTGGCCGTGGCGGCGGGGCTGGGGTTATCTGCCGTGCTGGCCTTGGTGTACCTCGCTGGCACAATCCTTGAGAAGCGCCATGCCGGCGATGCCTCCCGCTTCAACCCCACGCCGTATGCGCGGTGGTGGTTGGCCGCGGTCATGCTGCTCTGGTTGCTGCTCCTGCTGGTCAGTGGGGACTTCGCCTGGGTGGCATTCCCACTGTTCTTCCTGCTGCTTCACCTGCTCCCCCGGAGGCTTGCCCTCCCCGCAATTGCACTGAGCACGGCGCTGCTGGTGGGTGCTTTGTGGTTCCATAGCCGGGGAGCGGCAGGCGGCGGATTGCAGCTGGCCATGGTCCTGGGCCCGGTGTTTGGAGCCGTCTTTGCGGTGGTCACCGGGCTGGCCTACCGGGCGCTGTTCCTTGAAGCCGAGAACCAGCGAACCGTTGCAGACGATCTCCGGCGGACGCGCGCTGAACTCGCGCAAACCCAGCACGACGCCGGCATGCTGGCTGAGCGTGAACGGCTGGCCCGCGAAATACACGACACCCTGGCCCAGGGATTCTCCAGCATCATCCTGATGGGCAGGTCCGCGGAGAAGGCCTTGGATGACGGGGATCCGCAGGCGGCCAAGGAGCGCTTGAGGATTGTCCAAGACACGGCGTCGACCAATCTTGCGGAGGCGCGGAGTTTCGTCCGGGGCCTGCGGTCGCCCGATCTGGAGCAGTCCGGCCTGGTGGACACGCTGCGCAGGCTGTGCGGGAAGACGGAGACGGAAGCCGCTGCCAGGGGGACCGCCCTGCGTTGCCGGTTCCAGCTGGTGGGGACGCCCGTTGAGCTGCCGAACACGTACCAGACCACCCTGCTCCGGGCCGTCCAGGCTTCCCTCGCCAACGTGTGGGCGCACGCCCACGCGCGTGCCGCCGTCGTGACGCTGTCCTTCCTGGGCGAAGAGGTGACCTTGGACGTTTTCGACGACGGCGTCGGATTTGAGGCATCGACGGCGGCCGGTACGGTGCGTGGTGACGGCACCGGCGTCGGACTCAGGAGTTTGCGTGAGCGGCTGGCCGCACTGGAAGGCAGCCTGGAGATTGAATCGGCGCCCGGCGAAGGAACGGTGGTGGCCATTCGTATGCCGCTGCCGGCAGATGATGGTGTGTCATGAGCGAAATCAGGGTCTTGTTGGTGGATGACCACCCCGTGGTGAGGGCCGGACTCCGCGCCATGCTGGCGGACTTCCCGGGAGTCACGGTCGTTGCAGAAGCGTCCGACGGCGATGCGGCGCTGGCTGAGTTGGGCAAGTTCCACGCACTCGGTGAGCCGGTGGACCTGTTGCTTATGGACCTGCAGATGGGCAGTGGCATGGACGGGGTCACAGCCACAGGGAAAATCAAGGCGGGCGAGGCGGGAACTCCCCCGCCGCCTGTGCTGATTCTGACCACGTACGATACCGATGCCGATATCCTTGCGGCGGTGGAAGCGGGTGCCAGCGGCTACATGCTCAAGGATGCTCCGCCCGAACAGATCCGACAGGCGGTGCTGTCGGCGGCCGCCGGTCAAACTGCGCTGGCGCCTGAGGTTGCTGCACGTCTTATGGGCCGCATCCGGAATCCTGCCCCGGCGTTGAGCGCCCGCGAAGTCCAACTGCTGGAGCTGCTCGCCACGGGGATGAGCAACAGGGCCATGGCCAAGCAGCTCTTCATTTCAGAGGCCACTGTGAAGACACATCTGGTGCACATCTACTCCAAGCTCGGGGTGGATAACCGCACGGCTGCCATTGCCGTTGCGACGCAGCGCAGGATCATCCGCGGGCACTGAGTCCCGCCGCTCTGCCGGGCCTTCCCTGGCCTAGTTGCGTATATCAATTTTGGTGAAACGGTTGACCTTTGGGCTTTTTGCGGTGACGATTAGTGCACGTTTCGCTATGAGTTAGATCACGAAAAATCACTCGTCGAAAGTTGGCCCCACATGTCCGCACCCTCCTTGGGTCTGTCCGGAGCTGTCCCCAACAGTTCCGGACGCACCACAAAAGGTTCGCTAGCCAGGAAGGCCGCTTCGCTCGGCCTCGCCTCATTACTCCTAGCGGGAGCCATTCCCGCACTGTCCTTCGCTGATGCTGCGAATGCCGCTCCCGGCGATCCCGCCGCCATCAAATCCGTCACCCCCGAAGTACCTGTCGACGCCGCCGGAGTACCTCTCGGCGCGGTGACGGGTTTTACCCAGGCCGGCAACGTCGTAGACCTTTCCACCGAAAAGGGCGCCATCCGCGTCACCTTCCTGGACGACGGCAACTTCCGCTTGGAAGCTGACCCCAGTGGAACGTTCACGGACCCCGCCAACTCGGACCAGGGCGACCCGGCCAGGACCGCCAACATCGTGGTGGGCAAAGACAAGTTCCCGGGCGTCACGCCTGCTGTCACTGACGGTGATTGGCTGGTCCTGAAGACCGCAAAGATCAGCGTCGGGATCAACAAAGCCACCACCCAACTCCGCGTCGTCCGGGCTGACGGCTCACTGGTCCTTGAAGAATCCGCACCCATCACCTTCGGCGCCAACTCCGCCACGCAGCACCTCGCCCAGCAGGATGGGGAGCAGTTCATCGGTGGCGGCATGCAGAACGGCCGCTCCGTGCACACCGGCGCCCTGATCAACATCGCCAAGAACTTCGACTGGGACGACGACGGCTACCCCAATGCCGTGCCGTACTACATGTCCTCCAACGGCTACGGCGTCCTTCGTGACACCTTTGCCCGCGGCTCTTACAACTTTGCGGGGCAGCCCACCACCACCCACGAGGAAAAGCGCTTTGACGCCTATTACTTCGTGGGCGACTACAAGCAGTCGCTGGGCGCCTACACCACGCTGACCGGCAAGCCGATGATGCCTCCGGTCTACGCTCTGGAATACGGCGATGCTGACTGCTACAACCGGTCCAATCCGGGCTATTCTTCTTCCGGCTACGGCGATCCCGACGGCGCCAAGCAGCGCACTCCGGACGCCATCAAGACCGCGCGGAAGTTCGTAGAGAACGACATGCCCGCCGGCTGGATGCTGGTCAACGACGGCTACGGCTGCGAGTACCAGCAACTCCCGGAAACCGTCAGCAACGTCGAGGAAGAAACAGACCTCAAAGTTGGCCTGTGGACCCAGCGTTCCCTGACCAACCAGGAATACGAAGTGGGCGAAGCCGGCGTCCGGCTGCGGAAGCTCGACGTGGCCTGGGTGGGCCAAGGCTACCGCCAAGCGCTCACCGGGTGCGAAGCTGCGCACGGCGGAATCGAGCAATACTCCAACGCCCGCGGCACCTCGCTGATGGTTGAGGGCTGGGCCGGCTCCCAGCGTTGCGGCATGCAGTGGACGGGTGACCATTCAGGAAACCTCGACGCCGTCCGCTGGCAGGTCTCCGCCCTCACCGGTGCCGGCAACTCGGGTTTGGCGTTCACCACGGGCGACGTTGACGGCATCTTTGGTGGTTCCGCGGAGTCCTACGTCCGCGACCTTCAGTGGAAGGCTTTTGCCCCGGCGCTCTACTCCATGTCCGGCTGGGCCGCTACGGACAAGCGTCCGTGGCTCTATGGCGACGAGGCCACGGCCATCAACCGCCAGTACCTGCAGCTCCGCCAGCAGTTGATGCCCTTCATCTACACGCTGGCCCAGGAGTCCTCCACCACCGGCGTTTCGATGATGCGCTCCATGGCCCTCGAGTTCCCTGACCAGCCATGGTCATATGGAGCCGAGGCCAACAACCAGTTCATGCTCGGCTCGGATTTCCTGGTTGCTCCGGTCTTTACGCAGACCGATGTCCGCAACGGCATCTTCCTTCCCGAAGGCCAGCAGTGGGTGGATTACTGGACAGGCAAGCTCTACCAGGGCGGCCAGATCCTCAACGGCTACAACGCGCCGCTGGATAAGCTCCCGGTCTTCGTTCGTGCAGGAGCGGTGATCCCGCAAGGCATCGTGGCCCGCA
Source organism: Paenarthrobacter sp. 4246 (assembly GCF_040546855.1). NCBI lineage: Bacteria > Bacillati > Actinomycetota > Actinomycetes > Micrococcales > Micrococcaceae > Paenarthrobacter > Paenarthrobacter sp. 4246. The sequence goes on from NZ_JBEPOP010000006.1 coordinate 219,596, forward strand.
ACGCTTCCTTGGTTCCTGAAGATTCCATGATCACTTTGGATGTCTACGCCAAGGGCCAGGACACATTCACCCTGTACGAAGACGACAAGGTCACCCGCGAGTTCAAGGACGGCAAGTCGTCCAGCCAGCTCTTCTCCGTGGACGCTCCAGGCACTGGAAACAGCAGCGTCAAGGTGTCCATTGGTGAACGCAAGGGCGAGTACACCGGCAAGGCCGCAGCCCGGCCATACGAACTGAAGGTCCACGCGGGCGCAGCACCCAAGGATGTGAAGATCGGCGGCACCAAGCTTGCCCAACACTCCACCCAGGCCGCCTATGCTGCAGCAACCACGGGCTGGTACTTCGACGAAGCCAACAACGGCACCATCTGGGTGAAGACGGGCTCACTTGCCTCCAACCAGTCGGCCACCGTGCAACTCCAGCAGGCAGGCCCGCTGGGCGGCAAGAGCCAGGAAGACACGGCTGCTGAAGTCCGGGTGACCACCGGCGAGCAGGTCTTCCAGGACCAGGAAACCACTGCCACAGCGGCGTTCGTGAACACCGGAACCAAGGCCAAGACCAATGTGGTCCTGACGCCGGTGCTCCCGGAAGGCTGGACCGTGGTCTCTTCCTCCGGTGCCACTGCGGCCAAGGTCGAAGGTGGCGCGACAACCACGGCAACGTTCGTCATCAAACCCGGCTCCAGCGCCAAGGCGGGCCAACAGACCGTGCGGGTGTCGGCGTCGTACGCTGCTTCTGGCTCCAGCACGCAAACGGTGACGGGCGGCAACCAAATCTACGTCGCTTACGGTTCCTTGGCTGCCGCATACAACACCGTTTCGGTGACCACCGTTGCGGGCAAGGCCCTCGGAAACTTCGACGGCGGAGGGGCCACCTTCGCTGCCGAGCAACTGGCTGCCGCTACGGTTCCTGCTGGCGGCGTCCGTCCGGGGAGCACAGTAACGGTGGATGCCGGAAAGCCGACACAGGTGGACTACACCTGGCCTGCCGTTGGACCGGACGTGCCCAACTCCGTGGCGCTCTCTGCCCAGACGATCGCTGTCACGGGCAAGGGAACGCACTTGGCCGTCCTTGGGTCTGCCGCGGTGGGCAACGGCACCAGCCCAACCCTGACCCTGACATATGCCGATGGGAGCATGGAAAAACAGTCCATCTTCTTCCCCAACTGGCTGCAGCCGTCCGTCCTCAACGGGGCTGTCCTGGCGGTGTCTGAACAGGGCCGCAACAACGCCAACGGTCCCTCACCGGAGTACACGCAGTATAAGTATCAGGCGTTCTCCAACACTGTCCGGTTGAACCCCACCAAGGAGTTGGCATCCGTCACGTTGCCGACAGACACCCGGGTGAAGTTCTTCGACTGGAAGGTGACCTCACAGCCCTTGCCGGACGTTCCGGTGGGCTCCGTTTATGCCTCCGAAACCCCGTGGGTCCAGGCCTTGAATGGTTACGGCGTGATCGGCAAGAACGTGGCCAACAAGGACTCGGCATCGTCCCCCGACAAGCCGCTGGCCATCAACTACACAGACCCGGCAACAGGACAGCAGCCCGTGTTCACCAAGGGTCTTGGGGTCCACGCTGCCTCGAAGATCACGTATTACCTTGGCGGCAAGTGCACCTCGTTTACCTCGCAGGTGGGTCTCGAGAGCGGCTTCGGCGGCAACATCATCTTCAAGGTCAATGCCGACGGCGTGAACAAGTACCAGTCGCGCACCTACACCCCGGGGTTCGCTCCGGAATCGGTGTCTGTTGACCTGACAGGAGCGGCGTACGTGGAACTGGTGGTGGATCCGTCCGGCTCCATCAATGGCGCGCACGGTGTCTGGGGTGATGCCAAGTTCACCTGCGCTCCGTAGTTGGATGTTCCAGGCAGCCGTCGCTTGCCGCTCTTTCCCGGGGCTGGCAGGCGGCGGCTGTCCGCTTCCCGGGCACAACAAGAAACTGTCAGGGGAACGGGGCATAATGTGCCAAATGGGGAAACTGAAAATGCAGCAGGGTTTTGTCCTTGGTCTTGTAGCGCTCGTGATGGCTGGTTCGTTGACGGCCTGCGATGACGGCCGCGCCGGTGCGGAGGGAGCTGCCAAGCAGCTCGCGTCCTCCCTGGCAGCCCTCGACGTCGGATCGCTCGCCGTAGAGGGCAAGGACGCTGCCGCGGCCAATGATGAACTCAAAGCCGTCTTTGAGGGCTTGGGCGCGAAGCCCTCGGTTGCTTCGGGAGACGTCAAACTCGACGGCGATACCGCAACTTTCCCCCTTAACTACAGTTGGAACATTGGCTCGGCAAAATGGGAGTACAGCTCCGATGCCACGCTGAAGAAGTCCGGCGACAAATGGGCGGTTCAGTGGAGCCCGGCCCTGCTGGCGCCGCAACTCTCCGACGGCGAGACGTTGTCGGTCAAGACCGTTGCCGCCCAGCGCGGCCAGATCCTTGGCGCGGGGGACGCTCCTATTGTTGAGGACCGTCCGGTCTTCCGGGTTGGCATCGACAAGACCAAGGTTCCCGCTGAACAAGCGGACGCCTCTGCCCGTGCCATGGCAGCTCTGCTCGGCCTGGATGCCGAAGAGTATGCCAAGCAGGTTGCCGCCTCCGGCCCACAGGCTTTCGTTGAGGGCCTCGTCCTCCGCGCCTATACAGCTGAGATCACTGAGGCCAAGATCAAGGCTATTGCCGGCGGCGTCAGCATCCTGGACTCCATGGCGCTTGCACCCACACGCACCTTTGCCCGCGCCCTCTTGGGCAGCGTAGGCCAAGCCAGCGCTGAGCAGATAGAGAAATCCAATGGAGCCCTGCGCGCCGGAGACACCACGGGGACCGGCGGCCTGCAGCAAAAGTACGACTCCCTGTTGCGCGGCAAGGATGGCGTGGAGGTGGTGGCCACCCCGGCTGAAAAGACCGACGGCGAAACCCTCGGCACCAAGGTGTTCTTCTCGTCCCTTCCTGCGCCGGGCACTACGCTCAAGACCACCCTGGACCTGAAGCTTCAGCAGTTGGCTGAAGCAACGTTGGCAGGAATCGAACCGGCTTCCGCCATTGTGGCCATCAGGCCCTCGACAGGCGCCGTTCTTGCCGCTGCCTCCGGTCCGGGCAGCAACGGCTACAACACTGCGCTCCTGGGACAGTACGCACCCGGATCCACTTTCAAGATGGTTGATTCGCTGGCGATGTTCCGCAATGGTGCCACCCCGGATTCCAAGGTGGAGTGCCCCTCAACGCTGAATGTGGACGGCCGCACCTTCAAGAACGCCGAAGGCTACCCCGAAACATCACTGGGCTCCGTCGCCTTGAGGGACGCGTTTGCGCACTCGTGCAACACCGCGTTCATCAACGCCCGTGAAACCGTCAGTCAGGATCAACTTGAATCGGCTGCCCAGGCTTTGGGTGTGGCCGTTGAAGCCCCCAAGCTGGGCGCGGATGCTTTCCTTGGCTCGGTCCCCGGGGCCGCCGAAGGAACCGAGCACGCCGCCTCCATGATCGGCCAGGGCAAGGTCCTCTTCTCGCCACTTTCGGCCGCCGTTATGGCCGCTTCCGTCGCCAACGGGGCCCCGGTTTCACCGCAGCTCGTGCTGAACGCCGCCGCCGCGCAGGACCCCGGCGCTACTGCTGCCCCAACCGAAAGCGGCTCCGCCGCGCCGTCGTCCGCTTCCACTACGGCAAGCGCTGCACCGGCGTCCACCCAGCCGATCACCAAGGAAGAGGCCGCGTCACTGGCCGACATGATGCGCGCCGTGGTCACGTCCGGGCACGCTGGGTTCCTGGCCGAGGTTCCCGGCGCGCCCGTGGGAGCCAAGACGGGCACCGCGGAATTCGGCAACGACAACCCACCCAAGACCCACGCCTGGATCGTGGCGACTCACGGAGACCTGGCAGTCTCAGTCTTTGTTGAAGACGGCGGGCTGGGTGCCACCACCAGCGGGCCATTGTTGAAGTCGTTCCTGACCGCGGCGGGCTGAACCGGAGGCTGACCATGGCAGCAGACACCCAGTGTATGGTGGCGGGCGGAGGGCCGGCCGGAATCGTCCTGGGACTGCTGCTTGCCCGCGCCGGCGTGAAGGTGACTGTGCTGGAGAAACACGCCGATTTCCTGCGTGATTTCAGGGGCGATACCGTTCACGCCTCGACGATCCGGCTCTTGGACGAGCTGGGGCTGGGTGAGGGATTTCGTGCCCTTCCCCAGAGCAAACTGGGGAATTTCCGGCTACCCGCAGGATCCGGCGACTCCGTGGTCCTCGCGGACTTTGGACGACTCAAGGCGCCCTACAACTACGTGGCCATGGTCCCGCAATGGGACTTGCTGAACTTCCTGGTGGATGCGGCCCGGCAGGAACCTACCTTCACGCTGCTGATGAATACGGAGGCGACGGACCTGCTGACTGACGCTTCGGGGGCTGTGGTTGGACTGACGTACGGAACCCGTGATCCGCGGACTGGTTCTGTTGTGGGGAGCGGCGAACTACGGGCTCCTTTGACGGTGGCCTGTGATGGTCGCGGCTCGATTCTCCGGACGAAGGCCGGACTGGTCCCGCACGAATTTCCCGTGCCGTTTGATACCTGGTGGTTCCGGCTCCCGCGTACCGCAAACGAGGACCAGCCGGTAGCTTCCATTGCGCCGCGCTTTGGCACTTCAGATGTCCTGCTGAGCCTGACCCGCAAGGATTATCACCAGATAGCGTACTTGGCGGCCAAGGGTTTGGATCCTCAGTTAAGGGCTGAAGGGGTGGAAGCTTTCCGCACTAAGGTAGCCAGGCTGCGACCGGACCTTGCGGACCGTGTGGACACCATTGCCGCCATGGACGACCTCCACCTCTTGGACGTGAAACTCAACAGGCTGTCCCGGTGGCACAAGCCGGGGTTGTTGCTGATAGGGGACGCCGCCCATGCGATGTCGCCCGCTGGCGGCGTGGGCATCAACCTCGCAGTGCAGGACGCTGTGGCAGCAGCGCGCGTGCTCGCCTCGCCGTTGCTGCGGGAAAGGCTCGACGACGGCCACCTCGCCGCGGTCCAGAAGCGGCGTTGGCTTCCCACCGTCATGATCCAGTCCTTCCAGCGGGTGTTGCATCGTGTGGTGTTCGCACAGGTCATGGCGGGTAAGCAGCCGAAACCTCCCAAGCCGTTGCTCTTTGTTGCGCGGAATTTCCCCGGGTTCGGGAAGCTGCCCGCTCGAATGATCGCCTTCGGCCCGCGCCCCGAGCATGCGCCGGCCTTTGCGCGGAGGAAGCCTTAGGCGGGTGGTTCCGCCACCAACTGCCGTCGTCGAGCGTTGCCGACTGTCGCCGTCGAGCGTTAATACCGCGCCGTGGGAGGATTGAAACGTGGCCCATATTGACGTTTCCGGCATCGACTATTTCCTCTCCGACGGCACTCAGCTGCTCAATGGGGTGACCTTCAAGGTCCCCGACGGCACCAAGACTGCACTGATCGGACCAAACGGAACCGGCAAGACCACGCTGTTCAAGATCATCGCCGGTGACCTCACGCCGGACGAAGGTGTAGTGGGCCGGTCGGGCAACATGGGAATCATGCGGCAGTTCGTGGGCCAGGTCCGTGACGAGTCAACCGTCCGCGACCTCCTCGTTTCCACTGCCCAGGCGGGCCTCGCGGCTGCAGCCAAGGCGGTTGAGGACGCAGAGCTGGCCATGATGGAGCACGACGACGAGCCCACCCAGATGAAGTACGCCCAGGCGATCGTGGACTGGGGAGATGCCGGCGGGTACGACGTCGAGACCGTCTGGGATGAAGTGTGCATGGCTGCGTTGGGGATTTCCTTCGACAAAGCGCAGTTCCGCCGTGCCTCGACCCTTTCAGGCGGCGAGCAGAAGCGCTTGGTGCTGGAAGCGCTCTTTGCCGGTCCGGACGAGCTCTTGCTCCTGGATGAACCGGACAACTACTTGGATGTCCCCGGCAAGCGCTGGCTGGAGGGGAAGCTCAACGAGTCCAAGAAGACCGTGCTGTTCATCAGCCACGACCGTGAGCTGCTGAACAACGCGGCGGGTCGCATCGTGACGCTCGAGCCGGGTATCAACGGCGCCTCGGCCTGGATCCATGGCGGCGGGTTTGGATCCTACGTGGAGGCACGTGCGGACCGTAACGCCCGGTTCGAGGAACTCCGCAAGCGCTGGGACGAGGAGCACGTGAAGCTCAAAGAACTCGTCAACATGTACAAGAACAAGGCCGCTTTCCGCTCCGACATGGCCAACAGGTACCAAGCTGCGCAAACCCGCCTCGCAAAGTTCCTGGAAGCCGGGCCACCCGAGGCCTTGCCGATTGAGCAGAACGTCAAGATGCGCCTCAAGGGTGGGCGAACGGCCAAGCGTGCCGTAGTAGCTGAGAAGCTCGAACTGACCGGACTCATGAAGCCGTTCTCCACGGAGATCTGGTTCGGTGACCGTGTGGGCGTGCTCGGCTCCAACGGTTCCGGCAAGAGCCACTTCCTGCGCCTTCTTGCCACCGGTGGTACCGATCCGGAGCGTGAGCACCTGCCGGTGTCCGACGTCGTGATTGCTGAAGTGCCGCACGAAGGGACCGTGAAGCTGGGCGCCCGCATCAGGCCCGGGTTCTTCGCGCAGACGCATGTTCGTCCGGATCTTCTGGGCCGCACATTGCTGGAGATCCTGCACCGCGGCGATGAGCACCGCTCCGGACTCGCCCGCGAGGCGGCAGCCGGCGCCTTGGATTCGTACGGCTTGGCTGGTCAGTCCGAACAGAAGTATGAATCCTTGTCCGGTGGCCAACAGGCCCGCTTCCAGATCCTGCTGCTGCAACTGTCCGGCGCCACCCTGCTGTTGTTGGACGAGCCAACCGACAACCTGGACCTGCACTCCGGTGAGGCCTTGGAGCGTGCCATCGACTCTTTCGAAGGCACCGTCCTTGCGGTCACGCACGACCGCTGGTTCGCCAAGTCCTTTGACCGGTTCATGATCTTTGGGTCCGATGGAAAGGTCTACGAATCCGAAGAACCCGTCTGGGATGAGAAGCGGGTGGAGCGCGCCCGGTAACCCTCACCTTCCGCCGGTTTTCCGCGAACGCTCTTGCACTTGCTGCAGGAGCGTTCCGCTTTAACCCATGGGATGTGAGAGAGCGCCGATGAGCAAATGATCACCAATGATGATTAAATGCGCAATCATTGCTACGGTTGAGGAATGGGAACTGCTGACCGCCACCGGCTCATTGGCGAGCTGCTGCGCACCCGCGAACAAGCCACCGTGGATGAACTCGTGGACGCCACGGGAGCATCGGGTGCCACGATTCGCCGCGACTTGGAGATCCTTGCCGCCAACGGAGTGCTGAAACGCATCCACGGCGGCGCCCGCAGCTTGCTGGCACGCGGCGAGAACCCTGGCTACGGCCAACGTGAATTGGAAGACCACCAAGCCAAGACGCGCATTGCTGAGGCCGTTGACGGACTCATTAACGACCGCGAGCATGTGTGGCTGGACAGCGGATCCACTGCCACGGAGATCGCGCGCCGGTTGGGTAAGCGGGAACTGACGGTGATGCCCATGTCCCTCCACGGCGTCGAGGCCCTGACAGGGCAGCAATCCGGCCGGGCGCCGCAGCTTATCCTTCCCGGCGGCAGCCTCATCGCGGGGGAGCAGTCTTTCCGGGGACCCATGACAGAAGCCAACGTCCGCTCGCTCAGGTTCGACACCGCCGTCGTGACCCCGTGTGCACTCAACCTCAAGGACGGACTGCTGGCCCATGACCTTGATGATGCGGCCGTGAAACGCGCCGGCCTGGAATCCGCAGCGCGCGTGGTTGTGGCCTCCGCTGGCAGCAAATGGAATGCCAGTGCAGTAGCTTTGGTCGCAGCCATGGACGCCGTGGACGTGATCGTGACCGACCAGAAACCATCCCCAGAAGATCTTGCCCGGCTCAATAAACTCTCCGTGGAAGTTGTGATTGTATGACCACCAACACCAGAAGCAGCACCAACGTCAATGCCGCGGCGGTGGCGACGTTCCTGATCTTCGGCATGAACGGGTTGGTGTTTGCCAGCTGGGCTGCACGCATTCCGGCAGTGACGGAGGCGCTCAGCCTGACGTCAGGCCAGATGGGCACCCTGCTGCTCTGCACCGCCGTCGGATCCTTGCTGGCGTTGCCGTCGGCCGGCTGGGTGGTTGGCAGGATCGGCACGGCCAATACGGTTCGTGTGGCGGGCATCGTCGCTGGAGCCGCAGGGGCGGCCATCGCCTTCTCGCTGATGGCCGCCTCTGTTCCGGCGACGGCGATTGCTCTCTTCTTCTTCGGTATCGGCATCGGCCTGTGGGACGTAGCCCAGAACATTGAGGGCGCGGACGTTGAGCACCGGCTCAAGCGCACCATCATGCCGCAGTTCCACGCAGCGTTCAGCGGCGGAGCGTTCCTTGGAGCGCTGATTGGCGCAGGTCTTTCCCAGCTTGGCGTCGGCCTCCCGCAACACTTGCTGGTTATCGCAGCCATTGCCGTTGCCTTGGCGCTGACGGTCCCCAAGTACTTCCTTCCGCATGAGGCCGCAGAAGTTCACGACGACGGCGCTCCGGTTGCGAAGGGACCTTCGGCTTGGCGGGACGGCAGGACGCTGCTGATCGGCGTCGTAGTCCTGGGTGCCACCTTGACCGAAGGCGCGGGCAACGACTGGATCGCGAAGGCTGCTGTGGACGGGCTTGGCGCCTCCGAATCCACGGGTGCGTTGCTGTTCGCGCTCTTCGTCCTGGCGATGACCATCATGCGGTTCTTCGGCGGCAAAGCGATCGACACGTTTGGCCGTGTAAACGTCCTGCGGGCCAGCATGGCGGCAGCGGCTGTGGGCCTGGCGCTGTTTGTCTTCGCCGGTAACGTCATCCTGGCCGGTGTGGGTGCGGCATTGTGGGGCATCGGTGCAGCGCTGGCCTTCCCGATGGGCATGTCAGCCGCTGCGGACGACCCCAAGCATGCCGCTGCACGGGTTTCCGTGGTTTCCACCATCGGCTACGTCGCCTTCCTGGCGGGGCCACCCCTCTTGGGTTACCTGGGCGACCACACAGGAATCCACCTGGCATTGCTGGCCATCGGAGCGCCTATTTTGCTCGCTCTCCTGCTTGCCGGCGTCGCGAAGCCCTTGCCGCCCAAATAGTCCGGCCATCTGCCAAGTCATTCTCTTTGACGCATATATCCCTGAACCGCCACCACATGATCAGGACAACACCGGCTGCCAGGCAAGCGCCGCCAAGTACATCGCTGAGCCAATGTGCCGAGAGGTAGGTGCGGCTGACCATCATGGCCAAGACACCAATGGCAGCCACTAAGGTAACCCACCAACGGCCCATAAGGATGGCCAACACCATGAGGAACGCGGTGGTGGCCGACACATGTCCCGAGGGGTATGAACCGGTATCCGTCAGGACCTGGGCGGCCTGGGGCCTGTCCCGACCCACCACTGCTTTGCCCAGCTGTGTGAGGGCCAGTGCCGTGATGCCGGAGGTTGCGGCAAAGACCGCCCCCATGGGCCGTTGCCAAACCACGAGCGCAAGGGCGAGCACCACGTGGAACGCCAGGATCCCGGCGTAGCCCGCCCAGTTGAGTACCGCGTTCACACCGTCCCAGAACGGTGAGTGCAGAGTGAAAGCGAAGGTCTGCCACGTGGTGTCAACGCCGTTGAACGCAGGCTCGCCCTGCCCGGCCATGATCATGACGCCCGGCACCATGAAGGCGCAGAGAAGCAGCACGGCCGGGACAACCAGTTGCCACCCGGGCTGTTGACGAGGAAGCAGGACACGAATCATCCATTCATCGTAGCCACGGCAGGCTGACGGCATGGGCAGCCCCTCAGTGGGGGTGTGCAGGCGATACTGTGAAGTAATGCGAGGCTTCGTGGGCAAGGCCCCCAGACGAGTTGCACGATTCGACCACTTTCTGGTCCGGGCTGTCTCCAGGCAGCCCCAAGGTGACCATGATGTCTTCTTCAGGAGGCTTTCGTCCGCGGCCACCAAGGGAAAGCTCTGGTTCGGGATTGCGGGAATCATGTCCGCCTTCCCGGGAAAGCCGCGTAGGGCGGCTCTTCATGGAGTGTTGGCCTTGGGCGTTGCTTCAGGCGTCACCAACGTCATCTTCAAGCGGGTACTTCCCCGGCGGCGCCCCCTTCCTGAGCACCTGCCGCTGTTTCGCTTCGTGAACCCGCAGCCAACCAGCTCATCGATGCCCTCCGGGCATTCTGCCTCGGCGGTAGCTTTCGCCGTGGGTGCCGGGATGGTGTCACCGGCACTCGGCGCAGTACTGGCACCCCTTGCCGCCGGGGTGGCCTATTCCCGCGTGCACACGGGGGCCCATTGGCCCTCCGATGTGGTCTTCGGATCGGCCCTGGGAGCAGGCGCGGCGCTAGTGACGCGCAGGTGGTGGCCCGCCAAGCCCGCAGAACCAACGCCCCGCCGGACGCCTGCGGAGGCGCCCGCCATCGTCGAGGGCGAGGGGCTGAGTATTGCGGTCAACGTCCTTGGAGGGTCCTACTCCCCCGAAACCGGCGAGCTTCTCAAAGTTGTATTCCCAAAGGCGTATATACGCGAAATTGCGGAGGGTGACGACGTCGCCGCGGAAATCGACGCCACCGCCACCCGGCCCGGCACCGTTGCGCTGGGCGTGTGGGGCGGGGACGGAACCGTTGGAACTGCCGCCGCGGCCGCCGTCGAACATTCACTGCCGCTGCTGGTGCTCCCCGGCGGAACCCTCAACCACTTCGCCCGCGATCTCGGAACCAGCTCGATCGACGATGCCATCGAGGCGGTGACCAAGGGGCAAGCAGCGGCGGTTGACCTGGGGCATGTAGTGGTGCAGCGTGGCCTGCCCGAGACCCCCGAAACCACGGAACTGGCCATGTTGAATACCGCCAGCGTAGGCGTGTATCCAAATCTTGTTCGTCGCCGGGAGCGACTGCAGCCGGCGATGGGTAAGCCACTTGCCAGCGTGGTGGCATCGCTGCGCACCTTCGGAGTGAACTCGCCCACCACGCTCACCGTGGACGGGGTTAAGCACAAGCTCTGGATTCTCTACATGGGGCGGGGAAGGTTCTATCCCAGCGACCACGCACCGCTTCGCCGACCCGTGCTGGACGACGGTGTTTTCGATCTGCGGATGATCACTGCGGATGAGCCGTTCGCCCGTGCGCGGCTGCTGTGGGCGGTAGTGACCGGCACGGTTGCTGCCTCCAAAGTCACCCACCTGACCGAGGCCACCACCGTCACCGTGGAGGCGATCGGGCAGCCGCTGGTCCTGGCGGTGGACGGCGAACCGAAGCCCGGGGTGCGCAGTGCCACCTTCACCGTGAAACCGCGCGAGCTGCGCGTCTACTCGCCGCTCCCGGCCGACTGAATCAGTGCGGGTCATCCGCGAGGACTACCCTGACCGAACCCTGAATCATCCCTGAGACCGGCGATTTTCGTTCCCTCCATGAGTAGCGTGGTGAGTACATTCAAAACTCATCCGCACACTCATGTGCTCCGAGGAGGGAACGCTTCCATGATCGAAGCAAAAGGCCTGACCAAGGTCTACGGCGAGAAGACCGCCGTCGGCGGTGTCAGTTTCACTGTCCAGGCTGGACGGGTGACCGGCTTCCTGGGTCCGAACGGTGCCGGCAAGTCCACCACCATGCGCATGATCATGGGGCTGGACGCTCCGTCGTCGGGCTCTGTGACGGTGAACGGTGAACCGTTCGCCCAGCACAAGGCACCGCTCCGCGAAATCGGCGCACTCCTGGACGCCAAGGCAGTGCACACGAGCCGCACCGCCTACAACCACCTGCTCGCCATGGCGGCGACGCACAGCATCCCCAAGAGCAGGGTCCGCGAAGTCATTGAAATGACCGGACTGGGCGATGTAGCAAAGAAGAAGGTCAAGGGATTCTCGCTCGGAATGGGTCAGCGCCTCGGCATTGCCGCTGCGCTGCTGGGCGATCCGCAGACCATCATTCTGGATGAGCCCGTCAACGGCCTGGACCCTGAAGGCGTGGTGTGGGTCCGCAACCTCGTAAAGTACCTGGCCTCCGAGGGCCGCACGGTCTTCCTGTCCAGCCACCTCATGAGCGAGATGGCACTGACGGCAGATCACCTGATCGTGATCGGCCGCGGCAGGATCATTGCCGATGCGCCCATCGCCGAAATCATTACCGGCAAAGGCCAGGCACGGACCCGTGTCCGCACCGACCAGCCGGAACGCCTCATGCAGCTCCTGGCCGGAACCGGCGTTTCCGTGGAGGTCCACGAGCGCGAACTCCTCGAGGTGTCCGGACTGGACCCCCGGGGCATCGCAAGGACCGCACTGGAAAACCAGGTCATGGTGTACGAGCTCACTCCGCTTCAGGCAAGCCTGGAAGAGGCGTACATGGAACTGACCAAGGACGAGGTGGAATACCACTCGCACATCACCACCGGGGCCTCGGTTCCCGCCCAGGCCGGAGGGAAATAGACATGAGCACCACCACTATGGACCGTAAGTCCATCCGTAACTCCGTCGGTCCGGGACCGGCATTCCACCGCGTGCTGAACTCGGAATTCATCAAGTTCCGCACGCTGATGTCCACCTTGATCCTCCTGGCCTCCACAGCCTTGGTGATGGTGGGTTTCGCCGCCCTCTCGGCGTGGGGAACCGGCCAGTTTGCCGAGCAGGTTGCCAACGACCCCGAAGCCGCGGCTGCCATGGCCGCCCAGGGCGGAGACCTGGCCGTCAGCATTCCCACCTCCGGCATCTCGTTCGCCCAGCTCATCCTCGGCTCCTTGGGTGTCCTGCTGATGAGCTCCGAATTCACCACCGGCATGGCACGCTCCACTTTTGCCGCCGTCCCCAAGCGGCTCTCACCGTTCTTGGCCAAGCTCATTGTGGTCATGGTCAGCGCTTTCCTGCTGACGGCCGTGTCCATCTACATTGCCGGCCTGGTGTCCCTCCCGATCGTGGATAACTACGACCTCAAGCTGGATCTTGGCAGCTCGCAGTCCGTCAAGCTCCTCCTGGTCAACAGCCTTTACGTGGCAGCAGTAGCAGCCATCGGCATGGCCCTTGGAACCATCGTCCGGAACTCGGCCGGCGGCATCATGAGCCTGGTGGGGCTGCTGTTCGTTGCGCCGATTGCCTTCCAGCTCATTCCCGGCGATTTCTTCAAGGAAGCCAACAAGTACCTCCCCACCAGCACCATCACCCCGATGACCGCCGTCGAGCATGTTCCTGAAACGCTGGAAGCATGGCAGGCCGCGCTGGTCCTGGGTGCCTGGGTTGTTGTACCGGTAGCCCTGGCCATGCTCCTGCTGAAGAAGCGGGACGTCTAGGACGGGTTGCCGTCTAGGCTCAATCCATGACTGAAGCTCCACAGGTGAAGGACGCGTCCACCGCTACGGTGGACGCGTCCTTCGCTGAAATCACCCAGCGCCGCAGGGGCCGCATCCGGCGCTACTTCTACGAACGCCCCCGCGCCATGGATGCCGTGGTGATCCTCTGCTACGTGCTCTTGGCCCTGCCCACCATCATCACTTCCGTCGCCGAGGGCAAATGGCTGGTGGTGGCCCTGCTGCTGATGATCGCGGCTGTACTGATGTTCAGGCGCCGCTACCCGCTTCAAGTGGTGGCCGCCGTCGTTCTTCTGGAGGTCGCGGCCGCCATCCTGAACCCGTGGGGTTCCAACGTCTCAGCGGGCCTGTGGTTTGCGCTGTACGCCGTGGCGTCCATCAGGAAGCGCAGCCTCGCTTTGGTGGTGTTCGTTGCCGCCAGCCTGCCCCTGAGCCTGCTGTATCTGTTCATGTGGACGATTCCCAGCGGCATGGACACCCTCCAGGAGGTCCCGGAGAACTTCCACCTGATCAACAACATTGCCACCGCGGTGACCATCATGTTGTCCAACCTCCTGGCCACTGGCATCGGTATTTCCGTGCGCCAGCGGCGGGAGCATGAGGCCGAGATCGCTGCCTGGGCGGCCCGCACCACCCATCTGGGCAAGGTGACCGAGCGGAACAGGATCGCACGCGAGATGCACGACGTCGTGGCACACTCCCTGACGGTGATGGTCAGCCTGTCGGACGGTGCTGCCGTGGTGGTCAGGAAGAATCCGGAGCGCGCAGCCGAGGTCCTGGGCGAATTGTCCCGGACCGGCAGGACCGCCCTGGCCGACATGCGCCGCGTGCTGGGCGTCCTTCGCGACGACTCGGGGCGGCCGGCGCCGCTCACGCCCCTGGAATCCGGGCACAACCTCTCGAAGCTCCTGGATGGCTTCCGGACCGCGGGTCTGCCGCTGCATTATGCGCACACAGGCCCTGGATTACCGGCCGATCCCGCCTTTGAACTCACCGTCTACCGCATTGTGCAGGAGTCGCTGACCAACGTCCTGCGGTACGGACGCTCACTGAGCCGCGTTGACGTCCAGGTGGCGCGGAACGCCGATCTGGTCACCATTGACGTACACGACGACGGCCGCGGAACCGTGGAGGGCGGCAGCGAACCCGTGGGCAGCCTGGGCACCGGGCAGGGAATCGCCGGGATGAATGAACGCGCCGGAATTTATGCTGGAATCGTTACTGCGGGGCCCAGTAAAAGGGGAGGCTGGGCAGTTCACGCCGAGCTCCGCTGGGCCGGCGACAAGGGGGAATCATGACAGAAGACATCATCAAAGTGCTGCTCGTGGATGATCAGCCACTGCTTCGGATGGGCTTCCGGCTCATTCTGGAAGGCGAGGACGACTTCCACGTAGTCGGCGAGGCATCCGATGGCATCGAAGCCGTGCGCCAAGTAGAAGCACTCGCGCCGGATGTGATCCTGATGGACGTGCGGATGCCCGCCATGGACGGGATTGAGGCAACGCGTCGGATCTCGGACTCCGGGTCCGAGGCGCGGGTCATCATCCTTACTACCTTCGACCTCGATGAGTATGCCTTCACCGGTTTGCAGGCCGGCGCCTCCGCCTTCCTGCTTAAGGACGTTGCACCCTCGGAACTGGTCCACGCTGTGCGCCTCGTGGCCAGCGGCGATGCCGTGGTTGCTCCGCGAGTGACGCAACGGCTCCTGGAAACGTACGTTCGTGGAGGTGCGCTGCCAGGGCAGTCGCCAACTCCCCAGCGGGACCCGTTGCTGGACGATCTCACGCCACGCGAAACCGAGATCCTCACCACCATTGCCGAGGGCCTGTCCAACGCGGAGATCGCCCACAAGTTCTTCCTCTCCGAGGCGACCGTTAAGACCCACGTCCGCCGAATCCTGAGCAAGCTCCAGTTGCGGGACCGGGTGCAGGTGGTGGTTTACGCCTACGAGACCGGGCTTGTGGTGCCGAGCAACCCTGACTACTGAGCGCGGGGAAACGCCGCGGGGACTTGTGGAAGTATCATTTCCTTCGTGGGCCTTTCGGTCGAGGCAGGAGCTGTTGTTCCTGCAGGAGTAGGTGGAAAGGGACACATGGAGCGGGCTGGTCTGGACGGCATCGATCAAAGGATCCTCGCGGAACTGACCAAGAATGCCCGCGTCCCTCACGCCGAACTTGCCGGCAAGGTTCTTCTGTCCAGAAATGCGGTGCGTCAGCGGATCGACCGCATGGAACGGCAGGGCTATATCCAGGGCTACACAGTGGTAGCTGGAGTAGATGCCGAATCACTGGTTTCGGCCTTCCTGATGGTTTACCGCAAGGACAGGATGCGGGGGGCCGACGTCCTGAACGAGCTCCGATCGATTCCGGAAGTAGTCCTGTGCGATGTTCTCAGTGGCGACTTTGACCTCATCGTCCGTGTCGAAGCGCGATCCCTCGGCCGCGTCCAGGAGATCTGGGAGCAGATCGCTGCCCTCCCCGGAGTAAGCGATACCGTGACAGCAATGACGTTGTCCAACGTCATCCGACGGGCTTCGCTGTAGGGATCCCCTGGTTCCGGCGGGCTCCTGTCGCTGCCTCAATGCTGGGTCATTCTGACAAGTGAACGGGCACATCGTCATGCCCGTAATGCAAAGTGTGCGTTATTCGCATTCATAAATGTTTTTAATGACTAAACTCACATGATCTGTGTTACCTTCGTCACTACAAGCGCCCCCACGGCTCCCCGCCCCGGAAGTCCTCGGCGTACCGTTCGCACCTGTCACTTAACGGAGACAAGACATGGAATCTTCTACACCCCTGAAACTGGATCATCCAGCCGATACCCCCTTGGCTCCGCCGGAACCCGGGTTGCGCCGCTCCATGGGACCACGGCACCTGATCATGATCGCTATGGGAGGTGTGATCGGTTCAGGGCTTTTCCTGAGCTCGGGCTACACCATCTCGCAAGCGGGCCCGCTGGGCGCCGTGATCGCCTACTTGGTTGGCGCCTTCGTGGTCTACCTGGTGATGGCATGCCTCGGCGAACTCGCCATTGCCTACCCCGTCTCCGGCGCCTTCCACATCTACGCCTCCCGCTCGATTGGTCCGGCAACCGGCTTCGCTACCGCCTGGCTCTACTGGCTCTGCTGGGCAGTGGCCATCGGATCTGAGTTCACAGCCTCAGGTTTGCTCATGCAGCGCTGGTTCCCCGATGTTGAGGTCTGGGTGTGGTGCCTCGTCTTCGCTGCCATGCTCTTCGGCTTCAACGCTTTCTCCTCCAAGTTCTTCGGGGAATCCGAGTTTTGGTTCTCCATCGTCAAAGTGGGGGCGATCATCGCGTTGATCGTCTTCGGCGGGGCTGCATTGTTTGGATTCCATCCCCTCGCAGAGTCCGGCAACCACCCCTTCCTCTTTGAGAACTTCAATACCTCAGGCGGTCTCTTCCCCAACGGTTTCACCGGTGTCCTGGTCACCGCCCTGGCTGTCTTCTATGCCTTCTCCGGCTCTGAACTGATCGGCGTTGCGGCTGGGGAGACCAAGGACCCTGCAAAGAACATCCCCAAGGCCATGCGCAGCACCGTTATCCGGCTCCTGATCTTCTTTGTGGGCGCTATTGCCGTCATCGCTGCCACGGTCCCCTACGACCAAGTTGGATTGGATGAAAGCCCGTTCGTCACGGTTTTCTCCTCTGTGGGCATCCCGTTCGCGGCTGACATCATGAACTTTGTCATCATCACCGCGCTGTTGTCAGCGGGGAACAGCGGATTGTTCTCATGTGCACGAATGCTCTATTCACTTGCTGATGAAGGACACGGCCCCCGCGCACTCAAGAAGCTGACCCGGCGGGGAATACCCTTGGTCGCCCTTTCCGTCAGCATGGTGGGCGGGCTGGCGTCCCTGGTCAGCAGTGTGGCTGCACCCGAGACCGTCTACCTGGCCCTGGTGTCCATTGCCGGATTCGCGGTGGTGGGAGTCTGGATGTCCATCACTGCCTCACATTTCTTCCACCGGAGGGCATTCATCCGGAATGGCGGAAAGGTGGCTGATCTGGCCTACAAAGCCCCCTTCTTCCCGGTGCTGCCCATCCTGGCTTTCACCCTCTGCGTCGTATCCCTGATTGGCATAGCCTTCGACCCCACCCAGATCGCTGCGCTGTACTTTGGTGTTCCGTTCGTGGCGGCTTGCTACCTGTTCTTCCACTTCCGCTATGGCCCGAAGGCCAAGGCAAAGCGTTCGGCCTGATTCGAGATTGGCCATGCGTCACGGCCGGGCCTCATGCCCGGCCGTGTCGCCGTTTCCGGGGGTCCTCTTCGGCGGGCAGGACGGCGGAAAAATCACGGTCGGGGAACTTGAAGCGGCGAATGCCGCGATACTCGCTGACCTCTACACTGTGTGGGCCAACAGGGCCCGTGTCCTTGCAGCGGACGCCACCGTGTGAGAATGGCGTGAACGCTTGGTGGAAGGAGCGGGATTCGTGGTGGTGTCACCGGAGGCGTCATCCCTGGGCCAGGGTCTTCGCCTTGTCCGTATGGTCACGGACCGCGAAAAGCAGGGACGCCAACTTTTGGGTGTCTCGCAGCTGGCTGCCGGACTGGACATGGAGCAAAGCCGGGTCTCTCGACTGGCCCAGGAATTGTGTGATCTTGGACTGCTGGAACGGGTGGACCGTGGCCCTTTCCGCACAGGACCGCGATTCTTCAGCCTCGCAGCCTCCCTGAACAGTACGTGGGTTCAGAAGTCACCCGCGGAACTTGAAGAACTGGTGTCAGCGTTCGGACTGCGGTCCCGGCTGTCCGTTCGGGAGGGTGTCCGCGTTCTCCTGTTACGTTCGTCAACCAACAACTCAGTCCTGGGTGGCTTCGCCAAACCTGGCATGGTCACCCCGGTGTGGTGCACGGGGTCGGGGCGGGCCTTGCTGTGGGACCACTCGCCTAAGGACATCGGAGCCTTACTCAGGGAAGTTAACTTCATCGGCGTAGGCGGACCCGCTGCAGCGCACACCGCCCCCGAAGTCGTCAATTTGATGGAACGCGACAGGCCAAAGGGCTATGTCCTCGCTGCTGAAGAATTCGAATATGGCGTCTGGGAGCTTGCCGTCCCCGTTCGGGCTGTGGATGGCCGGATCATCGCGGCCCTCAGCGTGCTGGGAAGCCAGTCCACTGTGGAGTCTGCTGCCCCGGAGATCGCCGCTGTTCTTCACTCCAGCGCCCAACGGCTCAGCGGCGGGCCGGGCCTCGAAGCCTAGGCGTCGAACTGGCGTGCGCCTCCGCCAACCCTGGACTCGAGCCAGGTCCGCCAAGAGCCGAGAGCGACGGCGAAGGCCTCCCGCTGGGGCTCCACGCGAATTTTTGGCCCAACTATCTGCAGGGCCGCGGCAACATCTCCCTTGAAGTCCCGGATGGGCGCGGACAATGAGTAGAGGCCGGGTTCGGCTTCTTCATCAACAATCGAGTATCCGCGGACGCGGGCTTTGTTGAGCCGTTCCAGGAAATCATCCACGGAAACCGGAGTGTTGGGGCCATGCCTCACGAACTCCACTGTGCTGAAGATTTTCCGGATTTCCGCCTCCGGGGCATCCCACAGGAGCGCCTGGCCGGCGTCACTGCAGTAGGCGGGGTAGGGGCGGCCGAGCCAGGAACCCACAAGGTTTGCGCTCTCGGGGACTTGCTCGCCGATAGTGACCGTACTGTTTCCGCTCAGTACGCCCAGGAAGCAGGCCTCGTTGGTTTCGGTGGCCAATCCCTCCAAGGCCGTGAGGCCGTCGGTCTTCAGCCGCTGCTCTGTGACCAGTTGGGCGTCCGTCAGGATGGACCAGTCCAGGCAGTACTCGCGTTGGTCCGAACGTGTCAGGAAGCCTTCCTGCTGCGCGCCCTTGAGGCTTCGCGACACCTGGCTGCGGTCTTTGCCGAGGCGGGCTGCGACGTCGGCCACCGTGCCGCCGTCGAAACCTTCCGCATGACGGGCCCCCACCGCAAGAAGGGCCATCATGCCGCGGCCCATGCTGGAGGTCTTTGACATGGATCGATTCTAGCTACCCCGGCCTGCTCAGGCGTCACAGCCCGGCGTTATGGGGACGGCCGGAGTCAGTGGATGGAGAAGACCCTGGCCGGGAAGCCACTGCCCTCGAGCGGTTTTGCCCACGAGGCTATCAAGGCTGCACCGGCCTCCGGGAGATGGTCCAGGGCGGCAAGTAGCTCAATCTGCCACTTGTCCTGGGCCAGGACGTAGGTTTCCAGGCTGAAATCCTGCCGCGATGTGGCCATGCCGGGATCGGTGTCCGTCTGTTCATGGCCGATTGCGCTGACAGATCGCTTTTCGATCAGGTACTCCAAAACTTCCCGCGACCATCCGGGAGTATGGCTGATCCCGGCGTCGTCGACGTTGGCCATGGCAGCGCTGTCCGGCCAGCGGTGGCTCCAGCCGGTGCGTAGGGCCACGAACGACCCGGCAGGGATGTCCCCATTGCGCGTCTCCCAGCCCAGGACGTCCTCCACGGTGGGGGTAGCATCCGGATCGGCAGCGACGCGTTCACTGATGTCCAGGACAACCAACGGCAGGATCATGTCCTCCACGGGCAGTTGGTCGAGGGTCCGGCCGCCCAGGACAAAATGCGACGGCGGATCCACGTGGGTGCCCCACTGGCCCACGATCGAGTATCTGTGGGCTGTGAACCCGTCTCCCTTTTCCAGATCGAAGAGGGTTTCCCTGGTTTCGTCGGGAAAGGCCGGAAAATGCGGCTGCCCGGGATGGAAGGCGTGGGTCAGGTCGGTGAATGTCCGGTTTCGGAGCAGAGGTGCCAATTCCTGCCAAAGGGGTGCACTCATGACGCCACCCGCGTTTCGGCGTGGGCCGCGGAGCTGCTGGAGACACTGAGCGGACCCGAGACCTCGATCACAGGGACTTCCCAAGGGTGGATGTCGACAATCCGTTGTACCAACTCTTGGACAGTTCGGTGGTCAAGGGAATCGTCGAAGTAGGTGGTGAACACAAAAGTAGGGGAGATGGTCCGCTGTCCTACAGCGCCGAGCGTAGGCTTGGCCCCCTCAGCTACCGTGAATCCCTCGAAACCCGCGGAGGACTCGAAGACGTGGTGGTAGTTGCCGAAGCCGCCCAGTTCGGGTGCCGACTCCAGTTCGTTCAGCAGGGAGGCGATGCCCTCGTCGGAGTCGAGGGCGCCAAGGTCGCCAGCGGCCATTTGCTTCATGGTTTCCACGGGAATGGGCCAGTGAATTCGAAGCTTTCGCACTGGTTTCAGTTCAATGTTCATGGCGAGTGACCTTCCGTCATTATGTCCGTTGAGACATCGTGCCACGACGTGACGAGCATTACAAGCATATGAATATGTTTATGTTGCACATATTGCTCGGAGTCTCACAGTCCGGCCACAGCCTTCCCATGTACAAGGCACAGGCCGCCCGCGTTTCATTGAGGCATGACTACTCCTCATCCCAACCACGATCGCGGACTCGAGTTCGATCTCTCTACGCTCCTGAGCAGGCGACGTACTTTGGGCGTCCTCTTCGGTGCCGGGACTGCTGCGGCCCTCGCGGCATGCACGCCCGGTACGGAAGGTGGCGGCGCATCGCCGTCGAGCGCTGCCAGCGCTACGGCCGCAGCGACGGCGACGGAAGGCACGACGGCGGCAGCGTCACCTTCAGCGTCGGCCACCAGCACGGTGACCCGGGCATTTGCTGAATGTGGCGTCGAGATCCCTGAGGAGACGCTCGGGCCCTACCCGGGGGACGGCTCCAACGGTCCCAACGTGCTGGAGGCCTCCGGGGTGGTCCGCCGGGACATCAGGTCCAGTTTCGGAACGTCCACCACTACAGCTGAAGGTGTACCCCTCACGGTGACCCTGACGCTCCTGGACAACGCCAATGGCTGCTCGCCGCTGGCTGGAGCTGCCGTGTACATCTGGCATTGCGACCAGAACGGCAAGTACTCGCTCTACGATTCAGGCTTGGAGAACCAGAACTACCTGAGGGGCGTGCAGGAGGCCGACGCCAACGGCCAACTGACCTTCAGCACCATCTATCCAGGCGCGTACAACGGCCGATGGCCACATATTCACTTTGAGGTATTCGAATCGATGAGTAACACTACCGCTGCCGGGCAGGTGCTGGCCGTCTCCCAGATTGCCCTCACAGAGACGGCGTGCAAGGCGGTGTACGCAACCGCGGGCTACGAGTCCAGCGCCCGAAACTTCCCCAACACCACGTTGACCTCGGACAACGTCTTTGGCGACGACGGAGGTATATACCAACTCGCGACTATATCCGGCTCGGTGGCGGGCGGTTATACGGCCGCGCTGAACGTCACCGTTTAACCCGGTCGGCGCCAACAGCGCGGCTAGACTCGGGGTCATGCCTTCGAATGCCTCCGCAGCAGTTGACCACATCCAGGACCTTGGCGCCTACGTTTCTGCGTCACCGTCGAGCTTCCATGCAGTCCACGAGGCAGCCCGCCGCCTGGACGCGGCAGGCTTCACGGCCCTGGATGAACTGGAGCCGTGGGATGGCGGAGCGGGCACGTTCTACGTGATCCGCGACGGCGCCTTGATCGCGTGGGTAACGCCCGCGTCCGCCGGCCCCACCACTGCCTTCAACATCCTCGGCGCCCACACGGACTCGCCCTCCTTCAAACTCAAGCCGAAGCCCACCACCGGAAAATTCGGCTGGCTGCAGGCCGGCGTTGAGGTGTACGGCGGACCCCTGCTGAATTCATGGCTGGACCGGGAACTGCAGCTGGCGGGCCGT
Source organism: Paenarthrobacter sp. 4246 (assembly GCF_040546855.1). Classification (NCBI taxonomy): domain Bacteria; kingdom Bacillati; phylum Actinomycetota; class Actinomycetes; order Micrococcales; family Micrococcaceae; genus Paenarthrobacter; species Paenarthrobacter sp. 4246. Next base: position 241,611 of record NZ_JBEPOP010000006.1, read on the forward strand.
TTGGTCATGCGGGACGGAACCCAGCATCTGACAGCCACGGGCCCTCTTCTTCGCTTCCCCCAGTTGGCGATCCACTTGGACCGCGGGGTGAACGACAATGGACTGCATCTGTCCAAGCAGCAGCACATGAACCCGATTTTCGGTCAAGGCGACCCCGCCGGGGAGGACCTGCTCGGGTTGCTCGCCGATCGCGTTGAGGGTGACGTGGTTGATGCAGCCGAGATTGGCGGGTACGACGTCGTGGTGGCAGACACGCAGGCCCCTGCGGTTTTCGGGGCCAACAGCGAGTTCTTCGCTTCAGGCCGCATGGATAACCTTTCCTCCACCCACGCGGGCCTGGTGGCTCTGATCAGCCATGCAGCGTCAGCTCCAGTGGAGGGCCCTATCGCCGTCCTGGCGGCCTTCGATCATGAGGAGATCGGCTCCAACTCGCGCTCCGGTGCGTGCGGCCCCATCCTCGAAGACATCCTGGTCCGCATCTCGGACGGCCTCGGCGCCTCGGTGAGCCAGCGGAGGCAGGCGCTGGCGGCGTCGTTCTGCGTTTCCGCCGATGCCGGCCATGCCGTGCACCCGAACTATGCGGAAAAGCATGATCCCGCCAACAAGCCGGTACTGAACGGTGGGCCGCTGCTGAAGATCAACGCCAACCAGCGCTACGCCACGGATGCCACAGGTGCTGCCTTCTGGGCCAGGTTGTGCGATGAGTCCGGCGTTCCCTACCAGGAATACGTGTCAAACAACGATCTCCCGTGTGGATCCACCATTGGACCCCTGACTGCTACACGCCTTGGTATCCGGACCGTGGATGTGGGCATTCCCTTGTTGTCGATGCACTCTGCGCGCGAGCTCTGCGGCGTTGAGGATCCGCGGTACCTGGCAACTGTTGTTGAGTTGTTCTTCCGCACCTTCGTCTGACGGGGAAGCCTCAAACACTCATTTCAGGGGTATTACGAAAGTTTCCAATACGAAACCTTGGATGTCTCCAGGTGTACATTTTGTGCACACTCCCCTTTTTGGGGACGTCAAAATGTTCAGCTGCACAGGCAGCGCGATGGTGCAGCAAGCTAGCGTGAGTGAGTCATGTGGTCCGTGGCACACCACGCTGGCCACCCGGAAAAAACTAAAGGACGGCGCAGATCCATGCACGCTGACCAACAACTTTCAAAGTCCCTAAAGCCCCGGCACCTCTCCATGATCGCCATCGCCGGCGTTATTGGCGCAGGCTTGTTTGTAGGCTCGGGCGCTGCCATCCAGCAAGCCGGTCCTGGCATCCTCGTGGCCTACCTGGCTGCCGGCTTGGTGGTCATCCTGGTCATGCGCATGCTGGGCGAGATGGCTGCTGCCAATCCGGAGACGGGCTCGTTCTCCACATACGCTGACAAGGCCCTTGGCCGCTGGGCGGGCTTCAGTATCGGCTGGCTCTATGCCTGGTTCTGGATCATTGTCCTTGGCATCGAGGCAACGGCGGGCGCAGCCATCATGCACCGCTGGGTTCCCGGCGTGGACCAGTGGATCTGGGCACTGATTTTGATGGTGCTCCTGACGCTGACCAACCTTGGTTCCGTGAAGTCCTACGGCGAGTTCGAGTTCTGGTTCGCGTCCATCAAGGTGGCCGCAATCGTCATCTTCCTGCTCGCAGGCATCGCTGCCATCCTGGGGCTCATGCCGGGCGTTTCCGCGCCGGGCGTCGCCAACCTTCTGGACCAGGGCGGCTTCATGCCGAACGGTCCTGGCGCAGTCCTGGCGGGCATCCTCGTAGTGGTCTTCTCGTTCTTCGGCGCCGAAATCGCCACCATCGCGGCCGGCGAATCGGAGAACCCCGTAGACGCCGTCAAGAAGGCCGTGAAGTCCACTGTCTGGCGCATCCTGATCTTCTACATCGGCTCCATCGCCATTGTTGTCACGCTTCTGCCGTGGAACGACGCCTCCGTTGCCAAGAGCCCGTACGTTGCCGTGATCGAGCTCTACGGAATCCCGGGCGCCGGCACCATCATGGACATCGTTGTCCTCACCTCGGTGCTCTCCTGCTTGAACTCCGGCCTCTACACCGCCAGCCGCATGCTGTTCTCGCTCTCCCAGCGTGGAGACGCCCCCAAGTCCTGGATGAAGATCTCCAAGCGCGGCGTCCCGGCAGCAGCAGTGCTGGCCTCCACGGTGGTGGGTTTCATTACCGTTGGCCTGAACTACATCGCCCCGGACACGGTGTTCCTGTTCCTCGTGAACACGTCCGGTGCCATCGCGCTCTTTGTGTGGCTGGTCATTGCGGCCTCGCAACTCATCCTGCGCAAGCGCATGGGGGCTGCGGCCAAGGACCTCGACCTCAAGATGTGGTTCTTCCCGTACCTCACGTGGATCGCCATTGGCGCCATCGTTGCCCTCATTATCGGGATGGTGATCATCGAATCCACCCGTGAGTCGCTCTTCCTGTCGCTGGCGTTGGCCGCGATCGTGGTGGGCATCGGCATTTGGCGCTACCGCAAGCGTGGCGCCGTTCCACCCGAGGCGACCACCCCGGAAGCCGTGGACGCGACGATCGGTGGGGGACCGGCGTCGTAAGCGTCTTTCAGCAGCGGGGCAGCCGGCGTCAACATTCGACGACGGCTGCCCCGTTTCGGTTTAAGGTCACCGCCGTAGGCCTCTTGGCTACTGGGCCAGGCCGATGACGAGGTTGATGGTGACGGCCAGGATGACGGTTCCAAACAAGTAGGACAGCAGGCTGTGCTTCAGCGCCTCCAGCCGGATCGAGTGGTTGCCGAGGTTGGTGTCCGATACCTGGTACGTCATGCCCAGGCTCGTGGCCAGATAGGCGAAGTCCGTGTACTGCGGCGGCCGGTCCTGGTTGAAGCTGATGCCGCCCACTTCACCGCCGGCGCGGGCATCTTGGTTGTAATACAGCTCGGCGTAGCGCAGCGTGAAGAGCGTTTGGACCAGCATCCATGACAGTCCCACACACGCCAGGGCGAGAGCCGCAGAGGACAGGCGGGAACCGGTTCCTTCAGTGTGCGAATTGACGATCACGGCGGCCACAGCAGCAAGGCTGGCCAGGTTGGCCCCGAGAATCAGCAGGTCGGTGACTCCCCGCGACGGGTCCTCGGACGTTGCATGGTGCTGCGTTTGTGCAGGATCGAGTCGCGCGATCACCAGCCAAACCCATGCGACGTAGACCAGGGCGGCCACGGCCCAGCCGACCGCAGGCGCATCCACCCAACTGCCTGAGATGCCGGTAGCGACGAAGGCCGCTGTGCCGGCCAGGACCATGACGACGAAGCGCAGCCGGCTCCGCCTCACCCTGACGTTATCCATGTGCCCACCCTAACCAGTGGGGGAGCTCAAAAGTCGGTTGGGCCTGACGGCTCCGTTTGCCCGCTGCGCTTCTTGTCGGCCTGCAGAATGCCGTCGCGGACGCCTGAGCGGATCACGAAGTACAGGGCGTAGAGTCCGATCGCGGCGAAGACGACGGTCAGGACCAAGGCATTCAGGGGTGTGGCATCCATGGCCACCACCCTAGCGAGGCTCCATCAAGACCTCAGGAATCCACGAATTGCCGTTCTCCGTGTTACTGTCTTTGTCGCTGTCGAGGAGAAAAACGAAACATTGTTTCTCCTGATCACCTTGCGCGGGTGGCGGAATGGCAGACGCGCTAGCTTGAGGTGCTAGTCCTCGAAAGGGGGTGGGGGTTCAAGTCCCCCTCCGCGCACAAAGAAACCCCCGGAAGGTTGCCTTCCGGGGGTTTTGCAGTGTTCGGGCCGTTCGGGCCTACGCTCCCGGGCGGGGTGCGAACATGATGACGCCCACGCCCACTATGCAGATTGCAGCCCCGACCACGTCCCACCGATCAGGGCGGAAGCCGTCCACCAGCATTCCCCAGGCCAGCGAGCCCGCGATGAAGACGCCCCCGTAGGCGGCCAGGACCCTGCCGAAGTGCGCGTCGGGCTGAAACGCTGCGAAGAAGCCGTAGATGCCCAGTGCCGCGACGCCGAGGCCGGCCCACCACCAGGCCTTGTCCTCACGGACGGCCTGCCAGATCAGCCACGCACCGCCGATCTCTGCAACGGCGGCCAGGACGAAGAGAACGATGGACTTCAGGGCGGTCATTGCTCCAGTATTCCCTGCTGGCTGTCCGGCTTATCCACATACGCCAAGTGACCGGTTCCGGCGACGGATCCGCTCGAATAGCTTTGGGTGCAGGAGATGCACTAAGATATTGAAGTCTGTGTTGCGCCCTCCTTCCGAGTCTTCGGCGGGGGAGCGGGTACACGGCATCGCAAATGAACCTCCTGTTACGGAAATACCGTAACCGCTTAGCCCAAAGGAGGTGGGTTCACATATGCGTCCTTACGAATTGATGGTAATCATCGACCCCGAGGTCGAAGAGCGTACCGTAGAGTCGTCGCTTCAGAAGTTCCTCAATGTCATCACCACCGATGGTGGAACCATCGAAAAGGTTGACATCTGGGGCCGTCGCCGTCTGGCGTACGACATCAAGAAGAAGTCCGAAGGTATCTACGCAGTGGTGAACTTCACCGCAGCACCGGCTACCGCCAAGGAACTTGATCGCCAGCTGTCTCTTAACGAGACGATCATGCGCACCAAGATCATCCGTCCTGAAGACCAGAAGGTCGTTGCTGAGTAATCAGCCCCTTCCAGATCTTTATCCCGCAGGAACGAACAAGGAGGCAGTAGATGGCAGGCGAAACCACTATTACGGTCATCGGTAATCTCACCAATGACCCCGAGCTGCGGTTCACCCCGTCTGGCTCAGCAGTAGCGAACTTCACCATCGCTTCTACTCCCCGGACCTTTGACCGCCAGTCCAATGAGTGGAAGGACGGGGAAACCCTGTTCCTCCGCGCATCTGTATGGCGCGAAGCAGCCGAGAACGTGGCCGAGTCCCTCACAAAGGGCATGCGCGTCATCGTTTCCGGCCGTTTGAAGAGCCGTTCCTACGAAACAAAAGAAGGCGAAAAGCGCACCGTTATCGAGCTTGAGGTCGACGAAATCGGCCCCAGCCTGCGTTACGCAAACGCCAAGGTCAACCGTACCCAGCGCTCCGGCGGTGGGCAGGGCGGCTTCGGTGGCGGTAACGCTGGTAATTCCGGTGGCTTTGGAGGTGGCGCTCCTGGTGGAAACCAGGGCGGCGGCAACTCCGGTGGAACCTGGGGCGGCAACCAGCCCGCACAGCAGCAGGATGACCCTTGGGCTACGCCCGGTGTCAGCAACGCTGGCGGCTGGGGCAACGGCCCGGATTCCGAACCTCCCTTCTAAACAAAACATAAACGTCCGACGCCGGACGCTCACCCGGACTGCCGCGAGGCACCTTGGTGGCAACCGCCGTCGAACACCACCATCCCGTGGATCAATATCCACGGGCTCCATAGAAAAGGAGCTCCACGATGGCTAAGGCTGAACTCCGTAAGCCCAAACCAAAGTCCAACCCCTTGAAGGCCGCTGACATCACCGTCATCGACTACAAGGACGTAGCACTGCTGCGCAAGTTCATCTCCGACCGCGGAAAGATCCGTGCTCGTCGCGTTACTGGCGTTACCGTTCAGGAACAGCGCAAGATCGCCCAGGCAATCAAGAACGCCCGCGAAGTTGCTCTGCTGCCTTACTCCGGCGCTGGCCGCGGCTAAGGGAAGGGATTAACTAACATGGCAAAGCTCATTCTGACCCACGAAGTAACCGGTCTCGGTGCTGCTGGCGACGTTGTGGAGGTCAAGGACGGTTACGCACGTAACTTCCTGCTGCCCCGCGGCTTCGCTCTGACCTGGTCCAAGGGTGGCGAGAAGCAGGTTGAGTCCATCAAGGCTGCCCGCGCCGCTCGTGCGCACGCTTCTGTTGAAGCTGCACAGGCCCAGGCCCAGGCTCTGTCCTCCAAGAAGGTCAAGCTCGAGGTGAAGGCCGGCGAGTCCGGTCGTCTCTTCGGCACGGTCAAGCCTGCTGACGTCGCTGCTGCTGTTGAGGCCGCTGGCCTCGGCGCCATCGACAAGCGCAACGTTGAACTGCCGAACCACATCAAGTCTGTCGGTTCGTACACGGCCAACGTTCGCCTGCACGAGGACGTTTCCGCTGTCATCGACCTCGAGGTCGTTGCAAGCAAGTAGTCTCTGACTGCATCCAAGGCCCCCATCACCGGATTCCGGTGGTGGGGGTCTTTTTTTACGGGGGAATCAGGGAGTGTGGAACTCCTCCATCACGTGCTTGTACCCGGTGCGGATCATCTCGGCCAGGGTGTCCCGGTCCACGTCGTCCAGTTTGTTCACATACAGGCACGCGGCACTGGTCTTGTGCTTTCCGAGTTCCGGAAGCAGCCGGTCTGCGTCGGGACCTTCGGTGAGGCCGTAGAGCACCAGGCTGCTCTTGCGCGGTGAAAATCCGACGGCGGCGGCGTCGCCTTCGCGGCCGCTGTCGTACTTGTAGTGATAGCTGCCGAAGCCAACGATCGACGGCCCCCACATGACGGCTTCCTTGCCGGTGATGTCACGCATCATCTCCAGCAGTTCGAAGCCGTCCGCACGCCGGGTCGGGTGTTCCACGGCGGCCAGGAATTCTTCCACGGACACGTCCGTGGGCTGGGTCTTGTTCTCTGCCATAGGGGTAGTTTTGCAGACCCGGGGCACGTGCGTCAGCAAAACCGGCCAGCAACCGGTGATAGCCTGCAGCGGTGACTTCAGAAGCCCTGCGCAGCCGCCCGTTCCACCAGGTGGACGTCTTCTCCGACCAGCCTTACCGAGGCAACCCGCTTGCCGTGGTGGTCGATGCCGAAGGCCTCAGCACAGGCACAATGCAGCACTTCGCCAACTGGACCAACCTTTCCGAGACCACGTTTCTCCTGCCGCCCACGGACCCACTGGCGGATTACAAGGTGCGGATCTTCACAGGCAGCGAGGAGTTCCCCTTCGCAGGGCATCCGACGCTGGGTTCAGCGCACACCTGGCTTCAGGCCGGGGGAGTGCCCAAGGCTGACGGCGTCCTGGTCCAGGAGTGCGGCGCCGGTTTGGTGAGGGTGAAGCACGACGCCGGGCGGTTGGCTTTCGCCGCGCCGCCGCTGACGCGCTTTGGCCCGGTTGATGACAGTATCAGGGTCCAGCTCGCGGCCGGCCTGCGTCTTCCGGACGAAGCTCTGTTGGACGCCTCATGGCTGGTCAACGGACCCACATGGATCGGCGTGCTCCTCGGTTCCGCGGAACAAGTTTTGGCCATCGAACCGGATTTCGCTGCCATGGGTGACCTCAAGGTCGGTGTGATCGGACCGCATCAACCGGGTACCGGCGTCGACTTTGAAGTCCGTACGTTCATTCCTGGCGACGCCATGGTGGAAGACCCGGTCACGGGCAGTTTCAATGCCGGCGCGGCGCAGTGGTTGATCGGCAGTGGCCGGGCGCCTGAGGAGTACATTGCAGCCCAGGGCACCGTGCTGGGCAGGGCGGGCAGGGTCCATATCAAAGCGGAGGACGGCGTGATTTGGGTGGGTGGAGCGGCGGCCACGTGCATCAAAGGAACGGTGCTGCTCTAAAGGCTTCCCAAGGCACTGCCCGTACCGCTGTCACGTGCGCTTGGGCCTCGACAGCACTACCACCAGGAAAATCCCTGCACTGAACATGGCCTGCACCAACAGGACGGTCGATGGGACGTACCCCAGATAGAGTGCCACGAGCAGCGGGATGGTCGCCAAAATGGTCACGTCCAGCCCGCGCAGCAGGGAGCCCAGCTGCGCACGGGGAACAGGGCCGAACGGAGTCTCAACCGGCGGAGCGGTCCAGTCCGGCGGCGTTCTGGTGGCCGCGCGGAGAGTTCCCGCGCCCATGCCCACGCCGGCCAGGGCACCGACCAGCATCAACCACGGATCCGCTGCACCGAGGAGAACCAACAGCCCACTGAGCACCGCCATCCACAGGGACATGGCGAGGCAAGGCATGAGCGCGCGACTGGTCCTGACCAGTGCCGGATGCAGTGGAAGCACGGCGTCGAGCTCAGGAACCAGGGCGGTCTTCCGGGCCACGGTTCCCATCCCGGAAGCCGTGGCACACCCCGCGATCACGATGACCGCCAGCTGCACGAACTCAGGCAGCCCGCCTTCCACCGAAAGCATGGCGATGCAGGCAACAAGCCACAGGAGGGGTGGCATCAGCGGGGGATTGAGTCTGAGGAAGGCAACTGCATCAGCGCGGATCAGCGCCCTGAGGGGGCCGTGCGTGTGCCGGGCGTAAAAGCGGGCCGCCCTGCCGCCGTCGACCCGTTGGCGGCCGCCACTTAAGGCGCGCAGCACCTCATTGGCGTCCATCATGAACAGCGAAGCCCCGGCATGACCGGCCACGGCTCCGCCGCGAACCAGCTCTTCACCCCGCACGCGTCCGGACCGCGGCACAACCAGCGCCAGTAGTCCGACGGCGGCAAGGCCCACCAGCGCTGTTGGCCACGGAGACCACGACAGCGCGGGAAGGAACGAGCACCCAAAAGTCGCCGCCGCAGTGGTCGCCTTACCCAGCCGGGGTCCCAGTAGGCCGAGCTGTTGCACGGCCGCCAGAACCACCGCAATGGCGCCGGCACCGCCAAAAGTGAGTGCAGCGAACACGTGGTCAACGGGGGCGCGGTCAATGGCGGTCACCATGCCGAAGGGAAGGTAGATGATGGCCGAACCGGCTGCGGTGAGCGCGACTTTGCCGAGGAACGGCGGCAGGACCATGGGGCGGCGATCCACCGGTAGAGTCAGCCACCAGGTGCTCTCCGCCCCACTCACTGCCATGGGTCCGAACTTGCGTGCCAGGTTGCTGATGACCAGAAGGACCGCGAAGGTCACGGACGTCCACAACACGGGTTCCGGCAGGACCAGCCATTGCTCGCCAATGATGCTGCCGGTGGTGGAAGCGCGGTCCGCGATTTCGTTGCGCAGCGCGAGAACGAACGAGGCTGCGATGGTCAGGGACACACCGATGCCAAGGCCCCAACTGTAGGCATCGACGAACCTGTCGCCCCACGAGATCCGACTGCGTTTGTAGCGTCGGGCGGACTTGCGGGTAAACCGGACGATGTCAGCAGCCAGCTCCCTGTTCCGGCCGGACGGATCGAGGGTGAGCATGTCAGGAACCGGCAATGATCGAGGCCCCCTGTACCGGATCGAATTCCTGGACTTCCTCGTCAATAACCAAACACGTGGAGGCGGTGGCGAGCAGGAGCTGCGGATCATGGGTTACCAGAACCACTGCGCCACCATCTTCGGCGTGGGCGGCGATGCGCTCACCGAGGGCCACCCGCATCCGCGGATCGAGCCGTTGTTCCGGCTCATCAAGGATCAGGAGGGACGACGGGCGGATCAGCCCTGCTGCCAGCAGCAGCCGACGCCGCTGCCCTGAAGAGAGGGCGTCAGGGATGGCGTGCGACCTGCCCTGGAGCCCGAAGAAATCCAGCTCTTCCTCAACGCTCGCTTCGGGGTTGTCCAGTGAATGGCCGCGGGCGATGAGGAGGAGGTGTTCCCGAACTGTGAGGGACGGGAAGAAGAGGTCGTCGTCAAACACTGCGGAAACTTGCCGGCGGAAGGGAACGGCGTCAGGGTCGATGAGGAGGCCGTGGACTTTCACGTCGCCGGCCAAGGACGCCTGACGTCCGGCCAGAGTGCGGGCTACCGTGGACTTCCCGGCGCCGTTGACGCCCACGATTCCCAAGACTTCACCCGTGTCCACGGATGCAGAAACTTCCCCGCACACCGGAGCCCCGGCATACCCAACCAGCAAGCCGTCGGCTTCCAAAACTGTCCCCATGATGCAACCCTACCGGCGGGATTGGCGCGACCTTGCCGGAGCGTTTAGCGTGAGTCTTATGTCCGCATCCGATGCTTCCGTGAAGGCCAACGGCAACCCTTTGCTTGTCCTGGGCAAGATCACGTCCATCCTGGATGCTTTCTCGTTGTCCAAGCCGGTGCTGCAGTTGGCCGACATCCGCGAATCCACCGGCATGCCTACGTCGACAGTGCAGCGACTGGTCACGAACCTCACGTCGCAGGGCTTCCTGGACCGGGAAGGCGATGCGTACCGCATCGGCATGCGGATGGCCTACTGGGCAGCGCCGGCAACCCGCGGTATGGACGTGGTGGATATCCTGGGTCCGCTGCTCAAGTCCCTTCGGGACACCACCGGCGAGACTGCGTGCTTCTTCAAAGCGGAACAGCACTACCGGGTCTGCGTGGCCATGGCTGAAACGCATCACGCACTCCGCCGGGAGATGCACTTGGGAAAGATTGTGCCGCTTCACGCAGGGTCGGCAGGCAGGGTGCTCCTGGCTTGGTCGCCGGAATTGATGGAAGCCGTGCTGCGGGATCCGTTGGAGTCCATCACGGACCACACCATCACCAGCTCCGAGGAGCTCGAAGCGGCGGTAAAGAAGACCCACGCTGACGGGTTCGCCATCACTGTGGGTGAGCGGGAAGACGGCGCATCAGGGCTATCCGCGCCGGTTTTCGATTCGGCCGCCGGCCTGGTGGGTGCCGTCACTATCAGCGGGCCAACCCTTCGGATGCCGCGGGAGACATGCGAGGCTTGGGTGGAGCCCTTGCTGGCTACCGCTGAGCACATGACCAGGCTGATCGGTGGACGTTTCCCCGGCGAAAGCTGATTAATCAACGTGAGGGAGAATGACGATGGCTGGGAAACACTCCACAGTGGACGCCTACATTGCTGCCCAGCCTGAGGCCACCCAGCTGATCCTCAAGGAGATCCGCAGGAGCATTCACGCAGCAGTTCCCGATGCCGGCGAGATGATCAGCTATGACATTCCTACAGTCACCATCGACGGGCACTATGTGGTGTATTTCGCTGCTTGGGCACACCACATTTCGGTGTATCCGGTCCCTCGGGGAGACGAAGCGTTGAATAACGAGTTGGAGCAGTATCTGTCCGGGAAAGGAACCTTGAAGTTTCCTTTATCCAAGCCAATCCCGTACCAACTGATCAGCAGGGTTGCTGGCCAACTCGCGGCGGAAAGACGACGGAAACACTGATGCGTGATTTTGAGACTTTGGTGGCGGAGGCCGGGGAAGCGGACGTGAACGGCTGGGGATTCGCCTGGCTGGACGGGCGGGCAACCGAAGAACGTCCGCCGTGGGGATATGCGAAGTTGCTGGCGGGCCGCCTTGCCGCTGTCCGGAGTGCCTTGGACCTGGACACTGGTGGTGGCGAGGTGCTCTCAGAGGCCACCCAGTTTCCTGAACTGATGGCTGCCACCGAGGGCTGGCCGCCCAACGCCCAGCGCGCCCGTGGGTTACTGGGGCCACGCGGAGTAGACATCCTGGAGACGACAGCCGGTTCCGGCCTGCCTTTCCCTGACAGTTCCTTCGAGCTCGTGACCGCACGCCACCCGGTCAGGCCCGACTGGAAAGAAATTCACCGCGTCCTGATTCCCGGTGGCTGCTATTTCGCCCAGCATGTGGGACCGGCGTCGGCCTTTGAACTGATTGAACACTTTCTGGGGCCTTTATCGGAACAGCGTAAGGGGCGGGACCCCCAGGCCGAGGCAGCGGCTGCCGAAGCCTCCGGCCTCACCATCACGGACCTCCGCACCGCCCGGTGCCGGATGGAGTTCTTCGACGTGGGCGCCGTGGTGTGGATCCTGCGCAAATGTGTGTGGTGGGTTCCCGATTTTTCAGCAGAACGCTATCTGGGCAGACTGAGGGAAATGGATGAGCAGATGAGGTCCGGGCGCCCGTTCGTTGCCCACTCAACACGGCATCTGATGGAGGCCCGGAAAGAGCGTAAGCAGCCGGCCCATGCAGCAATGCCTTAGGGGAATCAGAGCAGTGAACGCGCCTCAAGATCTTCCATGGCCCACGTGAGGATCTTCAGGTCAAAGGGATCCCGCTCCTGGATGCCAAAGAGGTAGGCGTCGAAATCCCATGGCCTGGCGTTCCCGCCGTTGGCCCAATACCAAGCCCATAAATCGTCCAGGGTGATCTCATGCTCCATGACCAGTGATCGGGCCGTCTGGCGTGAGTCTTCCATGAACCTTTCCCGACTCCTGACACAGCACTAAACTGCATCAGGCTGATTGAGGTGGATCCTGCTTCTTAACGTGCATTTTCATGCTTGCACGTTCAGGGCTCATCCGAAACCCCAGCGGCTTTGCGAATACTATGGGAACTTCCGAGGGAAACTACCGCCTGAAGAGGGACCTCGCAATGAATCAGGAGCACACTGTGGATTCTGCCCGGACCTTTGAGTCGATCGTCATCATTTTCAACCCCAACAGCACGGGGGATGCGCCTGAGTTGGCGCAGCAGTTGCATGACCGGCTGAAGGAGCTCCTCTCCTACCAGCCTGAGATCATCCTCCAGCCCACCGAGCACGCCGGACACGCCGTCGATCTGGCGAGGGAAGCGGCCGGCAGGGGCGGAGACGTCCTGGTGGTGTCCGTCAGCGGCGATGGCGGCTACAACGAGGTGGTTAATGGTGTGATGCAGGCCGGGAACCCCAGGGCTGTCTGTGCAGTCAGGGCTGCCGGAAACGCCAACGACCATAGCAGGATCATGGCGACGAAACCGTTGGAAGAAGCCATCGCGGAAGGCCATGTTCACAACATTGACCTTCTCCGCATCCATACGGGCCAAAAAGAGAATGAGCCCCTCGAATACGCGCATTCCTACATCGGATTCGGCTTGACCCCGGTGGTGGCCACTGAACTCGAAAAGGGCAGTAAAGGTGCCCTGACGGAAATGGTCACCGTGATCCAGACGTTTTCCAAGTTCGAGCCCTTTGGTATTCGCACGGCTGACGGGAAGCGCCGGAAGTTCGACAGCCTCGTCTTCGCCAACATCAATGAAATGGCCAAGTACGCCACGCTCAGTGAAGCGGCAAACCACCCGTCCGACGGGAAATTCGAGGTCATCACTTTCCCGCACATGCCCAAGTGGCGCGTTCTCCTGACTGCGCTCAAGGCCACCACGCAGGGCTTGGGTGACCAACCGAGCATGAGCAAGTACGAATTCACCACGCTCAAGCCGCTGCCGTATCAAATGGATGGCGAGGTGAAGAGCGTTGAAGCGAACGTCAAGGTCACAGTGGAGTGCGCTCCCCGCGCCCTGGCCACTCTCGGCTAGGCGCGCTTAGCCCGCAGTGGCGCAGGCGGCGGTGACGAAGTCGTAGATCCGGCCGCGGAGCTCGTTCGACGCTGCGATCTTCACCGACCCCTGCCGTTCTCCCACTGTGATCCTTAATGGCAGGAGTGTCCCCACCTTGTCCTCGGCGACAGCATGTGGGTCGCAGCGCGCAGGTCTGATGCGCAAGGCCAAATCGCGTATGGAGTCACCGGGTGCGATGGTGACGTTCCGAGGCCAGGGATCAGAGGGAGCCTCCGCCAGAAGAGTCGTTCCGTCGATCGATTCAATGGTGAGGGTATTCGCCGATCCACCCGGCGTGGCTGGCGTAATGACAAGGCGCACGACGGCGGTGCGACCGTCCGCTGCCACCTCAAGTGCGGGGTCCAGGACTATGGCGGCGACGGCGGCGACTTCTGTTGCGAGGCACAGCTCGCCGGCGTTTCTGGTCAGGACGTCGAAGGGATCGGAAGCGTCGGTGATCCCCTCCGCGGGTTCTTTGCCCGGTGCTGCGTAAGTGATCCTGGCGTTGAGTTCCGGTGACGCATCCCCTGATGTTTCGCAGGCGGCCGCGGGCAGGATTGCGGGAAGGCTTTTTGGCTGACGGGGTGGCAACTCCAGGCCGCCTTCCGACGGCTCCCAGGAAATGTCATCGGCAAATAGCGTGGACCGCAGCCGGGCGGCGGTCACCGTCAGGGGAGCGTCCGTGGTGTTGGTGAGCTGCAGCAGGATGGCCTGCTTGCCATATTGGTCCCGGGACTGGTTGACCTCAACGGCGATAGGCCCTGAGCTTCCGCTGGAGGGATCCGAAACGGAGCCGCCGTCACCGGTTCCGCCGGAGTCGCACGCGGCCAAAAGGGGCATAGTCACAGCGATGGCCATACCCACAACAAAAGGAGGCCACCGTCGGCTCATCATGCGATCAGTGTAGGGGCGCCGGCAAGCAGCGCGGTACCCGCGCATGACACCGCCGGGTTAACGCTGAGCTGACGCTTTCGCGGCCCTACCTCAGCGAGTCGTACATCAAAGCCCCGCATAGCGGGGGCTTGGCGGCGGTACGATGTGGCTCACGCAGACTCCGCAGTCCTGTCCCTGAAATCTACAACGAAAAGGTGACGTCGATGTCATTCCAGGCTTATCTCGATGCCATTGAAGACAAGACCGGCCTCACTCCGAGGAAATTGGTTGAAATCGCCGAATCCAAGGGCTTCAGTGACCCTTCGGTGAAGGCCGGGACCATCCTTGAATGGCTCAAAGCCGACTACGAACTTGGGCGCGGCCATGGAATGGCGCTGGTGCACGTCATTAAGAAGGGCCCACAGATCGACAGCAAGCACGTGGGCTCGGACGGCACGCACCGGGACGAGTCGGACATGCTCTGGCTGGACGGCAAGGCCAGCAAGCCACAGCCGTGACTGGGAGCGGCCTATGGCGGGCAATCAATAAGCATGCTTAGCTTAAGCTCATTGCCTTGGCCGCATCTGCTGAGAAAGGGTCCACATGTCCACCGTCACGCAGTTGTTCAGGTCCCCCGCCGCCGACGTCTGGGAAGTCATTGAGGACGGGTGGCTCTATTCCGGCTGGGTGGTGGGTGCTTCACGGATCCGCGCCGTCGACGACCAGTGGCCGCAGGTGGGTTCCAAGCTGCATCATTCCGTGGGGTCGTGGCCCTTTCTGATCGATGACAGCAGCAGGGTCACAGCTGTGGAACCTGGCAGAAAGCTGGAAATCCTCGCCAAGGGCTGGCCTCTGGGCGAAGCCAGAATCCTGATCACCTTGGAAGACCTTGGCGGTTCCCAGTGCCGGGTGTCCATCGCAGAAGATGCAGTCCGCGGCCCGGGGAAACTGATACCCAAGGCGTTGCGGGACCCCGTGATAGCAGTGCGGAACCGCGAGACGCTCAAGCGTCTGGAACTTATGGCTGCGGGCGGAGCGGGCAAGAAGGGCTAGGAGGCAGGCCTGACCCAATCAAAGGCCTCAGCCTTGGAGCGTGCGCCCTGGGCTGCCTTGGAGCGGTTCGGTTCACCCAACGCGGCCAGCAGTTTCTCCGAAAGCATCACAAGTTCCCCGAAGACACCCGGACTCAGCCATTCAGGGCGGGTTGCAAAAAGAATGTCTTCGCTGGACGTATTGCCGCTTGCGCCGGGTGCGAAAGGGCAGCCGCCCAGTCCACCAAGGGCGCCGTCCACCATGGCGGCTCCGGCCTCAATGGCGGCGAGCGTATTCGCTACACCCAAGCCCCAAGTGTCGTGGCCGTGATAAACGACCCTGCGCGCAGGGGACTCGTCCCGGACCCGGGTGATGAGCCGGGAGACCTGCGCGGGCACGGCTTGCCCCAAGGTGTCGCAGATGACGATGTCCGTGGTGCCTTCCGCCCGGGGATCATTGGCGATGGAGAGAACGCGCTCCTCGGGAACATAACCCTCGAACGGGCAGGTGAAGGAGGTGGCAATGCACAGTTGGATCCGGCCAGCCACCGCTCGCACGTACTCAACGGCTTCGGGAAGGGCGGCCAAGCTCTCATCGGTGGTCCGCCCAATGTTGGCCTTGTTGTGCGAATCCGAGGCCGACAAGCAGTACTGGAAGTTCCGCGCTCCGGCGGCTGATGCTTTGGCGACGTGGCCGGGGGTGGCAACCCAGATCCAGCACTTCTCCAATTCCTCGGGGGTAAGGGCTTGAACCACGTCAAGTGTGTTGGCCATGGTGGGGACCAGGTCTGCGCGGGCCATGGACCCCAGCTCAATGGCCGGCACTCCAAGCCGCAGCAGTTCCCGCACCGTCTCGATCTTCTGTTCGGTGGGGAGGAGCTTGCCGGTGAGTTGTAGTCCGTCGCGCAGCGTGACGTCCCGAAGGATGACATTGCCCAGCGTGGTGGCCAGGGGGCTTTCGAAGCGGCTCATGGTCGGAAGGCCTCCTCGCGGCCGGAAGCCGCATTGATCTGCGCGGCATCCATTTTCAGGAGTCCGCCAAGGATTTCCTGCGTATTTTCGCCCAAGTCCGGGCCGAGGTTCCTGATGGGCAGGGACTGGTCCCCGATCACTGGAACAATGCCCGGGAAGCCCACCCGTGGAAGGATTTCCTCGCCGGTGGACACGTCGAACTTCTGGATCATGTTGCGGGCCGCGTACTGGGTGTCCGTGCTGATGTCCGCGGCGGTATAGATCGGTCCAGCCGGAACTCCTGCGGCCTCAAGGGCGGCCAGCGCCTGGGCACCTGAAAGCGTAGCTGCCCACTCGCCGATGGCCTGGTCAAGCTCCTCTCGCTGGGCCCAGCGCCCGGCATTTGTTTGCAGCGAAGGGTCTTCGGCGAGATCGGGGCGCCCGATGGTCTGCATGTATCGCTGATAAATGGAGTCACCGTTGCCTGCCACCACAATGCTCGCACCGTCCTTGCATACGTACGCGTTGGAGGGAGCGATGCCCTCCATCCGGCCGCCCACGCGCTGCCGGTCCACGCCGTAAGCCTGGTAGTCAGGGATCAGCGATTCCATCATCGAGAACATTGCCTCGTTCAGCGCAACGTCGATGATGCGCTCGGTGAGCGGAACGGCGCCGGCCGAGTCCCGGCGTCGTGCTTCACGCTGGTACAGGCTCATCATGGAGCCGAAGGCGGCGTACAGGCCCGCGATTGAGTCGCCGATGGAGACGCCAACGCGAACGGGAGCGCGATCCGGGTCGCCCACCAGGTTGCGGAACCCGCCGTAGGCTTCGGCGACGGCGGCAAAACCGGGCCGCTCAGACAGCGGCCCCGTCTGCCCGAAGGCGGAGATGCGGGTGACGATGAGGTCGGGGTTCACTTCGTTGAGGACCTCCGGTCCCAGACCCCACTTTTCCAGCGTCCCGGGCCGGAAGTTCTCCAGGAGGATGTCGCACTTGGCCACCAGCTCCAGCACTGCCTGCTTGCCCGCCTTGGTGCGGAGATCCAGGACCACGGACTTCTTGTTGCGGTTCAGCGTGCGGTACAGCATGGACGTGGTGCCCTTGTGCAGGCGCCAGTTGCGCAGTTCGTCGCCTGTGCCGGGCCGCTCCACCTTGATGACCTCGGCTCCGAAGTCGGCCAGCAGCCTGCCGGCCGTGGGTGCGGCGATGTAGTTGCCGAGTTCCAGGACCCGGACGCCGTCCAGTGGGGCGATGGTGTGGTGTGTCATGGGCTTCTTTCGTGCGGGCGCGGGACTGTGTTGCGGGGCCTGGCAGAATAGCCGGCCCATGGCCTGGATCCCGGCGCGAGGGCTCCATTACCTATCCCATATTATGGGCTGCAACTCATAATGAAAGTCTTTTGCTCAAATAGACTGAGCCGGTGTACTTCACTATCAGGCCCGCCCGCCCGGCCGATGTACAGGTCATCCTCGCCACGGACATCGCAGCTGGGCGGACATCGTCCAGTGACGCTGAGCGATTCGCTGCGGGCATCGGCGCCGCGGTCGCGGACCCCGCCCGTCTCGTCGTGGTGGCCGAAGCGCATGATGACGCCAACGCGGAAGGTGGGTCCGGCGTCGTCGGTTGGGCCAAAACGCATCACTGGGACTATGCGGACGGCCCCGCGCCGGCCGGGCAATACCTGGGTGGCGTCACCGTGCGGCCTGAATTCCGGCGCAGGGGCCTGGCGGCTCAGCTGACTGAGGCCCGTCTCCACTGGATGTGGGAGCGGGCGGAGTTCGCTTGGTATGTGGTCAATGCGGGCAACGAGGCGTCGCTGGCGTTGCACCGAAGATGGGGCTTTCGGGAGGTCGCGCGTGGCGCCCGTTTTCACACCGTAGCGTTCGACGGCGGCGAAGGAGTGCTGCTGTCAGCGGCACGGCCGCAGGGCTGACGTCAGCAAACGCCGCGGCTGCCTTAGCATAGTCCACAGGTGCGCCGACCGGGGGAGTGTGTGATGGGACCGTTGGAATCGATCCAAAGAAGCGCGGACAAGAGCCAATCAGCAGGCGCGGGGCCACGTTCGCGGCCTCCGAGAGCACGGTCGTTGCGGCTTAAGAAGCTGGACGTTGCGATTCTTCTGGTCCTGATCGTCCTTCTGGCGCTGTCCGCTACCCCGTGGCCATCCGCGATGCTGATCCGCAGTGTTTTTGAGCGTGGGGCGCAGGCGACCATTGACGAGATGACCCCTTACGTGCCGGATGCGCCACTGCAAACCCAGGCCGGCGTGGTGTACAAGCCCGGGTCCACTTTTGATGTTTTCAGCCCTGAGGGGACCACCGCGCCGCTGCCGACAGTGGTGTGGATTCATGGGGGTGCCTGGATTTCCGGGGCGCAGCGCGACGTGAATCCGTATCTCCAGATCATCGCCGCCGAGGGTTACACCACCATCGGCATGAGCTATCCGATCGCCCCCGAAGCCACCTATCCCACTGCCGTGCGTGACATTAACGACGCCCTTGCCTACATCAAGGCCCATGCGGCCGAACTGAACGTGGACACCAGCCGTATTGTGCTCGCCGGTGACTCTGCCGGGGCCCAGCTTGCCAGCCAGATGACCACGCTCACCGTAAACCCCGAGTACGCCAATCTGATGGGGATCCAGCCCGCCCTCCAGAAGTCGGAGTTGGCCGCCACCATCCTGCATTGCGGTGTGTATGATCTCCGGGCCATGGCTGACCTCAGTGGCATCGTAGCTTGGGGATTCAAGACCTCCCTTTGGGCCTACACGGGCACTAAGGACTGGTCCGCTACCTACGCCGGGGCGACCATGTCCACCATCGACTTTGTCACCGACGACTTTCCTCCGACGTTCATCAGCGGCGGCAATGGTGACGGGCTCACCTGGCTCCAATCCGTGCCCTACAGTAACCGCCTGAAGGATGCCGGCGTTCCGGTGACCGAGCTGTTCTGGCCCGCCACCCATGAGCCGGAGCTGCCGCATGAGTACCAGTTCCACCTGAACTTCGATGAGGCGAGGGAGGCGCGGGACAAGACGTTCGCCTTCCTGTCCACCCACGCCACGCGGCGCTGATCGTCCGGTTTCCTGGGAAAGTTCAAAGTATCTCCATGATGGAACTATTATTGGAGTATGACCCCCTCCCTTGAAGTCCCACCCGTCACACGCAGGCCGGTGCTCTTCTGGGCCTCTGTCGTGTGTGTTGCCGCCTTGGTCCTGGCGCCCCTGTGGATGTTGCTCGGGAATCCCGCTGTCCTGCGCGGACACCCGTTGCTGCCCGCGCTGTTGGTGACTGCCGTCGTCGTCGGACTTCTTTGGGCTGTTCTGCTGTGGCGCCGCCGCCGCGCGTCCCGCAAGCGTTCGGCGCTAAGGGTTGCAGGCGCGTGGGCCGGGCGCGTGGCTGTGCTGGCCCTGGTGGGCATGCTGGCTTGGCTGAATCCCTTCGCCTACCAAGAGGGCGCCGTAGCGGCCGGATCGTCTCCCAAGGCCCCGGTGGTTGAAGAGCCGACGGCGATTGTCATGAGGCCCGAAGGAGCGCCGCCCAGCAAGGGGCTCGTCTTCTACCCCGGTGCCCGCGTAGAGGCGCGGGCGTATGCGGACATCCTCAGGCCCGCAGTGGATGCCGGGGTCCTGGTGGTGATCCTCAAGACACCCCTCAATCTCAGCTTGTTGGACGGAAACCAGGCCCGTG
The DNA here is from genome assembly GCF_040546855.1 of Paenarthrobacter sp. 4246. Lineage (NCBI taxonomy): Bacteria > Bacillati > Actinomycetota > Actinomycetes > Micrococcales > Micrococcaceae > Paenarthrobacter > Paenarthrobacter sp. 4246. The sequence goes on from NZ_JBEPOP010000006.1 coordinate 261,260, forward strand.
GCGCCATGGAGGCCCATCCGGAAATTTCCACGTGGACTGTTGGGGGTCATTCGCTGGGCGGGGTCAGTGCGAGTTCATTTGCCCTGTCCAACCAGGACGTGGACGGCCTGCTGCTGTACGCCTCCTACCCGCTGGATTCCATGCGGGACCGCACAGGGCTGAAGATCCTGTCCATCTCGGGATCCGAAGACGGATTCAGTACGCCTGGGAAGATCAACGCGTCCCGTGAGCTGCTGCCCCGTGATGCCGCCTTTGTGGAGGTCCGGGGTGGTAACCATGCGTTCTTCGGGGATTACGGGCCGCAGCCCGGCGACGGCGAACCCACCGTGGGCCGCGACGTTGCCCAGGAGCGGATCGCGGCGGCCACGACCGCGTTCCTGGCGGGGATCGACGGCGGCTAAGGCCTTCCGGGAATAGTTCCAGGCCTGCGCCCGTTCATTGATTTAGATGCAAATGCATGTAAGCTGGATGAACAAGTAACAGGAGAATGCCATGGAAACCCGCCGCATCACCGTCCTTTCCGCCGGACTCGGTGTCCCGTCGTCGAGCCGCCTGCTGGCCGATCAGCTGGCCGCATCCGCCGAGCGACAGTTGCGGGCTGCAGGGTACGACGTGAAGATCGACACCGTTGAACTGCGTGACCTTGCCGTGGATATCGCCAACAACTTCGTCACCGGCTATGCCGCGCCGCGCCTCGCTGAGGTGATTGCCGGCGTCGATGATTCCGACGCCATCATCGCCGTCAGTCCCGTCTTCAGCGCTTCCTACAGTGGTTTGTTCAAATCGTTCATCGATGTGCTGGACCCGAAGTCGCTGGATGGCAAGGCTGTTCTGCTGGGCGCCACAGGAGGCACCGACCGCCACCAGATGGTCCTCGATTACGCCATGCGCCCACTGTTCACCTACCTGCGCACCAGGATCGCCGCTACGGGCGTGTTCGCGGGGCCCCAGGACTGGGGAAACACCGACGACGGCGGCTCGCCCCTTTCGTCGCGAGTGGACCGCGCTGCGGGGGAACTCGTGCAGTTGCTCAGCGGTCCCCAGCCGAACCGCAAGCCCGACGCCCTTGAATCACTGCCGTTCGAACAGCTGTTGGCAGGTATTTCAGCGGGTCGGTAGTCCGCTTTCAGGAGAGTGGAAATACCCGCTCTGCCACGCCTGCGTCTTCTGTGCCTGGGGGTTGGTGGTTGCGGACCACGGAGGATAGACGCGGAACCCGCGCTTCCCGCCTCTTCCATTGAGGGAACTGATGCCGTGAGTGACCAAGGCGGACCGGGGAAAGACGAAGTGACCGGTGTTCTCCGCTTCCCGGACGGAGATCACCAAAGTGTCGGCGTCGTTGGCTTCCGGGTGGTCCGCCGGGAACGGTTCCGTACCTCCGGCAGCTGACCGACGCCACACCGCGACGAAGAGACCCACCTTGGTCGGCGTAACCTTGCCCACCCGGAAACGGATCACTGCGGGCCCACAGGTGGACGTTGCGGCGCCGTACTCAGTGTTGTCCGACTCGGGAACGGGGAGGGAGCACGTCTTCCCCAGGAGGTTCATCAGCCGGTGCGCTTGAAGGACATCAGGATGAACCATCAGATCAGTATGCACGTGGTGCTGGGCCCTTGGTGAATCCCACCCTTTGGTTGGCCCGAACTTTTTCACGTGGTTGATCGTTGGGGCAACCATGAAGTGTCCTGTGGATTCCATTGACCTGGTGATGAGCGAACGAAGCGGCGTGGAGATTGACTACTGCCCCCAATGCAGGGGTGTGTGGTTGGACCGTGGGGAGCTGGACAAGATCATTGATCGCGTCGCAGCAGAAACCATCCCTGCCCCCTCCCGGCCGGCGGCTGCGCCGTCCCAGCCCCCCGTCGCGCCGCCACCCCTCTACAATCCGTTTGACTCCCGTCCGCAGCAGCCGCGGTATGACGACAGGGACAGGCGCGACTACGACCGGCGTGATGGCGATCGGCGCGAAGGCTACGATCGCGATGGGTACGGCCGTAAACGCAAGAAAAAAGAAGGCTTCCTCGGAGACCTCTTCGACTTCTAGGTTTTCCTAGTCGTCCAACAGCTCAATAAACTCGCGGGCTTGTTTGATGGTGATGTCTGAGTGGCGCGTCAACGCTATGGCGGCGCCCTCAACATCTCCACTTTTGGCGAGCGTCCGGATTCGTCCGTAGATCTCATCGTTGAGCATGTTGCTGCTCACTTCCCGCGTCACCTCGCCTTTGCTGACGATCGCCCTGTAGCGGTAGGGAAAGCGCTCGGGCTCATCATCGTCCTCAGCCAGCAGGTCCTTGGCGGCTGGCTCCGGGGTGAAAGGCTGCGGGTGGGCCGCCAAGGCGCCTACCGCTTCACGCGAGGCACGCAGGCCTTCGCCAGTGGCCTGTAAGTAAAGCTTGATCGCTGCCATGCCCTGTCCTCGGGCGATCAGGGAGTAGAGCTGGCGGTGCTGCTCCTGGTTGAGCTTGGCGGCAGATTCCCTGGCCAGCTCGACGGGATCCTTCGGGGCGTTCGCGGCAGCGACGCCCGCTGTGGTTTCAGCTGAACGCTTGGTGAAAGAGCGAATGAGCAGGAGCACGCCCGCAATGACCGCAATGAGGATCAGGAGCGGGATGAGGATGGAATCCATGGCGTTGTCAGAGCCGATCTACGTAGTTCTTGGCGGTAAGCAGGTCCGAGTGGGTGGCTTGGCGCAGAACCTTGATGGCCTCGATTTTCTTCCCGCTGCGGACCAGGTTTTGGAGCTCGAGCGCCAGCTGTGGGTTCAGTTGGCCATTGGGAAGGACGGCAGGCTGGTGTCCGGTCTGGCCGGCAGCGTGTGAACGGGCGGCCTGGGCCTGAATAGCGGACCTGGTGTTCTCCGCCTGTTCCCGGTGGCTTGCCTCATTCTGGCTCGGCTTGGTGGTGGCTTCAATCCGGGCGCGCAGGGCCAGCGCCTCCTGCACTTGGGACGCTTGGTGCGCAGCCGAACGGGCTGCCAGTTCACGTTGATACCTCTCCGCGTCCGAGACGCCGGTATCACGCGGTTTGAAGGCCGCCGTGAGTGCCCACAACAGGCCAACGAGGACTAGAAGCGGAAGGGCAAGCGTCAACACGTCACCAAAGTTCATCCCCATGCTTAGAGCTTATGCCAGAACTTGGTTATCCACAGCACATTCCACTTCCGGCATAGGCTTCTGAGATGGTGGTGTCAAATTTAGGGCCGGTTTGTAAGATGCATCACATTTGCGGCATGTTTGGGGTGCTTTCCGCCCTTCATGAGGCTCAGAGTGGCAGAGCGTCTGTGGATGAAATTGCGCCGAATCTTTCTTTAGTCCACAGCTTGTGATGACTGTTTCCGCAGGTCAGACGCTATTTTCCTGTAAAAGAATTTCTCTATCCACAGGGTAACGCACAGTCTGTGCACAACGAGGGGCTGGTATTCCACAGGTTTTCCACAGGGGGTGTCAGGCGCCTGCTGTAACGTGTCTGGAGTGTCCATTTTGGATGCGAATATCTCTTGTTGAGTTCCCCGGACGCTGCTCCAACCACCATTGGCAGCGGGCCTGGGGAATCGGCTGTGGATAACTTGTGGATACGGAATGCTATTTTGTCGGCCCTGCCTGACATCGTCAGAGGCACCGGGCGGACTTCGTCACCACACACTGCGCTTTACGGGCCGCCGGGGAGTAGATCTCTGCAGCGGTACACAAATGGAGGACGGCTTTGTCAGTTACGCACTTGGACTCAATCGAGGGCACACGCGCTTCGGACTCGAGCCGGAAACCTCCCCAGGACATCCCTGCAGAACAGTCGGTACTTGGCGGCATGATGCTGTCCAAGGATGCGATCGCGGATGTCGTCGAGATCGTCCGTGGGCATGATTTCTACCGTCCGGCCCACGAGACCATCTATGAGTCCATCATTGACCTCTACGGTCGTGGCGAGCCAGCCGACGCCGTCACCGTCTCGGATGAACTGACCAAGCGCGGGGAGATTAACAGGATCGGCGGTCCTGCCTACCTCCACGAGCTCATCCAGACCGTGCCCACCGCGGCAAACGCCGGCTACTACGCCGAGATTGTTGCCGAGCGTGCTGTCCTTCGCCGCCTTGTTAACGCCGGCACCAAGATCGTCCAGATGGGCTACGGCCAGGACGGCGAAGTGGAAGACCTGGTCAACCAGGCCCAGGCCGAGGTCTACGCGGTGGCGGAAAAGCGCACTGCAGAGGACTACGTGGCGTTGAAGGACGTCATGGAATCCACCGTGGACGAGATCGAAGCTTCCGGTCACCGCGGCGAAGGCATGACCGGTGTTCCCACTGGCTTCTACGAGCTGGACGAACTGACTCACGGGCTCCACCCCGGCCAGATGATCGTCATTGCAGCGCGTCCTGCCGTGGGTAAGTCCACGTTCGCACTGGACTTTGCCCGTTCTGCCGCCATCAAGAACAACCTGGCTACAGTCATGTTCTCCTTGGAAATGGGCCGGAACGAGATCGCCATGCGTCTTCTGTCCGCAGAGGCCACTATTGGTCTGCAAGACCTCCGTAAGGGCACCATCAAGGACGAGCAATGGTCCAAGATCGCCACCACCATGGGTCGCATGAACGATGCTCCGCTGTTCATCGATGACAGCCCCAACATGTCCCTGATGGAGATCCGGGCCAAGTGCCGCCGCCTGAAGCAGCAGCACGACCTCAAACTGGTGATTCTCGACTACCTCCAGCTCATGAGCTCCGGCAAAAAGGTGGAATCCCGCCAGCAGGAAGTTTCCGAGTTCTCGCGTGCGCTTAAGCTGCTTGCCAAGGAGCTCCAGGTTCCCGTCATCGCCCTGTCACAGCTGAACCGTGGTTCCGAGCAGCGCCAGGACAAGCGCCCCATGGTGTCCGACCTCCGTGAATCCGGCTCCATCGAGCAGGACGCGGACATGGTCATCCTGTTGCACCGTGAAGATGTCTACGACAAAGAATCGCCCCGCGCCGGCGAAGCGGACATCCTCATTGCCAAGCACCGTAACGGTCCCACCAAGGACATCGTTGTTGCTTTCCAGGGCCACTACTCGCGTTTTGCCAATATGGCAGGCGATGCAGGCGCTGGCGGCGGCGGCTTCTAGCCGCCACTACATGGTCCGGGGCGACCAATGAGGGCCAGTAGTCTAAGTGGAGTCCGTGACAGCGGGCGCATCACTAAGAATTATTGGGGAAACACATGAAGAAAAATTCGCTGCTCGGATTCGGGGCATCGGCACTGGTAATTTTGGCTCTCACGGCTTGTGGTGGTGGTACCACGGCCGCACAGGAATCAACGTCGGCCCCGGCCAGCGAGGCTGCTACTTCGACGCCGACGCCCGTGAAGCAGTACACCAAGGAAGAGCTCATCGCGTTGGTCGGGCAGGTCAAACTGGCGGATGGCACCAGCCCCGCCGTACTCTCGGGCGACGAGCTGCTGGCGCAGTATGACTCGATGGTTAAGGGATTCGCAGGAGCCACCATCGAACCCGCCGCCTGTAAGGATCCTTTCTTGCTGGGGGCGCCGCGCACCATCGACGGTTCCACGGCGGCCGGCACGACCCGGACCAAAGCCAACGGTTTCATCAGCAGTGTGTCGTTGACCTCCGGCGTCGATGCTGCCCGTCTCCAAGACGATTTGGAGAAGAGCAAATCCCAGGCGGAAGAGTGCAAAAAGGTGTCCTACTCCGCTGAAGGGCAAACGCTCACCACCTCTACTCAGAAGGTCGAAGGCGTGGGCAACGTGCCCGGAACCGAGGGTTTCAAGACCGTAATGGTGCTCCCTGATGGAAGAAAAGGCGCCATCTTTATTGCGCACGCGATTAAGGATGGTGTCTTGATCTCCGCCTCGGCAACTGCCGAAGATGGTGTGGCCGGTGGGCCGGAAGCAGCGGGCGCCCTCATGGACCAGGCAGCAGCGCTGATCAAGTAGTTCTTGAATGTCCGGGCCGCACAGGCGGGAGCTTTCCCCGCCTGTGCGGCTTTTGGTTCCCCTAATGAGCGGCCGGAGCCAGAGCCTCCACCAGGAGGCGGTAGGTCTCCTCGATGTGGCCCCTGCGGCTCGGGATCACCGTGGCAGACGGGCGATCGTCCAGGCCGCTGGTGAGGTCCTGGTACATCGATTCCAACAGTCGCCGACCTCCGCCCTGCTCCACGATGGCGGTGACACTCGCATGCCAGGGATCATCGCTGTCGTTGCGGGAATAGAACCATTCAACGGAAGCCTCGCGCGTGTCCATGAGGACAATTTCCCTGAGGCTGGCTCCCACCCCTTCCGCGGCCTCCCGGAACAGCAGGACTTCATCTCCGGCGTCGAGATATTGCGGCATGATCAGGAGGATCAGTTCGTTCATGGAGGACACTGTAGAACATGAACGTCGGGCGCCATGCCTCGGTCATGACGTTGCCGACCGCGAATGCGCCTTGGCTCGGTATAGGGTAGTGCGGCATGGGACTGCGACTTGTTCAAGTGAACTTCAAAGCCCGGGATGACTCTGCTCTCGGGAAGTTTTGGGCTGACGCCCTCGGATGGGGTACTTCCAGTGAGGGACCCGGTGTGACCAATGTTGAACCCGTGGGTTTCACGTGGCCTGACCCTTCAGCCGTCTGCGTTGACGTCGTGACAGTTCCGGACTCGGAGACGGTGCAATACCGGGTGCACCTCGATCTCGCTACCACCTCTGCTGCCCACCAAGCGGAACTTATTGCGCGGCTCAAGGAGCTCGGCGCGACTCCGGCCGATATAGGGCAGGGAGAGGTGCCATGGACGGTGCTGGCAGATCCCGAGGGCAACCTGTTCTGCGTGTTGGAACCCCGCCCGATCTACCAAGACACCGGACCTATTGCCACTGTGGTGGTCAATTGCGCAGATCCGCGGGCCATGGCCACCTTCTGGAGCCGTGCCATGGACTGGACCCTCCACGAGGTGACGGATGAACACGCTAGGCTGCGTTCGTCCGCGGGGGTCGGGCCATATCTGGAGTTGCTCCGCACGACGGACCCCGACTCACTGCAGAACCGTATCCATCTCGATCTGATGCCCTACTCCGGTGACGATCAAGCGGCAGAAGTGGACCGTTTGCACACCCTGGGTGCCGTTGACGCTGACGTCGGCCAGGGCGACGTGTCATGGCGTTGCCTTGCGGACCCCGAGGGCAACGAGTTCTGTGTACTGCGGCCAGGCTGACGAACAGACGAGGTGCCTAGCTGCCTTCGGCCAGCGGCAGCGTAAGGAACAAGTTCGCTGAGATCAACTTCTTCGATGAAGGAAGGGACTCCTTGTTTCGGGCCAGATCGATCAGGTCCTCGATGAAGGACTGCATGGCTATCAGTTCATGCTCCAGGGCCCCGGTAATGCGTTCCTTGCTGACCTGGGGAAGTTCGGAGTTCCGGAGCATTGCTGCGTTGGTCCGCGGCGACGTCAGGGGCGTCCGCAGTTCATGGGAGGCGGCAGCGATGGCATGGCTGCGGCCGGGACCAGCCCGGCCGACAGTGAGCCTTCATCGATGACGGGCACCTCGTCCGCTTTCGACACTCGGGGTCAGCCGGCTCCCTTAGTTGCCCGACCTTAGCTGCCCGAAGCCTTCAACAGGTGATCCGGCAGCCTGTTTCCCGGTGCCCGCCCGCGGATTTCCAGCAGTTCGCGGGCATGAGCGTGCAGCTTCTTGTCCTCCTCGGAGACTGGCACCCAGGACGGAATCGGTACGGCGGTGCCGGTTTCATCGCGCGCCACCATCACCGTGAGGCAATACGTGGTCAGGTTCATTTCGCGGTTCTTGGGGTCGCCGGAGCGGACGTGGACTGCAATGTGCATGCCCTTGGCGCCGGTGTAGACGAGACGGGCTTCCACCTCTACGACGTGACCGATCAGCAGTGGCCGGTAAAAGCGCACGCCACCGGAGAACACAGCCACAGTGTCCTTCCCGGCATACCGGGATGCGCAGACATACGCAGCTTCGTCGATCCACTTCATCACGATGCCGCCGTGGACCTTGCCGCCCCAGTTCACATCAGTGGGGGACGCCATGAACCGCAGGACGACGCGCTCGGCGGTGCCGGCGTCGGTATATTCCTGGGCGTTCATCGCGTTGACGATCTGCTCGCGGACCTCGATGCGCGCCAGGGCATGGTCGCGTTGCTCGATCTCTCCAGGCGTAGACGGCTCAAACTGGGGGACGGGAATCGGCTTGCCGTCGGGCCCCACCGCCACGAAGATCACCATGCACTGGCTGTGCATTGTCTCAGGGCCGCCCTTGGGATCACGCGAGCTGACCACGGTGTGGATGTGCATGGAGGAGCGGCCGGTGTAGACGATGGTGGACGTCACCTCCACCATGTCGCCGCTGTTGACCGGATCCGTGAAGTGGATGTTGCCTACATAGGCGGTGACACAATACGACTTCGACCAGCCCACTGCTGCTGCGTAGGCTGCCTTATCCACCCACTCAAGGACCGTGCCGGCGTCGACGGACCCGCTGTGCCCAACGTCCATGGGAGCCGCGAGGAAGCGGAGGGTCACTGAATTGGCGGCGTCATCGCTCATGCTTGGAATCTTACTGTTGGCAGGTTTCTGTTACGTGACTAAGTCGGCTGTCCCAGGGGTTGAACGGGTCACGCGCGCTGGATGCCAAGGGTGGCGATGAGATCCTCGTGCAGCTCGAACCAGGCGCGGTGGAATGAATCGCGGTCCGTAGCCGTCAACCAGGCCGTATCCTCTGGAGCGCGCTTCAGTGCGTTCAGCAGGCGCTCGGAGTAACCCTCGAAGCGGGGGAGCACGCCGGCGAGCTGGGCTTCGAGCGGACGCCACGCTGACAAGGCGCCTATCAGGACATCCATAGCCCCCTCACCGTCCGGAGTCTGCAGCTGGATGGCGCTGCAAGCCTCCACGACGCCGGTGTTTAGGTCCGCGAAATCGTCATGCACGGTCAGTACCGCGCCGCGTGCCCCTGCATCATCCAACTCTTGGGCAAGCAGCCGCTCATTCTCAGTCCGACCAAAGCTCGACAACGACCAACCACTGCTCCCCGCAAACGTGCTGTACGTAACAAGGCCGTTCACACCGGCGTCGATGAGCTGGGACTCCACCGCAAGTCGATCCTGTGCGAAGCGCGCCGCTACAGCCTCCGTATCCGCGAATCCGAGGAGGCGCACGGCGTGCAGGGTGAGAAGTGTCATTTGCTGTCCGCCACGGTGACGGTTCCTTGCGCGCCGTCTACGGTCAGCTGGCTTCCGTCGGGGAGCAAAGCAAGGGCATCCCGGACGCCCAACACGGCTGGGATTCCGTATTCCCTGGCCACTATCGCTGCGTGGGACAGCGTTCCGCCGGTCTGGGTGACTACTGCGGATGCCATGCCGAACAGAGGGGTCCATGCGGGGTCGGTGGTGCGGCAGATCAGGACATCGCCGGCCTGGAAGCGGCTGAATTCGTCGGGTCCGTGAATGAGCCGGGCGGGCCCTTGGACAGTCCCGGCGCTGGCGCCGACACCGGTGAGGATCGTGTTCATCACGCTAGTTCTACCACCGAAACCGCTGCCCCGGCACCATTCGGCCTGGTCGTACGCCACGAAACGTGACAAGCAGCTAAGCGATCAAGTTGCACCATAAATGAGAATCAATATCATTTAACACATGCCTCATCACCCCGCCCCCATGTCCCCTGTCCGCACCACGCGCAAAGGTAGGTTTCGCGCACAGCCGATTGCCGCCGTCGGGCTCTCTGCCCTTTTGCTCACAGCGTGCGCCGCGACTGGTGGCTCAGCCGGCAACGCAGTCGACGCAGCGCCCCAAGCCATCTCCTCATCCAGCGCAAAGGAGGCTGGTGCACCGACTCCGCGGCTCGTTTACACCCACGACGCCGGCATTGCAGTTCTGGACGCTACCTCGCTTGAGCAGGTGGCAAGTGCGGAAATGTCCGGTTTCAACCGGCTTAACCCCGCCGGCGATGGCCGGCACGTCTTCGTGTCCACGGGCGACTCCTTCCGCCTCTTCGACGCAGGCGCCTGGACGGAGCCGCACGGAGATCACAGCCACCACTATGTGGCCGAGCCCAAGCTGACTGAGTTGGCGTTTGCGGCAGAGAAAGCCGGTCATGTGGTGCTGCACGGAGGCAAGACCGTGCTCTTCAATGACGGTTCCGGCAAGGTGGAGAGCTTCGAAACCTCTGCGCTGGCTGTTGCCGTAGAGGACGGAAAACTGCCGTCAACGGACGTCTACACCACGCCCGAGGCACATCACGGTGTGGCTGTGGAACTGGAAGACGGCAAGCTCCTGGTGACAATCGGTAACGACGAGGGGCGATCGGGCATCGCGGTGCTGTCGGCGGGCAAAGGCCAGGACCGCAAGGAAATCCTGCGCAACGAGGAATGCCCCGGAGTTCACGGCGAGGCCGTAGCCGCCAACGAAGCCGTCGTGGTTGGCTGCGAAAACGGAATGCTCATCTACAAGGACGGCGCCATCACCAAGGTTGCCAGCCCTGACGCCTACGGCCGGATGGGAAACCAGGCCGGCTCCGAAAAGTCGCCTGTCATTCTCGGTGACTACAAGGTGGATAAGGCCGCCGAGCTCGAGCGGCCCACGCGGATCTCCTTGGTCAACACTGAGACGGCCAGCCTGCAGTTGGTGGATATTGGCACCAGCTACTCCTTCCGCTCGCTCGGCCGCGGACCCGCCGGTGAGGCGCTGGTACTTGGCACGGATGGCGGGCTGCGTGTGATCGATCCCCTGACCGGTACCGTCACGACGACGATCCCGGTGGTTGGCTCATGGGAAGAATCGACGACTTGGCAGGACCCGCGGCCCACGCTCTTTGTCCAGGGCTCGACGGCGTTCGTCACCGAGCCAGCGACGCGCACCATCCATGCGGTGGACTTGAAGACCGGCAAGGTGGCGAAGTCGGCGCAGGTGGAGCATGTCCCGAACGAGCTGACCGGCGTCAAGGGCTAGTCCCTGACGTCCCCGACGCTCGCTCACATCCCGGTGCTTAAACGCCGACGGTCTCTCACTTCCTTTAGAAAAGTGAGAGACCGTTGGCGTATAGGGACTGTTATGTGAGAGAGCGTCGGTGGTGCGTTGACGCGGGTGGCTGGCGTGGGGCACTTATGCGAGGACGCGGAGCCTGGATCCTGAGCGGCCGAACAGTGCGGCGTCGGCGGAGATTTTGCCTGCGCCGGCCAGTGCGAGGGCAAGGGCGGCTCCGGCGAAGAGCAGCACCAGCTCGTACCCGCCGTTGCCGACAAAGACGCCGGCCGGCGCGTGCACCAGGAAGAGTGCGCCGAGCATGTTGACGGCCAGAAGGGCCGCGAACACGCGGGTCAGGAGCCCGATGATCAGCGCGATGCCGCCCACGAGCTCCAGGGTTGCCACGATCGGGGCTACCGCCGAAGCGCCGGGGACGCCCATCTGGGCGAAGGACGCCTGGGTGCCTGCAATGGTGAATTCGTTGAACTTCTGCCAACCGTGCGCGGCGAAGAGAAATCCTGCAATAACGCGCAGGATGGTCAGGGCTGTGGTGGTCAAGCTGGACTTGTTCATGGTTCAACCCTTCAGGAATTAAGTTGAACTGTCAACTAATCGTGGCTTTTTATGACCAAACTCCCAGCTACCTGACTTCGCGACGCTCAAGGTAGCGCGCATCTGGTTCTGCAAAACCGAACTGCTGGTACAGCCCATGTGCATCGCTGGTGTGGAGCATCCAGCGGAAGTTGGCCCCCGGCCCGGCGTCGATCATTTCCCGGACAATGGCCTTGCCCAGCGACTGGCCGCGCGCGGATTCGTGGACGTAAACGTCGGCCAGGTAAGCGATGGCGACGCCGTCGGAGAACGCCCGGGCGTAGCCCACCATGGCGCCGGTGCGGGAATCGTAGGCACCCACGATCCGCCAAGCGTTGTCCAGCTGTGCTTCAACATCGGCGCGAGTGCGCCACCTCCCCCAGTAGACATTGGTGGAGAGTTCATTCCAGAGCCAATCGCGATCAACGCGGTCCTTGTCTGCGGAAAGAACGTAGGTCATCGCGCAGCCCCCTTGGTCCGAACGGGACGGCTGCCGCGGGGCTTCGCCTGAAGCCATGGCTGCAGCAGCCGGGTGGTGATCGGCAGGAAGATGTACGTCATCAACGGCGTGAGGATCACGATGTTCAAGAGGACCGCGAACACCAACGGCCAGTCCTGGGTCAACGGATGCAGCAGGAAGTTGGCCAGCAGACTCAACGGGAAGAACGGCAGGAAGATGCTGATGGCCTGCTTCCAACGCGGCGGCACCACTGTTTCGGGCACCACCACCGAGACGTCGCCGGGCCGCGAGAACCAGCCTTCAATCCCCGTGTGACGCTCCACGCGGGTGGTCTCCATCATGTCCCTGGCGCTGTCGATCCACCAGCGCCGTTCCTCGGAGTCTTCCCACTCCTGCAGCGACTCGGCGTCAGCAAAGCGATAAAGCATGTGCCATTCGGTGGAATCCACCCCGTTGCGAACCCATCCCGACCCCAAGTATCCCGGCCATTCGCGGGCGAGTTCCTGGCCGGCGTGGGCCCACGCGTTGGCTTGGCGCGTATAGCCCGGAAGGATGGTGCGGGCGACGGAAACGGTGACGGGATGCTCGTGTGACACGGCCCAAATGTACCCGGCCCGGAGCAGACTAGGCTTGTTTAGTGCCTCAAACCACAATCGCACCCACGCGCTCCAACGCCCGCGAGATCCTCCGCCTGGCCGTCCCCGCGTTCGGCGCGCTCATAGCCGAGCCGCTGTTCCTGCTGGCCGACTCCGCAATCGTCGGACACCTGGGCGTCGACCAACTGGCCGGTGTAGGGCTCGCGTCCACCATATTGCACACCGCAGTGGGGCTGATGGTCTTCCTGGCGTATTCGACGACGCCGGCAGTGGCCCGGGCGATCGGCGACGGCAAGTTGGGCAAGGCTTTGGCGGCAGGGCGCGACGGCGTGTGGCTGGCGCTGCTGCTGGGCCTGGTCCTCGCGGTGGTTGGCTTTTTGGCGGCTGAACCGCTGGTTGGCTTCATGGGAGCCACTGGGGACGTTCGGCAGTTCGCCGTCGATTATCTGCGGTGGTCCATGCCAGGCCTGGCCGCGATGCTCCTCATTTTCGCCGGGACCGGCGTCCTTCGTGGCCTCCAGGACACCCGGACTCCGTTGCTGGTGGCCACCGCGGGATTCGCCGTCAACATCGCCCTCAACGTGTTTTTTGTGTACGGGTTGAACATGTCCGTGGCGGGCTCGGCGATCGGCACCAGCATTGCGCAGTGGGCAATGGCGGCGGTCTATTTGGTGATGGTGGGCCGGAATGCGCGGCAACACGGCGTGTCCTTGAAGCCCTACTGGCATGGCATCCGCGCCATGACCAAAGTGGGTTCGTGGCTCATGTTGCGCACCCTGAGTCTCCGCCTCGCCATCCTCGCCACTGTTCTGGTGGTCACAGCCCAAGGGGCCGTGAACCTCGCCGCGCACCAGTTGGCCATGACAATTTTCTCGTTCCTCGCGTTCGCCCTGGATGCCCTGGCGATCGCCGCGCAAGCCCTGATCGGCAAGGAACTCGGCGCCAAGAACGCCCAACGCGTCCGTGAGCTGACCCGCACCATGATCCGCTGGGGCCTGGGATTCGGCGTGATCACCGGTGTGCTCCTTGCCATTGCTGCTCCGTGGGCCGGCTACCTCTTCACTCCCGACGCCGGTGTCCGCTCCGCCCTCACCGTCGCCCTCTGGGTCCTGGCGGTCGGGCAGCCGTTGGCCGGATACGTCTTCGTCCTGGACGGAGTCCTCATCGGCGCCGGCGACGCCCGCTATCTGGCGATTGCCGGCGTCGTCAACCTGGTGGTCTACCTGCCGCTGCTGGTGGCCATCCACCAGTTGAGGCCCGACGGCGAGGCGGGGCTCCTGTGGCTGTGGGCCGCGTTTGCGCTGGGCTACATGCTGGCCCGCGGCGTGACTTTGGGGCTCCGTGCACGCACTGATCGGTGGATGGTGCTGGGTTCCCACTAAACTGGACGGGTGACTCTCCCAGCGACTCCTGCCCAGACTCCTTCTGCCTCCGCGGCCGGACTCTGGAAACCCGTGCTGATCCGTGCCACGGTGGCACTGCTGTTTGGTGCGGTCACCATCTTCTGGGCTTCCCCGTCTGTGCACGTCCTGGCGTGGGCTGTAGGCCTGTATTTGCTTGCCACTGCCGGTGCCGTATGGATGTCCCGGGCTTTGCCGGTGGCCGTGCCTGCAGTGATGGCGCTCGGCGGAATTGGCGCCCTGGTCACCCAGTCTGATGCGGGCGTCGCTCTTTCGGCCATGCTGGCGCTACTGGTGCTGGGCCTCCTCGAGCTGGTGCACGGCATCAGGAAACGCGATTCCTTGGCTCGCGACTGGCTCGTTTCCGGCGTCATTTCCGTTGGCACGGCCGTTCTGTTGCCGTTCTTCACCTCGCTCGGGGCCCATGCGCTGTTGGGTGTTACCGGCGGCGGGGCCATCATTTCCGGCGTGCTGTGGATACTGTCCGGGCTTACCCTGCGGCACGACTCCAAGGCAGCGTCCGGTGGCACGGCCCAGGCCTCTGCTCCCGGCGCTTCGCCCGAGGCCGTAAACTAGTAGCTGGACGTTCTACTCGTTGTAGAACTTTTGCAGACCGGCGGACACGAACCGCCATCATTGGAGGAATGACCGTGGCTGACCAGACACCAGGAGAACCGCGCAAGATGCGGACCTCGGTCAAGGGACCCCTCATGTTCTCCGCGTTCTTTGCAGTACTGGCTTTCGTGGCCGTGCTCATCTTCGCCTCCGGCGGGAGTGCGAAGGCCCCGCGGTTCGACCTCGCTTTCACCGGCGCCGGCATCGCGTTCATCGTGAGCCTAGTTGTGGCGGCCATGCTTTCCATGAGCCACAAGGAAAACGCCGACCACCTCGGCAAGGGCTCCGGGGTAAACCTCAGCTCCAAGCGTCCAGGCCACGGCGGCCCAGCGGCTCCGGACGACCAGGCTGAAACGCCCGACGCCGGCCGCTAGTCTTCCAGCGCTTCCCCACCATGGTGGGGGAGCGCTTTTTTACGCGTGCTGTGGCATTCCGCTGACTGAAGCCCGGGGGTAGGGTGGGCCCACGACTATCTTTCTTGGGGGGAATTGATGGCACCTTGGCGGGAATCCGTGGATAAAACGGCCCAGGCGGACGTGGACACCTTGCTCAACCTGGCGTTGCCGCTGGCCGTCCAGCGGCTCACCGTTTCCGGCCGACTCCGCCCGTTTGCGGCAGCCATCAAGGACGACGGAGACCACTTCCTCGTCGGTGCGGAGGCGACGCCCGGGGCTGGCGAGGTGGAGTCGAACGCCGCAATCGCGGAATGCTACGACGCGCTGGCCGACCAGCGGGAGGACCTGCGGGCCGCCGTCGTGGTGTCCGACGTCAGGCTTGTGGGCCTGGAAGGTGACGCCGTTCATCTCGCGTTGGAACACTCAGCGGGATTCGCGCTAAGCCTGGTGCAGCCGTACACGCTGGTCCGGGGAAAGGGCGTAAGCCTGGGGCCGATGTCTATGGTCTCCGGAGACCGTGTGACGTGGCCGGAGAGTGTGGCCTAAGCGAACCGGTCATGCCTCGTCTGAAGGCAATTGCCGCAGCCGCCAATCGATGATCTCCTGAAGGATCGTGATGGGGAGCGGGGCGTTGTGGGGCAGCTGGATGGCGTGCTCGGTGGTTCCGTAGTCGCTCAAAGCCGTTGAGAAGTGCGTGATCGCCTGCGGTGTGGGGTAGAACCCGACGTGGCGCTTTGTTCCGGTGAAGAAGAACAACGGCTCGACGCCGAGTTTGAAAGTAGGCATGCGCCAGCTGATCGATTCCACCGCTTCAGCCGGTACGGCCGACTTGATCATCCGGTACACGGTCAGCAATCGTTGCTGTACATCGCCGTCGTACTGGTCGATGTACTCGCTGATGGAACTCGCTGTCATGGTGGATGTCCTCTATATCGACCGCATTGATAGCGCCATTATGCCCTTTTACTCGCCCTCGGCGGCCTTCCTTGCCCGGTAGGCGGCAACGTGGGCTCGGTTGGCGCAATTGCCGGTGTCGCAGTAGAGCTTGGAGCGGTTGCGGCTGAGGTCCAGCACCACGGCGTCGCAGTCCTCGGCCGCGCACACGCGCATGCGGTCCATTTCCCTGCTGCGGATGACGTCGACTATAGCCATCGCTGCCTCGGTACCCATCCGGTCTGCCAGTGGAGCTTCAGGAGTGGTGGCGTGGAGGTGCCAGTCCCAGTGGTCATGCTTCACAAGTTGGGGAAGTGCCTTGGCGTCGATCAGCAGCTTGTTGACGGACTTGGCCGCCGTATCCTCGTCGGCACTCCAGAGCGCTGCGAGTTCGCTGCGGAGACGCTTGATACTGGTCAGTTCCGCAGGGGAGTTAACCCTGGAACCCGTGAACTCTTCGGCGTCCAGAAAGGCGTTGAGGTCCTCCAGCGTGGCGAGCGATTCCTCTCCGTTGGCGGCAGTGTTGATGAGATTGACGACGCTACGAAGGGCAATTTCGGTGTCAGGCGCAAAAAGCACTTTGACTCCTTACAAGTTCCGGGAGTACTGTCATGACCATAAGCCCACTTTACTCCTGACAGGAGGCTGCTGTGTCAGCTCCAACGACGAAGGCTGATGCACAAGGTTTCCTGGCATCAGGACTCGGCATTGCACTCTTTTCTTCCGCTGTCTTTGGCACGTCCGGCTCGTTCGCCAAGTCGATGCTGGAAACCGGGTGGTCACCCGGAGCTGCTGTTGCCGTGCGCCTCACTGGTGCCGCGCTGATTCTGTTGATTCCCGCCGTCGTGGTTCTCCGCGGCCGCTGGCACCAACTCAAGGACAACTGGCTGACCATCTTGCTGTTCGGCTTGATCGGCGTCGCAGGATGCCAACTGTTCTACTTCAACGCCGTCGCGCGGTTGTCTGTGGGTGTCGCCCTGTTGCTGGAGTACCTGGCCCCGGTGATGATCGTTTTGTGGCTGTGGATCGCAAGCCGCCGCCGGCCCCGGGCACTTACCTCTGTGGGCGCACTCCTGTCACTGGGTGGCCTGGTCCTGGTGCTCGACCTGACCGGTGCCGTAAAGGTGGACTTCATCGGTGTTCTTTGGGGCATGGCCGCGGCCGTGTGCCTGGTGATCTACTTCTTCATCACCGCCAAGGAGAACGACACCCTGCCTCCGCTGGTGCTCGCGTCCGGCGGTCTTATGGTGGGTGCGCTGGTGATGTGGCTGGTCGGCCTGCTGGGTTTGCTGCCCATGACGTTCAGCACCGCCGATACAACCCTCGGACCCTGGACAACGCCGTGGTGGGTGTCCGCCGTCGGACTCATCATCCTGGCCACTGTCCTTGCCTATGTTTCCGGGATCATGGCCGCGCGGAGCCTGGGTTCCAAAGTGGCATCGTTCGTGTCTCTGACCGAAGTTCTGTTCGCCGTGATCTGGGCATGGTTGCTGCTGGGCGAACTCCCTGGTCCCATCCAGTTGCTGGGCGGCCTCTTCATTGTGGGCGGCGTTGTCCTGGTCCGCGTCGATGAGTTGCGGGGAGACCGAAGCGCCGCCAAAGGCCGGCCCGCTGAGTCTGCGGCCCGGGTCCTGGACCACCCGAACGACGTCGAACCCGTCCCGTCAGGGTCAGTCACCAAAGCGCCACGCAGCTAAGCGGGCGAGCCTTAAACGCAGAGAACCCGGACGCTTGTGCGTCCGGGTTCTTTCCAACTGTCTTAGTTGGAGGCCTGCTGCTGCTGCTCAGCGTTCTTCTGAGCGCGATCGCCGGCTTCGCGAAGTGCGTCGGCAACCTTCTTCAGGTTGGAAGCGTGCTGGCTGTCCCACTCGCCGCGGAACTTGTCAGCGTCCGGGCCCTTCCAGTCGGTGCCGTCAAGTGCACCCTTCAGCTGTGAACGCTGCTGCTCGATGTTCTCGGCACCTGCCTTCAGCTTGTTACCGAGCTGACGAAGCTGATCAACATCTGCACCCCAAATAGCCATGAGATTCTCCTTCATTTGTTCGGACCCGAGCTCTTCGGCATCCCCAGCGGCCTCCGGCTCATCCGGAAGATCCAATAACTAAAACCTATCCCGGGAAACCAAAAACCGTCGATGGGCACCCCTCCCCATGCAGCACTGCCCCTAGTTAGCATGGGGTTATGTGCCGCAATATCAGGACCCTGCATAACTTCGAACCGCATGCTACGAACGCCGAAGTGGAGGCCGCAGCGCTGCAATACGTGCGCAAGATCAGCGGATCCACCAAGCCTTCCAAAGCCAACGAGGAAGCCTTCGCCGAGGCTGTCCACGAGATCGCCCATATTACGCAGCATCTCCTGGACTCCCTGGTGAGCCACGCTCCGGCGAAGAACCGGGAAGAGGAAGCAGCCAAAGCAAAGGCCCGGTCGGCCGTCCGTTTCGGAACGGCCTAACCCAGGCCTCTGCTAGCTTTCCGGGTCTACTTCCCGAAGGACCGAAGTCTCAGCGAGTTCGCTACTACCAGCACCGAGCTCGCCGCCATTGCTGCGCCGGCGATCATCGGGTTCAGGAATCCGAGGGCTGCCACCGGGATGCCGATCGCGTTGTAGAAGAATGCCCAGAACAGGTTGGTCTTGATGGTGGACAGGGTCTTGCGGGACAACTCAATCGCCTGCACCAGTTGACCAAGGTCGCTGCCCATCACCGTGAGGTCTGAGGCTTCGATGGCGACATCCGTGCCCGAGCCCATGGCGATGCCGAGGTCCGACTGTGCCAAGGCCGCAGCGTCGTTGACGCCGTCACCGGCCATGGCCACCGTAGCGCCGGAAGCCTGCAGCTTCCTGACAGCCTGGACCTTGCCCTCAGGCAGGACACCGGCAAACACGTCCTCAGGTGAAATCCCGACGGCGGCCGCTACTTGGGCGGCCACGGCAGCGTTGTCCCCGGTCAACAGGATGGGGCGGATGCCCAGGTCCTTCAACTTCTGGATTGCTGCTGCAGATCCGGGCTTGATGGTGTCGCTCAGGCTGACAATGCCGGCTGGCTGGCCGTCGATGGCAACCCAGATCGCCGTGGCGCCACCGTTTTCCTCCGCGGTAAGTGCTTCACGGTGACTTGAGTCGAGCGTGACGCCGTTCTCCTCGAGCCAGCCGGAGCGTCCGACGACGACAATCTTGGTCACCCCGTCCAGCGCAACGGTTCCCCGGACGCCGCCGCCCGGAGCGGAACTGAAGCCCTCTACGCGAGGCAGGCTGCCGGCGTCGTGCAGTGCTTCTTGCGCCGAGGCGGCAATCGCGTGGGCGATCGGGTGCTCGGAAGCGGCTTCCACGGCTCCTGCCAATGTCAGGACGGTGGCCGCTGAATGGCCGTTCAGTGCAACAGTGTGGTCGACTGCGAGCTTGCTGCTGGTCACGGTGCCCGTCTTGTCCAGCAGGATGGTGTCCACGTGCCGGGTGTCCTCAAGGACCTGTGGGCCCTTGATGAGAATGCCCAGCTGAGCGCCGCGGCCCGTTCCCGTCAGCAGACCCACAGGAGTGGCCAGGCCCAAGGCGCAGGGGCAAGCGATAACCAGGACAGCGACCGCGGCCGTGAAGGCTGCGTTGAGGTCACCCGAGAAGAACAGCCACAACAGGAACGTGACCAGGGCAATCACCAAAACGATCGGCACAAAGACGGAACTGATCCTGTCCGCGAGCCGGGCAATAGGTGCCTTCCCGGTTTGTGCCTGGCTGACCAGGCGACCCATCTGGGCGAGCGTCGTGTCAGAACCAACACGGGTTGCACGCACCAGCAGGCGGCCGGACGTGTTGATGGTAGCGCCTGTCACCGCGCTCCCGGGTCCAACCTCGACCGGCACCGATTCGCCCGTCACCAGTGAAGCGTCGACGGCGGACGCACCATCAGTGACCACGCCGTCAGTGGCGATCTTCTCGCCCGGGCGGACCACAATGAGGTCGTCCACCAGGAGTTGATCGGCCGGAATCTTCTGCTCCACGCCGTCTACCAGGATCGTGGCATCCTTGGCACCCAGATTCAGCAGGGCCTTGAGTGCATTGCCGGCCTTGGCCTTCGCGTTCGCCTCGAGGTAGCGCCCCAGCAGCAGGAACGTGGTGACCACGGCGGCGACCTCGAAGTACAGCCCGCCGCCGGACATGCTTTCCATGCCGGGGTGTTCAGTCATCCGGGGATCCACGAACAACTGCCACGCAGAGTAGAGGTACGCGGCGATCACACCGATGGACACCAGCGTGTCCATGGTGGAGGCGAAGTGCCGGGCGTTGACGGCAGCAGCCCTGTGGAAAGGCCACGCCGCCCAACTCACCACCGGCAGGGCCAACGCCCCAACAACCCAACCCCAGTTGGCGAACTGGAGGGCGGGGATCATCGAGATGGCAAAGACGGGCACAGTCAACAGCGCCGCGGCAATCAGGCGGGGCCGGAGCGTCGATGCGGAGGGGCCGTGCTCCATGTGATTTTCGTGCCCGGCATCATGCTCTGCTTCCGGAGCCTCGTTGCCGTGGTGGTGCTCATGGGGGCGGGGTTCGCGGGTGTGGGGCGTTGGGGCTTGGCGGACGGTGGCCTTGTAGCCTGTGGCGTTAACCGTGTCGACGATCTGCTGGTCTGTCACGGTTGCCGGGACGGTGACGTGGGCTGATTCGAGGGGGAGGTTGACGCTTGCCTCGACGCCTTCAAGTTTGCCCAGTTTTCGTTCCACTCGATTGACGCACGAGGCGCAGGTCATGCCCTCGATGTCCAGTTCGATGACCCTGTGTGCAGGTTGGTTGAAAGTCTCCTGGGTACTCAAGAGGACTCCTAAGCTTCGTTGGCTACCACCAGGTAGCCGGCTTCTGCGACGGCTTCGCCAATTTCGGACGGCGAGAGCTCCTTGGTTGAGGTGATGGTTACGGTGGACAGTCCACCGGGGTTGAGGTCTACGGCCACGTTTTCGACGCCGGTGAGAGACTCAAGTTCTTCGCTCACGCTGGAGACGCAGTGACCGCAGGTCATGCCGGAAACGTTGACGTTGGTCTGGATGGTCTGGCTCATGGAGCTCTCCTTGGTGGTGAGTTGAATGGTGTGGTGGTTGTTGGCGGAATTACCGCAGCAGGCGCCCGATGGCATCGGTGGCCTCCTTCACTTTGGCGTCTATCTGTTCGGCGCGGGCTTCCGGGTTGGGCTCGGAGGCAGCACCGACCACACAGTGGCCGATGTGCTCTTCGACGAGTCCAAGGCTGACGGCATGGAGCGCCTTGGTGGCGGCGGCTACTTGGGTGAGGATGTCGATGCAGTACTTGTCGTCCTCCACCATCCGCGCTATTCCGCGGACTTGCCCCTCGATCCGTTTCAATCGTTTGAGGTAGGCATCCTTGTTGCTGGTGTACCCGTGGGGTGCGGCGTGCTCCGGTTCCACGTCGATGGTGAGTGCATCCGGTTGGCCCATGCTCAGGTCTGGCGTGCTCATGACACAAACTTATACCCCATGGGGGTATAAAGCAAGTACCCCCTAGGGGTATAACTTGACTGTTTCTAGAGCAGGGCGGTCATGCCATTCCAGCCCTGTCCGATCCGGACGGTAGGCAGCCACGCTCCACCGCTGGCGCTCGGGTACAAGAAGAGTGAGCCGCTGCCATCGCGGGCCACAATGTCCGGCCGCCCGTCACCGTTGAAATCTCCTGGGGCGACGATGGATGTCATGCTGTTCCAACCCTCACCGACCTTCTGGCGGTCCCATGCCCAGCCTCCGGTGCCGTTCCCGTTGTAGAGCCAGAGAACACCGGATCCGTCACGGGCAAGGACATCGGGGGTGCCATCGCTGTTGAAGTCACCTGAGCCAACAATTGCCGTCAGCGCGTTCCAGCCGGTCCCTAGGTTGGTCCTGGGCAACCAATCTCCCCGACCGTCGCCGGGGTACAGCCAGAGGGTCCCGGAAGTATCGCGGGCGAGGATGTCGGCGGTGCCGTCCCCATTGAAGTCCCCTGGCGTAACGATGGCCGTGATGGCATTCCAGCCCGACCCGACGTGAACCCGCGCCAGCCAACCACCCGCCCCGTTTCCCGGGTACATCCACAGGTGGCCGGCACCATCGCGAGCAAGAACGTCCGGTTTCTTGTCGCCGTTAAAGTCGCCGGGACTGACGACGGCGGTCATGGAGTTCCACGCCGAACCCACTTGGGTGCGGGGGAGCCAACCACCCGCCCCGTTTCCCGGGTAGAGCCACAAGACACCCGAAGCGTCGCGGGCCAACAGGTCCGTCTTTCGATCACCGCTGAAGTCGTTTTTCAGGGGTGTGGGGCTGTTCCCGTCAATGATCGTTACGGACCCTTGCCAATTGCTTGCGTAGATTTTGTTGGTGGCCTCATTGACGGCCAGGGTGCCCGTAAAGGGGTGTGACAGTGTGGAGAGAGCGAAGCTTTTACCATCGACCACCGTGGTGCCCCTGTAACCGGCCTCAAAATACACCTTGTTGGTGGTTCCGTTGACGGCAATCGCTCCTGGCGCCGCGCCGGTTCTGATATCGACCCGCCCAGGTCCGCCGTCGTCGAATATCGCCAGCAGACCGGTCCGCGATGAAATGGTGCCATCCCCCAGTGAAGTCCGGCCGAAGTAGACCCGATTGTTCTTTTCGTCCACGGAGAGGGACGTGGGGCTGGCGTTGAGATCGGAGAACATCCCGCCTGCTTGGTTTGTGGCTCCATCAACAACTTCCAGCGCTGCATACTGCCGCGCCCGTACGGCGACGTATACCTTGTTGGTCACCTGATTGACGGCCAAGTAACTCGGCACTGCATTGGTGCCCAGGTCAATGCGAGTCACGGCGTTGGTTGAAGTGTCGATGACATTGAGGCCACCTCCACCCAGGGTATACAGCCGATGGGTCACCTGATTGATGGCCAGCGTACTGACCGATCCGGAGTTGATGATGGTGCTGGCGTTGGTGCTTCCGTTAATGACGGAGACGCCGTCGAGGGTGCCCGCGTAGATCTTGTTGGTCTTCTGGTCGATGACCAGCTCTCCGGGAGCGGCGCCCACCGAAACTCTGGCGACGGCATGAGTGGCGCCGTTGACAATGGCCACGGATCCCGGCGCGGATGGGTCACTTTTGAGGCTGAGGTAGATCTTATTGGTCGCAGTGTTAACCGCGACAGCCACCGGGGTGCTCCCCGTTGCTATTTTGACTGTGGCCTGTGTTTTTCCATTAATGACGGTCAGCCCATCGCGGGTAGTGACATACACAGTATTGGTGACGGGGTTGACCGCTACGTCGCTGGCTTCGGGCCCCACGTCGATGATGTCCGCAACGATGTCTGCCGCAGCAGGAGAAGTTGGGATCCCGGAAATTAACAGCGACGCCACTCCGGCTGCCGCAACCAAAGTGCCCCAGCGGGACCGCCCCCGGTCAGAAAAGCGGCGCACAGGCGTTCCTGAAACACTGACAACAGTTCCCACTGCAATCCCCCCAAAGTGCCAAGACGCTTCCCCCGCGCCTGGGCCGGAGTCTACCCCGCACTTGGGCCGCGGAATAGCCCTCGACGGCGGGACGCACCAGATGCGCCTCAGGCAGCACCCAGGTGTTCTGGCCTTTGCCGGAGGGCCGGCACTACGATGAATTTCTGATCAACCCACCGGCCACACGTGGCTTTGCGGACCCGTTGGTGACGGCACACGGTGAACTGGGACGGGGAGGGGAAATGGCGGTTTTCGTACTGATTCATGGCGGCGGTTCCACGGCGTGGGACTGGCACTTGGTCAAGCCCTTGCTCGAATCGGCGGGCCATGAGGTCATCGCGGTCGACCTCCCTATTGAAGACGACGGCGCGATGCTTGAGGACTACACCCGCGCGGCAACCAGGGCGGCCGACGGCGCGCGGCACACCATAGTTGTGGGCCACTCGCTGGGTGGCTTTACGGCACCCTTGGTCAGCAATGAACTCACGTCCGACGGCCTGGTGTATCTCTCGGCCATGATTCCCATGCCTGGCGAGACCTTCGGCGACTGGTGGACCAATACCGGGCATGACCGCGAGACCATCCCCGAAGAGGCGTTCTTCAATATGGTTCCTGACGATCTTGCACAGCAAGCCCGGGACAAGGAGCGCGATCAGCAGGGGGCCTGGATGTCAGGACCATGGCCCGGCCGGCATCCGGACGTGCCCACACTGGCCATCCTGTGCCGTGACGACCTGTTCTTTCCAGCGCCGTTCATGCGGCGTCAAGTACAGGATCGGCTGGGAATCGAACCGGTGGAAATCCCGGGCGGCCATTACGCCACGCTAAGTCACCCGGGCGCTGTGGCGGCGGCGTTGAACCAGTTCGCCCAGCAGTTGCTCAGACAAGCACAGGATGAACGCTGACTGTACTTCAAAATACGTTGTGAGTTGATGTTGCTGCTGCACGAATGCAGCCACAGCAGGGGTATTTCGCGGCCTTCCCAGAAGGTGTCCGCCGCCGTCACCATCCCCACCGAGCCCCACTGAGCCGGGCACCGCGAGGCACCAGCCCCCAACGCATAGGCTTGGACCATGCTGAATCTGGTCCTTGGACTTCTCTTCGCGGGGCTCTTCCTTGCCTCCTACCAGTCCGATCGACGCAGGCTCCGCAACGGGGTGCTGCTCCTGGTGGCGGTATGGCTCCTGTTGCAGGCCATCCTGGACTTCCTGATCGACCTGAACCCGTGGTTCGAATGGCTGAACCTGGTGGTAGTGGTGGTTCCGGTGGTGAGCATTTTCGTGTTCGCCGGCTTCCTGATCGCCAACGGGATCACGATGGTCCGCAGGGAAGGCCCCGGCATCAGCAGCTTTCTGCCTATTGCGGTGGGGCTGGCGGTGTTCCTCGCCCCGGTGGTCGCGTTCCTCTTCGTCCTGAGCGGGCAGCCCGTCCTGGCAGGCCTCGCTGCGTTGGCCTTCTTCCTCTGCGCTTACCTGGGCTGCGCCTTTGTGGTGTTTCTCGGGTATGCCTTGGTGTATTCAAGGATGCGGTTCAGCGCAAATCCGGCGGCCGTCATTGTGCTGGGTTCCGGTTTGATCGACGGAGCGGTCCCGCCGTTGCTCGCCGCGCGCCTGAACAAGGCTTTGGAAATCTACGACGGCGGCGCACCGGCAAGGCCGGTCCTGGTGCCTTCCGGGGGTCAAGGCCCGGATGAACCCCGGCCCGAGTCCACGGCAATGAAGGAGTATCTGGTGGCAAAGGGCGCTGCCTCCGGCGACGTGCTGGAAGAAAACCAGGCCACCACCACCCGCGAAAACCTGGCCTATTCCGTAGCCCTTTTGGCTGAAAAGGGAATCCAAGGGCCCTTGCTGGTGTGCACCAACAACTACCACGTACTCCGCGCTGCCCTCCTGTCCCGACGCCAGAAGATCAACGCGGAGGTAGTGGGTGCTCCGACCGCCAGGTACTTTGTGCCCAGCGCTTTCCTTCGCGAGTTCGTGGCCGTGATGAGGGACAACCGCCTGACCAACATGGTCCTTTGCCTGCCGATGTTCGGGGTTGCCCTGCTCATCACGGTCGCACTGATGAACTCGTCGGTGGTGTGAGCCGTTTAATCTGGCCCTACGGCTTGGGGACCCCCGTGGTGAACGTGTGGCTCCATTCGGTGACGGCGCCGTCGGTAAAGACGTACCCCTTGCCGCGGACTGCAGTGACTGTCACAGTGCCCTCAGGCTTCTTGTACGTACCGGCCGCGATTTCCTTGCCGTCAACCAGGTAGACCACGCCGTCCACCGCCGGGACCGTGTACGAGTCCTGCCCGCGGCCCGGCTTGTCCGTGAAGGTGACCGTTGCCGGCGTCGCGGTGTCGTAGTGGAGGCCGAAGCCCAAAGGCAACAGGACGCCGTCGCCGTCTGCTTCCGGTATGTTGACCGGAAGCTTGCCGCCGGGGTTTACAGCCCCTGAAATGGCACGGACGGCACCGTGGAAATTGACGTCCTTGACCCCGTAACTGTTGATTACGGCGTCGGCGCCGGGGAAGACGCTGATGTCGTAGGGGTTGCGTGTGGCCACAACGATGACGGGGGTCCCGGTGGCTGCCAGCTCCGCCACCATCTGCTGCTGCGCCGCGTTGCCGGTTGCGTTGTACGAAGCGAAGACCACGGCATCCACGGTGCCGGCTGCGGCTACCGCACGCGCGCGGTACGCCGCGGAGGGGGATGCCCCATCCTCGTAGTCTTCAGTGACCGTAAATCCCTGCTCCTTGAGCATCGGTCCCGCGAGCTCCGGCCAGGCTGAACCGGCCCCCACCATGAGTACCGAGCTGCCGGATGCGAGGGGCAGGACTTTGTCCTCATTGCGGAGCAGGGTCACTGCCCGGTCCGAGATCAGCTTGGCCGTGGCCAGGTTCTCTGCGCTTCCAACAAGGGTGTCCACAGCGTTGGGGTCTGCCATCGGTTGCTCGAAGACACCCCGCTTGACCTTCCACTCGAGGATCCGCCGGACGGACTCATCCAGGCGGCTCTCGGCGAGCTCTCCGGACTCGACGGCGGCACGGACACCTGCGAACGAGGCGTCCACATCGGGGGAGTTAAGCAGGATGTCAGAGCCGGCCTGGATGGCCTTGACGGCTATTTCTTCCTGGGGCCATTCGGCGGCCATAGCGGCCATATCCAAGGCGTCGGTGGTCACCAGGCCCTTGAAGCCCAGCTCATCCCGAAGCAATCCTGTGAGGACCTTGTGGGACAGGGTGCCGGGCATCTCTGCGTCGATGGCCTCCACAATGATGTGCGCTGTCATGACCATGTCCACGCCACCGTCAATGGCGGCTTTGAAGGGTTTCAGGTGCTGGTTCAGGGTCTCCCGGTTGTAGGTGACGGTGGGGAGCCCGTAGTGGGAATCCACTGAGGTGTCGCCGTGGCCGGGGAAGTGTTTGGCTGCCGCGCCGACGTTGTGTTCCTGGATGCCGTCGATTTGCGCCACGCCGAGCGCGCTGACCAACGCGGGATCTTCGCCCATGGAGCGGATGCCGATCACGGGGTTGTCCGGGTTGGAGTTGAGGTCCAGCACCGGCGCGAAGTCCACGTTGATGCCCATGGCACGCATCTCAGAGCCCAGGATTTCGCCCTGCGCCCTAGCAAGTTCCGCGTCTGCCGTAGCTCCCAACGCCATATTTCCCGGGAGGACGGTGGCCGGCGGTCCGATGCGGGCAACCAGGCCGCCTTCCTGGTCGATGGTGACCGCCAGCGGAATGCCGGTTCCGTCCTCGCCCACCGCGGCTTCCTGCAGGCCGTTGGACAGCCCGGCAACCTGCCGGGGGTTGTTGGTGTTCCCGGACCACGCGAAGTAGAGGACGCCGCCAAGGTTGTACTTGGCCACGACTTCCGCCGGAGTATTGACGCCGTAACGTGCTTGGTTGCTTGCCGCCATGGACGTGTCATCGGCCGAGGATCCATAAACGTGGGTCCAGGTCATTTGGCCGATCTTTTCGTCCAGCGACATGCCGGAGATCATTGCCTCGATGTCCGGTGAGGCGGTGACCGTCGTCGTGCGTGCCGTGGTGGGGACGTCCGCCACTGCAGCGCCGGCGCCCGTCACCACCCCCGCACCCGTCATGAGCAGCGCCGTGGCGGCGGCCGTCATCAAGGTAGTTCCTTTTCTGAGCATGTGAATTCCCATCCCAATCGTCACATTATTTCCGGCTGGCCTAGCGCGGCCCGTTGTAGAGGAGGTATTGGCGGGTATCGCGGACGAACTTGCCCAATTCCGCCTGCCAGCTGTCCAGGATGGTCCGGGCGTCAGCACCGGCGTCGAGCTGTTCGGCAAAGCGGGCGGACCCGCTCAACAGCCCCATCCAGCGCCCGGCGTCGCCGCGCCAGGCGAAGCCCGGGTACAACCGCTTGGCTTCCACCAGCATGTGGGTGCCGACCTCCAGGGCCTCAACGCGGGCAGGATCGGTGATGTGCACCTGGACCCCTCCGCAGATGACGCCCTGGTTCTTGGACAGGGTGGGCTGGAAGTAGGCCTCGCGAAACGTGACGCCGGCCAGGCCCTTGCTGTTGAGCGCCTCGGCCCAACGGTGATCCACGTAGGGGGCGCCGATCAGTTCGAAGGGCCGGGTGGTTCCGCGGCCTTCGGACATATTGGTGGCCTCGAAAAGTGCCGTGCCCGGGTACAAGAGGGCAGTCTCCGGGGTGGGCATATTGGGGCTCGGCAGGATCCACGATGCCCGGTTCTCCGGGCCGGTCATCTCGCGGCGCCACCCCTGTACTTCCACCACGTGGAGGTCTTGAAGGGGAGCGAGGCCCACGGCCGGCAAATGCACCGCGTTGAAGTACTTGGCGAGCTCACCCACGGTCATGCCGTGCTGGAGAGCGATGCCCAGTTTTCCCACTCCGGACTCGAATCCGCTCTGCAGGACCGGCCCCCTTGCCTGTCCGCCGATCGGGTTGGGACGGTCCAGGACGACAAATCTGGCGCCCGTCCGGGAGGCGGCCTGCATGGCACCCCACATGGTCCAGATGTAGGTGTAGAACCGCGCCCCCACGTCTTGGATGTCGAAGCAGATGGTGTCCACGCCGGACTTTTCGTAGAAGCCCACGTACTGGTCCACGTCGGCGCCGTAGGAGTCGTAGACCGTGATGCCCGTGCGGGGATCCACGGAGGTCCCCTCGCTGGCGCCGTCCTGGGCAGTGCCCCGAAAGCCATGTTCGGGACCGAAGACTGCCCTCAGGTCGACGCCCTTTTCCGCCATGTCGTCAACGATTGAGTGGAAGTTCGCCAGGACTCCGGTGGGGTTGGTGATGACTCCCACCCGGCGGCCGGCGAAAATGCTCCAGTTGCCTGCGGCGGCAACGTCGGCGCCGGTGACTACGGTTCCCGGCTTTCCGGGGCGGGTGGCCAGACCGGTGGTGGCACTGGCGCTCGGGGCTAAGGGCCCGACGACGGCGGCCGCGGCGGCCAGTCCCGACGCGTGGATGAGTTTTCGGCGGTTGAGTGTCATGGGGAGCCTTTCCGGATGAGCAGGGCATGACAACTTTTGTGATGTCGCTTACATCGACCGTATTCGCTGGGAGGATCTGCGTCAATCGTTTACCGCTCGTGCTGTGGTTGGGTAAATTATTTACATGGGCCGGCCGCTACCGTGGATTGGCTGGGTTAGCTGGAAGGAAACACCATGGAAGAGGCACTGAACGGGCAATTGTCACGGACCGTTTTAGTGCGGATCCGTTCCGCACTGCCGTCGCTGCGCCCGTCCGAGCGGGCCATTGCCGAGATCGTCCTGGCGGATCCTTCCCGCGCGGCCATGATGTCCATCGGGGATCTTGCCGAGCAGGGCGGGACGTCCACCACATCGGTAGTCCGTTTCTACAAGAAGGTGGGCTACAGCGGGTACTCGGATCTGCGTCTGGATCTGGCCCGGGAAACCGCACGCGAGAGTCTCGCCAACAATGTTCCGGCGGGAGTCTATGAGGACATCAATACATCCGATTCGCTGCGCGACATCGTTTCCAAAATTGCCTTCAACGAGACCATGTCCATAGCCGACACGGCCCAAGTGCTCGACGTCGATAAACTCGCCCAGGCGGTGGAGGCCATCTCCACCTCGCGGAAGACCGACATCTTCGGCGTTGGGGCGGGTGGCTTGGTGGGCGAGGACCTGCAGCAGAAGCTGCACAGGATTGGCCTGACGTCCTTCAGTTGGTCCGACCCCCATGCGGCGCTGGCATCTGCGGCGCTCCTGGACGGCGACGGCGTTGCTGTCGCAGTCTCCCACTCAGGGAGCACCGTGGATACGGTCGACTTCCTGTTGGCAGCGAAGGCGGCAGGGGCAGCCACCATTGCGGTCACCAATCACGCCGATTCTGCACTGGGGCGGACCGCCGACATTGTGCTGAACACCGCCGCGCGTGAGACACCCTTCAGGTCCGGGGCAATGGGTAGCCGTATCGCCCAAATGATGGTGGTGGACTGCCTCTTTGTGGGAGTCGCCCAACGTTCCTACGATGCGTCCGTCTCTGCGCTGAAGAAAACGCACGCAGCGGTCCAAGGCCGTAAATTGGCTTGACAAGAAGTTCGGATCAGCGGGGCCTAGAGTCGTCACCATGTTTACTCTTACCGCTCCGGACGTGGCCTTCTACCAGTCTTTTGCCGATTCCCACCGCGAATGGGACGGCGCCCACCAGGATGGCGCCGGGCTGTTTGCCGGGGATGACATCAGCACGGCCGAAGGTTTTGCCGCGTGGGTCCGAAAGTTGGCGGACGCTGAGCATGCCCAGGAAGTGAACGGCATTGTTCCCTGCACCTATCGCTGGATAACAGAGGGATCCCGATATGTAGGGGCTATCGCTTTTCGGCACTACCTCACTCCGGCACTTCTCAACTCGGGTGGACACCTTGGGTACGGCGTCCGCCCTTCGGATCGCGGTCGTGGCGCAGCAACCTGGGCCCTGCGGGAAATGTGCTCCAGCCTGGCGGCAGGGGGAGGGCCTGACCGGGTACTCCTGACCTGCGATGACAGCAATGATGCGTCCGCAAAGACCATTGAACGTTGTGGTGGGGTACTCGAAGACGTGCGCCTGGACGGCGAGGGCAAGGCCTTCCGTCGCTACTGGATTGACGTCGTGGGCTTTGGGCCAAGCTCATGACAGTCGTTCATGTTCCCGTCACCATCCGTTGCTAGGCTGCCGGGCACTACACGGCTGACCAGGAGGACCGCATGACGGAGGCTAACTCACTATCCACATCACTGGACGACTGGTGGGTCCGGGACAACCTTCGGGAGACCATCGATCACCTGGTGGAGTTGGGCTACACCATCAGCGGCGGGCAAGGGGAGGACCCGGACCTGATCGATCCCGGTGGATCCGCCGTTGAAACGTGGAACGAGGACTATCCGTACCAAGAGCGGATGACCCGCGATGAGTACGAGATCGAGAAGTACCGACTCCAGATTGAGTTGCTGAAGTTCCAGTATTGGGGCCAGGACCGCGGGCTCAAGCACGTGATTGTCTTTGAGGGCAGGGACGCCGCCGGCAAGGGCGGCACCATCAAGCGCTTCACAGAGCACCTGGATCCCCGGTCCGCCAGGACAGTTGCGCTGGCCAAGCCCTCGGACCGGGAGCAGGGCCAGTGGTATTTCCAGCGCTACATCCAGCACCTTCCGACAGCCGGCGAGATCGTCATGTTCGACCGCTCCTGGTACAACCGGGCCAACGTGGAGAAAGTCATGGGCTTCTGCACAGACGACGAATACGACACCTTCATGGGGCAGGCGCCGGTCTTCGAAAAGATGCTGGTGGACGCCGGGATCCACGTGACCAAGTTCTGGTTCTCCGTCACCCGGCAGGAGCAACGGACCCGCTTCGCCATCCGCCAGATCGACCCCGTCCGCCGCTGGAAGCTCTCGCCCATGGATCTTGCATCCCTGGACCGCTGGGAGGAGTACACCGACGCGAAGGAACAGACGTTCCTGCACACGGACTCCGACCACGCGCCGTGGATCACCATCAAGTCCAATGACAAGAAGCGCGCCCGCATCAACGCCATGCGCTACTTCCTGAACCAATTCGACTACGAGGACAAGGACACCTCGGTCGTTTACGACGCCGATCCGCTCATCCTCCGCCGCGGCCGCGACGCCGTAGGCGACTAACGCTGCGGGCGATCAACGCCAAACCGCGACGTCGGCACTCACCGTGAGTGCCGACGTCGTGCTTTCCTATTCGGCGGACTCTTCCTCAACAACCGGGTCCTTCAACAGCAGCGCCGTACCCTGGAAGGCCGGCAGCTCGAGATAGAAGCTGTGGAGGTCGTCCACCTGGCCCACGTTGTCGCCGCTGAAGAGGTCGTGCACGCTGGCGCCGGGGACAAGGTGTCCGGACTGGATGCTGCCTGCAATGTCCTGGTCCGAGAAGTTCAGGACCGTGACCTGCAGCGCTCCGCCGGCGAGCTGGTTGACCAAAACCAGCAGCCCCCGGTTGGAAACGTCGGGCACGTCCAGCAGAGTGCTGGTGGCGATGCCGGACTCTTCCCGCACCGTGAGGATCTGCTGGAGGCGCCGCGCGTAGGAGCGTGAATCCTTGAGCTGCTCTGGCAGGGAACCGTAGAGACTGCGGGCACGGGCCATGCCGGCCAGCGAGGTCTTCGCGTCCGGGCTGGTGCCCATGAGGTCGTGGGCACCACGGTTGATCCAGCGTGTATCGCCCTGCGACGTGAGTTCCTTGACGGTTTCGCGGTCCAGGGCCGTGATACCGGTGAGGTCCCAGCCCGAGAGTGCGAAGACGCCCGGCTGCAGCGCGTTGTACATGGACAACAGCACGTGGGCGTCCAGTACCTGGGCTTCCTGCTCAGGGGTGATGGCGTCCTGGTCCTTGATGCCCAGCGCGGCCATGATGAAGCTGACCGTGGTGCAAGCGATGCCGTTGGTGGTGAACAGGGCGTTGTAGGGCCCATTCTCGCCCGTGAGACGTTCCCGCAGGGTCTCCTGCACCTTCTCCGCAACTTCGGCTCCGGTCAGTTCTTCACCGCCAAGCTCGAAAACATCGTCCCTGTGTCCGGCGGCGAAGTGCAGCAACTCATAGGTCAGTTCGTCGTGGTTCTGGAGGGCGTGGACCAAGGAGGCCTGGTCCACCCCGATCTCCATGGAGAGGCGCAAGGTCAGGCGCAGGAATTCGGTATCGCCGGTGACGAACGCGTAATGGTATGCGGGCCGGGTGATGAAGTCGTATGAGAGGTCGGGGCCCGATTCTGACTGGGCCTTGATGTCGTCGATGGTGAGGTTGAGTTCCTGGAAGGAGAACCCGCCCACCTTGCGGATCATGGAGCCGATCAGCTGGTTTGCCGCCTCGGACAACGGGTGGCCCTCTGACCATCCCGGCTCCTCTTCCGCGCTCTTTTCGACGCCCAGGAAGCCGTTGGCATCAAGCCGCAACGCACCGGTGCCGAGGTCCAGCAACGAATGCAGCGCGTCGCCGACCACCAGGCGCATGCCGGCGAACGTTGGGTCCAGCCAGTTGATGGACGGCTGGCCGGACTTGAAGTAGTGCAGGTAGACCCAGCGTCGGGTCTTGCCAGTGGTGTCGATAATGGGCTTTGTGGCGCTCCAGTTGGTTTCCTTGACACCGGGTTCGTAGAAAATGACCCGCTGCAGCCGCCCAATGATGTAGCCCGCCTTTTGCAGGGCTTCCTCAGCTGCCGGGCTGATGTTCACCGAGTCTTCGCCCTCGGGGACGTCGGGCAGCAAGTGCCAGTCCTCCTCGGGGATGTCTACCATGTGATAGATACCGGGGTAGTCCCGGAAGTTCATCTCAGCCAGCCGGAAGTCCGCACCCTTGCCGGTGTGCCCGGGGACGATGTCGTCAATAATGGTGCCGCCGTGCTCGTTGGCGACCTCGCACATCTGACGGAACTCTTCTTCCGTCCCGAACGCGGGATCAATCGCCATGGAGATGCGGTCAAAATGCCCGTCCACGCTGGGCGTCTGCGACCAGCCGCGGATGCCACCGGCCAGCTTTACCGGGCCCGTGTGCAACCCACGGATGCCGATTTTGCTGAACGCATCCCAGAGCTCGGGATCACCCAGTGCCGATAGGAAGGACTGGCCGTCCTTGGTGATGAAGGACAACGGGTAGGCGGTGAACCAGACGGGTGAACGCTCAACGGCTGCCCGCGGGTTGGGCCTGGCATACGAGTTCTGCCACATGCTGGCCTGCCCGGACAGTTGCCGGGCCATGGTGTTGGCGTCGCCCAGCATGGATTGGTTCCGGAGCCAGTCCACATAGGTGGAGTTCAAGCCATCGAATTCCAAGGAGGGCCGGGCAGCAAAGAATTGCCGCCTCCGGGCGATCGGCCGCAGCGCCTTGGGCCTGGCCGGGTAGAACTGTTCATCAAACGTGATTTCCGCCGGTTCGCTTGCGGTTTCATCGGGCGTTTCCAGGGGCGTCTCCTCCGGATTTTCTTCTGGAGATTCGCTGATTTCTGACACGCTCGTGTTGACTGCAGGCTCCCGCACAGTTGTCTCCTTACGTGGTCGCCGCGTCAACGCCGACCGTCCGAGGGGGGTCGTTCAAGAGGTCACGTACCCGGGCTTGCCCGGACTATTCATGCTAGTCACTTTGGCCTGCGGTTTGTCGAACCCGGGAACAAGTAAGTCTCGTGATCATCTGGCGGCTTGACGTTCGTCGTCCAAGAGGTCAACCACAGCAAAGCCCGACGTCGGCACTCACATGACTGCCGACGTCGGGCTTCGGGGGGTCTGTCAGCGGGTGGCCTACGAGGACCGCCACACCACGGTGTAGGCGTAACCGTTGCCGTTCCGTACGCACCCTTCGACCAGCCGAACGTACGAACCAAATCCCGGCCTGGCGGCGTTCAGGTTTGATTCGCACGTAGCCTTCGTGTGAAACCAATAAACGTAAGTGCTGGATGCCTCGGCGGGTGCGGCGAGGGCAATTCCTCCGCCCGCAAGAATGGAGGTAGCCGCAAAGATGGACGCAATCTTCTTCTTGAGGTTTGTCATTTCGATAGCCTAAGTAGGCGCGCCGGGACAGTCAACGGTTCCCGGAGCTGCTTTCGGCCCTACCGCTGCACCCTCATCAGCCAGTACCGTGACTCGTGGAGATCGGAGAACCCATGAAAATCGTAGTAATCGGTGGCAGTGGCCATATTGGGTCCTTCCTTGTCCCCAGGCTTGTGCGCGCAGGACACGAGGTCGTCAACATCAGCCGCGGAAGCCGCCTGCCGTATGCGGACGTCCCCGAGTGGCGGCAGGTCCGCAAGGTCACCGCGGACCGTGAGCACGAGGACCGCGAGGGCATCTTTGGCGACCGGGTTGCGGAACTGGGCGCCGACGTCGTGGTTGACCTCATGTGCTTCACAGTCGAATCGGCCACTGCGCTGGTGGATCGCTTGCGCGGCGAAACAGGCCATCTGCTGCACTGCGGCTCCATCTGGCGATACGGCGTCAGTCTGAAGTTGCCCCTGGCCGAGGAATCGGACTCCGCCGAAGAGCCGGTGGATGAGTACGGGATCCAGAAGCGTGACATCGCCCGGATACTCAAGGAGGAAACTGCTTCCGGAGGGTTGGCCACAACCTCGATACATCCTGGGCACATCGTAGGTCCTGGATGGCAGCCGATTGGGCCCTTGGGCAATCTGGATCCTGGAGTGTGGCAGACGATTGCCTCGGGACAGCCACTCCGGGTGCCCGGAATCGGTACTGAGTTGATGCACCATGTGCATGCCGACGACGTCGCGCAGGCCTTCGAGAAAGCCATCCTGAATCGGGACGCTGCGGCCGGGGAGGACTTCAATATTGTTGCTCCGAGCGCCCTGACGGTGCGCGGTTACGTGAGCGTCGCTGCTTCCTGGTTCGGGCAGGAACCCCGCATGGAAACCGTGGGCTGGGATGAGTTCCGACGGACCACTACCAGGGAGTCTGCCGATATCAGCTGGGCCCACCTCTCCCGCAATCATTGCGTGAGTATCCACAAGGCAAAGTCGCTGATCGGGTATGCGCCGCGCTACGAACCCGAGCAGGCAGTGCTGGAGTCTGTGCAGTGGCTCGTCAGCAACGGGCAACTCGACGTGCCGAAACTGCTGACCTAAGCCTGTACAACTATCACCCGAGGCCCGAAGCTTAAGGGGCCACAGGGGGAGTTTCATGGATAAAGTGCCGAACAACGGTGTCACGGACAGCCGGCTCGATCACGGGTTCTTCGTCCTGGGTGGAGCTGCCGCGGTATGGCTGGCCTTCCTGCTGGTGGGGGAGAGCTTCCACTTGGGGTGGGGCCAGCTTTGGTTCTCCTTTGTCTTCTGGGCCTTCCTTGCCTACCTGCTTTTGCCACGGCTGCACCGGATACTGACCACCATCTACGTTCCGGGCTATTTCATAGGCCGCGCACGCACCAGCGATGGTCTGCTGGGCGATCCCGTGAACGCGGCGTTGCTGGGAGCCGAACCCCAGATCCATGCGATCATGAGGTCCGCAGGATGGACCATGGCCGACGACGTCACTTTCGCCAGCAGCCGCCGCATCATCAGCTCCACCATTTTCCGGCAGAGCTATACCGAAGCGCCGGTCAGCCCCCTGTATCTCTTCGACCGGCAACAAGACTTTGCATACCAACAAGAGGTCAACAACACCCCCGGAAAACGCCACCACGTCCGCTTCTGGCGTTGCCCTGAGGGTTGGCTCCTCCCCGGTGGGCACAAAGTGGATTGGCTCGCGGCAGGAACGTATGACCGCAGCGTCGGCTTCTCGCTCTTCACCCTGCAGATCACTCACAAGATCGAGCAGAACACGGACGTGGAGCGGGACCACATCGTTTCCACCGTTTCCTCTGCCGAGCCTGCCGTCTCGGTTCAGGTGATCGAGGACTTCTCCACCGGATATCACACGCGCAACGGCGGCGGTGATTCCATCTCCACCGACGGAGACCTTCCCATCATCGACGCCAGCCGCGTCCAGGTCCCCGCCAACCAGCCGCCCAGCCGGACCGACAGCCGTGACCGGCGCCCGGCACCTATCGTGACCGGCGCTGTCCTGGTGGCCATCCGGGCGATTGCAGCTTTTACGTTGGCGCTGACACTGCTCAGCTCCGGTGGCGACATTGGGCTCGAAGACGTCCCTCTGGACCCGGAAACCACGACGACGGCGATCGTCACCATGGCGGTCATCGTCCTGCTCTTCGGGCTCGGTGAGGTTTTCCTGGCTTGGCGGATTTTCCTTGGCAGCAACGGCGCCCGGGTGATCGCAATGGCCCTGAGCTCCATCTCGATCCTGGTGCAGGCCGTCGACTACTCCACTGGGACTGCCAATCTCACTCTCGAAGCAGGTCTCTCCGGTCTCGCCTCGGACATCCTGGTCCTGCTGGCGTTGTCCAGCCAGCGGGCCAGGGTCTACGCCAAACGGCAGCGCGTCCCGGCCGTTCCGGCCTCCGTGGTGGGGCGGCGCGTGCCTTCCTGACCTTCTTAGAGTGTGGGGTCCGTCTGACACGCCGGCCTTTGCGGCGTGTCGCGGTGGTTTCAGATTCAAAGTGGGTGGTGAAGGCACGGGTATGCCGCCGGGCCGGCGGAGGTCATAAGGATCCAGTGAATAGACTGGCTGGGCCTAGCGCATGCACCATGCTCAGGCTAGATCCGAAAACCGAATTGGGGACCCACGTTTTGAGTGTCAAGAATCCGAAAATAACCGTTGTTGTGCCCACTTACAATGAGCGGGAAAACCTGCCCGTTCTCATTGCCCAGCTCGCCGCCCTTGGAATTGCCAATCTCAACATTCTGGTTGTCGATGACAACTCTCCCGATGGAACCGGGGCTGTGGCTGATCGACTGGCAGCGGAATCCAGCGGAACAGTGTCAGTCCTCCATCGGAAGGAAAAAGATGGGTTGGGCAGAGCATACGTGGCGGGAATGACCCGGGCTCTGGCCGATGGCTCCGGGATCGTCATCCAGATGGACGCTGATTTGTCCCATCCCGTGCTGGCGATTCCCACCATGGTTGATCGGATTCAAACCTCCGGCGCGGCGCTGGTTATCGGCTCACGGTATGTCTCCGGGGGTTCCACGGCTGCGGAATGGCCATGGCATCGCAAGGCCCTCTCCGCCTGGGCGAATTTTTATGTGAGTGTGGTCCTGGGCTTGAAGGTCAAAGATGCAACGGCGGGTTTCAAGGCCTGGACCGCCTCTGCACTGAAAGAGATCGATGTCCAGGCGGTTCAAAGTGACGGTTACTCATTTCAGGTTGAGATGAACTACCGGGCGGCAAGGCGGGGATTGGCAATCGCCGAAATTCCCATCCACTTTGAAGAACGTGTGGAAGGTGCCTCGAAGATGAATTTCCGCGAGCAGTTGGAGTCGGCGCTCACGCCGTGGAAGCTCCGCTTTCAGAAGTAGGCCGTCCCGCAACCACCGACTTTGAATCCGCTGACGGCCGGACACGCCGGTGAATGCGGCGCGTTGCCCTGCCCGGAGATTCAAAGTGGGTGGTGACGGACCGCGGCAGGAAGCCAGCCACCCAATGAAGGCCGCCCCTTAAGGCTCGACGGCGGCACTCACCCGGGTGCCGCCGTCGTTCCGTCTACGTGGGAGGTGAGAGAGCGCTGGTCGGAAGGGCGTGGGATGTGAGAGAGCGTTTTAGGGGTTAAACAAAAGAGCTCCGGAGTGCGTTATTGGGGGATACGCACTCCGGAGCGGCCTTTGAGCAGGCGCTTTCGCTGACCTGCAGTAATCACTCTACGTTGCGCGCAACCCCTTCGCCACCACCTCGAATAAGTACTTTCACTTTAGTTTCTATGGGCAGCTTCCGGCCGTTTTTTCTGGGGGACAATCAGCACCGGACGGCGTTGGTGATGGCTCAGCCATGCGGCCACCGAGCCGTTGAGTGCCTCGGAAATCCTGTGCCCCAAACCGGGCTCGGGCGTCCCCACAATGATCATGGACGCGTTGATGTCCGCGGCGAGCCTGCCCAAGGCCCGTGCCGGGTCACCTGCCAGCAGGCGCAAGGTCCAATCTGCCGTGCCGCCGTCCATAGCCTCCGCGATCACCCTGCCGAGGTCGCCGCGCACGGCCTCGACGTCGGCATCTTCCTTCTCCGGGTGGAGCGACATCCGGTGCGTCTCCCGGGACGGGTCCCACTCGACGAGGTAACTCGCCTCGTCCACGTAGGCGCACACCAACGGCACGCCGAGTCGCTCGGCCAAGGCCCGGGCAGTTTGGAGCACTTCCACATGCTGGTCCGGGAGAACCCCCACCACCAAGGGAATCGGTCCGCTGAAATTTTCCGCAGCCATACCTTATTGTTGCGCCGGGGCGATCCAAAGAACAGGCTGTTGAGGGGCGATCCGGCGTCAGGTTGCCGTCGGCTTGTTCCAAGTGAGCCGCACCTTGAAATTGGACGCCGTGCTTGCCGATGCGATGAAAGCGCCCGCCTCCGCGTGGAGGTCAATGCCGAACTCCACGCTCACCTCATCCGGACGGTTCTCCAGGCTCAGGAGCTCATCGATCACTCCCTGCACCGCCGGACGCACATGCGCCAGTGCGCGCTCGAACGTCTGTTGCGCCCGTGCGAAAACCCCCGAATGGTCTCCCGCGTGATCACCACCCCTGGTTACCAGGCTCCCCGCTGCGTTCGCGACCTCCACAACAACCGTGCCGCCGTCGTCGGTGGTGAATTCAACCAACCTGCTCATGTTCCTGTCCCTTCTCCGACGCCCGCAGTCGGCGGGCCGCCACCACGAAACCGATCCCGGCTGCGCACAAAACCAGCAGCTGAATCAGCACAAAGTAGGCGTGCGTCCGGTACCAGGACTCAAGGAAGACACCTTTGTCCTGGACCCAGACCAGCGGAACCGTCACCGTGGGCCACAGCAGCAGCCACCCGAACGGCTCGGATGTGCGGGAGCGCAGGGCCAGGATCCCCGCCCACAAACCGAACCCCGCATGCACAAAACCGGAGATCACCGTGGTGGGATCCACCGTTTCGGTCAGCCCGGAGAGCCCAAAAAGAGCACCCGAAACAACCACCACCGCCATCACCACCCGGGCCATGGCGGTGCGATCGGGAAGTCCCGCGACCGCCAACAGCAGGTACCCAAGAGGTGCCACAAGGCCGTAAACGATGCGGAGGGAGCCGTCGCCGCCGCTCTCGTACCAATAGTTGTCGTCCAACCACAGGAAGTAGACGGCGAAGCACGCCCCGAGTCCGCCCGCCACGATCAGTGCGACGCCGCCCCACAGCAGCGGCGCCCGCAGCGGAGGAGCCAACCCGCCAACGGGGGCGGGTGCCGGGACGCCGGCCTTTGACCCCCGGAACCCGGCGTTCGACGGCGGGACGCCAGCGGGTGCCTGGGCTTTGGTGACGGATGGGGCTGGGTTCAGGGCTGAACGCGCTTGGGGGCTGGGGCCGGGCACGGTGTGAGGGCCGGGGTTGGCGCGGGCCGGGGCATTTGTCCGTGGTGGCCGCACTGGTAGATCCGCCGCCGTGTACGAACCGTGGGGCTTCTCATCGTTAGGCGTCGCAGGCACCTCAGCCGTTTCAGCGGCAGGTGGCTCTTGCGGCTTGGCCTTTTCGATTTCTGCCTGGGCCGCGGTTGCGAGTCCATCGGGATCTGCGGCATTGGGGTCCACGGTGGCCAACTCTGCCGACACGTCCAGCACTGCTTCCCAGGAGCCCAGGGAGGAATGGTATCGAAGCTCGCCTTGCAGGTCCGAGATCCGTTGCCGGCGCTCGCAGTCCTGGCGTCGGACGGCGGCGTCAGGGAACCCGGGGTCATCCTGCACCGCGGCGAAGCCATCAGCCGCGGCCAGCCAGTCTTCGGCTTCCTCTGCTTTGAGTGCTTCGCGGTAAGTGCGATCCAGCTCCAGCCGGTGCCGGGCCTTGTCTCTGAGGGCCGTCGCGTCCCGGTATCCAGGCTCCAGCATGAGGAGGTCTTCGAACAGTTCCACGGCCTGTTCCAAGCGCCGGGCCCGCAACTCAGCGGAGGCCTGGACGTACAGTGCCCGCAGCTGCGCCCGTTTCATGGCCTGCCCGGCGTTGGACTGGGGCTGTGTGGCCGGTATCGGCGTTGCTTGGGCCGGCATGGCTTGGTCCTGGCCGGTTCCGGGCGATGAGGCCGGCGAACTTGCGTGGGCTGGTCCCGGATC
This sequence comes from Paenarthrobacter sp. 4246, assembly GCF_040546855.1. NCBI lineage: Bacteria > Bacillati > Actinomycetota > Actinomycetes > Micrococcales > Micrococcaceae > Paenarthrobacter > Paenarthrobacter sp. 4246. The sequence goes on from NZ_JBEPOP010000006.1 coordinate 301,760, forward strand.
TTGACCGCCCGAGGTCCGGGCCGCCGTCGAACTTTCAACCGCAGCGCGCGGTGTTCCTGTGAGTGTGAACAGCTGGGTGGTGCCGCTGCGGACGTAGAGGGCAGGGGTGACCCATTCGAGCGTTCCGTCCGGGCTGGCCATGACAGAGATTCTGCCGACCCGCGCTGCCTCGTCCACGGTGCGGCCATTGGCGATTGCTGCGTAGAAGCCGTGGGCGAAGGCGATGGCGGCGTAGTCGCTGATGGCGAACTGCATGGCTGCAACGGCGCCTATTCCGCTCCGGACCAGAGCGGCTGCGGTGCCCGAGAAGAGGTCCGACTGGCCCATTTCCCCGGAGGAACACGAGTTCAGCACCACCAGCCGCGGGCGGGGAGCAGCGACGCTGAGCAGTGCCATGAGACGGACGGCGCGGACCATGGCGGCCCTGCCGTCAGGTCCTACCAGCGCGATCCTGCCTTCGTCGGTGCGGGAGTCGTAGTCTCCGTGGCCTACAAAGTGGACCACATGCCAAGGCCCGGCCAGCAGCATGGATTGAACGTCATCCCAGGTTCCGCTTTTTGCCCAGACCAGCTCCACCCGGCCTTCGGACACCGGCCCGGCCAGGGCCCGGCTCAGATGGTCCTTCTCAGCGGTGACGTCCAAGCTGGGCAGGTCCCGCGGCGAGGCGACGATCCCCAGAATGCGCAGGGGTGGCGCCACATCCAGGGGATTCAGGTTGTAGTCGGGTGCGGGGACATGGCGGAGGAGGGGCTCGGTCTGGCAGAGGTAGGTCTCTGTTTCGGGATCAAACAGGGTCTCCCAGGGCATGGTGGCCAGTTCAGGGGCGGACAACCTCAAGACCACCCTGAGCTGCCGGCCGGCATGCTGCGCCGCGCCGAGGCTGGCCCGGTATGTGCCGTAAACCTCGCGGGTGAACAAGGCCTGGAACAACTGCTGGCCCACTTCACGGACGGCCATCTCCGCCACTGGCATGGTCCTGCGGGCGGCTACAGCGGACGCCAGGACGGTGGCTTCAAGCTGGGGGAGCCGCTCAAGGATGCCCTCCACGTCCAGGGTGAACATGCCCGAGGCGTGACCTCCCGCCGGTGCACGGACCACGCGCACCGTATAGTCGCCGCGTGCAGAGCCGGCATCAATCTCCAGCTCGATGTCACTGTCCATCGCGGATCCCTTGTGTGACGGGCGGTCCGGCCGAACATCGAGAGGGCCGGGAGCACCCTTAGGAATAGATTGGCCCTAAGCCGGGCCCGCCACAAGAGCCGGACCCTTGTAGACGCTCCTGACCCGGCCTACGGTTAATCCGGGCCCACGGCGCATCAGAACCCATGGCTCATCTGACGGAAGGCGGTCCGCGATGGAAATTTTCATGTGGTGGCTCGATCTGCACCTGGACAGCAAGGAATGGCTGCGTGAGAACCTGCGCGCCGACGAACTTCCGCTGCCCGTGCTGCAGCATATTGCTGAGGCCGGCGGGCCCCATCCTGACAAGGTCAGCGGCGTGCTGACCGATGCGGATTGGGACTTCATCGAGACACAATCAGAGTTCGTGGACTGACGGGTTGGCTGGCCTGACTGGACTGACGGCGGCTTAGCCGGCGGGCTTCCAGCCCAAGGCCGGCCCCAGTTTGACTGCAATGTCGGTGAGGATCTGGACGTAGTCCTCGTGGTCAAAACTGAAGGGCAGTGCGAAGGCCACCTCGTCCACTTCCTGGAATCCTCGGTGGGCGTAGAGCTGCTCGGCGATGTCATCGCTGGTGCCGATGATGTCCTGTGCGAACATCATGCCCTTCGGCCCTTGGGGCGCGCGGGTGCGTGGGGTGCGTTCCTCGACGTAGCGTTGGTACTTGTTCCGCTGGGCAGGTGTGGCCGAGTCTGTGGGAATCACTACCAGGCCTTGTGAGGCACGGGAGGTGTTCCCTGACTGGGCCGCGGCTTCACGGTACGCGCGGATCTGTGACTGCTGGACTCCGGCGAAGTCCGGTTCTTGATCCTTGTCCGGGAAGATCACACTGCTGGAGAGAAGATTGAAGCCGTTCTCCCCTGCCCACACCGCCGATTTCATGCTCGCCGCCCCATACCAAAGCCGCGAACGGAGCCCGGCGGAGTGTGGCTCAACGCGGTTGGAGAATTCTTCCACCACGCCCTGCTTGCCGGAGAAGTCCCGCACTCTCTCCCCGGCGATCAGGCGGGCAAGCCGGTTCACGCGGGCGTAGCTGAAGTCCTCCACGCCGGCAGTGTCCGGGTACAGCTCATGTTTTATGGTGTCGTAGTTCATGGGTTCGCCTACGCTCAGCCCCGGATTGATCCGGCCGCCGGAGAGCAGGTCCACGGTGGCCAGGTCTTCGGCAAGGCGCAAAGGGTTTTCCCAGCCCAACGGAGTCACCGCGGTGCCCAGCTCAATCCTGGAGGTGCGCTGGCTGGCCGCAGCCATGATTGCTACCGGCGAGGAGATGCCGAACTGCAGGTGGCGGTGCCGGAGCCACGCACTGTCGAAGCCGAGCCTCTCCCCGAGCTCGATGATCTCCAACGTGGACTGGTGCCCGGCGGCGGGATCCGCGGGATCGAACAGGCCAATAGTGAGGAAACCAAGCTTGCGCAGGGGATGTTCGGGGGTGGGCATGGGCTTCCTTCACGGTAGGGCGGCGGCTACTTGCCCAGAATAGGCTCCGGTCCCGCGGACGACGGCGGGACGTTACCTTTTGTGATGCCCGGACCGTTTACAGCGGAAGGACTGCTCGTGACGCCGGGACCAGGCGCAGCTAGCGGCCGCTAGACGCAGGTGGCGACTGGGCGAGCGGCCGCGACGATGACCTGGGCGGCAGTGTCGGGGGCAAGAGAGTGGATCTCTTGGGCATGGGGCGCGGGCTGCGCAGCCTGCGCGGGCTGCTGCGCGGGGACTTCCTTGGCCCGCATCCGGAGAAGCGCCACAGCGGAGATCAGGAACCATGCCACGTTGGTCACCACGGACGGCCATGCCCCATGGAGCGTGCCGTTAACAATGAAGGCGCACGAACCAAAGAGGTTCACGGTCTGGAAGGTGGTGCCTGCCTGCAACCAGCCCATGGACACTGCCATGTAGCCGCCGAGCATTGCCACTGCGCCGGCCCAGCCGGTGATTTCGAACAGCAGTTCCATGGGAGTCCTTTCAAGATTTTGGGCACCCGGATGACGCCGGCGGGCGGCGTTTGGTCCGGAGTGGAGGCTTGATTCGCTAGACGGTGGTGCGTTGCTGAATCGTGCTTTTGAGACAATATTGGGCGACTATGACCTTTAGATCAATTGCAATATTCTGAAGACCGTGTTTAGGAGTGCTTAACATGGATGTGGACCCACGCCGGCTGCTGGTTCTTCTTGCCGTAGCCCGCACTGGAGGCGTTCTGGCGGCGGCTGACGAACTGCGGATTACGCCGTCTGCGGTGTCGCAGCAGCTCAGCAAACTCGAGACTGAGGCAGGGCAAGCACTACTCCTGCGCACCCCCAAAGGATCAATGCTCACACCCGCCGGCTTGGCCATGGCAGAGGCAGGGGAAGAGATAGAACGGGCACTGAACGTTGCCCGTGCCCGGATGCAAAGCGAGGTTAACATCGCGGGAGTCGTGCGGGTGGGAGGATTTACCAGTTTCATGCGCACAGTGGTGATCCCGCGACTTCCCGAGTGGCGCAGCCAATACCCTCAGCTGCAGATACAGATCGTTGAGGACAGCTTCCCAGCGGTGATGCGGCTACTCCGCCAGCGACAGCTGGATGCAGTGGTCATAGAACAGGATTCGACGGCGGCAGAGCAGCATCCGATGGCGGCCGGAATGGTCCAGGAACCCCTGCTTGATGAGCCATGGAAGCTGGTGGTGCCCGCAGGAAGCCTGCTCGGCACGGACAACATCGACCTAAGCCGCTTGCACTTGCCGTGGCTGGGAGTGGAGCCGTCAGCAGCCAACACCGCAGTGCTCGGACGCCTCCGCCACTCGACAGGTGCCCGGATTGAGACTGTTCATCAGTACCACGACACCCTCACCGCGCTGGCACTCGTCGCTGCCGGGGAGGGGGTGGCCATTGTGCCCACCCTGGCGCTTACCGGCGTCGTCCACGACCACGTGGACATCCTGGACGTTCCTGGGTTGGGCACCCGCCATATCGCCCTGCGACGCTTCGATCGGCGACGGGCAGCGAGTCTGCCTGTGGACACGGTGGCCCGGCTGCTGAGGGAATCCGCGGCGGCGTTCGATACCCGCTCGGCCTCCTGACCTGTCCCGCCTTCGCGGACAGGACAGGTACAGGCAAGCACGCGCAGGCGGCTAGTTCAGCGCCGGAGTGTCGGCAGGTATGACTCCTGAGCCGTACAGGTCCGAGGCCAGATCCTGAAGCGCCCGCAGGGCAACCCGCTGGGTGAACGGACCGTAGGACACTCGTGCCACACCAAGTTCCTGAAGCTCCGCGGCCGGCAGCGCTCCCGGCGCACCAATCACGGAGAGCTTCCCGTGTCCCAAGCCTTCCACCAAGGGTTCGATGACCTCACGGGTCATGGCACCCGGCACGAAGACCAACGAAGCTCCGGCGTCCAGGAAGGCGCGTCCCCGGGCGATGGCATCCTGAATGCTCTCCTCAACCGGCCGGTCCCCACCCCGGGCAATCGCGTCGGTTCGCGCATTCAGCTGGAACGGGATGCCTTCCCCGGCAGCAGCCGAGATGATGGCCTGCACGCGGGCAACGGCCTCGTCGAAGGGCCGCAAGCGATCTTCAACGTTCGCGCCCACCACTCCGATCCCAATTGCCCGGCGGATGGTTTCGGCAGGGTTGTCATAGCCATCGTCCAGGTCTGCGGTGACCGGGAGATCCACGGCGTCGACTATTCGCTTCACGCCGTCCAGCGCCACGTCCAGGGGCATGGTTCCGTCGGCATATCCGAAGGCTGCGGCAATGGAATGCCCTGCAGTGGCGATGGCCTTCGTTTCAGGAAGACCTGCAATAGTGCGGGCACTGATGGCGTCCCACACATTGACCACACTCAGGATTTCAGGGGCTTCGTGCAGGGCTTTCAGCTGTTGTGCACGTGCATTGGTGTTGGCTTCAGTCATCGTCGCTCTCCGTCATCGTTGTTCTTCGTGCTCCACGGGTGGGACCGGTCCCACTTGCCACCCACAGCCTAGGCATAACGTCACACAACGCGATACCAAGCGCCTGCGGGCGGTGAACTACCTACTCCTGACTTTCCACAGACTAAAGGGCGAGGCCCGACACAATGCGTCGGATGTCCGTGTACTACGAACGTGCGTGAATTACGACGGCGGCTGGCTGGCTTCAGCCGCGGCCTCCGCGTCCGCGGGGTCGGCGCCTACAACCCTGTTCCGTCCTTGGGCCTTGGCACTGTAGAGCGCGGCGTCTGCCACATTGATCATGAAGGCCAGGTCCTGGACGTCCGCGCCGGTGGACGTCACGCCGTAGCTCACTGTCGGGAACGGCAGGCCATCCGGACCCTTCATGGCCGCCAGCCGACCACTGATTTCGGCCGCGATGGCTTCGGCCCGCTGTTGTGTCGCCCCCGGCAGCAGCAGGACGAATTCTTCCCCGCCATACCGCGCCACGACGTCTGTCGACCTGACCGAAGAAGTGCAGGCCTCAGCAAAAGCCCGGAGCGCGGAGTCCCCGGCTGCGTGGCCATGCTCATCGTTGACGGCTTTGAAGTTGTCCAAGTCCGCAAGAATCAGCGCCGCACCCCGCGGGGAAGACTCCGCGAGGGACCGGGAGGCCAGCTCCAAGAAGGCACCCCGGTTAAGCAGGCCGGTCAGGTGGTCACGATCGGCACGTTCCCGGAGGCGTTTGATCAACTGCTTGTTGCTGAGCGTATTCATGGTGGAGGACACTGCCACCAGCAGGATCAAATGCATCAGAGCGGCCGGCGCGTACCCAAAGAATGTTCGGAACACCTGGCTGGTGGGCCCGTCCAGGACAAAGCTGATGGCCCGGAACAGGTAATACAAGGCTGTCAGCCCGGCAATGATGGACAGGAACCTCGTAATCCTGGACCGGACGGGTTTGGCGAACCACAGTTCCAGCCCCGCCAACGTGATTCCCAGTGTGGTCAGGCCCAGGTACACCAAACCGCCGGACCATACGCTGTTCCCCGGGCCATCCAGTGCAGATGCAACACAGCTGGGAATGGACGCAGCCGCCAGAAACCAGGGAGGCACCCGGTGGTCGCGCAGAGTGCGCGCTCCCGCCCAGATGCAGAAGGTTCCGGCAACAACCAAGGCCTTGCCCAAGGGGTTGGCCCACAGCTGGAAGTCAGTACCGTTCAGCAGGAAGGCGGCATTGCCGACCAAAAAGAGGCACAGGGCCACGCGCCACCATTCGGCGTAGGGCGAGCGTCTCCGCTGGGACGAAACACAGGAAATGACGATCAAGGTCAGAATGACCAAGCCGAGGACCATCCTGACGGAGAAGGGGTCCAGAACTATCGTTCCCTCTTGTAGCGAAACTCCAATCACGACGCGGCCCCGCTACCGGGCTACAACCGCGGAGTTCCTTCGTGATCGCCTCATGGCTCTTTGACCTCGCAAAACATCTGATCCCCCAACAAGTTGTTCCGGTCTCATGACCGCAAAACCACAGTCAAGCACGTTTTCTCCAGTGCCGGTGGAGGTTGGTCGCTTTGGCTCCATAAAAGTTTTCTCGATTTTCGTGTCACGATCTGGAGTTTGACCACACTGTAACCGTAAGGGTTGTTCTTGCCCTGGAGGCCTGACTATCCACATACGCCCAAAAACCGTTGCCACCCACCCGCCCTGATGGTTCGATGGGACGCATGGCAACCGCAGATACCGCAGAGAGTTATGTCATTGCGATCGGGACCAAGAAAGGCCTGTGGCTGGCCACCAGCCCGGACCGCAAGGAATGGTCCCTCTCCGGCCCGCACTTCCTGATGAGTGAGATTCCCAGCATCGGGATAGACACGCGGGACGGCAAAACCCGGATTATGGTGGGCGTGAGATCAGAGCATTGGGGACCCACCGTGGCCCACTCTGATGACCTTGGCGACACTTGGACCGAGCCCGAGCAAGGTGCCATCAAATTCCCGGAGGGCACTGACGCCGCCTTGGAACGCGTTTGGCAGATCTACCCTGACGCCGACTCCCGCCCTGGCGTTGTCTGGGCCGGGTGCGAGCCGATTTCAGTATGGAAGTCCACCGACGGGGGCGAACACTTCGAGTTGAACCGCGGACTGTGGGACCACCCGCACCGCGGCGAGTGGGGAGCCGGCTATGGAGGCGCGGCGGCGCACTCGATAGTGGTTGATCCTTCCGGCGAGAAGGTCCACATCGCCATGAGTACGGGCGGCGTTTACAGATCGCTCGACGGCGGGACCTCCTGGGAGCCCAGGAACAAAGGAATCTCGGCGTACTTCATGCCCGATCCCAACCCGGAGTTCGGGCAGTGCGTCCACAAGATCGCAGCGGACGCCGCCGTCGAGGGCCGTTTGTACGCGCAGAACCATCACGGCGTATACCGAACGGATGACAACGGGGAGAACTGGGATTCCATCGCGGACGGGTTGCCTGCAGACTTCGGTTTTGTCATGCTGACGCACCCACGGCGTGAAGGAACTGCGTGGGTGGTTCCATTGAAGGCCGACGGAGAACGCATCCCGCCGGACAGCAGGCTCAGTGTTCACCGCACCAACGACGCCGGCAATACTTGGACAGAACTTCATACCGGCCTGCCGGACCACGAATACAACGCTGTCCTGCGCGATGCCGCGTCCGTGGACACGGCAGAACCTGTTGGCGTGTATTTCGGTACCCGTGGAGGTGCGGTCTACGCCAGTGCCGACGAGGGCGGGACCTTTACTGAAGTGGCCTCGCACTTGCCGGACGTCCTGTGCGTGAGGGCCGCCGTCGTGGTGGGAAGCCCCAGCGGCGCCGCGCGTGCAGGGCAAGCCAGCGCCCCGGTACCTGGTTAGGCCCGTTGTGGCTGACTTTACGGTCCTGTTGCCTGGTGTCCTGCAGCCACTCGTCGGCGGACAGTCCTATCTGACTGCGTCCGCCGACGGGGCTGTGACCGTTGGACAGTTGCTTGATGCGGTGACCGGAGATTATCCGGTGCTGGCCAGGCGCTTGCGTGATGAAACCGGGGCCCTGCGCCGTTTCGTGAATATTTACGTGAACGGTGATGAGGTCCGGCGTCTGAAGGGTCTTGATACGGAGGTTGCAGCCGGCCAGGAGGTCCTGATTGTCCAGTCCGTTGCCGGCGGCTGAGCAGGGTTTGGGGTCAAGCCGGATCAGGCGACGCGCCAAACACTGCATTCGTCGGTGTTGATGGCTTTCCTCATACCGGAGGCGTGATCCATGATCCAGACAACGCCGATTCCCGGCGCGGTTTCCTGGACCTGTCCGCGGCGGATGACCACGTCATCATAGGCGGGTCCCACGGACAGTCGGGCTTCGATCTCGTCTCCACGGTGGAGCTGGCTGATCGCGCGTATTCGTGTTGTATGTGTTGTGACTTCCTTCAACATGGTGGCCTCCTGGGCTGGAGCTGGTGCCTGCACTTGCCGGCTCTTCCAGTGTGGCGCGGCAATGTTGCCACGGTATTTCGGGGTGGTTAGGGTCCGGTTAGCATTCCGGGTTGGTTGCATTTCCGGCGACCCAGCCCCGCCTTCCCGGCGCATTGCGGGTGCGGCTGTAGCCTGATCTCGGTTCTTGAGACTCACAGGAACCACAGGCTCCGTCCCCGGGGAGATTCAATGGGTGTTTTGCGGCGATCGATCGCGCTGTCCACAGGCTTGGTGGTGTTTGCCACCGGCCTGTTTTTTGTTCAGGCCCCCGCCACGGCCGTTCCAGTGCCGGGTCCGGATAATCCGAATGTCCAGTTTGTCGAAGGCACCCCGCATTCTGATCACACGTTCGAGACGCCGCCGGCGGACGATGCACCCAAGGGACAGTCCGACGTCGACTCCCTCCTCCGTGACGGTGCGGCAGCGATTGGCCCCGCCGGGGACATCCGTGTCCGGCTGGTGACGGCAAAGCTGGCGGACAACGCCAACACTGTCTCCATGGCCGACGCCGAAAAGACGGTAGCGGCCAGCAGCAAGTACTGGCAGGCGATGTCGGCCAACAAGCTCTCCATGACGGTTACCAGCAAGGTTGCCGGGCACCAGTCCAGCGCGAAGTCGACCGACAGCTACAGCTCCATCATCTCCACCATCACCAGCGAGCTGAAATGGTCCGCGAGCCCCTACACGGCGCTGGTGATCTACATTCCCACCACCACCCTGTCCGGGAACGCGCTCGGCGCCGGCTACAGCAGCGGCAGTTACAGTGGCCGCGTCTTGATGCCGCAGATCAGCAACTTTTCCAATAACGTGATGAGCCATGAGTTTGGGCACGTCATTGGCATGATGCACGCTGATGCCCTGCAGTGCCGCAGCGGGGCGTCCGACGTCGGCGTCAACAGCAATGGCCAGTTCACGGACCCGTCCTGCTACATCCGCGAGTACGGCGACACCACAGACATCATGGGCGCTGCGCAGTGGAACTCGCCGGTCATCAGCTCAACGTTTTGGGACTACGGAGGCCTCGGGCGGGGCGACGAAATCCGCGATACCGGCGTGGCCACAGGAGTCAAGAGCTACACCCTGAAGCCCTGGGGCGGCACAGAGGCCCAGCGCGCCATCAAGTTCACGGATCCCGTCAGCCGGGAGGTCTACTACCTGGAACTCCGGCAGCCAGTGGGCGCCTACGACAGCTACCTCTCGGGCGGCAACAAAGGCGTCAAAATCGTCCAGCGCGGCGGTGCCACCATCGCCTCGTCACTGGTCCTCATGCCGGACACCACGCCGTTCAATGGTTGGTACAGCCAGAACCACGCCTGGCAGGCGGGCAGCACTTTCACCACCTACACGGGCACCAGGGTGACCATCAACTCGGTCAGCGCCACCTCGGCCACGGTGACCATCAACGCTGACACCAAATTGAAGACGCGGATGAGCTTTTCCGCCGGCGATTTCGACGGCGACAAGCTGGCCGACGTCCTTTCCCGCGAAGCTGACGGTTCGCTCCTGCTCTATGCAGGGCTGCCCGGAAACCGCCTTGAAGATCCCGTACGAATTGGCAGTGGTTGGGACATTTTCAACGCTGTACTGGGCACCTCCGATTTCAACGGTGACGGCTTCACTGACATTCTGGCGCGCAGCAGTGACGGCGCTCTGTGGCTCTACCCTGGCAACGGCAAGGGCGGTTTCCTGCCACGTACGCAGGTAGGCGTGGGCTGGCAGGGCTTCACACAGTTGGTGGCTCCCGGTGACTTCAGCGGCGATGGCCGGGCAGATCTGGTGGCAAGCGGAACCGATGGCCGGCTGTGGCTCTATCCCGGAAACGGCTCTGGCGGTTTCCTGGCCCAGCGGCAGATCGGCCAAGGCTGGGATGCGTTCACCAGTCTTTCGGCGGCGGGGACGTTCGGGGGCGGGACGGCTGGACTCCTGGCCCGTTCGTCGGACGGCACCCTCTACGTCTACCCCGGCGACGGCAAGGGAAGCCTCCTGCCGCGTACCGCCGTCGGGACTGGGTGGAACCTGGCGGGCGACATCGTCGGCGGGCAGGAATTTACCGGTGACGGTAAACATGACGTCCTCGGCGTCGGTTCACGTATGACCCTTTATCCGGGTGACGGGACCGGCTTCGCGGACCGCCTGGCGATTGGAACCGGTTGGAACCAGTTCAGCCAGGTGTGGGAGGCCGGGGATTTCGACGGCGATGCTGTCGCTGACATTTTGGCCCGCGGCACCAACGGCATCCTGTGGCTCTACCCGGGCAACGGCTCGGGCGGCTTCTTGCCGCGCGTGCAGGTGGGGACGGGCTGGAACGTCTTCACGTCAGTCTTGAGCGTGGGCGATTTCGACGGCGATAAGCACCCGGATCTTGTGGCCAGGGCCTCCGATGGGACGCTGTGGCTGTACCCGACCGACGGGAAAGGCCAGTTCCTTGCCCGCAAACAGATCGGCACTGGCTGGCAGGGCTTCACGCAGATGCTGGCGCCGGGCGACTTCTCCGGTGATGGGATGGCCGACATCCTGGCGCGCGCCGCGGACGGTACCTTGTGGCTTTACCCAGGAAATGGCGCCGGAGGATTCCAGCCATGGAAGCAGGTCGGTACCGGGTGGAATATCTTCAACGCGGTGATGCAGGGCAGCGACTTCAACGGTGACGGCCGGGAAGATGTCCTTGCCCGAGGGACGGACGGGGCACTGTGGCTCTACCCGGGCAACGGCAGCGGAGGGTTCCTCACCCGGCAGTACCTGGGCTCTGGATGGAACATGTTCACCTCCTTCGCTGCGCTCGGCAACGCTTTCACGGGCACAGGCGATCCGACCCTGGTGGGCGTAGCCGGCGACGGAACGCTGCTGCTCTACTCCGGGACGGGCGCGGGAAAGTTCAAGCCGGTGGCGTTGGACCCGAGGTAGCCCGTCTTCGGAGATGTCCACAGACCAACCTCAGCCATAGCGCCCAAAACTGACTCTGTCACTGTGCTGCCATTGACCAGCACCTTGGTGGATGCCCCCTTGTTGCGAATCGCGGTGGAACCAAGCTCGGGAACTGGCCTTCGACAGGTCAGTCACGTCATGATCGACAAGCCCACAACGGTGAGGCGAAGCAACGTCCACCATCGACTCGGCAGAGTTACGGCAACCCAGCTTGTAGATGTAGAGAGAGCGCTGCTGGTTTTCCTGGGTCTCGCTGGGTGACGCAGCGTAAAGCTCCGGGCCTCCTCCGAGAGTTTTGACCCCTCAGGTTTAGGCAAGCGAAAAACCCGGAATGTCACGTGACACTCCGGGTTTTCGCTGCTTCGGTCCCAGCTGAGTGGGAAGAAGCGTCAGGGTTAGGCGTGCTGTGCTTGCTTGTGCAGGCCGAGTTCCGCCGTGGGGGTCTTGGCTGATTCGCGGGCCGTCATGGCTGAGACGGCTGCGATCACGCAGATCACGGCGGTGAAGATGGAGATCTGCACCCACCCGCCCGGCTTTGTTCCGCCCAGTGCAGTCACGATGGCCGGGGCGAAGCCTGCCATGAGGAAGCCGAGCTGCGTGCCGATAGCCAGGCCGGAGAAGCGGACCTTGGTGCTGAACATTTCACCGTAGAAGGATGGCCATACTGCGTTGGCAGCGGCGTACCCGAAGGAGAAGAACAGCACGGACACCAGGAACATCAGGGGCACCACGCCGGATTCCAGAGTCAGCAGGAACACTGGGGTCATGATGGCGCTGGCGAAAGCTCCATAGATAAAGACGGGCTTCCGGCCGATCTTGTCCGCGAGCATGCCGAACAGCGGCTGGGTTCCGAGGGCCACCACATTGGCTACGACCACCAGCCACAGGGTGATGGTGCTGTTGACCCCGGCGACGTCCTGGGCGTACTTGATGGCGAGCGTTCCGAACACGGTGCTCACTGCGGCGATGAAGGCACAGCAGACGACGCGCAGGACATCGCGCCAGTGCAGGCGGAGCAGATCGGCAACAGGGAGCTTGGAGATTTCGTTGTTCTTCTTGGCTTCGGCGAAGGCCGGGGGCTCGTGCAGCGTGCGGCGGATAAAGAACGCCACCAGAACCACCACGGCGCTGAGCCAGAACGGGATGCGCCACCCAATGCCGTATTTGATCTCGTCAGGCAGGGCCACCACAGGAATGAAGACCAGCGCTGCCAGGATCTGGCCGCCCTGTGTACCGGTGAGGGTCCACGAGGTGAAGAACGAGCGGCGGTTGTCCGGAGCGTGCTCCAGGGTCATGGACGAGGCTCCTGCCTGCTCGCCGGCAGCGGAGAGGCCCTGGCAAAGACGGGCCAGAACAAGCAGGACGGGAGCCCACCAGCCGATGGTCTTGAAGTCGGGGAGGCAGCCGATCACAAAGGTAGCTGCACCCATCAGGACCAAGGTGAACATGAGCACCTTCTGCCGGCCGATCCTGTCACCGAAGTGGCCGAGGATCACGGCGCCCACGGGGCGGGCAACATAGGCGAAGCCGAAGGTCGCGAAGGACATGATGGCCGCGTTGGCATCGGCGGACGGGAAGAACACGTGGGGGAAGATCAGGGCCGCGGCCGAGCCGAAGATGAAGAAGTCGTAGTACTCGACGGCGCTGCCCAGGAAGCTGGCAAGCGCGGCTTTCTTAGGGGTTCCGGCGGCGGTTTCAGTGCCTGGCGTCGCTGACGGCATTGTTTGGCTCATGGGTGGTTCCTTCTGTGACGACGATGTCGCGGATCTGGCTTCTGTGGGGAGACCCAAGCGAGGTGCGGCCGGTCAAATCCCATACAAGTAACCACATGGTGAGAGCTACTTGTGCAATACAGCAATAGTGGCTGTGAGTGGGGTCACTTGTCAAGAGATGTCGCCACCATCTAGAAATAGCTCTCACTATGTGAGAGCATCGAGCTATGAGTGTGAAAGAGGACACAAAGACCGACATGGTCGGCAAGGCACTGAGCTTGTTGGTGCTACTGGGCGACGAGCCACGAGGCGCCAGTGCGGCGGATCTTGCGAGGAGTGCCGGGCTGCCATTCAGCACCACGTACCGCCTGCTGGGCTCGCTGACACGCGATGGCTTTGTGGATTACGAGCCCGATGGGCGCCGGTACCACCTGGGCTTGCGCGTCTTCCAGCTCGGCCAGCGCGTATCGAACCATCATGGCTTCGCCGCCACTGCGCTGCCTGTCTTGCAGCGCGTTACCGAGCGCACGCATGAGGCCACTATCCTCTCCGTTCGCGATGGCAACCACCATCTGACGGTGAACAAGGTGGATGGCCCCAAGACCTTTCGCGTCACCAGCGACCCCGGCCATCTCGGGGCGCTGCACACGACATCAGTCGGCAAGGCAATTGTGGCTTTCGAGGAAGAGATCGAGCGGAAGCACCTCCTGGAGGAACTTCCCCTGGATCCCCTCACGGAGCGCTCCATTACCGACCGCGACGCCTTCCGCGCGGAGATCGAGCAGGTCCGCCGGCAGGGCTATGCGGTGATGGACGAAGAGAATGAGATCGGCATGCGCGCCGTCGCTGTTCCCGTCCTCAACTCGCAGGGCCACGCCTTCGCCTCGGTGGCCGTCGCCGTGCCGGTCTTCCGCCTCACCATGGAAGAGCTCATCGCGCACGTACCCACCCTGCAGGAGGCTGCGGCTGAACTCGCGGCCCGCCTGCCCCAGCGCTAGTTCGTTGTGAGGCCTGCTCTGCGCCCCAAATGCTCGAAATACCGCGCAGAGCAGGCCTCGCAACGCACCCAGGCACCATTGCCAAACAAGGCAAATGTTCGCGATAAGAACAAGCGTGCGGAATATGAACACTTGTAGTAATCTAAAGAACACCCGGTCCGGCGGCGCCCCGAGAAGGCGCCGAAAGACCGCGGTGCTGAAGTCAAAGGAGCTTTAGGATGAGCAACCGAGCCGAGTCCGTTCTGGTGGGCCTCATAGGTGAAGGCGTCATGCCCTCGCTCACGCCGCCCATGCACGAACGCGAAGCCGACGTGCAGGGCCTTCGCTTGCTGTACCGCCCCATCGACCTGCTGGAACTCGTGTTGCCGGCCACCGCCGTCGGGGATCTCCTGACCGCAGCCCAGCGCATGGGCTACAACGGCCTCAACATCACGCACCCCTGCAAGCAGCTGGTGCTGGAGCATCTTCATGAAATTTCCGACGACGCCCGTCGCCTGGGTGCTGTCAATACAGTCCTGATTCAAAATGGTCGGCTGATCGGCCACAACACCGACTTCTCCGGCTTCGGCTCGGCGCTCGCCGACGGACTCCCTGGGGCGACGCTGGACCGCGTGGTCCAGTTGGGCGCAGGCGGCGCCGGCTCGGCCGTGGCCTACGCGCTCCTCACGGCCGGTGTGAGCACGCTGGACCTCGTGGACATGGACCCTAACCGCGCTGCCGAACGTGCCGCAGAGCTCGGCGGGCTCTTCCCCGAAGCCACCGTCACGCCGCGAAGCACCGAGGAGTTGAGCCAGATCATGCCCCAGGCCGACGGGTTGGTGCACTGCACCCCCATCGGCATGGCGGCCCACCCCGGCCTTCCCCTGGACATCGAACTACTGGAACCGCGCCACTGGGTGGCGGATATCGTGTACCGCCCCATCGAGACGCAGCTGGTTCGGGAAGCGCGCGCCAAGGGCTGCGAAGTCCTCGACGGCGGTCGGATGGCGGTCGGCCAGGCGGCCGACGCCTTCCAGCTCATCACTGGACGCGAAGCCAACCGTGAACGGATGCGGGCACACTTCCTGGAGCTGATCGCCGTTGAAGATGCCGCAGCCCCCGAGCTTGCGAAGGCTGCCCACTGATGCGCACCGGAATCGCCACGGTCTGCCTCTCCGGCACCCTGAAGGAGAAGATGCAGGCCTGCGCCATTGCGGGCTTTGACGGCATCGAGATCTTCGAGCAGGACCTTGTGACCTCGCCGCACAGCCCGGAAGAAGTCCGGAAAATGGCGGCGGACCTGGGGTTGGGCTTGGATTTGTACCAGCCGTTCCGCGATTTCGACGGCGTCACTCCGGACTTGCTGAAGGCCAACCTCAAGCGCGCCGAGGCCAAGTTCAACCTGATGGAACGCCTTGGCATGGACACCATCCTGGTGTGCTCCAATGTCGCCACGGCAACCATCGACGACGATGCCCTTAGGGCAGGGCAACTGGCTGAACTCGCCGACCTTGCGGGGGCCCACGGCGTCAGGGTTGCTTACGAAGCCCTGGCCTGGGGCAAGTACGTCAACGACTACGAGCACGCCTACCGCCTGGTTGAAATGGTGGACCACCCCAACCTGGGCACCTGCCTGGACTCCTTCCACATCCTCTCCCGTGACTGGGACACGGCGCCCATCGAGGACATCAACGCGGAGAAGATCTTCTTCGTCCAGGTTGCCGATGCCCCCAAGCTCACCATGGACGTCCTCTCCTGGAGCCGCCACTACCGCGTGTTCCCCGGTGAAGGCCAGTTCGAGCTCGCCAAGTTCATGGGCCACGTGGTCCGGGCCGGCTACACGGGTCCGGTCTCTTTGGAAGTCTTCAATGACGTCTTCCGGCAGTCCGACACCGAGCGCACCGCCGTCGACGCCATGCGTTCCTTGATCTGGCTGGAGGAGCAGAGCGCCCAGTGGCTGGCAAGCAGCCCAACCGAAGCCGCGGCCGGCAACGGCGGTGCGTCCCGCCGTCGTTATCCCATGGAACTGGCCACGCTGCCCAAGGTGAACGAGCCCGCAGGCTTCAACTTCGCCGAGGTCAAGGCTGACGACACCGCTCAGCTGGAGAAGCTCCTGGGCCAGCTTGGCTTCGGGTTCCAAGGCCGGCACCGCACCAAGGACGTCCAGCTATGGACCATGGGACAGGCCCGCGTGATCATCAACGAACAGGCGGCACAAGACGCTGAACCGGCCATTGCCGCTCTGGGGTTCGACGTCGACTCTCCAGTGATTGCCTCCGCTCGCGCCCAGCAACTCAAGGCGCCCGTGGTGGCGCGCAAGGTCCAGGCTGACGAGGAAGTCTTCCAAGGCATCTCCGCACCGGACTCCACCGAGATCTTCCTTTGCCAAGGCAGCCCGGACGGGACCGCGGCGTGGACGCACGAGTTCGGCGAAGGCCAGGAGCACGCTCCCAGCGCACAGAACGCAGTGATTGACCATGTAAACCTGGCCCAGCCGTGGCAACACTTTGACGAAGCCGTCCTCTTCTACACCAGCGCTTTGGCTTTGGAACCGCAGCCGTTCGCCGAAGTCCCCAGCCCCAGCGGCTTGGTCCGTTCACAAGTCATGGAGACCAGTAACGGCGCGATCAGGCTGGTCCTGAATTTGGCGCCCGCACAGCAGGCCCAAACAGCCCGCAAAACGTACCAGGAACACATCGCCTTCGCCGTGGACGACCTCGTGGCAACTGCCCGGTCCGCCCACAAAAGGGGCCTTGAGTTCCTGCAGATTCCGGCCAACTATTACGAGGACCTGGATGCCCGGTTCGATCTTGAACCCGGTTTCCTGGACACCCTCAAGGAACTGAACCTCCTGTATGACCGGGACGCCAACGGCGAATTCCTCCACTTCTACACCGCCACAGTGGGCAGTGTGTTCTTCGAAATGGTGGAACGCCGCGGCAACTACGACGGCTACGGGGCGCCCAACGCTCCGGTGCGCCACGCCGTCCAATACGACTCGCTCCACCGGGTGTAAACCCGCCGCCCCGCAGACCCAAGAGAACCCATCAACCGAAAGGAGCCGGCCGTGCCGCAAGAACAGACAACACAGGCGCTCGAATCCGAGGAACTCGTGCCGCCCGCTGAGCCACACGCCGCCCATCACGCCAAGAAGGTGGAAACCCAATCCGATCTCAGTGCTGAGATCAAGGGCATCGGGGACCGTTACGCCGAGGCGTTGAAGAACGGCAAGGGGCCGGAGACCATGCCGCGGCTGGACTACGCGCCGTACCGCAGCAGCATCCTGCGCCACCCCACCAAGAGCCTGCACCACGCGGACCCGGAGACCATTGAGCTTTACTCGCCGGCGTTCGGACACCAGGACGTGCATGCCCTGGAATCCGACCTGACCATCCAGCACAACGGCGAACCGCAGGGTGAGCGCATCATCGTGGCCGGCCGCGTCCTGGATGGTGATGGCCGTCCGGTGGCAGGCCAGCTCGTGGAGATCTGGCAGGCCAATGCATCAGGCCGCTACATCCACAAGCGCGACCAGCACCCCGCACCGCTGGACCCGAACTTCACCGGCGTCGGCCGTTGCATTACCGGTGATGACGGCTCCTACAGCTTCACCACCATCAAGCCCGGCGCATACCCGTGGAAGAACCACCTGAACGCCTGGCGCCCGGCGCACATCCACTTCTCCATGTTCGGCTCCGAGTTCACCCAGCGAATCGTCACCCAAATGTACTTCCCCGGTGACCAGCTCTTCCCGCTTGACCCCATCTACCAGTCCATCGTGGACCAGGATGCCCGTGACCGCCTGGTGGCACAGTATGACCATGAGCTGACCAGCCCGGAATGGGCCCTCGGTTACAAGTGGGACATCATCCTGACCGGTTCCAAACGGACCTGGACCGAAAACGAAGCGTACGGCGACGCCGGGGACGAGGAGTAAGCGCATGAGCAAGCTGGCACCCACACCGGGCCAGACCGTAGGCCCCTTCTACGGCTACGCCCTTCCCTTTAACAAGGACAACGAACTCCTGGCACCTGGCAGCCCTGGCAGCATCCGCCTCCAAGGCACCGTGTACGACGGCGCCGGCAACGCCATCCCCGACGCCATTCTGGAGATCTGGCAGCCGGACTCCGAAGGCAACATCGTCCAGCGCACCGGCTCCCTGGTCCGCGACGGCTACACGTTCACCGGCTGGGGCCGCGGCTCCGTTGGCAACTCCGGCGTGTACACCTTCACCACCGTCAACCCCGGCCCGCTTAAGCCGGGCGCAGCGCCGTTCATCTCCGTGGCCGTGTTTGCCCGTGGCCTCATGAACCGCCTCTTCACCCGCGTCTACCTACCGGAGAATGAGGAAGCCCTGGCCAACGATCCCCTGCTGAGCTCCCTGGACCCCGGGCGCCGCAAGACGCTCATCGCCCGCCGCGACCCTGACGGTGGCCTCACCTGGGACATCCGCCTGCAGGGTGGCGACGAGACCGTCTTCCTGGATTTCCAGCAGGACGGCTCGCTGGACATTAAGACGGAAAACCCGGCATGACCGACGGCGACTTCGGCCTCCTCAGCCCCGTCTCGGCGTCGCCCGCTGTGGCGGCGCTGACGGGCGACCGTGCCGTGATGGCGGCGATCCTCGACGTCGAAGCCTCCTGGGCTGCCGTCCTTGAGGAGGCGGGACTCGTTCCCGCCGGATCCGCCGCCGTGGTGGCCGAAGCCGCCGATGCCGGTTCTTACGACGTTCTCTCACTAGCGGAACGCGCCCAGGGCGGCGGAAACCCGGTCATCCCGCTGCTCGGTGATCTGCGGGCCCGGGTCCGGGAGTTGGACACCGCCGGCGTTGGCGCGAATTCCGCTGTCCACACCTCGCTGACCAGCCAGGACGTCCTCGACTCCGCCCTCATGCTGCTCGCCAGCCGCGCCGTTACGGCGTTGCTGGCAGAGGCCAAGGGCACGACGACGGCGCTCGCCGCCTTGGCGGAGGAGCACGCGGACACGCTGTGCGTGGGCAGGAGCCTGACGCAGCATGCCCTTCCGTACACCTTCGGGCTCAAGGCCGCCCAGTGGTTCCAGGGTGTGGCCGCTGCGGCTGCACGGTTGGAGTCCCTGGAGCTTCCGGTGCAATTTGGTGGGGCTGGCGGGACGCTGGCCTCAGGTACCAAGCTGACTGCTGGTACTTCTTCAACGCCATTTACGCTGGCCGATGCCTTGGCCTCGGGGCTGGGCCTCGCACCCGCTCCCGCCCCGTGGCACACTAACCGCCTGGCGATCACTGCCCTCGGCGACGGGCTCGCCGCCCTCATCGATTCCTTCGGCAAAATCGCCGCGGATCTGCTGTTCCTGACCCGCCCGGAGGTTGCCGAACTCGGCGAACCCTTGGCCGCCGGACGCGGGGTTTCCTCGGCCATGCCGCAGAAGCAGAACCCTGTCTTGTCGGTGCTGATTCGTAGTGCGGCGCTGCAGGCTCCCGGCCTCGCGGCCCAGCTGCACCTTGCTGCGGCGACCTTCAACGACGAGCGGCCGGATGGCGCCTGGCACAGTGAATGGCCGGCCCTGCGGCAGTTGCTGGCCTTGGCCTTGGGCGCGGCCGGGCATCTCCGTGAACTCACAGAAGGTCTCCGCATCTTCCCTGATGCGATGCGCAGGAACCTCGACATCCCGGGACCGCTGCTCCTCAGCGAAGGGGTGGTGGCCGCCGTCGCACCCCTCCTCGGGGACGACGGAAAGCAGAAGCTGCAGGCCGTCGTTGACGAAACCTTGAAGGCGCCTGCCGCCGAGCAGACCCGCATTTACACCAAACTGCTGCGCGAAACCGTGCCTGGGGGTCAGCTCTCGGACCCCGAACTTGAGGCGCTGCTGAATCCCGCGAGCTACCTTGGCGAGGCCCGGGAGATCACCCGGCGGATCTTGGCCGCGTACCCGCACTTTGCAGCATATTCATCGAAGGGAGCCACTCGTGGCTAAGCCAACTGTCAAGGCCGTGCTGCTCTCCCCGCAGCGGGAACTCGGAGCCAAACCGCTCTTGGTGGTGGGCCCGTCGCTGGGCACATCCACCATTCTTTGGACGGAAACCGCGGCCCTCCTCGGCGACGAATATGACGTCATCGGTTGGGACCTCCCCGGCCACGGCATCTCGCCGACCGCCACCGAAGGCTTCGATGTTGCGGAACTGGCTGACGCCGTCGTCGATCTTGTCGACTCTGTTTCGCCGGGCGGAAAGTTCCACTACGCCGGCGTCTCCCTGGGCGGGGCCACCGGCCTGCAGCTCGGGATCAAGCACGGCGACCGCCTCCGCAGCCTGTCGGTCCAGTGCACCGGTGCCAAACTCGGCACTCCGGAGGGCTGGCTGGAGCGCGCCGAGACGGTTCGCAAACTGGGCACTCCCGTGATGATCCAAGGCTCCGCGGAGCGTTGGTTTGCGCCCGGATTCATGGACCGCCAGCCGGACATCAGCAGCCGCCTCCTGCACGCCCTGCGCGACGCCGACCGGTTCGGCTACTCGTTCTGCTGCGAAGCCCTTGCCTCGTTCGACGTCCGCGAGCAGCTCGGCAGCATCACCGTCCCCACGCTGGCGATTGCCGGCGTCGAAGATTCTGTTGCTCCGCCGTCGTTCGCCGAAGCTGTTGCCGCCGGTATCACCGCAGGCGGCGGTACTGCCCAGGCTGTAGCGCTCGACGGCGTCGCCCACCTCGCGCCCGCAGAGGCACCAGCCGCCGTGGCGGAATTGATGCGCACCTTCATGAAGGAGAACGAACTGTGACTACTGCCGACCACAACGGCGCCGTGCAGCCCGACGCCACCGCCCAGGACATCTACGACGCCGGCATGGTGGTCCGCCGCGAAGTGCTGGGGGATGCCCACGTTGATCGGGCAAACGCCAACAAGGACTCGTTTACCGAGGACTATCAGGACATGATCACCAGAATCGCCTGGGGTGGCATCTGGACGCGACCCGGCCTCAGCCGGCAAATGCGTTCCGCTGTCACCCTCACGGCACTGGTGGCCCATGGCCATTGGGAAGAGCTGGCCATGCACATCAGGGCGGCCCTCAACAACGGTCTGAGCCGGGATGAAATCAAGGAAATCCTGCTGCAGACCGCCATTTATTGCAGTGTTCCGTCGGCCAATTCGGCCTTCAAGACGGCCCAGAAAGTATTCGCCGAAATCGACGCCAACGAACCCAACTAAGTCCCCCACCAAGGTGGGAAGAACGAAAGAGAAACCCATGAACCAGGCTTTTGTGTACGACGCCGTGCGCACGCCCTTTGGCAAGTTCGGCTCCGGCCTTGCTGCAGTCCGTCCCGATGACCTTGCTGCCCACGTTGTCCGAGAGTCCGTCAAGCGGGCGCCGGGGCTGGATGTTGAGCGGATCGACGAGGTGGTGTTCGGCAACGCCAACGGTGCCGGCGAGGAAAACCGCAACGTCGCCCGCATGGCCACCTTGCTCGCTGGCCTGCCGGTCTCCATTCCGGGCACCACGGTCAACCGTCTCTGCGGCTCGTCCTTGGATGCTGCGATCATCGCTTCGCGGCAGATCAACGCCGGCGACGCCGATCTCATGCTCGTGGGCGGCGCCGAATCCATGTCCCGTGCGCCGTGGGTGCTGCCGAAGACCTCCAAGCCCTACCCGGCCGGTGACATGACCTTGGCGTCCACCACGCTCGGTTGGCGTTTGGTGAACCCGGCCATGGACAAGGACTGGACCATCTCCCTGGGTGAGGCCACCGAACGGCTGCGCGAAAAGTACGGAATCACCCGTGAACGGCAGGATGCTTTTGCGGCAGATTCGCACAACCTGGCCGATGTTGCATGGAACGAGGGCTTCTACGACAACCTTGTGTCGCAGGTCCCGGGTACCGACCTTGTCCGTGATGAGGGTATCCGGGCTGGTTCTTCGGCTGAGAAGCTTGCCGGTTTGAAGACCGTCTTCCGTCCCGAGGGTTCAGGGCCCGACGGCGGTACGGTCACCGCAGGGAATGCTTCGCCTTTGTCCGATGGTGCTTCGGCGGCGTGGATCGGTTCGGAAGCGGCTGCTGGGATGCTGGGCCTGGATCCTTTGGCCCGCATTGCCGGCCGGGGCGCGCACGGCAACGATCCCCAGTTCTTCGGATTTGCCCCGGTGGAGGCCGCGAACAAGGCCCTCGCGAAGGCGGGCATCGGCTGGGACCAGGTGGGCGCCGTCGAACTTAACGAAGCGTTCGCCGCGCAATCGCTCGCGTGCGTTGACGCGTGGGGGATCGATCCCGGGATCGTGAACCAGCACGGCGGGGCGATCGCCATGGGCCACCCGCTCGGGGCTTCCGGCACACGCATCCTGGGCACGCTGGCCCGTTCCCTGCAGGCCTCCGGCCAGCGCTGGGGTGTCGCGGCGATTTGCATCGGCGTGGGCCAAGGCCTGGCCGTGGTGCTCGAAAACGTTACTGCCGGTGTTTCGGAAGGAGCCTAAGGACGATGCTGAATTTCATTGACACTGTTGGCGAGGCTGTCGCTGGCATCAAAGACGGTTCCACGGTGATGATCGGCGGTTTCGGCAACGCCGGGCAGCCGTTCGAACTGATCGACGCACTGATGGATTGCGGTGCGAAGGACCTGACCGTGGTGAACAACAACGCCGGCCAGGGCGATCAGGGCCTGGCCTTGCTGATCAAGGAAGGCCGGGTCCGCAAAATGATCTGCTCCTTCCCGCGGCAATCCGATTCCTGGCACTTCGACGCCAAGTTCCATGCCGGCGAGATCGAGCTGGAACTGGTTCCGCAGGGCAACCTCGCCGAGCGTATCCGAGCCGCCGGTGCCGGTATCGGCGGGTTCTTCACCCCCACGGGCTACGGCACCACGTTGGCTGAGGGCAAGGAAACCCGGTTGCTGGACGGGAAGTGGCAGGTGTTCGAAACGCCGATCCACGCCGACGTTGCCCTCATCAAGGCACTCAAGGCCGACGGCAAAGGCAACCTCGTGTACCGCAAGACCGCCCGGAACTTCGGGCCCATCATGGCTGCCGCGGCCAAGCACACGATTGTGCAGGTCTCGGAGATCGTGCCCACCGGTTCCCTGGATCCGGAGAACGTGGTGACCCCGGGGATTTACGTCAACAGTGTGGTCCGCGTCGATTCTGCCGGAACAACAGAAAAGGTGGCCTGAGCATGAGCACCCAGACAAGCATCCAGACGTCCGAGAAGCCGCTGGGTCGCGACGAACTCGCCCAGCTGGTGGCCCGCGACATCGCCCCGGGTTCTTTCGTGAACCTGGGCATCGGCCAGCCGACCCTCGTATCCAACTACCTCACCGAGGAGCAGAACATCACGCTCCACACGGAGAACGGGATGCTCGGCATGGGGCCGGCCGCTGTTGGTGACGAGATCGATGGTGACTTGATCAATGCAGGCAAGATCCCCGTCACCGAGCTGCCCGGAGCCTCCTACTTCCACCATGCCGACTCGTTCGCGATCATGCGCGGCGGGCACCTGGACATCTGCGTGCTCGGCGCGTTCCAGGTCTCCGCCACCGGTGACCTCGCCAACTGGCACACCGGCGCCCCAGACGCCATCCCCGCCGTCGGTGGAGCCATGGACCTGGCCACCGGCGCCAAGGACGTTTTCGTGATGATGACGCTGCTGACGCGCGAGGGTGTGTCCAAGCTGGTGGAGCAGTGCACGTACCCGCTGACCGGCGTCGGATGTGTGACGCGGGTGTACACGGACAAGGCAGTGTTCCTCACAGGACCCGACGGCGTCACCGTCCGCGAAACGTTCGGCTGCACCTTCGAGGAGATCCAGGAACTCGTGCCGCTGCCGCTGAAGAAGGCAGAGTAGGCCCCGCAAGTTGTGGCCCTTACCGTTGTGGGGCCCGCTTTGCGCGTTATGAGCCCCGCTTAGCGTGCAGAGTAGGCCCCGCAGCGCAATCTAGGATTGGTAACCATGACCGACTCCGCAGGAACCCCTCAAGCCAGCGATCAGTATGTCCAGTCGCTGGCCCGGGGCCTGGCGGTGATCCGTGCGTTCGATGCGAACAACCCGGTGATGACCCTCAGCGAAGTCGCAGCCCGCACCGACCTGACCCGCGCGACGGCACGCCGTTTTCTGCACACCCTGGTTGAGCTGGGCTACGTCCGCACCGACGGCAAGACCTTCGCGCTCACGGCCAAGGTGCTGCAGCTTGGCTACTCCTACCTGTCGGCGCTGTCCCTGCCCCAGTTGGCGCAGCCGCACTTGGAGCAGCTCAGTGTGAAACTGGGGGAGTCCACCTCGGCAGCGGTCCTTGACGGTCCCGACATTTTCTATGTGGCCCGCGTCGCCACGCGCCGGATCATGAACGTGGGCATCACGGTGGGCACCCGCTTCCCGGCGTACGCCACCTCCATGGGCCGGGTTCTGCTCGCCGGACTGCCGCAGGCCAAGCTTGAGGCGTATCTGGCCAACGCCGAATTGAAACCCCTCACCCCGCGAACCGTCGCCAGCGTGCCCGACTTGAGGGCCGCCGTCGAGCGCGTCCGTGTGCAAGGCTGGTGCCTGCTCGACCAGGAGCTGGAAATCGGACTGATGTCCATCGCCGCGCCCGTGTGGAACCACAACAATGGTGACAATGTGGCTGCGATCAACGTGTCCCTGCAGGCCCAAGCCGTCTCAGCGCAGCCGGATCCGGAGAAGTACCTGGATTCAGTCCGGGCCGAAGTGGTGGCCACGGCCAACGCCATCTCGCAGGACGTCTCGGCGAAGCACTGACTACTTCCGGATCGAAGCCAACCGCGTCTCCAGGATCCGGCGTACCAACGAGTCCGGCACGGGATTGTCGGCAGAGAACCGCAATGTGCCCGGCGACCAGGAATAGCCGCCTAATTCCTCCGACATTTCTGGCAGGATCTGCCCGCTGAAGGGGTACAACGCCAGGTGCTTTTTGGTTTCCTGCACGCTCAGGAAGCCCTTGCCGTCAACAAGCAGCGCAGGCATACCGTAGCTGACGCCTTCTTCGGCGTCGGGCGCGAGTTCGCGGGCGATCCCCACAATCCGCTCCAGAATCGAGCGGTTGGCTTCGCTGACGCCCTCAAGGTATTCGGTGACGGTTCCCATGGCCCAATCCTGCGCCATGGACGGGAGTTTTTGTACAGCTAATGACCTTTAGAAGCGGTTTTAGGGGCGGTATCTGTACAAAAACTCCAGAGCTTTAGCGCTCAGGAATGACCGCGATGCCCTGGATTTCGATCAGGGCCTCTTTCTGCCACAGCCGCGTGACACCGATGCCGGCCATTGCCGGATACTGCGATCCCGCCATCTCGCGCCAGATGCGTCCGATTTCGCGACCGTTGGCCATGTAGTCGTCCACGTCCGTGAGGTAGATGGTGACGTTGACGAGGTCTTCGGGCTGTCCGCCGGCTTCACGCAGCGTTGTCAGAACGTTGGTGAAGGCCTGCGTGAACTGCTCCACGATGCCGCCGGGAACAATGTTCATGTTCTTGTCCAGGGCCGTCTGCCCACCCAGGAAGACGGTGTTGCCGGCAAGGATGCCGTGCGCAAAGCCTGATGGCTTGGGCAGCGATTCCGGGTTGATCGTTGTGTGGCTCATGCTGTTCCTCCTCGTTGTGGCAACTGCAAAAACTTTTGGAAAGCCTCTGTGCAGATCATTTCCGCCGTGCTACGTTGAGCATATGTGACGATCGTAAAAAAGTCGACACATCACAAAACTCGAAGGGAACCCGCAATGAAACTCGCCACCTTGCGCACGTCCAACGGAGGTACGACGGCGGCACTCGCCACGGGCGCCGACTCATACCTCGCGCTGCCCGCCACTGACGTCGGGGCCCTCCTGGCTCAGCCGGAGTGGCGTGCTGTTGTGGAAGAGGCCGCAGCGTCCAAGGACCAGACCGTGATCGCAGCAGCTGACGCCCACCTGGCCCCGCTCCTTCCCCGGGCCGGCAAGGTTATCTGCTGCGGCCTGAACTACGGGGACCACATCCAGGAAATGGGCCGCGACCTTCCGGAGTACCCCACGTTGTTCGCCAAGTACGCGGACACCCTGGTGGGCGCAAACGACGCTGTTGAAGTCCACGGCAGCGGCCGCGTCGACTGGGAAGCCGAGCTCGCCGTCGTCGTGGGTTCTGAACTGTTCCGTGCGGATGAAGGCCGGGCCCGTGAGGCCATCGCCGGATATACGGTTGCCAACGACGTTTCCATGCGCGATTGGCAGAACCGAACGCTGCAGTGGTTCCAAGGCAAAGCCTGGGACGGCACCACCCCGGTAGGCCCGGTCATGGTCACGGCAGATGAAGTCGGTGGGCATTTCGACGTCCGCGGTTACGTCAACGGCGAGCTGGTGCAGGAGGGGAACACCAGCACCTTGGTGTTCGGCCCGGCACAGCTGTTGTCGTACATTTCGCAGTTCACCATCCTGCGTCCCGGTGACCTTGTCCTCACAGGCACGCCCGGGGGAGTGGGGATGGGGATGACCCCTCCCCGCTTCCTCAAGGACGGCGATGTCCTCGCCACCGAAATTGACGGGATCGGCCGGCTGGAAAACCAGTTCCGTATCCACGCTCCCGTAGCAGCTACCGCAAACGCTTAGTCCACCATCAACTGATCAGGAGAGAAACCCATGAGCCAGACCACCACGGAATACCGCCTCGAAGGCGACAACTCCATCTACGCCCAGGCTGACGGCAAGGTTGTCCCCGTAGTCACCCGTGCCGGTGCCGAAGATACCAACACGGCTCAGTCCGGCGACTGCATCCGCGTCTCCGGTGTCAGCATCCAGCACACCCCGGCAACCAAGATCTGGTTCGGCCAGGTATCCAACACCCCCGGATACCGCTCATTGCCGCACCACCATGGCGAGGCTGAAACCGGCGGTTACGTGTTGCGCGGCCACGGCCGCATCTACTTCGGCGAGAACTATTCCGAGTTCATCGACATGAAGGCCGGTGACTGGGTCTTCGTGCCGCCCTTCATGCCGCACGTCGAGGCCAACATGTCCATCACGGAAGAGCTCGTCTGGCTCACCGCGCGCACGCCGGAGAACCTCGTGGTCAACCTTGAAGACGTTGCCGACGAAACCCTCGCCGACTACCGCCGGGCCTGAGCCATGATCGCTGGAACCCTGACGTCGGAGACCTTCCTCAAGGCCGTTGAACTCGCGCCGGCAACAGCCGAGGTTTTCGACGAGGCCTATGAAGCAACCACCCAGTACGTGCCGTGGCCAAAAGCCTACGGTGGAGACATGGTGGCACAAGCCGCTGCCGCCATGATGCGGTCCGTTGATACTGACAGGACACTCCACTCGATGCACAGCTACTTCATGCGTCCAGTGGATATCGGTTCCAGTGTCCGGTACGAAGTGGAGCGCCTGCGGGATGGTCGTGGCTACTCCACCCGGACCGTCAGGGGCTTCCAGAACGGCAAGGCAGTCTATGCCGCAATGGGTTCCTTCCAGGTTCCCGAAGCCGGACCGGACTTCCAGCCCGAGGCCCCTGCCGCCGTCGAGCCTGAATCACTGCGGACCGCAGCCGATGTGCTGGACGGGACGGACGGACCGGCCGCAGACTATTGGTCCACGGGACGAAGCTTCGACATGCGGCATATTCCCGGGCCGGTATACATCGAGCTTGAAGGCGGTGCAGTGCCTCAGCAAGCCATATGGGTCAAGGCCTTCGACACCCTGCCCGACGACGCCGACCTTCACCGCACGGCCCTCGCCTACGTTTGCGATTACACCATCCTGGAGCCGCTCCTCCGGGTCAACGGGCTCAATTGGTCAAGCCCCGGACTCGCCACCGCCAGCCTGGACCATTCCATGTGGTTCCACCGGGACGGGCGGGCTGACGAATGGATCCTCTACGCCCAGGAAGCCATCTCCGGGCAAAGCAACAGGGGCCTCGCCATGGGCCGCTTCTTCGACCGGCAAGGAAGGCTGCTCGCCACGGTGGCCCAAGAGGGCATGATCCGCGCCGGCGCCTAGACAACACTCCACCTCCCCAACCAACAGCTTCAACGACGCACCACTGAAAGGAACGGCCATGAGCATGATGCCATCGGCCCACGTGGACACGTTCACCCGCGACCACCTGCCGCCCGCCGATACCTGGCCTGCGCTTGAATTCACCCTTCCCGAACTCCAGTACCCGGAACGGCTCAACGCTGCTGCGGTGCTGATCGACAACGCTGTCGAACAGTACGGCGCAGACCGCCCCGCCCTGTGGACCCCTGACGGCTCGGTCTGGACCTACGGTCAGCTCCAGAAGCGCTCCAACCAGGTGGCCCAGGTTCTCACCGAGGACCTCGGTGTTGTTCCCGGAAACCGCGTGCTCCTGCGCGGCCCCAACAATCCGTGGATCGTTGCTGCCTGGCTGGGCGTTCTGAAGGCCGGCGGCGTAGTGGTCACCACCATGCCCATGCTGCGCTCCACCGAGGTCGCCACGCTCATCCAACTCACCAAGCCGACGGTCGCCATTTCGGACCACCGGTTTGTGGACGAGCTCGCCATTGCGGCGGGTGATGGCCTCACCGTCCTGACGTATGGGGCCGGCAAGGGATTCGACGACGACGGCGACCTCGCCTCCCGCTGCGGGCACAAGAGCGGCAAGTTCACCCCGGTGGACACTGCCGCTGACGACGTTGCCCTGCTGGGTCCGACGTCGGGTACCACCGGAGTCCCGAAGGTGACCATGCACTTCCACCGGGACATCTTGGCCAATGCGGACACGTTCGCCAGGTATATCCTGCAGCCCACCGCGGATGATGTCTTCGCTGGTTCGCCGCCGTTGGCGTTCACTTTCGGGCTGGGTGGTCTGGTGGTCTTCCCGCTCCGGTTCGGCGCGTCCTCGCTCCTGACGGAGAAGGCCGGGCCTGTGGAATTGGCGGAGCACGCCGCAAAAGCCGGGGCCACCATCCTGTTCACCGCCCCCACTGCGTACCGCGCCATCCTGAAGGAGCAGCGGGGCGACCTCCTCCGAGGCCTGCGCATCGCCGTTTCCGCCGGAGAGCACCTTTCCAAGGAAACCTGGGAAGCCGTGCACGCGGCTACGGGTTTGCGTCTGGTCAATGGAATCGGCGCCACGGAGATGCTGCACGTCTTCATCTCCGCTGCCGGGGACGACATCCGGCCCGGAACCACCGGCCGCGCAGTGCCGGGCTTCCGCGCCACCATCCTGGACGACGACGGCAATGAGCTCGGCCCCGGCAGCATCGGACGCCTGGCCGTGATCGGCCCCACCGGATGCCGCTACCTGGACGACGCCCGCCAAGCCAACTACGTGGTCCGCGGCTGGAACGTCACCGGCGACACCTTCGCCATGGACGCCGACGGGTACTTCACCTATCAGGCCCGCTCGGACAACATGATCGTCTCCTCCGGTTACAACATCGGTGCGCCCGAGGTGGAGACCGCTATCGACCAGCACCCGGATGTGGTGGAGAACGCGGTGATTGGAGTCCCGGATCCGGAACGTGGCAGCATCGTCTGCGCGTTCATTGTCCTGCGCGACGGCGTCACAGGCGACGCCGGCAAACGCAAGGAGATCCAGGACTTCGTGAAGCAGACCATCGCCCCGTACAAGTACCCCCGGGACATTCGGTTCGTCACCGAACTGCCGCGCAACCCCAGCGGCAAACTCCAGCATTTCAAGCTCCGTGAAGGCCTTTCGCAGGCGAACGTGAGCCAGACCGAACAACTTACCCCCGCCGGCCAGAGCCAGGCCTGAGAAGGAGCATCACCATGAAGATCGCAATCGTTGGAGGCGGCCCCGGCGGCCTGTACTTCGCAGCGCTGATGAAGCAGCTGGATCCATCGCACGACATCACCCTCTGGGAACGTAACGCTGCCAGCGACACCTTTGGCTTCGGCGTCGTATTTTCCGATGAGACGCTCGGCGGCATCGGCAATGCCGATCCCGTGGTGGCTGAATACATGAGCCGGCGCTTCGCTCGCTGGTCAGACATCGACATCCACTTCCGCGGCGAGATGATGACGGTCGGCGGCCAGGGCTTCGCGGCCATGAGCCGCAAGGAACTGCTGGAGCTGCTCCAGCGCCGCTGCATCGAACTGAACGTTGACGTGCGCTTCAGCACCTTGGCCCCGGCTGTCGAGGAACTTGAAGCCAACTACGATCTGGTTCTTGCTGCGGATGGCATCAACTCGCAGATCCGTGCGAAGTACGCTGACTCGTTCAAGCCAAACCTGGATCCCCGGACCAACAAGTTCATGTGGCTTGGTACGGACCAGGTGTTCGAGGCCTTTAAATTCTTCGTGAAGGAAACCGAGTGGGGCGTCATGCAGATCCACGGTTACCCGTACTCAGACGAGGGCTCTACGTTCATCGTGGAGATGCACCAGGATGTATGGCAAGCCGCAGGCTTCGATGAGACGGCCAACGAGGTCTTTCCTCCCGGCGTCTCGGATGAAAAGGCCATCGACAAGATCCGTGGGATCTTCGCTGAGGAACTGGACGGCTACGAGGTCCTGACCAACAACTCCAAGTGGATCAACTTCACCACGGTCCGCAACGAGAGCTGGCGCCACAACAACGTGGTGCTGCTGGGCGACGCTGCCCACACGGCCCACTTCTCCATCGGGTCCGGCACCAAGCTGGCCATGGAAGACTCCCTGGCGCTGGCCGCGTGCCTGCACGAGCACCCGGATGTTGAGTCCGCCCTGGCAGCCTATGAGGCTGAGCGTCGGCCCGTGGTCGCCTCCACCCAGCGCGCCGCCCAGGCTTCCCTTGAGTGGTTCGAACGGATCGGCCAGTACAAGGACCAGGACCCCACCCAGTTCGCGTTCAACCTGCTTACCCGTAGTCGCCGCATTACCCAGGAAAACCTGCGCCTCCGTGATCCTGAATTCGCGGACGCCGTGGACCGCGGTTTTGCTGAATCCCAGGGGCTCACCGAGGTAGCGCCGGCCATGTTCCAACCGTTCCGCATCGGCGATCTGGAACTGAAGAACCGCATTGTGGTCTCCCCGATGGACATGTACTCAGCCACGGATGGCATCCCGGGGGACTTCCACAAGGTCCACCTCGGCTCCAAAGCTCTTGGTGGTGCCGGCCTGGTCATGACCGAAATGGTCTGTGTTTCCGAAGCCGGCCGCATCACCCCCGGTTGCAGCGGCCTGTACACGGACGAGCAGCGTGACAGCTGGAAGGAGATCGTGGACTTCGTTCACAGCCGTTCCACCGCCAAGATCGGCGCCCAGTTGGGCCACTCAGGCCGCAAGGGTTCCACCAAGCTCATGTGGGAAGGCATCGACCAGCCGCTCGAGTCCGGCAACTGGACCGCCGTCGGGCCCTCAGCCCTGCCGTACAGCCCGGAGAACCAGACTCCCGTGGAGTTGGATCGCGCCGGCATGGACGCCATCAAGGCAGAGTTCGTCGCTTCCACGGTCCGTGCCGACGAGGCAGGCTTCGACCTCCTCGAAATCCACGCTGCCCACGGTTACCTGCTGTCTTCCTTCCTTTCGCCGGTGTCCAACAAGCGGACCGACGAATACGGCGGCAGCCTGGAGAACCGGCTGCGGTTCCCGCTGGAAGTGTTCGACGCCGTTCGCGCGGCATGGCCTGCCGGCAAGCCGGTGACGGTGCGCATCTCCGCGACTGACTGGATCGAGGGTGGCAACACTTCCGACGATTCCGTAGCAATCGCCCGCGCCTTCGTGGCACACGGTGCTGCCGGCTTGGACGTCTCCACCGGTCAGGTCGCGAAGGAAGAGAAGCCCGCTTTCGGCCGCAGCTACCAGACACCGTTCGCGGACCGCATCCGTCAGGAAGTGGCCGCACCGGCAGGCGTAGCTGTGATCGCCGTAGGCGCCATCTCCACCTACGACGACGTGAACTCCATCCTCCTCGCCGGCCGTGCGGACCTTATCGCGTTGGGCCGTACGCACCTCTACGATCCCCAGTGGACCCTCCACGCTGCCGCGGAGCAGGAGTACCAAGGCCCCGGCGCTGACTGGATCCCGCAGTTCCGTGCCGGTCGCCGGAAACCACCGAGCTCCCGCACTGACGCCGTCCGTCCCCGTCTGTCCTTGCTGAAGGAAGCGGACATCGAAGAGGCCAACACCCACCTCCGCTGGACTCCCGAGTCCGCCGCCGCATCGGTTTTGGTGAAGTAGCCATGGCCACCGCACCCGTCAACAACTGGAACGTGCCCAAGAAGACCACCGGCCTGGTGTTGTTCTGCTGCTGGCTCGCGATCCTCGCCGAGGGCTACGACGTCGGCGTCCTCGGAGCCATCCTTCCGGCCCTTGCTGAGTACAAGGAATGGAACCTTTCGCCGCTCGCATTGGGCGGCCTGGGATCATATGCCCTGGTCGGAATGCTCATTGGTGCCCTCTTCATAGGCACGCTCAGCGACCTCGTGGGGCGCAAGAAGATGCTCCTGGCTTCCATGGCGATCTTCACGCTCACCCAGGCCGGCGCTGCCTGGGCTCCGACACCGGAGCTCTTCGGACTGTTCCGGCTCATCGGTGGTTTGGGCATGGGCGGCGTCATCCCGGTAGCCGCGGCCCTGACCATTGAATACTCTGCGCCGAACAAGCGCTCCTACAACTACGGCCTGATGTACTCCGGCTACTCGCTTGGCATCGTTGCTGCCGCACTTGCCGCACTGTTCGTCCTGCCATTGGGCGGTTGGCGCGCGGTTGTTGCCATCGGCGCGGCACCGGTGGTGCTGATTCCGATCATCTGGAAGTTCCTCCCCGAGTCCTTGGAATTCCTGGAATCCAAGGGCCGCAAGACAGAGGCCAAGGCTCTGGCCACCAAGCTGAACATCTCCAACTACACGCCGGTTGTTGCCGTGGCTCCCAAAGCAGGTGTGCAGGCTGATCCTTGGTGGAAGACCATCACCACCATGTTCTCGCGGAAGTACCTGCGCTCCACCGTGTTCTTCTGGATCTCGCTTTTCTGTGGCCTGGTCCTTGTCTACGGCCTGAACACCTGGCTCCCGAGCATCATGAAGAAGGCCGGCTACGATCTCGGCTCGTCCTTGACCTTCCTTCTGGTCTTCAGCCTTGCGTCCGCCATCGGTGGCCTGCTCCTGGGCCGCGCCGCGGACAAGTACGGCAAGAAGCTCATCCTGGTGGTGTTCTACATCCTGGGCGGCTTGGGCATCATGCTGCTGGTCTTCCCCAACACCATGGTGGTCAACCTGCTGTTCGTCGCCTTCGCCGGTGTCGGTTCCATCTCCACGTCGCTGGTGCTCACCGGGTACATCGCCGACTACTACCCGGCCAAGGTCCGTGGCACGGCAACTGGCTGGGCCCTGAGCTTCGCCCGCCTTGGTGCCATCTCCGGGCCGTTGATTGGTGGCTGGATCGCAGGCTCCAAGTTGCCTTTCGAGGCCAACTTCGCGATCTTCGCCGGCATCGCAGTACTGGCAGCCGGTGCTGTGGCGATGATTCCCAAGCCACAGCCTGAGGTGCCCGTCGCCGCCGTCGACGTTGATCCTGACGACGCTACCGTCAGCGCCCGCTAGGAGTAATCATGGACAGGTTTCCGGAGGCGAGCGTCGAGCGAACGGTGGAATGGGTGGACACCGACGCCTCCGGACACCAGCACAACTCGGCCATCCTGCGCTGGGTTGAAGCTGCGGAGGCCGAGCTCTTCCGTTCGCTGGAGTTGCCGGACTATTTCCCCAGCGCTCCGCGGGTGCAGCAAGTGATCAACTACAAGGCCAAGCTGTGGTTCGGCCAGCGCATTACCGCCACGGTGAAGATCAGTGCGCTCGGCCGGACCTCGCTGACCATGGCTTTCGATGTAACGTCCGACGCCGGTGAGGTGGCCGCGTACGGGACGGTCACCACCGCGCATGTCCCCCCGGGAGCGACGTCGGCGCTGCCTTGGCCGGAACATCTGGTCCGCGCCGTCAAGGCGGACCGTGCCGGGCGAGTTACCGGATAGCCCCGCCGAGATGGCAGTAGGTGACAATGCCGGGTTCTGGGAATGTCATCAACTGCCGTCTCGGCGAGGGGCTAAGGGTTTTGCGCCGGGCGGGGTGGCTAGCGCAGGCCCTTCAGAATGTTCTTGGGCCGCTGCATCTCGCCGTGCTTGGCACCAAGGATGATCACCCAGGCAGCGAAAGCAGGAATGGCCCACTGGAGTGCCTTCAGCTGCGTCTGGGCAGCCTTCAACTCGTCCGATGCGCCTGCGCGCGGTTCGGTGGCACCCTCTGCGCCCTCGCCCGAGAGCTCATCCACCTTCTTCCCAACAACACCTGCGTACAAGGTGACGGCAGCTCCCGCCAAAGTCACCACAGTCTTGTAGACAGTGTTTGCGGCCACGTTGTCCTGCTTGGCGATGCGGCCTTTGTTCTCCCAGGCGATGGCCAGATCCGAGGCCAGGTGTCCGGCGAACGCTGCTGTCTGAATGGGAGCCCATTTTCCCCAGCCTTTGCTTGAGAGGCGGGTACGCTCGGTGGGATCCTTGGCTTCTGCTGCGGCACCGTTCAGTCCGATGGCCCCCATCAGCGAGCCGCCGAACCATGCCGCGGCGGTGAGGTCGTGAAGGGAACGGGCTACGAGATTTCCTGCCATGATGTGCTTCCTGTCGTTGATACGGAAAGAACCTTGTGAGGCGTGGGGCCTCGAAACAGCGTCCGTCTATAGTAAGCATGCTTATAAAGATGCGGCCAGTCGCTCCGGATTTTTCGTTCCGCGTTCATGTCAGGTTCGCGGACTGCGCGGCGCCGGGCGGTTACGCTTAGCCGGTGGAGCAGCTCTACGCGATTCCCGCGTGCATAATCCTTGGTTGTTTGGCCGTTTTCCAGGTGGCTTTGGTTGCTGGCGCGCCTATTGGAAGGTTCGCTTGGGGCGGACAGCATGAGGTCCTGCCGCGGAAATTGAGGATCGGCAGCATCGTCTCCATCCTGTTGTACGCCCTCTTCGGCTATGCGGCTTTGGCGCAGGCCGGCCTGGTTCCGGTGCTGATCAGCCAACCCTTTACCGGGGTTTTCATGTGGGTCCTCACCGCCTACTTCGCCTTGGGCGTCGTTTTGAACGCGATCTCACGCAGCAAGCCCGAGCGTTTCGTCATGACTCCTGTGGCGCTGGTACTCGCAATTCTCTTTCTGCTTCTTTCGCTGGGCTGATACGGAACATCGGCGGGGACCATCACCGCACCTATGATGAACTGGACTGGCGCCTGATTGGGGGCGCGGAAATGAGGATCCTTCGATGTTCGCCGTCCCGGCACCCCCGGTGCGCCACCAGCAGTTGCTCGTTACGATCTTCGGCCTCTATGGCCGGAACGCGGGCGATGCTTTGCCGGTTTCTGCGCTGATCTCCATGCTGGGTTCGCTCGGTTATGACGCTCCGGGTGTGAGGTCGTCAGTCTCAAGGCTCAAGGCCAAGGGTGTGCTGAAGAGTGTCCGAGAGGGTGGAATCGCCAAGTACAAAATTTCCGAGTCCATCAGCGATGTGTTCCGTGAGGGTGACCGGCGGATCTTTGCGCCCGAACCGCCCGCTCCGGTGGACACTTGGGTGCTTGCTGTTTTCTCAGTTCCGGAATCCATGCGCAACCGCCGTCACCAGCTCCGTTCCGCGCTGCTGGCCCTGGGGTTCGGTTCGGTGGCCAACGGGGTGTGGATCGCGCCGGCCCACAAGCTGGAGCAAGCCCGGGAGCGGCTCACCGCCGGGGGACTGATTGAGTTCGTGGACCTGTTCCGGAGCGACTACGTTTTTGACGGCCCCATGAGACCCAAGATCTCGGAATGGTGGGACCTCAAGGAGCTCGATGAGCAATTCACCGAGTTCCTTGGGCTGTACGAAGGCGCGGAACAGCAATGGACGGAGAGGGTAGGCGACGATCCCGAAAGGGCGCTGGCTGATTCCACCGAAGAGCTGCGGCGTGACGCCTTCCGCTATTACATTCCCATGCTCACCATGTGGCGTAAGTTCCCGTACCGCGACCCGAACCTCCCCACCGACTACCTTCCGCCGGAATGGCACGGTCCGGCGGTGCGGAGGACGTTCCAGGCAGTTCATCGTCTGGCGGCACCCTTGGCCGCCGCCCACGCACACGAGGTCATCGCGGAAGCCCTGGACCCCGCAGCAGCCTGATTAGTCGCTGGTCCGGGGTGCGTCGATGACGCCGAACACTTCACCCTGCGGCGCCCGGACCACCACCATCCGGCCCAGGGTGGTTTCCGCCACGGGGCCCAACAGTGTTGCGCCCAACTCGACGGCCCGGGTTGCCGTCCCCGCCACGTAATCACTGGCGAACCAAGTCATCCAGTAGTTGGGCGCGTTTTCTGGAAGTGCCGTGTCGTGCTGCATCCCGCCCACTTCCCGGCCGTCCGAAGGGCGGCGGAACGTGGAGTAGACCAGGCCCTCTTCGGTGACATCCTGGTAGCTGACGTCGAAGACCTCCGAGTAGAAGGACCGGGCCCCGGAATAGTCGCGGGTGTGGAGTTCATTCCAGCAAAGGGATCCGTGCTCATTGACGCGTTCAGCGCCGATGTGGGTGCCTGCCTGCCAGACGCCGAACGCCGCACCAACTCTGTCGGTGGCCAGGGCCATGCGGCCGGATTCCATGACATCAAAGGGCGGGGCCAAGAGCTGCCCTCCCGCCGCGCGGATCCTTTTCGCCGTGAGGTCAACATCGTCCGACGCCAGGAAGGTGGTCCAGACCGTGGGCATGCCGGGATCTTGTTTGGGGCCCAGTCCGGCCACGGCGCGGCCCCTCAGATGAGCCAGGACGTAGTCGCCGGATTCCATGCCACCGGACACGAACTCCCAACCAAAAAGGTTTGCGTAGAACGCCTTCGCGGCGGTGAGGTCGCCAACACCCAGGTCCACCCACATGGGGGTTGCGGCGGGCCAGCTCGAAATCTTGGTGGACATAGGACTCCTCGGGTCGGGGCGCTGGGGCAGCTGCTTCCCCAGGTGCCCGATGCGCCAAGCGCCTGAGGAAGCAGCCACCCATAAAGTGCGCCT
Source organism: Paenarthrobacter sp. 4246 (assembly GCF_040546855.1). Classification (NCBI taxonomy): domain Bacteria; kingdom Bacillati; phylum Actinomycetota; class Actinomycetes; order Micrococcales; family Micrococcaceae; genus Paenarthrobacter; species Paenarthrobacter sp. 4246. The sequence goes on from NZ_JBEPOP010000006.1 coordinate 338,816, forward strand.
CGGGCCCGATTTATGACACCGTTTCCATCCCCTTTTTCAAGGCAGCAGCCCAAAACAAGGCGGCGGGCAAGCGTCAGCCGCCTGCCCGCCGTCGTGGGTTGAGTGTTTAGACCGTACGGGTCGCCTTGGCGAGGTTGTCCTGGAGTTCGACGGCGGTCTGCCGGATGACGTACGCGGGGCGGTCGCGTTCGACGCGCCAGCTGTCCTCCAGCGGGCCGACGTTGACGGTGTCAAAGCCGAACTCGTCGTACAGCTTGGTGACCAGCTCGGCGGCTTCCGGGAAGTCGCTTGCGGTGGCCAGCGCGCGGCGGTTGGGCGTGCCGGCCGGGGTGCCGTCGGTGGTGATGTCCTTGGCGAAGATGTGGTTGAAGCCCTTGGCCACTTTGGACGTGGGGAGGTGCTTCTGGAGCAGTCCGGAAGTGGTGGCTTCGCCGTTGTCCAGCTCGGGGATGCGGCCGTCGCGTTCCCAGTAATAGTTGTTGGTGTCGATGACGATCTTGCCCTCGAGTGGCTCTGCCGGGATGCTCTGGTAGTTCTTGAGGGGTACGGTCACGACGGCGAAATCGCCCGCCGCTGCTGCCTCGGCTGCCGTGGCGGCACGGGCGCGCGGCCCCAGTTCTGCAACGAGTTCGCCGAGTGTTTCGGGGCCTCGTGAATTGCTGATCACGACGTCATAGCCCAATTCCACGGCCTTGCGTGCAACCTGGCTGCCAATGTGTCCTGCACCGATGATTCCGATTGTTGTCATGTCCGTGCAAACAAAAAGTTGCAGACGCCTATTTCCCGCGTGACGAAATATGTCGATCAGCCCTATACTAAGTAGTCTTATTATGGGGTGGGTTGAGGCGAGGAGGTCGGTATGGCCGGTCATTTGGAACTGGTAGAGACCCCCGACGGAGGATTTCGTATTCTGGTGTTGGACGGCAGCGACGCATTGATGGGGCTTTCAAAGCGTTTTTCCTCGCTGGACGAGGCTGTTGAGGGAGTCGCCGCCATGAGGGAAGTAGCGGGGACGGGCCTGTTGCGAACGGGATCCGCGGAGCGGTATGCAGTCCTTATGCTCCAGGAGCCAGTCATCGATCCTGCCCTTGCGGCGCAGGACATCCAGACCAAACCGAAGGTGGTTGGCCATGACAACTGATTCAGCATCACCGAAGACGCGCGGGGTCCTCTTCGATGTGGACGGCACCCTGATTGATTCCAGCTACTTCCACGCCATGGCGTGGTGGCAGGCGTTCCGGCGTGAAGGGTTGGACATAGAGATGTCCGCCATCCATCGGCGGGTGGGCATGGGGGGCGACCGCCTGATCCAGAGCCTCGTAACTGACTGCACCGAAGACCTGCAGGAAAATCTAAAATCAGCCCATAGCGCAGTGTTCTCAACGTTCTGGCCGACGCTGCGGCCGTTCGACTCCGTCCGCGACCTCCTCTCAGCATGCTCCGGGTCAGGGCTGGCTGTGGGCTTGGCGTCGTCAGCACAAGAAAGAGACCTTGAGGTCAGCAGGCACATCCTCGACGCCGGATCCTCCATCGATGCGTGGACCAGCTCCAACGACGCCAAGGAGAGCAAGCCCGCGCCGGACATCCTGATCGCCTGCCTGGAGAAGCTTGGCGTCAGCCCCGAGGATGCCGTTTTTGTTGGCGACGCAGTCTGGGACGTCATGGCCGGTGCGGCCATTGGTGTTCCCGTGATTGCCCTGACCTGCGGCGGAATCAGTGAGGCGGAGCTGCGTGACGCAGGTGCCGCAGAGGTCTATGACAATCCGCGGCACCTGCTGGAGCACCTGGAAAGCAGCATCATCGGCCGGTTGGCGGCGGGCGCTCCCAAGGGGTAGTCAGTCGCCTAGCGCGGCTCGTCGCTGATTCCCTTGTCCCGCCCGCGCCGATTCCGCGCGGTCCAGATGATCAAGGCGATGATGATGACTGCGGCTACTCCGGCCAGCACCCATGGCGTGGCGTCCGTGCGGGTTTGTTCCTGGGGATCGGACTCTCCGGTCCCGGGGTTTGCGGGGCCACTGCCTGCAGGATTCGATGTGCTGGGAGCCCCGGATGATGGTGCCGGGTTGGTTGGTGTTTGTGTTGAGGGGCCGGAGGGGTTGGTGGAATCCGCTGTGGGTGTCGGTGTGGTGGCGCCTACGTTGCCTTGGACTGCGCTGCCTTGGACTGCGCCCCCATGGGCGGCTGGCGCCGCGTTGGCTGCAACCGTTGCAGAGAGCATGGACCCTGCGAAAAGGGCCACGGCCAAGGTGGTGGTGGCTATTCTTCGAAACATCGATACCTCCAAGATTTAGTGGCGTGCATCCTCGTACTCGTAAGGATACTGACTAAACCGTGGCGGTGGGTGGTTTTCGCCGCTGCAGCCACCGGGGCGACGTGAAGCGCGGCCCTTACCGCGTGAGCTTGGCAGAATCCGGTTCCTGGTCCCCGATGTGGCCCGGGGCGTTGGCTGCGAGTACACGCTGCACGAACGCGCTGTATTCCTCCATGTAATGCCGCAGCAAGGCCGCGGTTCCCTCGTCCTTAACTGAACCGTCGTCGTCGTACGCGTCTGCGACGAAGCGGATGTAAGCCTCAGGGGCGTTCAGCTGCGGCGCGTCCAGGAAGCTCAACACGCTGCGCATGGACGACTGCATCACCGCCGTTCCAATGCCGCCGGGCGATGCGCCGATAATCCCCGTGGGCTTCCTGGCGAACGAGTTGGTGCCCCATGGGCGCGAACCCCAGTCGATGGCGTTCTTCAACGCGCCCGGAATGGAGCGGTTGTACTCAGGGGAGACAAACAGGATGCCGTCCGATGCGGCGATGGCATCCTTCAGTTCCCGGCCCGCCGGCGGGAAATCGGCGTCGTAATCCGAGCTGTAAAGAGGCAGGTCCTTGATGGCGATCTCATGGAACTCGAGCTCCGAAGGCGCGACGCTGATGAGCGCCTTGGAGAGGACCCGGTTGATGGAATTGCTCGCCAGGCTTCCGACGAAGTAACCGATTTTGAAAGTGTCCATTGCGGCGTTCCTTTCCGACGGCACGGCCGGAACCGGCTCGTCGACGGTGTGGTGGCTGGTTGCCCCAGCTCTTACCGACCCTAATTGACTTATGCACATAGCGCAGCCCCTACTCCCGTCGGGACCTTTGCGGTCATAGACTCATGCCAACTGAGTTCTGGAGAATTCCGGAAAAGGGGTGGCGGGTGAAAGCTGGCATAGCGCGCGAGACGCTCGACGGTGAGCGACGTGTGGCTGCAACGCCGGAAACGGTGAAGCAGTTGGTGGGGTTGGGCCTTGAGGTTGAGATCGAGTCCGGCGCTGGGCTGGCGTCCGGCCATGGCGACGACGACTACAGGGCGGCGGGCGCCGCTGTGGTGCAGTCGTTGGTTCTCGGATCGCTTGATGTCTACTGCCACGTACGTCCCATGGAACCGTCGACGGCGGCAGCCCTCCCACGGGGTTCGGTCACCGTAGGGTTGGGGTCGCCGTCCTCGGAGTTGCCTACGGTGCGGGCGCTGGCCGCAGGTGGAATCACGTCCTTTGCCCTCGAGCTGGTTCCCCGTATTTCCCGCGCCCAGTCCATGGACGCGCTCACTTCTCAGGCCCTGGTGGCGGGCTATCGCTGCGTCCTCGAGGCGGCCATGCGTTTGCCTCGGTTCTTCCCGCTGTACATGACGGCGGCCGGGACCATTCCGCCTGCCCGGGTGCTGGTGCTGGGCGCCGGTGTTGCCGGACTGCAAGCGATCGGCACAGCCAAGCGGCTCGGGGCCAGGGTTTCCGCCAACGACATCCGCCCGGCTTCGGCGGACGAAGTAGCTTCCATGGGCGGCACGTTCATCAAACTGGACCTGGAAACCGCCGAGGCATCCGGTGGATACGCCCGCGAACTCAGCGCAGACCGCGGCGCGTTGCAGCGGGCACTCCTGGCGCCGCACGTTGCCCAAGCCGACGTATTGATTACCACCGCCGCTGTTCCCGGCAGAAGGGCGCCGCTCCTGGTGAGCCGCGAGATGGTACAGGGTATGCGCCCCGGCTCCGTGGTGGTGGACCTGGCGGCCGAATCCGGCGGGAATGTTGAGGGAAGCATCCCGGGGCAAGACATTCCCGTGCCCACCGCTGACGGTCAAGGGCTTGTGACACTGGTGGGAATCAAGGACGCAGCCTCCGCGATGCCCGCAGACGCTTCCCGTCTCTACGCCAAGAATGTGGCCAATCTGTTGGCGCTCATGACCAAAGACGGGACGGTCTCCCCGGACTTCGACGACGAAGTAGTGGCCGGCAGCTGCCTCACCCACCTCGGAGAAGTCCGGCACGCACCCACTGCGGAGGCGCTCACGGCGCTCGCAGGCGAAACAGCACCCGTTGGCACCACCCGTCCCGGACCTGAAGGAGTGCGCTGATGGATGGCATGAGCCTGCTGACGATCACCGTGCTGGCCGTGTTTGTGGGCTTCGAGGTTGTTTCCAAGGTCTCCAGCACCCTGCACACGCCGCTCATGTCCGGCGCGAACGCGATCCACGGCATCATCCTGGTGGGAGCCATCATTGTTGCCGGACAGGCTGCAGATCCGTGGGTGCTGGCAGTGGCCTTGTTGGCTGTCGTCCTTGCCACGGCCAACCTCGTGGGCGGGTTCGTGGTGACTGACCGCATGCTGGAGATGTTCCGCGGAAGGCAACGGCCGCCGTCGAAAGTTGAGCCGGCTGGTCCTGGCTCCGCCGAAACCGTGACGAAGGAGCGCCAACCGTGACGCTGCTCAATCCCACGTGGACGGCACTCCTCTACCTGGCTGCGGCGGCGTGCTTCATCCTCGCGTTGAAGGGGCTCAATTCACCCAGAACGGCCCGTCGCGGCAACCTGATTGGAGCCCTTGGTGCCCTTCTGGCCGTGGTCACGGTCTTCGTTTCCGTGAAGTTGGACAACATTCCCTGGATCCTCGGTGCCATTGCGGTGGGTTCAGGTGTGGCGGCGCCGGTGGCCCGCCGCGTGCAGATGACGCAGATGCCCCAGCTCGTGGCCCTCTTCAACGGGGTCGGCGGTGGTGCTGCGGCGCTTGTTGCCATGCTGGAACTATCCCACGCAGACGATCCCTGGGTTCGTCTGGCCATCGTCTTTACGCTGCTGGTGGGTGCAGTGTCATTCGCCGGTTCCGGGGTCACGTTCGCCAAGCTCCAAGGGCTCATGACCACCCGCCCTGTCACGTTCCCGGGTCTGCCCGCACTGATGGCCGTGGTGTTGCTGGCCGCTGTGGGTGCCGGTGTTGTGGTGATATTGAACGGCTCACTGGCCTTGGCGTTGGTGCTCCTTGTCCTGGGTCTTGTTACAGGGGTCCTCTTGGTTCTTCCGGTAGGCGGTGCCGATGTGCCGATCGTCATTTCGCTCCTGAATGCCTTCACCGGCTTGGCTGTCGCGGCATCGGGGCTGGTGCTGGGCAATGTTCTTTTGTTGGTTGCCGGAACGTTGGTGGGAGCATCGGGCACCATCCTGACCCGGGCCATGGCGGCGGCGATGGGTCGTAGTGTCGCCGGCATCATGTTTGGCGCCTTCAAAGGTGGCTCGACGGCAGGATCCACCGCTGTGAGCGAGCGGCCAGTGCGGTCCTCCAGTGCAGAGGACGTTGCAGTGCTGCTTGGCTATGCCCAGAGGGTCATCATTGTGCCGGGATACGGACTTGCAGTTGCCCAGGGACAACACACCGCGGCAGAGCTGGCATTGGCTTTGGAAGCACGCGGAATCGAAGTGGACTTCGCCATCCACCCCGTTGCAGGGCGAATGCCCGGACACATGAACGTGCTGCTGGCTGAGGCCAACGTGCCCTACGAATCGCTGAAGGAAATGGGCGACATCAACTCCGAATTCAAGACCGCGGATGTCGCTTTGGTGGTGGGCGCCAACGACGTCGTCAACCCTGCCGCGAAGACCACCTCCGGCTCGCCGATCTATGGGATGCCCATCCTTGAAGTGGCCGACGCCCGGCAGGTGGTGTTCCTCAAACGCTCCATGCGTCCGGGGTTTGCCGGCATTGAGAACGAACTCCTCTACGAACCCCAAACCACCCTGCTGTTCGGAGATGCCAAGGATTCACTGACCAAAGTCCTGGGCGCGGTGAAGGGACTCTAGGAAAAAGCCCCCGAACCGCGTCATGTATTGAACCGTGGCGGCACAAGTCCTTAAAGAAACTTGTGAAAGCACCGCTAGGAGTCATCGACGTGCAGGACAGTTACAAAGAGTCGTCGGCCGGGACGAGTTTCAGCCAAGCCGAGGGCAGGGCTGTGACCAATTGGAGGGTCCTCGTGGGCCAGACGGTGCAGGTTTTGCGGTACAACGAGGTTGTGGACCAAGGCTGTGTGGAGTCCGTGACCTATGACGGCAAGGTTCTCTGGCTTGCACAGAGCGGGCCTATCGAGCGGAGGTTGGTGGAAAAGGAGTGGGGAACCGGTCTCAGGGTCCGGCTCGTCGACTGACCGCAGGGGCCTGGCGCGGAAATTGAGCCTGGTCGCTGGGCCCGCCAGTCCGGCCTTCCCCCGAAGCGGCCTTCCCGCCCGTCCGCCGTCGTCCTAAGCTGGGCTGCACGAGCTACCGAATACAGCCAAGCCACCCATCCCAGCGAGGTGCGCCATGACAGTGAAACTCAACAAAAAGGCCTTCGACCATGCGAAGCACCTGGTCGCGGACGGCAAGGTGGTCAAGGACACCCGCGACGACTGGAGTGAGCACGCGCCCTCCACCAAGGACGAAAATGCCTTCCTGGACAAGCACGGGCACGCCGAATACTCCAAGTGGTTCCTCGGGGTGGACGACGACCACCCGGATGACCAAAAGGGCCACTACAAGTTCCCCATTGGCGATTTCACGAAGATCCACCGCTGTGGTGTGATCGCCGCCGAGAGCAGGGCTGGTCAGTACGACTACGACGACATCCGGGATGCCTTGGGGAAGCTTCTCGAGAAGATCGACCAGGACTGAAGGCTGTGGGGTTCAGCAGTGCGCGCTCTCTTGGGCCGCCGGGCTGTGCGACAGGATTTCAGCAAGCTCGGCCAACCTGTGAGCGCGTGCGGATTCCGCTGGCGAGAACGGCTCACCCGGCCGGGAAAAGACCAGCGGACCATGCCAAGCTGTCGGAATCTTGAGGATGTCGCTGGAAGACCCGACGCCGGTACTCACCTGGGGTGCCGGGCGTTCGGGATCGAGCGGGACTACTTTGGCGGCGAGAAGCTCGGCAACTGCGTGCGGAAGTTCCGCGGGATTGCCGGCAATTCGCGTGGCGAGGCTCAGGGCCTTGGTTTGGCCGTCAGCCATGGCCAAAGCGGTGGTGGGCCACACCTGGGACTCCCGCCCGCCGCCGTCGTGCAGTGCTTTCAGCAGCTCGAACTCAGTGACCTCGCCCGGGGCGGAGAGGACAAACTCATCCATTACGGTTTCATCGGGGTCACCGGCAGTGGGCCCACTCCCGGTCATAGGGTGGACATGAAGACTGAGGATGTTGCTGTTCAGCTTGGCCAGGGATTGGGTGATCTTCTGCAAGGACCCTGGCTGGTCCAGAAGCACGGTACGCGCACGCCATAGGGCAGGTGCCAAGTTCAGCGTACGTCGCTGGCGGAGGGCCGGCGCGTGCAGCCAACGGCGGAGTACCTTGGCGGCCGATGGCTCGGCCACCCAGATGACCAGGACTGTGGCCGTGACTGCCAGGAGGAGGACTTTGGCGACGTAGGGAAGGCGCGTTTCCACGACGGCGGCGTGCACCAGCAATTCGATGGGGAGCATTACCGCGATGTTTGCGAGCGTGAGCCGGGTTTTGGAAGCTTCGGGCAATTGACCGCAGACGTCACAGAGGAGATCCGCGGTAACGGGAGTGCTCGGGTTGGGCTTCATGGTTTCATGCTGCCCTGTTGCTGTTTCGTGCCCGTTGCCTCTGCGTCACGTTCTGGGGACAGGCCGGTGAACGTGCAAGAACCCGGCGCCCTCGCGGAGAGAACACCGGGTTCGGTGAAGCAACTGGGAACTAATGCCCGCAGGGAGCTGACGATCCTAGCGGGTTCTGTCGGAATCGAGTTCGGAGTCCAGGTCCGACTCAAGGTCAGAGGTCCGAGCGGTGCTGCGGGCGGCAGCGGCGTCCTTGAGGAGGTCGCGGATTTCGGCCAGAAGGGCAGTATCTGCCGGAAGCGGCTCTTCCTCGGGTTCTTCGGTGGAGAGACGGTCCTTGACCAGGGAATTGATCTTGTTCATGGGTGCCACGAAGATGAAGTAGACCACGGCAGCGGTGATCACAAAGGTCACGAGAGCCGTCAGTACAGCGCCGATGTTGACCAGCGTCGCGGGGTTGTTTTCCCAGATCTTGAAGCCGAGCCCATCGGCGTTCATGCCACCGGCGGCGGCGATTACGGGGTTGATGATGTTGTTGGTGAAGGCACTGACGAGTGCGGTGAACGCGCTGCCGATGACGACGGCAATGGCCAACTCGATCACGTTGCCGCGAAGTATGAAGTCCTTGAAACCCTTGAACATGGATGATCCTCCGAATAGGTGCAGTGTCTGCCTCCAGCAGAGATCAAAATACCACTCCGGGGTTTCCAGCCGGTGTAAGCGGGGATGTGAGAGAGCGTTGGTGGGAAGGGCTCGGGATGTGAGAGAGCGTTGGTGGGAAGGGCTTGGGATGTGAGAGAGGGTTGCTGGAGTAGCCACACCTTGCTTGCACTTTTTCAAAACAACCGGCTATGGTGTGAAGCGTGTCACTCATGGTGGCGCAACGCTTTTGATCTGCGGCGGGAGAGTCCTGCCGGTACATCCAGTCAGGCGCCGTAGGAGCAAATCCTCCCCAGGAATCTCTCAGGCCCATGTACCGCCGCGGTTAGGCAACTCTGGAAAGCAGTCCGGGCAACCGGGCTCACCGACGGTGCAAGCAGGCAACCATTCCTGCGGAATCTCTCAGGTCCAATACAGAGCGGGGAGGAACCCCACATCATCGTGGCGCTCACTGGGCGCCTGAATCATGGAGTTCCTCTTGACTGTTCAATCAACCCCCACCGCCTTCGCGGACCGGCACATCGGCGCCCGCCGCCAAGCCGACGTTGACACCATGCTCAAGGCCATCGGCTACGACTCTGTCGACGGCCTGGTAGACGTCGCGGTCCCCGATTCCATCCGCCAGGACACCGCCCTGAAGTTGCAGGACGCCCTCACTGAAGTCCAGGTCCTCGCCGAGTTGCGCAAACTGGCTTCCAAGAACAAAACCGCTGTCCAGATGATCGGCCAGGGCTACTACGACACCGTGACGCCCCCGGTGATCCGCCGCAACATCCTGGAAGCTCCCGCTTGGTACACGGCCTACACGCCGTACCAGCCGGAAATTTCGCAGGGCCGCCTCGAAGCGCTGCTCAACTTCCAGACCATGGTGCAGGACCTCACCGGACTTCCCGTAGCCAACGCCTCGCTGCTGGATGAAGCCACCGCCGTGGCCGAGGCTGTACTGCTGATGCGCCGCGCCAACAAGTCCAAGACTGCCAAGGACGGCAAGACTGTCCTGGACGCTGATCTCCTGCCGCAGACCATCGCCATTGTGAAGGGCCGGGCCGAGGCGCTGGGTTTCGAAGTTGAGATCACCGACCTCAGCTCCGGCCTTCCCGACGGCGACATCAACGGCATCGTCTTGCAGCAACCCGGGGTCTCGGGCCGCGTGTTCGATCACTCCGGTGTGATCGCCGAGGCCAAGGAACGCGGTGCGCTGGTCACGGTCGCCGCGGATTTGCTGGCGCTCACCCTCATCACGCCCCCGGGCGAGCAAGGTGCGGACATCGCCGTCGGAACTGCGCAGCGCTTCGGTGTCCCGCTGTTCTTTGGCGGCCCGCACGCCGCTTACATGGCCGTTCGCGAAGGCATGGAACGTACACTTCCCGGCCGCATCGTTGGTGTTTCCAAAGACAACGCCGGCGTCCCTGCGTACCGCTTGGCACTCCAGACCCGCGAGCAGCACATCCGCCGCGAAAAGGCCACGTCCAACATCTGCACGGCGCAGGCATTGCTCGCCATTGTCGCCTCGATGTACGCGGTGTACCACGGCCCTGAGGGCCTGAAAGCGATCGCCGAAACTGTCCACGGCCATGCCCGTACGCTTGCCACCGCGCTGCAGAAGGCCGGCCGCGAACTCGTGGCCGACGCCTTCTTCGACACGCTCACGGTCCGCGTCCCCGGCAAGGCTGACAAGGTCATTGCCGCCGCTGAAGCCCGCGGCATCAACCTGCGCCTCATCGACGCCGACACCGTTGGTGTCTCCGTTGATGAAACCACGACGCCGGAGGTCCTCTCTGCGGTGGCCGTCGCCTTTGGAGCCGGTCCGGTAGGGGACGCCTCCGGATTCGAGTTGCCCGCGGACGTGGTCCGAACGAGTGATTTCCTGCAGCACCCGGTGTTCAACACGCACCGTTCCGAGACGCAGCTGTTGCGCTATATCCGCAAGCTGTCCGACCGGGACCTCGCATTGGATCGCACCATGATCCCGCTGGGTTCCTGCACCATGAAGCTGAACGCCACGGCTGAGATGGAAGCCATTTCCTGGCCGGAGTTCGCCTCGATCCACCCGTTCGCTCCGGACCACCAGACGGCGGGTTGGCGCGAACTGATCGGGGATCTTGAAGCTGATCTGACGGAGATCACGGGCTATGACCAGGTCTCCATCCAGCCGAACGCCGGTTCCCAGGGTGAACTCGCCGGTCTGCTGGCGATTCGCGGCTACCACCTGTCCCGCGGTGATGAGCAGCGCACTGTCTGCCTGATCCCGGCGTCGGCCCACGGCACCAATGCAGCGTCTGCTGTGCTGGCCGGCATGAAGGTAGTGGTGGTGGCCACGGCTGCTGACGGCACCATTGATCACGCGGATCTGACGGCCAAGATTGAAGCCAACAAGGACGTCCTGTCCTGCATCATGATCACCTACCCGTCCACGCACGGTGTGTACGACGCCGACGTCCGCGAGGTGTGCGACGCGATCCACGCAGCCGGCGGCCAGGTCTATGTTGACGGAGCCAACCTCAACGCGCTGGTTGGCCTGGCCCAGCCGGGCAAGTTCGGCGGCGACGTTTCACACCTGAACCTGCACAAGACCTTCTGCATCCCGCACGGTGGCGGCGGACCGGGTGTTGGTCCGGTTGCTGCGAAGGCGCATCTGGCTCCCTTCATGCCGGGCGACGCGAACAAAGCGGCGCACGAACCTGGTCATGGTGTCGCGATCTCCGCCTCACGTTACGGCTCGGCCGGTGTGCTGCCGATTTCCTGGGCGTACGTGAAGCTCATGGGTGGGCAGGGTCTGACGGAAGCTACCAAGTCGGCGCTTCTTGCAGCCAACTATGTTGCCTCCCGCCTGGATGAGCACTTCCCCATCCTTTACACGGGCGAGGGCGGGCTCGTGGCGCACGAGTGCATCCTGGACCTCCGCGAACTGACCTCCCGCACGGGTGTCACGGCCGAAGACGTGGCCAAGCGCCTGATCGACTTCGGCTTCCACGCCCCCACCCTGGCGTTCCCGGTTGCCGGCACGTTGATGGTGGAGCCGACGGAGTCCGAGGACCTGGCCGAAATCGACCGGTTCATCGAAGCCATGATCACCATCCGCGCCGAAATCGAGCAGGTGGCCAGCGGTGATTTCACTGTTGAGAAGTCGCCGCTGCGCAACGCGCCGCACACGGCTGCCGCCGTCGTGAATTCCGCCTGGGAACGTGAGTACCCGCGTGAGCAGGCAGCGTTCCCCGTCCCTCACCTGAAGCAGGACAAGTACTTCCCGCCGGTCGGCAGGATCGACGGCGCCGCCGGTGACCGCAACCTGGTGTGCTCCTGCCCTCCGCTCACGGACTTCGAAAACTAAGGACTCCCCACATGTCTGAGAACTACACGGCTCTGTACGAACAGCACAAAAAGGCCGGCGCTTCCTTCACCGATTTCGGCGGCTGGCAGATGCCCCTGAAGTACGAGTCCGAGCTCGCCGAGCACCACGCCGTTCGCAAGTCCGCGGGCTTGTTCGACCTCTCCCACATGGGTGAAGTCTGGGTGTCCGGCCCGGACGCTGCGGCCTTCCTGGATTACGCGCTGGTAGGCAAGCTGTCCGCGATCGCCGTGGGCAAAGCGAAGTACTCGCTGATCTGCAACACCGACGGCGGCATCATCGACGACCTCATTACCTACCGTCGACCCTCTCCTGAGGACGGCGTGGACAAGTACCTGGTGGTCCCCAATGCGGGCAACGCCAAGGTGGTCGCCGCGGCGCTGCTGAAGCGCGCGGCCGGTTTCGACGTCGTCGTTGAGGACGTTTCTGCCGAGACGTCACTGATCGCGGTGCAGGGCCCGAACGCCGAAGCCATCCTGCTGACCCTGGTTCCCACCGATCAGCACGCGCTGGTCACCGATCTGAAGTACTACGCTGCGGTTGAGGTTGGACTGACGTTCGACGGCGGCACCCAGGACCTGCTGCTCGCCCGCACCGGATACACCGGCGAAGACGGCTTCGAGATCTACGTCCCGAACCTCGACGCCCCGGGCCTCTGGGAAGCATTGCTCGAAGCCGGCGAAGGCCACGGCCTCATCCCGGCAGGCCTCGCAGCCCGCGACTCACTGCGTTTGGAGGCCGGAATGCCGCTCTACGGCAACGAGCTCTCCATCCACGTCAATGCCTACGCCGCAGGCCTCGGCCCGGTAGTTTCCTTAGCTAAGGAAAGCGACTTCGTTGGTCGGGAAGCACTGACGTCGATCAAGGCAGCCGGGGTCGGATCCACCATCGGCCAGAAGCTGGTCGGTCTCAAAGGTACCGGCCGCCGCGCCGCCCGCGGACACTACTCGGTCCTCAAAGACGGCTCGCTCATCGGCGAAGTCACCTCCGGCCAACCGAGCCCCACGCTCGGTTACCCGGTAGCGATGGCGTATGTCGACGTCGAGCATTCAGAGCCGGGCACGACGGTCGAGGTGGACCTGCGCGGGAAGGCTGAGCCCTTCGAAGTAGTGGCGCTGCCGTTCTACAAGCGTCGGAAGTAGCCCCTACAGCGGGTGATCTTGAAAAGTTTTCAGTTAGTGAGAGAAGGAATCTTATGAGCAAGGTAGTTGCCGAGTTGAAGTACTCGGCTGAGCACGAGTGGGTTGCCGCTGATGGTGACGGGCCTGTGGGGATCGGGATTTCCGCGGTTGCCGCTGATGCCTTGGGCGACATTGTGTACGTCGACCTGCCCGAGGTTGGTTCGACCGTCACTGCAGGTGAGACTTGTGGCGAAGTGGAGTCGACCAAGTCGGTCTCTGACTTGTACTCGCCCGTGACGGGGGAGGTGACCGAGATCAACGACGCCGTGGTCAGCGATCCTGCGCTCATCAACAACGATCCTTACGGGGCCGGCTGGCTGTTCAAGGTGGCCGCCACGGAGGAAGGGCCGCTCATGTCGGCCGAAGAATACGCTGCAACGAACGGTGGAGAACTGTGAACCCGGTATCTGTAACTGAGTACCAGCAAGTGGTGTCGGCGTCGTTGGACGCCCAGCTGTCCGAGCTGGATCCTGAGATCGCTGCGAAGATCGACGACGAACTGGGTCGCCAGCGCGACGGCCTGGAAATGATCGCCTCCGAAAACCACACCGCCGTCGCGGTAATGCAGGCACAGGGTTCGGTGCTGACCAACAAGTACGCCGAGGGCTACCCGGGCAAGCGCTACTACGGCGGCTGCGAGCACGTCGATGTGATCGAGCAGCTCGCCATTGACCGCATCAAGGCCCTGTTCGGTGCTGAGTACGCGAACGTCCAGCCACACTCAGGTGCCCAGGCCAACGCCTCGGTGATGCACGCGCTCATCAAGCCGGGCGACACCATCATGGGACTGAACCTGGCACACGGCGGCCACCTGACCCACGGCATGCGCATCAACTTCTCCGGCAAGCTGTACAACGTGGTCCCCTACGGTGTTCGCGAGGACACCCACACCGTGGACATGGCCGAGGTTGAGCGCTTGGCACAGGAGCACAAACCGGCACTGATCGTGGCTGGCTGGTCCGCTTATGCGCGGCAGCTGGACTTCGCCGAGTTCCGCCGCATTGCAGACCTGGTGGGCGCCTACCTCATGGTGGACATGGCCCACTTCGCAGGTCTCGTAGCTGCGGGACTGCACCCCTCGCCGGTCCCGCACGCCCACGTCACCACGTCCACCACGCACAAGACCCTCGCCGGTCCGCGCGGCGGCATCATCCTCTCCAACGACGCCGACATCGCCAAGAAGATCAATTCGGCTGTGTTCCCGGGCCAGCAGGGCGGACCGCTGGAGCACGTCATTGCCGGCAAGGCTGTGGCGTTCAAGATCGCCGCGTCGGAGGAGTTCCGTGAGCGTCAGGAACGCGTTCTCGCCGGTGCCCGCATCCTCGCCGAGCGACTGGTCCAGCCCGACGTCGCCGCCAAGGGCATCAGCGTCGTCTCCGGCGGAACGGACGTGCACCTGGTCCTGGTCGATCTCCGCGACTGCGAACTCGACGGCCAGCAAGCCGAAGACCGCCTTGCCACGATCGACATCACCGTCAACCGCAATGCTGTCCCGTTCGACCCCCGCCCGCCCATGGTCACCTCCGGGCTGCGCATCGGCACCCCGGCGTTGGCCACGCGCGGTTTCGGCGAAGCAGCCTTCCGCGAGGTGGCTGACATCATCGCCGAGGCATTGATCGCCGACGCCGACGCGGACCTTTCCGGGTTGCGTCACCGTGTTGATGTTCTTGCGAAGGCGCACCCGCTGTACCCGGGAGTTGCGAACCTGAGCTAGTCGCTCGGTTGCGTTGGCCGATGGGCCTGAAGTCCTCGGCGGGCTCGGTCGCATAGGCACCCGCTGAGCGGATGCGATGCTCCCTTGGACGCCCGCTGCCGGACCTCAGGCCCATGAGGGCCGCATGCCTGATCGCCGTCTCAGGACCGGACTCGGGTTCGCTTGTTTGAGAAACAGGTCCAGCTGCCGGGGGTGTTCTTCGGGCGTCGGGTTGGTTGGGGAATGTGTTGGTGTTCCGTCCGATTCGGGGTTGCTGCGGGACGTGCCGTGGGTACGGCGGGTTTGCAGCGAAGCCCCGAATCGGCGAAGGGGGGTTTGGGGTCCGTTCCGTTTGTTGGGGGCGGGGCGGGTTCAATGTCGTTTTACTTAGTGAGGAAATAGCCATGGCCGTTGGGGTCTTCGATCTGTTCTCTGTAGGCATTGGGCCTTCGAGCTCTCATACTGTGGGGCCGATGCGTGCGGGGGCGGTGTTTGCCGGCGAGTTGCGGGACGCTGGTGTCCTGGATTCAGTGGCGTCGTTGCGGGTTGACCTGTATGGGTCGTTGGCTGCGACGGGTCGTGGGCATGGGACCATGACGGCGACGTTGCTCGGACTTGAGGGCTATGATCCCGCGGAAATCCTGCCTGATCAGGTGGAGGAGCGTTTGGCCTCGATTGCTGAGACGGGTGTGCTGAACCTGGCTGGTGCCTTCGGTGAGGGTGTGGAGGTGCCGTACGCGGTGGAGGACATGATTCTGCATCCGTTGACGGTGTTGCCGCGGCATACGAATGGGATGAAGTTCGCTGTGTCCGATGCTGGGGGGAATGTTCTGCGGGAGGCGACGTTCTTCTCGGTCGGTGGCGGGTTTATTGTCCGTGAGGGTGAGGAAGACGCGGCCCAGGAAGAGTTGGAGGAGTCGAAGGCGGAGTTGCCGTTGCCTTTTAGGACGGCGGCGGAGTTGATGGGGCGTTGTTCGTCGAAGGGTTTGGGGATCAGCGACATCATGTTCATCAATGAGCGGGCGTCCCGGTCGGAGGAGGAGATCCGGGAGGGTTTGCTGCATATCTGGTCCGTGATGGAGGCCTGCGTTGAAACCAGTTTGAAGCGTGAGGGTGTGTTGCCGGGTGGGTTGCGGGTCCGTCGTCGTGCTCCTGATTGGTTGGAGCGGTTGTTGAAGGAGGACAAGGACCGGAACGATCCGAAGTATTGGCAGGAGTGGGTGAACCTGATCGCGTTGGCGGTCAATGAGGAGAACGCGTCCGGTGGGCGTGTGGTGACGGCGCCGACGAATGGTGCTGCGGGGATCATTCCGGCGGTGTTGTATTACGCGTTGAATTACGCCCCGGGCATGGACCAGGCCACGCAGCAGGATCGGGATGATGTGGTGGTGAAGTTCTTGCTCGCTGCCGGTGCTGTGGGTGTGTTGTATAAGGAGCAGGCGTCCATTTCGGGTGCTGAGGTGGGCTGTCAGGGTGAGGTGGGGTCGGCGTCGTCGATGGCTGCTGCCGGGTTGGCTGAGGTGATGGGTGGTACGCCGGGGCAGGTGGAGAATGCTGCGGAGATCGCGATGGAACATAACCTGGGGCTGACGTGTGATCCGATCGGTGGGTTGGTGCAGATTCCGTGTATTGAGCGGAACGCGATTGCTGCGGCGAAGGCGATCAACGCGGCGAAGATGGCGCTCTGGGGCGACGGAACACACCGGGTCTCGTTGGATGAGGTCATTGTGACCATGCGGGAAACGGGCAAGGACATGTCCCATAAGTACAAAGAAACAGCGATGGGCGGCCTCGCCGTCAACGTCGTCGAATGCTGAAACCCAAAACCCAACGCGTTGTGGGGCCCGCTCTGCGCCCCATGCCGAAGCCGAAGGGCGCAGAACAGGCCCCGCAACGCAAGAATTTAGAGATCAACTCGAAGGAACGTCATGACACTCGCCCCTGAAGGCCGTAAGTTGCTGCGCGTTGAGCAGCGTAACTCGGCGGTCCCGGTTGAACGCAAGCCCGAGTGGATCAAGGCCAAGGTCCAGATGGGTCCGGAGTTCGTCCAGCTCAAGAATCTGGTGAAGAAGGAAGGCCTGCACACGGTCTGTGAAGAGGCCGGATGCCCGAACATTTTTGAGTGCTGGGAAGACAAGGAAGCGACATTCCTGATCGGCGGGTCAGAGTGCACCCGGCGCTGTGATTTCTGCCAGATCGATACCGGTAAGCCGTCCCCGGTGGACATGTTCGAACCCACCAAAGTGGCGCGGAGCGTCCAGGCCATGCAGTTGCGGTACGCCACGGTGACCGGGGTGGCCCGTGATGACCTGGCCGATGAGGGTGTGTGGTTGTACGCCGAAACGGTGCGGAAGATCCATGAACTGAACCCGGGCACCGGGGTGGAGTTGTTGATCCCTGATTTCTCCGGCAAGCCCGAGCACATTGCGGCGATCTGTGATTCCAAGCCCGAGGTGTTCGCGCACAACGTGGAGACCGTGCCGAGGATTTTCAAGCGGATCCGTCCGGCGTTTCGGTACGAGCGGTCCCTGGATGTCATCACGCAGGGCCGGGATTTGGGCATGGTGACCAAGTCCAACCTGATCCTGGGCATGGGCGAGACCCGGGAAGAAATCTCCGAGGCGCTGCGGGATCTGCATGCGGCCGGGTGTGATTTGATCACGATCACCCAGTACCTGCGCCCGTCCGAGCGGCACTTGCCGGTGGACCGGTGGGTCAAGCCGCAGGAGTTCGTGGACCTCCAGCACGAGGCCGAGGAGATCGGGTTCCTTGGTGTGATGTCGGGTCCGTTGGTGCGGTCCTCGTACCGGGCCGGGCGCCTCTGGGCCACCGCCATGCGGAAGAAGGGCTGGGAGATCCCGGCCGCCCTGGCCCACATCGAGTCCTCCGGCACCACCCGCCAGGAAGCCTCCACCATCCTCGCCGCCCACGGCTAAGCCCCCACACAAGGACACCTCACGGCGTTGAAATCATCCCCACCAACGGCATAGCCCGACGGCGGTCGGTCCCCTCCAAGAGGCGACCGACCGCCGTCGGGGGTTAAGTCATAAACCCCAGCACTCGAACACCAGCGCAGTTTTTGCTCAAGACGGGCACAATGTTCGCGCAGTCAGGTGGGGCTGCGTGCTGCGGAGGATCGCAAAGCCAGCGGACGGCGCCCCGGTCGCGTTGACTGAAACTGAGTACCCACCGCCCGGCCCTGACTGCATTCAGCGGCGCCCATCCAAGTAGTCCGCCGCCAGAACCTGAGTACTTGCATGCGGTATGAGCGTATTTCTGACCCCTCGTTCGGGCTTAAAAGAGGCGTACAGCAAAGGGTAGCCACGGAAGCCTGGCGCACAGAAACATGGGGGCATCGCTTCATTCGACAACAACGTTCGGATGCTGGGGGTTGCGATGCGGCTCCCCGGGACATAGAAAAACCAAGGAGTCTTATCATGCGCAAGCTTTCCAAGAAGAGCCGGATCACCGCTGCTGTCGCTGGCGTGGCACTGGTAGCCGTCGGCGGCGGGGCTGCCTATGCCTACTGGACCACCACGGGCTCGGGCAACGGCTCAGCCACCAACGCGTCCGGCGGCGGAACGGTGACGCTCCACGCCACGTTCGCCGCTGGGCTCGCACCAGGCAACCAGGTCGATGTGGCCTACACGGCCGATAACTCGACCACCTCCAGCACGGTGGTGGGCGCCCTCTCCGCGAATGTGACCACCAACGTGGCCGGTTGTCTTCCGGCTTGGTTCGAGGTCACCGCGGTGACCAGCAGCAGCCCTGTGGCGGCCGGTTCCACCGGAACCTCAGTGGGCAGCGGCGTCCTGAAGTTCAATGACAGCACCACCGAGAACCAGGACGCCTGCAAGTCGGCAATCGTGACGGTCAACGTCTCAAGCCTGTAGCACCGGCCTGCCGGGGATCATCCTGCGAGTGGTGATCCCCGGCTGATCCTTCTGCCCAGCACCGAATACGTCCGAAAAGAGCTT
Organism: Paenarthrobacter sp. 4246; assembly: GCF_040546855.1. Classification (NCBI taxonomy): domain Bacteria; kingdom Bacillati; phylum Actinomycetota; class Actinomycetes; order Micrococcales; family Micrococcaceae; genus Paenarthrobacter; species Paenarthrobacter sp. 4246. The sequence continues at coordinate 357,517 of NZ_JBEPOP010000006.1, forward strand.
CCATGGACCCCCGCCCAGAGCGCACCGCGCCATTGCACCGAGTCGCGATACCACTACGCGCGCTGCTCCTGGCGTTGGTAGTGGCATTGGTGCCCGTTGGGGCACTTGCCGCAAGCGGTGCACAGGGCGGTCAGGCCAAGGTCACCAAAGGAATCACCGTGACGTTGTCGCCTTCAAGCCGCACGGTTAATCAGGGTCAATCAGCCACGTACACGGTGTCCGCAGCATCCGCGGGAGGTTTTACGGGGCCGGTGACGTTCGCCGTCACAGGTCTGCCGGCAGGAGCGGCAGCTGCATGGTCGCCGTCGTCGGTGGTGTTGACGTCCGGAGGCACCGCCCAGGTGGCGTTGACCATCACCACGGCGCCCGCCACCCCGGCTGGAAAGACCAACTTCACCGTGAAGGGGACGGCCGGAACTCTCCAGTCGTCAGCGCAGGCGCAGTTGCACGTCCTGGAGGTAAACCGGACCTTTGATGTGAGCGGTACTGTCAGCGGGCTGCTCGCTCCGGGAGTTACACGGTCCGTGGACCTGCTGATCTCCAACCCCAACAACAAGGCCATCGCGGTGAGCAATCTGACTGTTGCCATCAGCCAGGTGGTGAGGACTCCCGCCGCGGTGGCGGCCAACCTGCCGTGCACTCCGGCCGACTACACGCTCGCCCAGTACTCCGGAACGTATCCGCTGACAGTGGCGCCGGGGAGCCGCTCCCTCTCATCGCTGGGGGTTCCTGAGCCGAAACGGCCCCAGATCACCATGCTGGATACGTCACAGCTTCAGGATGGGTGCAAGGGTGCCACCATCCGGCTGACGTTCAGCGGAACAGGACAGGCGAACTGACATGACCACAGTCCCAACTCCGCGCATCCCCACTCATGGCCGGCTTGCACGAACTGCTGTGGCCACCGTGGCCCTCTGCATCCTGGGCGGCGCAGGTTCCGCCTATGCCTACTGGGCGGCTGCGGGAACAGGCAGCGGTTCAGCAAGCAATGGCACCATGCAGGCCGTCACGGTGGACGCACTGGTCCCGGGCGACACTTCCCAGACCAGCCTGGTCCCCGGCGGAACCGCAGACGTCCTCCTTCGCGCGTCGAACCCCAACCCGCACGCCGTCACCGTCTATGGTTTTGCGGCCAACGGGCCCGTGACCGCCGACGCGGCCCACCCCGGTTGCACCACAACAGGAGTGTCGTTCACACCGCCTCCCGTGCCGCTTTCACCGCCGCTGATCATCCAGCCGAACTCCTCCATCCTGCTGACGCTCCAGGGCGCTGCAGGAATGAGCACGACGTCGGTCTCCGCCTGCCAAGGCGCCCAATTCACCGTTCCTGTCACGCTGGAGGTACGGAAGTGAGCCGGCTTCGTCAAAACCGTCCTGTATCTGCTGTGTTCGGCTGGCGGAGCAGGCTCGCGATCATCGTGGCCGGCATTCTCCTCGTCTCCTGGGGAGGTCCGGCTGCCAGCGCATTCTGGGGCTCAATCACCAGCGGGCCGGGCGCAGTAAAGGCCGACACGGTAACCCAAGGGGCCAGGCCTGCTACCGCCATCTCCGGTGCCAACGTGACGGTGTCATGGGCGGCCGGCACGACGGCGGCAGGACGGTCCGTGACCGGCTACAGTATTGCCCGCTACAGTTCGGCGACCGGCGGGACGAAGGTTCCGGCGACAAATGGATGCGCCGGAACGGTGGTTGGACTGGGTTGCGTTGAGGCCGGAGTGCCGGCCGGAACCTGGTACTACACCGTGACGCCTACCCTTTCCCTGTGGCAAGGAACCGAGAGCCAACGCAGCACTGCCACCACACCTGTCACGGACACCACCGCGCCCCTGGCTCCGGCGGTAACCGCGCCGGCTTACGTCAACCAGTCCACCGTCGGGAGCGTTCCCATCAGCGGTACGGCAGAGGCCAACTCCTCGGTGACCCTCACGGTGTCCGGCGCCGGTGCAGCGCCGGTATCGCAGACTGTCGCCACCCTTGCCACCGGCGTGTGGACCGCCGCTCCACTCAACCTCTCCGCCTTCACTGACGGAACCATCTCCTATTCGGCCCGCGCAAGCGATGCGGCCGGGAACACCGGACCCGCCGGGACCGCAACATCCACCAAGGATGTGGTGGTGCCAACGGTCACTGCGGTTCAGCTGAACAACGGCACAGGAAAAACCCTGGGCATCGTAGAGCAGACCGACTCCGTGAAGCTCACCTTCTCCGAGGCGCTGGTGGCCAACACCATCTGCAGTGCCTGGACCAGCAACACCACAACCCAAACCCAGAACGGAAACGGCAGCAGCCAGGTCCTCGTAAACATCAGCGCAGACGATGTGCTGACCGTGTCCCAGGCGGGTTGCCCCACTTTGAGGGTTGGCAGTGTGGCGCTCGGTGGGAATTACACCGGCACGGCCCTCACCTTCGCCGGGAACAACACCAGCGGCTCCAGCCTGACGTGGAACCCGGGCGCCAAGACACTCACAATCACCTTGGGGGCGGGAGGCCCCGGGACGCTGACGGTAGCTGCTACGCCGACGCCACTTCCGGGCTACGCTCCGGCAGCCGGAGTGACTGACCTCGCCGGCAACGAGCTCTCCACGATGCAGGTCAACAGCCTCGCAGCATCCCGCTTCTGACCCTGGAGTTTTTTGTACACATAGTGCCCCGATGACGCGTGATTCGGGGCACTATGTGTACAAAAACTCCAAGTAGTCCAGTGCTCGGAGCGTAACCTTGAAGCGGACGCCAGCGCCGTCGTCGTACGTTTGATCCTGCGACGAAAGGCGAGCCGCCCCCTTGAAGGCTGTAGCGGAAATGTTCACGATGGGTCCTGGAAACAAGGACCATCATCCCGCCCTCCGCTGCGCTGTAGGTGTGTTTGTTCCGCTGATCACGTTGACGCTGATCGGACGCATGGACCTGGCAGTGTTTGCCTCGTTCGGAGCCTTCACCGGAATTTATGGCCGCAACGAGCCGCACAGCATCCGTTTTCGCAGCCAGTTGCGTGCCGGCGGCTTCATGCTTTTCATCATTCTCCTGGCCACTCTCATGGCCCGCTTTGCGCAGAGCTCCGGGCTGGAAGGTGCCGCATATTCGTGGCTTCTGACCGCCACGACCACCGTAGTGGCCGGTGTCTGCTCCGTGGTGGTGGCTGCCTGGAGGCTCCGTCCGGGTGGTTCGCTCTTTCACATCTTTGCGTTTGCCGCCATCGCGTCCATCGCCGCCCAACCGCCTCTGTGGGAAGCGATGCTGGTCTCGCTTCTCACCACTGGTTTCTGCCTGCTGATTGGCATGTCGTCCCGTGTCGTCAAGAGCCATCGGACACCGTGGAAACGGCCGCCTCCCATCCGTCACACCGACGCCGAGCGCCGGGCGATCTGGCTGGAAGGCGGCGGTTACCTGGTTGCTGCGGGCCTTGCGGGGACCATCGCGACGCTGGTGGGGGAGCGGCTCGGGTTCGGGCACACCTACTGGGCGATGGTTGCGGCCGTGGTTCCGCTGGTGGGCCATTCGACGCGCCACCGGGTGAGCCGCGGCATCCAAAGGATCGCCGGAACGGTAATCGGGCTGGTGTTGCTGGCCGGCATCCTGTGGTTCAACCCGGCGCCTTGGGCCATGGTCCTGGTGATCGCGGCGTGCCAGTTCGGCGCGGAAATGTTCATCGCCCGGCAGTATCTGGTGGCGCAGGTGTTCGTAACTCCGCTGGCGTTGATTGCCACATTGTTGGCGGCGCCGGTCGATCCTGCTTTGCTCCTCCGGGACCGCATCATCGAGACAGTCATTGGTGCCGCCGTCGGCGTCGCAGTGGTGGTGGCCCCGGCGGTTTGGCGGCGGGTGCGCGGGGGTCTGTCCACTGCCTGAGCGGGTGGATGTCAGCGGTACGGGGAGTTATCGCCTAGGATCGATTGGTTAGACAAGCGAGATACATGTCTACCAAAGGACTGGTGATGATCGACAAAAGTGAACGTCAGGGCTATTGGTACGGGCTGGAGAGCCGTAAGCAGATGGGCGCAGTGGACGTCCTGAATGCGCTCAGGGACTATCGCTCCGCCGAGGCTGATATGCGCCGCCGAACGCGCGCCTCCATGGGAATGGGCGAAACCGATCTTGTGGCCTTGCGCTACCTTCTTGAAGCCGAGCGGGCTGGTCGCGATGTGGGGCCCAAGGAGTTGGCGGTCCGTCTTGGTGTGACGTCGGCGTCCATGACCTCCCTGGTGGACCGCCTGGTCAGGTCCGGCTACGTGAGCCGGGAACCGCATCCTACCGATCGGCGGGCCCTCATTCTGCGACCCACCCCGGGCTCCGACCAAGAGGTTCGCAGCACCTTGGGGGACATGCATTCGCGGATGATGGAGGCCGCCGAAACCCTGAGCGCAGAAGACGCCGCCGTGGTGGTGGAGTTCCTCCGGCGTATGCGCGCAGCCATTGACAGCGTCGCAACTCCCTGACGTCCCGGCTGGACATAACTGATAAGTACACATATAACTAGATAGCCAAGCTACTTACTAGTGAATGTGTGGGAAGACGATGACAGTCGCACTGCGTGAACCAAGTTCCACACCGGTGGCTGAGAATGACGTGCACGTTGTCACGGAACAGGTAATTCCTGTGGGACCGGTGCATTGCGGGTCGCACATGGCCATCTCCGCCGGGCCATCCTATGACGCCATGAAGTGGGTCTCGGTAGAGCCCATCTGGCCGGAGTGGGCCTGCGGGTGCGGCTTCCGCATGGACATTGACGCCATTGACCCGGTGAGTGGTGTCTGGATCGCTGCGCTTCGCCGCCAGAGTCTCCAGCATGAACTCGCTATCTCCCAGAACACTCTTGCCTTGGCCTTCAGGAAGGCCGTTGACGCCGGAGTCAACCCCCAGGCGCTCGCGGAGGTGGCCGGTGTTCCGGCCGCCGAGATCGAAACACTCTTGGCGTGACCACGCTTGACGTTACGGCCGTCCGCGCTGATCGCGGGGCCGGGTGTTCAAGCATGGCCCAGCCAGGTGCGGTGAAGCCAAGCACGGTCCAGCCAGGTGCAGTAGTGCTCGGTGGACGGTACCGTCTCGGCGGTCGGCTGGGCGGCGGCTCGGAAGCCTACGTCAATGAAGCCCTCGACCTCCGCACAGGAAAGCACGTGGCCGTGAAGATCTTCCGGGCAACGGATCCCTCTACATCCAGCCCCGGCACATCGGACCCCGCCAAGGACTCGCCCTTCCGGCGCGAGGTGGACATCCATAGCAGGCTTCGCCACCAGAACATCGTCGCAGTGCTCGGTTCGGGTACGACGGCGGACGCGGACTCCCAGCGAAGCCGCAATTATCTGGTGATGGATCTGATGGACGGCAACGACCTCCGGTCCATCCTCCACGAGCACCCGGCCTCCCCGGCGCAGACGGTGGCGTGGATGAGCGGAATCGCCAAGGCGCTGACGCATCTTCATCGCCGGGGGATCGTCCACAACGACATCAAGCCGGGCAATATCCTGGTGGATTTCCGCGCGGACCCGGATGGTCCTGGAATCGCAAAGTTGACCGACTTTGGGATAGCCATCGACGGGCGTCATTCGGCGCCCAAATCGTCGTCGGGAACACCTCATTACTTGAGTCCCGAAGAGGTATGCGGTGGTACGTCTACGTCGGCCAGCGATATCTACTCGCTGGGCTTGGTGGCACTTGAATGCCTGACCGGAACCAAAGCGTTCCCAGGCCCTCCCCTCGAGTCAATGGTGGCAAGGACTCTTGGGGAACCCCGAATTCCCGGCACGGTTCGGCGGCGCTGGTCCATGGTGCTTCATGCCATGACAGACCCCGATCCTGCCGGCAGGCCGTCTGCCAGCCAAACCGTCGGCATGCTCCGACGGCTCAGCTGGTAGCCAACAATCAGGTCGATAGCGGCATGCGTCCTTATGCCGAACTGGGTCCTACTTATGAAAGAGAGATGAAAAATGGGAATCATTGGTTGGATCGTTTTGGGTTTGATTGCTGGAGCCATCGCCAAGGCCATTAAGCCTGGCAAGCAGGGCGGCGGCTGGATCGCTACGCTGTTGCTCGGCATCGTCGGCGCCGTCCTGGGTGGATGGATCGGCAGCGCGCTCTTCAACGTGGGTATCAACGAGTTCTGGTCGCTCTCCACGTGGCTGCTCGCCATCGGCGGCGCTCTGTTGGTCCTCATCATCTGGGGACTGCTCACCCGCAAGAAGGCCTAAGCGCAAGAAGGCCCAGGCGCCTGAAAGCCGCACCGCCAGAACACCACGAGGCCCCGACGCTGCTGCGTCGGGGCCTCGTGGCCGTCTCACGGGGGCGCTCAGGGGTGAATGCGGTCAGGTGGCTGAATAGTTGAGTGCCAGATCGATGAGGAGACGCGCGCCGAACCCCGTGGCACCCTTGCTTCGCCACGAGTCGTCCTTGTCCGACTGCATGGTGCCTGCAATGTCGATGTGCGCCCAGGGAGTTTCACCCACGAACTCGGCCAGGAACAGGGCGGCAGTGGTGGAACCGGCGTAGGGTCCGCCGAGGTTGGAGATGTCCGCGACGTCGGAATCCAGCTGGGGGCGGTAGGCCTGTTCCAGTGGAAGCTGCCACAGTTGCTCGTCTGTGCGCCGGCCCGATTCCAGCACCAGGTCCACCAAGCGCTGGTCGTTTCCGAACACCGGGGCGGTGAGCTGTCCCAACGACATCAGGGCTGCCCCGGTCAGGGTGGCGATGTCCACGATCCCGTCCACACCATCCTCTACCGCGAGCGTCAGAGCATCGCACATCACCAGGCGACCTTCGGCGTCGGTATTCTTTACCTCGATGGTGAGTCCGCTCCGCGTGGTGAGCACGTCCCCCAACTTGTAGGCCGAGCCGGAGGGCATGTTGTCCGTGCACATCAGGAATCCGGTGACGGCGGCTTTGCAGCCGAGATCGCGCAATGCGGTGAAAACGGCAAGGACCGCCGCAGCCCCGCCCATGTCCATTTTCATGAGCAGGTGCATGGGATCGCTGGGTTTGAGGCTGACACCGCCGGAGTCGTACATGATGCCCTTGCCCACCAGGCCGAGGTGGCCTGTTGGTGTTCCCCCGGGCCGGTACGAGAGCTTGATCATGCGCGGTTCCTGGGCACTGCCGGCATTCACGCCGAGCAGGCCGCCGCAGCGGAGGTCGATGAGCTGTTGTTTATCGAACTCCTCAACCCCAAACCCGAACCGTTCCCCGAGCTCCTTCGCCGCCGAGCCCAAGCCAACGGCAGTGAGGTGGCTCGGCGGAGCGTTGCATAGGTCCCGGGCGATGGTGGTGGCCCGCACTTTAGCGCGGCCCGTGTCCACACCCCGTGAAGCAGCCTCGGTGTCTGTCCCGGGAGCCAGGAACTGCACCTCGGCAAGGGCGGTTCCTTTGCCCCTGCTCTTGAGGGTGTCGTAGCTGTACCGGGCCAACAGCACTCCTTCGGCCAGCACCTGGCCCAGCCGCCCGGCGTCGATCCTTGCCGTGTCAGTCAGTTCAAAACCGATCCGGGAGTGCTTCTGCGTGGCCCGGACCAAGGCCGCGGCCGCCTTGCGCCAGCCGTCCGCGTCCAAGGAACCAGGCTCTCCGCCTCCAACGGCAACCACCAGGGTTCCTGAGGCGTTGGCCAGTTGCAGGGTAGTCCCGGGTTTGCCGTCAAACCCCGCGCCGGCCAAGGTCTCCCGGTGCAGTCCGACGGACTCGGGAACATCACCCTCTGAGGAGACCAGCACGCCGATCGCGTCGAGGGCGCCGAAGCCGTCCACGAAGTGCAACTCCGGTTCGGTGCCGCCCAAGGAAGGAAGAGCTGAGAAATCTTCCGGGATCAGTTTGTAGGCTTCGTGGTTCACCGTTTCGCCCGTTCTTTTGTGGTGGGGACATCTGTGGTTGGAGCACCTGTGGGTGAAGAATCCGTCACGGCTTGGTCCGCTTTGGGGCCCGGCTCCGGGATCGCGTCGGGATCGTCCGGTTCGAGCTGTTCAGGCAGGTCGCCTGTCATCCGGCCTGGCATACGGCCCGCCGGAACGATCGCCAGCAGGGCAAGCCCCGAGAGCCCAAGAAGGGAGATCTGCAGGGCACGGAGACGCGCTTCCTCGTTGACTTCCGTCGCGGCCGCCAGCTCGGTAGGGCTGCTCACGCGGTCGCCGATCACCGCCTCCACCTGCGCGTTGGTCATAAAGTCGGCCTCATTGACGTTCACTTTGTAGATCAACTCCTGGGAAACCTCAGGATGCGCGGCGGCGCCGCTGGCAATCAGCGAGGAGAGCATTCCGACGGCGAACGCGCTCGCCACCGCGATGCCCACACTGCCGGAGAGGTTATGGACCAGTCCGCGCCAGGCTCCGACGTCGCCGGCCAGCTCACGGGGAACCGCGCTGAGCAGCGTATTGAACACCAACGCGACGATTGCGCCCTGGCCGAGTCCCAGGAGGATCAGGCCCAGCACGACAAACAGCTGGCCCCAGTCGTTGCGGATGGTGAAGGCGAGAAGGACCAGCGCACCGGCAACCACTACGAAGCCGCCTTGCGCGATGGTCCGGGGCGGAAACTTGTCATACAGGAACGCCACGAAGGTGCTCGCAAGGAAGATGGACAACGTGTAGGGAATGATCGAGAACGACGTCTCGATGCTGGAGCGGCCCTGCACGATCTGCATGTAGAGCGGGATCAGGAAATTTGCGGCCGTTCCCACGAAGAGCATGATGGCCATGCACGCGGTCACTGCGAGTTCGGAACTGGAGGCCAACACCCTGAGGTCGAAAATGCGGGGCAGTTTGGCATCCTGGCGTTTCCGGATCCACCTGAAGAACACCTGTCCCGCGATGGTTCCCAGGAGAATCAGCAGCGGCGCAGGGGAGAGTTCAAGGATGTCGAACGGCGCCTGGTTGGTTGCGAACCAGGTACCCCAGGCGGACAACCCGCTGAAACCGAAGCTCAGCAGGATGACGGCCACCGCGGCGATGACGGAGCCGGTCCAGTCGATCTTCAGCTGGGGTTGTGCCGGGACAGTTTTGAGCTTAAAACTCAGCAGCAGGTTGAGGGCGCCGAGGACCACCATGAGGCCGAACGAGTAGCGCCAGCCGATTGTGGTGGCGAACCAGCCGGCGATGAGCAAGGCCAGAACACCAGCGGCCGGAATGGCGGCAGCCAGGAGCCCGATGGCCTTGGCTTGCTGCTGATCCTTGTAATTGGTGGCGATAAAGACCGTGAGTGCGGGTGCGATCAAGGCAATGACAGCACCGGACGACGCTTGGGCGATGAAGAGCATCGCCGGACTGAGGCTCAATGCCACCCCTGCCATGGCGGCGGCATGAATGGCGACGGCAATCTGGAACACCTTGCGCGTACCGAACCGGGCGCCCAGCTTCGCTCCCAAGAGGATGAACGCCGCCATCGAAAACGTCCCGGCAGTAATGGCAGTGCCCACTGACGTCGCTGCGGTGTCCAAGTCGGTGGTGATGCCCTGCATGGAAACCGTCAGGGCATTGACGGCGAATGATGCCTGGATTTGGGTGAGGACCACCACGATCAAGGGCAGCCATGAAGCCGCCTTGACGGGTGGTGGGGTTTCCTTGGTGGTGTGGTCGCTGGCCATATCCTGCTCCTGGTGTGCTCTGCCCCTTCACAGTGAAGGGGCGTTGTGAATACCTCACTACGGGGTTGGCGGAACGGTATGCGGGTTTGCCTTGGCGTCGATCTCCGATCACTGGGTTCTGGTTCTGGAGTCTTGGTCCTGAAGGGAGGGCTACGTCTGCAGCGGCCAGAACACGGGCACCAATAGGATGGCCACTGCCGCGTATAGTGCCATGATGGCCAGCCCGAACTTCCAGTAGTCGCCAAACCTGTAGCCCGCCGGCTGCATGATCATCATGTTCGCCGGCGTTGCCACGGGGGTCAGCAACGCGGCGGAGGAAGCTACGGACACGCACATCAGCACGGCGTAGGGATTGATGGATGATTCCTGGGCCACGGAAAGAGCGATAGGAATGATAATCAGGGCAGTGGCCGTATTGCTGATCAGCTGACCCAGGACTGCAGTCACCACAAAGAGCCCCAAGAGCAACAGCAAGGGCCCACCATTCCCTACCACTGCCACCATGCCCTCGGCGAGGATCTCGGCGGTGCCGGTGGAGGTGATGGCCGTGGACAGCGGAATCATGCCGGCCACCAGGATGAGGGTGGTCCAGGCCATGGAACGGTGGGCTTGCTGAACTGTGACAACGCGCAGCACCACCATGGCCAAAGCCGCCAGCATGGCCGCGACGGGTGCAGGCACCAAGTTGGTGGCCAGCAGAACCACCATGGCTCCCAGGATGATCAGCGCCGGCGTGGCCCGCGGCCCCAACGGCACTGTTTGGCGGCGGATGGTGTCTGGAGAGTCCACCAGCAACACATTGTGGTCCACTGTGTGCTGATCCAGCGCCGACCAGGATCCTTGAAGCAGCAGCCTGTCTCCGGCAGTGATCAGCGTGCGCCCCGACGATTCCGGCTCACCCGGATGGTGATGGGCCAACACCACCAGGTCCCCGCTGTCCGTGACCATCCCGGGGTAGGCCTCCGTGCCGACGAGGTTCGACCGCGGCGCCACCACTACCTCGGCCACTCCGTAGGTACTGCTGATGAGGCCGCATGTGGCGTCGTCGTCCTGTTCCAGGCCGTGCCGGGCAGCGAGGGCGTCGATCGTCTGCTGCCCGCCGCGCACCACTATCTCATCGCCGCCTTCAAAAATGGTGCTGCCGGACGGTTTTCCGTCCGGCCGCTGCACGCTGATGAGGTGGAGGTGGCCGCCGTCGTGCCCGTCCTGAAGACACGCAACCGGCTGGCCGACCAATGCTGATCCTGCCGGGATGCTGAGACGGCTCAGCCCCTCCCCGCCGAGGTAGTGGTTCATGAGGGTCTCGCTGTGGGAACCCAGGTCCTTGGGGAGGGCATCAGGCGTTCGGGATGGCAGAAGCCGTGGTCCCAGCCACAGGGTCAATCCGATGGTGCCCAGCAGCAAGGGAAGCCCCACCAGCCCGAACTCAAAGAACCCGATTCCCTTTCCCGTGGTGTCCAGCGCTGCGTTCAGGATCAGTATGTTGACCGGTGAACCGGTAAGAATCAGCAAGGACCCGGCGTGGGCTGCGAAAGCCATGGGCATCAGGAGTTCCGAAGGCCTGCGACCCAGTCGGACTGCGAGGACAACCACCATGGGCAACAACGCGGCGACTGCTCCGTTGACACTGATGAGGGCCGTCAGCAAAGCCGTCAAAACCATCATCAGCACCATCAACCGGGTTCGGCTCGTTCCCGAGAACCTGATCAGCAAGCTTCCCAGCCACGTCGTGACGCCCGCGGCATCGATCGCCTCCGCCACCACGAACAACGCGGCGATCAACACCACGGTCCCGCTCCCGAAACCGGCGAATGTGTCGTCCAAACCCACAATGCCGGTGCCGTAGAGGGCCAAGGCTGCTCCGAGCGCCACTACCTCAACCGGCAGGCGGTTCCACACGAACGCAGCAATCACTACGACGAGCACCAGCAGCGTAACGACGACGTCTGTCATTGATGCCTTGGGTCACCCGTGGGGTACTTGGCCAGCATTCTTTCAGACTAGATCCGGGTAACAACCGCAGGGTCACCCCAATCGGGTGAGTGATGGGCGTCCGCCGAGGTCACGGGCTACGGCAGGTGCCCGAACTTGTAGGCCGCGGACACGGCATCATGACGAGACCCGGCGCCGAGCTTGGAATAGATGATCCGCAGGTGGGTTTTCACCGTATTCACGGACAAGTGAAGCTCTGACGCCATCTGTTCCTGCGACAAGTGTGAGGGGAGCAGGGTAAGGACCTCCCGCTCGCGGGGCGTCAACAAAGGCGCAAGCCGGGAATCAGCGGGAGGCCTCAAAGCCAGCAACCGCTTGGCGAGCTCCTCGCGGGGCCCGTGCGTACCCGCCCGTTCCACCAACAGGTCCACGACCTCCTGGGGAGCGATGGCCAAAGGCCTGATAACCCCTAAATCGTCGGCCATGCCCAGCGCATCTTCCAAGAGTTTGCCGGCCAGAGTCCGCCGCCCCGTGCGAATGGCAATGGAACACTCAAGGACGTTCACGTGAAGCCACGTCCACTCCAGCAGGGGTGCAGCAACGCCCGCGTGCAGTGGCCGGAGACGTTCGGTTGCGGCGTCGAAGCGACTGATCCCCGCGGGGCCCTGCGCTCGCAGCAAGCACAACTCGCCCGTCCCGGGGATGATCTCTTCGGCCCACTCCAGGACTTCGCGGGCACGCTCTGAATGACCCAAGGACAGTGCAGCGGCATGTTCCAACACCGCGACGAAGGCCGCCACGGGCTGGGCGAAGAGATGGCCCTGGCCGATCCTCAGCCTAGCTTGCCGCATGCCATCCAGGGAGTGCCGCCTGTCCCCTGAATCCAGGTGGGCGCACGCAGTGATCAGTTCCACCGTGGCGCGCATCGCGGCCCCCACTCCTTTGGAAGAGGACCCCAGTTGTCCCAGTTCCGCACTTGCCGACGCGGCGAATTTGAGGGCCGCCGCAGGTTCGGCGCCGAGAAGGGCGGCAGCGGCATGCATCAGGGCACCCACCGATCGGCCGGCTCCCGCAGTCCACGCATAGGCCGGAAGCTTCTCCTCTGCCTGTCGAAGATACTCACCGGCGCGGCGGAGGTGGCCTTGCATTGAGGAAATGCCGGCAAGCTTGAGGTACACCTTGCCGGCGAGGTAGCCGTTACCCGCTTCGGTGGCCTCGAGCAGGGCCTCCTGGGCCTCGTTTTCGGCGGCCCCGTATTGCTGCTCGACCACGGCGGCGGTGACCGAAACCATCCTTGCTTCGATCCGGATGTCGCTCTGCCGTGACAAGGGAAGGGCTGCCAAGTCCGAGGTAGCTTTGGGGTCCTGTTTCTCCCAGTCTCCACTGAACCAGGAAAGACGGGCTTCTGCCAGGGCGCGTAGTTCTGAGAGGTCGGAGGGCGGGTTTTCTGTCCACAAACGACTCGCGGCGGCCAGGTAGCGGGCGGCGGTGGTGGGCTGACGGCTCTCCACATGGGCCAGCGCCGCAACCAGGCAGAGCTTGGGACTCACCGCCAGGACGGAATCCGGCAGCTCCGCGATGGCCCTCCGAACCCGCGTGACTCCGCCTGATCCCAGGAGGGTTGCTCCGTGCCGTTCGAGGATTGCGCCGGTCAACTGACTGTCAGCTGAGTCCATGGCGTGCCGGAGGGCGGCCTCGAGTTCGCCTGCCTGCTCATGCCAGTGCGCGGCGATCCGGTGGAGACGGAGCAATTCGTCCGGCTCCTTCCGGGCAAGTTCCGCCCGGAAGCAGGCCCTGATCGGGGACCGGACCAGAAAGACCTTCCGGCCACTCCCCGCAGATTCCACCAGATCGCGGTGGTCCGCCAGCTTGGCGAGGTCGTTCCCGGCGTTCCGGTGGCCCGTGAGGGCGTTGGCCTGGGCGGCCACCAGGACACGGCACACGCTGGTACTGGAGAGCACGTGCCGCTCGTCCAGGGTGAGTGTACGGAGAATTTCATGGTCCAGATACTCAGCGAGTTGGCGGTTGTTGGCTGCAATGTCGCCCACGGGCATTTCGACGTCCGCGGCTTGGCGCAACGAACGCAAAGCAAGCACCACACAAGCGGGCCAGCCCCCGGTTTGTCGGAACAGCTCGGCCAGTTGATGCGTCCCCAGCAGCGTGATGGTCTTGGCCGCGAGTGAGTTGATCTCGTCCAGGGAAAAAGCAAGATCACGTGATTGCAGTTCCAGGATCCGCCCGCTGAGCCGGGCGCGTCCAGGGTCAACGGCCGTGCTTTCCCTGGTAGCCAGGACAAGTTGGAGGGGCAGATTCGCTTGGTTCAACAGCGCCGGAATCCAATGATCGCGGTCTTCTGCCGGGAAGCCCTCAACGCCGTCGATGACCAGGCGGATGGTGCCTTCGGAGGCGGTCAACTGCCTTGCCAAGTGATTCAGGACGTCGTGGGCATTCGTCTCGGCTCCCGAAAATTGACACAAGGCACCGTCCGGTATGGCTGGGCACTGCCGGAGTGCCTGAAGTACCGAGGGCCACAGGGCCGGCTCGTCCTGGTGGTCCGGGCTGACCCACGCCACGTTGCACATCCGGCTGGCAAGCCATTGGCCGAGGACCACCGATTTGCCGAACCCGGCAGGGGCGCAGAGGAGGATGGTGTCAGGTGTGGCATCCAGTTTTGCCACAAGCCGGGGCCGAGCCAGCAGGTCCAAAGGCGGTTTGGAGACCGCCATCAGTTGGGGGCTCAAGAGGTCCGGGCGGGTACCACCGAGGTCGTCCACTCCTTCAGTGTAGGGGTGGGACTTCGAGGATTCACCCAGTACAGGCGATCCGCGAGGCGGCCTCTGAGCGTGAGGATTGGGTTGTCCGCCGTGAGACGCTTGGGCGAAGCCCGGAAGGGGGTTTCACCGTGCAGGCTTTCAGGGACATCATGAGCGCTGCGGATTCCGGCTGGGTCTACCCGCTCGGGGCCGTGTTCGTGGCATTGTCGGCCGTTTTTCCACCCATTCCCACCACGTCCTTGTTTGTGGCTCTGGGAGCCTTGTCCGCCACCGACAACCTTCCCAACGGTTACCTGTTGGTGGCCGCGATGCTGGCCGGAGCGGTTGCCGGAGACCTGGGCGCGTATGAATTGGTCCGGCGCCGGGACATGGCCAGCTGGAAGATCCTCCAGGGCCCCCGGACGCAGAAGGCCCTGCATGCTTCCCGGGAACGTCTGTCCAAGCACTCCGCCTCGTGGGTCCTGACGTCCCGGTTTGTCCCGCTCGGACGGCTGACCATGAATGTCGCCAGCGCCATCACCCCGGTCCCGCGCGGCAGGTTTGTCCTCTACTCCGTCGCAGCTGGCATCCTGTGGTCCGCCTACTCGGTGGGCATTGGGGCCCTGTCCGGGCTTTGGCCAGGGCTTTCCACGGAGTTCGCCGTGGTCATCGCCATCGCCTTCTCGCTGCTGTTGGGCAGGGGAATCAGCGCCGCCGTGACGTGGTATTTGCAGCTGGACGACTGACTTAACCCAGGCGTGCTATTGCAACGACGACGTCAGCCTGGCCAAATTGTCCAGTGCCACTTCACCCACCGGCCGCCGCAACCAGTCCTCCAGCAACAACTCGGTGCTCGCCGCGCGGTAGGTGTCCTCCACTGCCCGCATCCGGTCCACGATGGATCGGCCATGGACCAGCACCGAGACTTCCATGTTGAGGCTGAACGAGCGGACATCCATGTTGCTTGAGCCGATAACTGCGACGTCGTGGTCGATGGTGAAGTGTTTGGCGTGCAGGACCTGCGGAGCCCGGTAAAGGTAGATACGGACACCGGCCCGCAGCAGGACTTCATAGTAGGAACGCTGGGCGTGGTAGACCATGTCCTGGTCGCCTACCTCCGAGACAAAGAGCTCAACGCTCAAGCCCCGCGACGCTGCGGTGACAATGGCCAGTTGGATGGCTTCGTCGGGGACAAAGTAGGGGCTGGTGATACTGACGCGGTGCTCGGCCTTGTAAATGAGCGTGGTGTAGAGCTTGAGGTTGTTGTCGTTATCGAAGCTGGGACCGCTGGGCAGGACCTGGGCGTCAATGAGCTCCGGCTCCGACCCCAGGACCACCGGTGAAGTGTCCAACGGAAGCAGGGCTTGGGACTCGCTGTACCAGTCGGTGACGAACACGGCGTTGAGTTCCCGCACCACGGGCCCCTCCAACCGCACCATCAGCTCATGCCATTGGAGGCCGCGTCTGATATTCCGCTTCTTGTTGTAGGAGGCATCGATCAGGTTTTGGGAGCCCGTGTAGCCCACCTTTCCATCCACCACCACAAGTTTCCGGTGGTTGCGCAGGTCCGGACGTTGCCATTGACCCTTGAAGGGGCGCAAGGGAAGCATCGCGTGCCACTCGGCGCCCATACCGTCAAAAGCTTGCAGCATGTCCTTGTATTTGGGGTCGCCTACTGCTGCCAGGTGATCGAAGAGCACTCTGACCGCCACACCGCGCTGGCAGGCCCTGGCCATGGCATCGAAGAACGGAGAAGTCGTGGGGTCCAGGGCCAAAATGTAGAACTCCACATGGACATACTCTTCAGCGGTATCCATATCCGCGATCATGCGGTCGAAGCAACCCTTGTAGTCCTCCAGCAACTCGGCGCGGTTGCCGCCCACCATGGGCAGCGCGCCGAGCCGGAGGTTAAGTTCGACGGCGGAACGCAGCCAGGCGGGCCAGTCCTCACTGTGGCTGACTGCTGAGAGGCCAGGCGTGCGTCCAAGCATCAGCTCGTTGACGGCGCGTTGCTTGTCGCGCCGGGCCTTGGGCAGTTTGCCGCGGCCCACCAGCAGGAACGCCACCGTGCCCAGGTAGGGAATGAAGATGATTGCCAGCACCCAGGCAATGGCCGACGACGGTTTCCGGTTGGCCGAAACCATCACCGCGGCAATTGATCCGAGCACGATGTGGAGCGCCAGCAGGATCAAGGCGACGGCATCGGCGTCGTGCAGTAGTCCTTGCATGCCGCGCTACTTGGCGTTCTGCTGCGGGATGACCACTTTTTTGATGATCAGCAGGATGGAAGCCGTGGTGGGGCAGGCGATCAGCGCTCCCAGCAGGCCCAGCAGCGTACCGCCCACCATTGCGCCGATCAGCACCAAAGAACCTGGGATGCTGATCGCTTTGCCCACCACACGAGGGGTCAGGACGTAGGCCTCAATCTGCATGTAGGCCAGCATGACGAGGAAAACAACAAGCGCCGTTGAAGGAGAGGTGAAGAGTGAAACCACGGTAATGATGACCGTGCTGATCGCACTGCCCACCAGCGGTATGAGGGTAATGGGGAATGCCAGGACGGCGAGTACAGCCGCATATCTGACTCCGGCCACGGAAAGGAGAATAAAGGTGAAGATCGCATTGAACAGAGCCAGAACCGACATTCCGCTCAGGTATTTACCCACGGAGGCAATGATTGTTTCGGAGATATCCGCGAATGATTCCCTGCGGGATGCCGGCACCAGGGCGTAAAGGCTGGATTTCATGACCTCGTGTCCTGCCACGAAATAGAGGGTCAGGACAACCACAAAGACCACGGCGAAGGTCCCGTTCACCACGTTGTAGCCAACCTGGACCGCTCCGCCGCCAATTGCCAGCCAGACATTGGGATCCGCCGCAGAGGTTTCCAACCAATCCAGCAACGGAGTCAAGGCTCCACCCAGCGAACCGTTGACGTCCCGGAACCACTCTTGTTCACCCACTGCGTCGAAGCTGGATGGCAGCACCCGGACCAGCGCGGCGCCCTCCTCCACCAGGATGGGGACCACGAAGCGGATCAAAAGGGCCACCACCATAAGGAATCCAGCGGCCACTGCGAGTACAGCTCCGCCACGCGAGAGTTTCCAGCGTTCCAGCCAGCGCACCAACGGATACAGGCCCAAGGAGATGAACAGGGCCGCGAAGATCAGCGTCAGCGAATACCGCAACGTAATGACCGCCGAGCCCAGGGCCAAGGCAACCAGAACACCCAATGCCGTAATCAGACCAAATCGGAACGGCCCGCCTTCCAGCAGTGGGAATGCCTTCAATCGCGTCATGCGGTCCCTTTCGGCGGTATATGGATAGCGGGCCATCGCCCGAATCAGGCCAAAGCGAGCTCCTTCAGGCGAGCGTACTCCGCCTCGGTAATGTCGCCAGCGGCAAGCAGCGCTTTGGCTGATTCGATTTGCTGGGTGGGCGTCGGCGCTCCAGCAACCTCCCGGATGTAATTCTCTGCTTCCTCCACAGATTCACGGACGCGTATTTCGCTGCGAAGCGCCATGCCTTTCCCGCGCATGATGACGTAGATCAAGGCCGAGATAAACGGTGCCACGAACAGGCACAAAATCCACAGGGCCTTTACACCGCCGCCCAGGGCTTTATCGCGGAGAAGATCCGAAATGATCTGAAAGAGGAGAATCAAATAGGCAATGAAGAAGAAGGCGACAATGATGCTCCACAACGATTCCAAAAAGTTCATGGTGTCTTTCCCATCGTTCGTTCGGCCCGGGGCAGGGCCGTCGTCATCCGGCAAGGGACCCGTTCCCCGGCGGGACCACAACACCATTCTCGATTCGCCCGCATCCGCCAGTCCCCCTCCGCGCTGGATCGACAGCGATTGGACAGAAAGATCACCCACTAAGGGTGAGCGGAGGTTGTGAGGACCGACGACGGGCGGCTGGGCTGGGCCCCCGTTCCGGTCACAAATTCCCCATAACTTGGCCGTTGCAGTTGGCGTCAAACGGTCGGTTACGCTGCTCAAAGCCACGCACCACCGCACGTTTTAGGGTTCCAATGACGCACTCTTTCCCAACTTTTCCGGCAGCTGACCTACCATCCAAACCCGAGGTCACGCGAGGGCCGGAGCAAGCGCCCCGTCGCGGTTCGGCAGCGGTCGCCTTGGGGGCGTTCAGCATTGCGGCTATCGTCGGGGCCTTCGCGTTGCTCCTGCACACGCTCGGGCAACAGTCTCCGCGGATTGGCCCGGTGTACACGGGCTGGCCGGAAGCCGCCGCCCACTCACCGATGACTGCCTTGCGCTGGTTCCTCAGCGACATGACCGAGCCCTTGTTCTGGGCGTCGGATCTGGCCGCGTTCGGCCTGCTGTCAGGGGCCGCGCTGGCATGGTGGGCCGGGCGACGGGGGAGGAACTGGGCGGGGTCGCTCACCTATGGCAGCGGCCTCTGGCCGTGGGTGCTGGCGTCGGCGTCGCTGAGCTTGCTCCTGTCCAACCTGGCTTTCGGGTGGATGCTCGACGACGGGTGGCAGCCCACGTTCGTGCCTTTTGTTTGCGTCGCTCCCGCCATGGTCCTTCTCTACGGGGCCGGCTGGAAGACCTGTGTCACCGGTGCCGTTCTGGGAGCAGCCACCACGACACCCTTGGCGTTGCTGTTCATCCCTGCCTTATCGACGCCGCTCAGCCTGCCGGTGGTGGTGGCAAACGTCCTCGCGATGTCCGTTGGCTCCGTGCTGGCGTTCATGGTGGCCCGGCGTTTGCCGTGGCTGGCACTGCAAAAGCCCGGGCCACCACCAGAACCGTGCCGACCGCCGTCGGGTGGTTACCGTACTTTCCGCAACGACGCCGCGTGGGCTGCTCGCCGCGTCCTCAAGGACTTCACCGAAACGCACTTCTTCGCCAACGAACTCGCCGGTATCGGCGTGATTCTGGCCGTCGCGGCGGCGTTTGTGCTCAACCCGGCGTTGCCGGCGTACGGAACCAACCTGTTGCCCCACATACTGTTCGCCCAGGCGCTGACCTCGGCAACCGGCGTCGTCCTCTGGCAGCGCTGGTACCGCGGCGACGGGTGGGCGGCCACGTACGCGTCCGTGGTGTCCGTAGCTCCTGCCGCCGTCCTGGCCTACGAAGGGTCGTGGTCCGCGATGGTGGGCGGAGCCGTGCTGGGAGCAGTCCTGGCTCCGCCCCTTGCCCGCGTGGTTTCCGTTCGCCTACCCGTCGGATTTCACCCGGTGATCGGCAACACGGCGGCCATGGCAGTGTCGACGGCGGTCGCCCTGCCGTTGCTGGGTCTGCTGCCGCACTAGCCCCTTTTGGCTCTCACCGTTACCCGCCGACGTGATGGATCGTGAAGGCACTCAAGAACCCGACGGCGGCCGTCAGCCCCGTGAGGTTATGGTGCTCTTCGAAAGCCTCGGGAATCATGGTGTCCGCCAGCATGGCCAGGATTCCGCCGGCGGCGATCGCGGTGATGAACGCAATGACAGTGCCGGGGGCGTTCTCCAAGGCGGTGTAGCCGATGAGCGCCGCGAGTCCGCTGAACACGGCAATGCCGGTCCATGTGCCAAAGACGTAGGCAGGACTGCGGCCGGCCTTCTTCATGCCGGCTGTGCTGGACAATCCCTCAGGAACATTGGAAATGAAGACGGCGGCCAGCATGGCAGGGCTCACCGCCCCGCCGGCAAGGAGGCCGACGCCGAGCACCACCGATTCGGGAATGCCGTCAATCAGCGCACCCACGGCGATGGCTGTTCCACTGCCGGGGCTGTCTTTCTCGGACGGTTGGGGGCCGCTGGAACGTTTTCGATGTTTGGCACCGGCGCGTGCCAACAGAACGTTCGAGCCCACAAATATCAGTGCACCGAGGAGGAAGCCCAAGACGGTGGGGATCAAGCCACCGCCTTGGACGGCTTCGTCCACCAGTTCGAAGGCAAGGGCTGAGATCAGGACACCCGCACCGAAGGCCATCACCGTGGAAACAACCTTCGGCGGGACTTTCCACAGCCAGGCAATGCCCGCGCCGAGAACCAGGGCTCCGCCTGCCAGCGTTCCCCACATCAGGGCCTGCAACCACATCGGCATTCTTGTGCCCTCTCCTTGGTCTTCCACGTGCCACATGAGTGTTTCATATGGGGTTGGTGGGGCTGTGGTGAGTCTTGAGGTTTTCCTGAGGAAGTGTTGCGGGTTTGCAGGATTAGTTCTTGATCCAGCCCCGGCACAGTAGTTCTTGTCAGCCAGAGAGGCTGGAAAAGAACGGCCGGCCGGACCCGCGGTGGCCTCCCGAAAGGACCATACTCAGATGGCCATCAGCCTCAAGACCACCTCCGGCAAAATCCTCGCCTCCGTCGCACTGGTCGGCACCGCAGCCGCCGTCGCCGGCATGGGAACCTACGGCGCGTTCACCTCTTCGACCTCCGCGTCGCAGGCCGTCACCGCAGGCACGGTCACCATCGCCCTGGGCGCCCCCGGCCCGGCCAACACCCTCAACGTCCCCATCGCAGGACTGCTCCCCGGAGACAAGGTCGAAAAACTCGTCACCCTGGCCAACACCGGCAACTCGGACCTGAACAACGTCACCCTCACCACCTCCGCCGGGGCCACCGGGTCCTTGCTCACCACCGACGTGACCAACGGCCTGCAACTGACCATCGAAAACTGCTCCGTGGCCTGGACCGGCACCGCCGCCCCCTACAGCTGCACCGGAACCAAGAGCACCGTCCTGGCCTCCGCCCCGGTCATCATCGCCAACAAGGCCCTCACCAACCTCACCTCCCTGACCTCGGCCAAGACCGACAACCTCAAAGTCACCACCGCGTTCCCCACCACCGCGAACAACGACTTCCAAGGCGCCACCTCCACCATCGCCTTCTCCTTCACCGGCACCCAGCGCACCGAAACCACCAAGTAGCACCCACCCCCGCTGACCCCGAACGGCCAGCCCGCTGTAACAACGGGTCCGCTGCGACTGCCGAACAGAAACACCATCAAGCCCCGCCGGGCCTGGTCGGGCGCCCCCCTGCCCGATCAGGTCCGCCGGTATTTTCCTGGCCTGCCATATTTCTGGGCCAGCCTTGAGGATTTTCCGCAGGAAGCCTGAGCCGGGCCACACAGACTTTGGAACAGGCTCCCCACAGAAGCCGATCAACACCCGGAAGGAACGCCAGGGACAATGAGCACCCTCAACAGCATCGAGGGATCAGCCCCCAAGGTCGGCGTTTCATCGTGGAGCCCCAAGCAGCACGTAATGAGGGACTGGCGGGCAGTGGCAAGTCACGCTGAACCACACCGGGCTCCAACGGAATCTGTCCTGGAGGCGAGCACGCTGCAGGCGCTGGCTGAGGAGTTGGACGACGATGCGCCGGCCATAAGCTTCCTCTCCACATACCTGTCCATGCTGCCCGGCAGGATCCTCAGAATCTCCACTGGCCTTTGCCTTCACGATGCCGATGCCAGTATGGATGCGGTCTTGAGCCTTAAGATTTCCTCCGCCATGGTGGGTGCCGTGGACACGGAGAACCAGTGCCGGGCCATTGAAGCCATGATCCGGGGAGGCCATTTCGATTCAGCGGTCCTGGCACTCCCATCGCTGCAGAACTCCACGGACCGCTGCTTGGCGGCAGGTTTCAGGGTTGAAGGGAGTTAGTGGTGGGCCGACACGGAGGGGTCGGCGGCCTTGACCTCATGCGGCACCAGGAACAGTGCGGCAACGGCCAGGACACCGGCACCTGCAAAGACGTAGAAGCCTGCAGGGTAGGCGATATTCGCGGCCACCAGGGTCCCGGTTACGGCAGGACCAACGATCGCACCCAACCTGCCAACCCCCGCAGCGAAGCCCAGTGCGGTACCGCGGAGCCTGGCCGGGAAGAGCTGGCTGACCCAGGCATACACCAGTACCTGGGAGCTGAAGACGAAGACTCCCGTCACGAAGACTGCCGCGTTGAGCAGGAATTCGTTCTGGATCTTGACGCTGAGGATGGCCAGCAGCACCGCCGACAACCCGAACCACAGCAGCACGATCTTCTTGGTCCCATGCTTATCGGCAAGGATTCCGGCGACGAACAGCCCCGCGACGGCGCCCACGTTCAGGACCAGCAACAGCGTCAGCCCGGTGCTCACGGGGTATCCGGCGGCGGCCATCAGTTGGGGCAGCCACGTATTCAGCCCGTAGACCAGCAGCAGCCCCATGAAGGACGCAATGCCAATTCCAACCGCCACCAGAGGATAGGGCTTCTGCAGGAGGTCGCGGAAGCCGGTCTTTGGTTTGGTACCGGCGGAATGTTCGACGGCGGTCGCCGCCTTTGCGGATCCGTCCGCCTTGGACTCGCCCGCGTTGACAGGAACTGCTTCCGGGAGGGATTCGGGCAACTTGGCCCACAGGAACGGGAGCAGTATCAGCCCAGCCACGCCACCGATGATGAACATGAGCCGCCAGTCGGGAACGATGAAAATGGCCAGCAAGGCCGTGGCCACGGCGCCCACGTGGTACCCGGTCATGGTCCGGGTTGTGGACTTTCCGGCCGACCCGGCTGGGGCGTAGTCGTTCATGTATGCCAACGCCGCCGGCAGGCAGGCGCCCAACCCGAGACCGGCCAGCAGGCGGAGCAGTGAGAAGACCGCAACGTTCGGGGCGAAGGCAACGCCGATGGTGAACAGCGAGAAGCCTGCCACGCAGGCGATCAGGAGTTTCCTACGACCAAACTTGTCCGATAGCGGCGCGATGAAGAGCGCGCCAAGACCAACGCCAACCAAGGAGATGGTGGCGGCGAAGGTGGCTCCGACCGCGTCGAAGCCCAGTTCGCCTGTCTTGATGAGTGTGGGGATGACGGTTCCGAGAACCACGAGGTCGAAGCCGTCCAGAACCATGGCCAGCCAGCATAGCCAAACGGGCCATTGGGAGCGGCGGGCAGATGACATCGTTGGCATAGCGTCCTCGGTACTTCGTTGTTGGTGGTCCTGGCTGATTGATTCCTGAGCCAAAGAACGTTCGGTCAGTCATGAGAGTTGTATCACCGTCTGATGTTGCGTGGCACACGTTCTACCATTGAATGGAAGGTGTGTCTGCTGGCATGAATGTAAGCCACTCACCACAGATCAGACCCCACTGACGTGCAAGCGACCGACCAGCAAGCAAAGGAGCGCATCGTGGCCAACTCGGCATCCGGTGATTCCGTGGTTGACCGCGTAGTGCGGGTGATCGAGGCCTTTCCGGAGGGGGCAACCTCGCTGCAATTGACCGAGTTGGCTGACCGGGCCGGGCTTCCGCTCTCCTCGGCGCATCGACTGGTCCGCCAACTCTCGGAGCACCGGTTGCTGGATCTTGGTGCTGGCGGGACTGTAAGGCTGGGGCTGCGTCTGTGGGAACTCGTCAACCGCAATTCGCCCACCTTGGCCCTCCGGCAAGCTGCCATGCCCTTCATGGAGGATATCCAGCAGGTCCTGAACCAGAACGTGAACCTTGCTGTGCTGGATGGGTGGGAAGCGCTCTTCGTGGAGCGGCTTTCGAGGAGGGGATCAGTCGCCAACCGTGCCAGGATCGCCGGAAGGATGCCTGTCCACATCTCTTCGGCAGGGCTGGCCCTGATGTCCCACCAACCACGGGAACTGCAGGCGGAGTACCTCGAACAATTCGAGGATCCTTCCGGGAAGGTGACTGCCGACGTCGTGCGTCATTTCCTGGCCGAAGCGGGCCAGCAGGGATACGCGCAACTCGCGGGTGTTGTGGATCCTGACACGTGGGGCATTGCCGTTCCTGTGATGAATGGCAAGCGTCGGACCGTGGCGGCACTGGGCGTTGTGGTCCCGCTGGCTGAGATGAGGCTGCAGGCGCTGGTACCAGCGCTTCAAACGGCGGCCCGTGGCATTGGACGCCAACTCGGCGAGTAAGTGAGCTTCCGTTCAACGGAATTGCTGTAACGCCACTCACCCGTTGCGGGACACACTGATTCCAGATTCATCCCGCTTCCGAGCAAGCCGGGATCCGCAACGAAGCGAGGAACAACCATGGCACGCACACCCATCACCACCCAAGTGGCCATTATGGGCGCAGGCCCCGCAGGTCTCATGCTCTCCCATTTGCTGGCCAAACAGGGCATTGAGTCCGTAGTGGTGGAGATCCGCAGCCGCAAGGACATCCAGGAGACGGTTCGCGCGGGAATTCTTGAGCACGGCACCGTGAACTTGTTGGTGGATTCCGGCGTTTCGGACCGGGTGCTTCGCGAAGGCGACCGGCACGACGGCATCGAGCTGCGGTTCAACGGCGAGAGCCATCGCATCAACTTTAAGGAACTCGTCGGCGAATCCGTATGGCTTTACCCGCAAACTGACGTTTTCATGGACCTCGCTGCGAAGCGGGAGGCCGACGGCGGTGACGTCCGGTACAGCGTCACGGACACCACGGTTCACGATCTCAAAGGCAAGCCGAAGGTGTGGTTCACAGACGCCAACGGCGAGGAATTCGAAATCCAGGCCGACTTCCTGGTCGGCGCTGACGGATCCCGCAGCCATTGCCGCTTCCAGATCCCCGAGGCCGACCGCAAGTGGTACTTCCACGAGTACCCTTTCGCATGGTTCGGGATCCTCGCCGAAGCCCCGCGCAGCGCCGACGAACTGATCTATGCCAACTCCGAGAACGGATTCGCCCTGATCAGCCAGCGCACCGAAACTGTGCAGCGCATGTATTTCCAGTGCGATCCCAAGGAAAATGTGGCCGACTGGGATGACGAACGCATCTGGAACGAATTCCGCAAGCGCGTCAATGGCAACGGGTTCGAGCTTAAGGAAGGGCCTGTCCTGGAGAAGATGGTCCTGCCGTTCCGCAGCTTCGTCCACACCCCCATGCGCCACGGCAACCTCTTCCTGGCCGGCGATGCAGCGCACACTGTTCCACCCACGGGAGCAAAGGGCCTCAACCTGGCCATCCATGACGTCAAAATGCTCTTTGAGGGCCTCGATTCCTTCTACTCCCAGGGCTCCACGGCGCTGTTGGATATGTACAGCGACCGTGCTTTGGACCGCGTGTGGAAGGCCCAGCACTTCTCATACTGGATGACGTCCATGCTGCACACGGTGGCGGGTGGCGACGAGTTCGACCGCGCCCGACAACTCGGTGAACTGCACTCGGTGGTGACCTCCGAGCACGCGAAGGCGTACCTCGCAGAGTCCTACACGGGCTGGCCCGCCACGCGCTAAGCCCGCGGATTTGCCGGGCGAACCGTTCAGCAAGCGCTCGACGGCGGCTCATCTCCTGATGGCGATGGGTCGCCGCCCCCGGATCAAGATCGGGCCCTTGGCCTCTTCCCCCCCGTTGAACCCGGGCCTCCTATGTTCTGTGGGGTGTGTGGTGGTGGTTGCGTCGGGGTGTTTGGGTTGGGTCGATGTGGGGTGGGGGGATGAACCAGGGGACGCCGGTTTTCATGTCGATGCGCCATTGTTCTTTGTGGATGAGGTGGTGGTGGTGGTTGC